>NZ_MECL01000083.1 GCF_014596445.1 Streptomyces sp. CBMA29 | reverse complement strand
TGTTTCGGTGGTCATAGCGTTAGGGAAACGCCCGGTTACATTCCGAACCCGGAAGCTAAGCCTTTCAGCGCCGATGGTACTGCAGGGGGGACCCTGTGGGAGAGTAGGACACCGCCGAACAATCTTTATGGAAGAGGCCCGGCCTCGGATCTTAGGATCCGAGGCCGGGCCTCTTTTGCGTTCTCCTTTTATGCTCTCCTGAGGAGCGGGAGGGCGAGGAGGACGAGAAGGGTACTGGTCCAGAAGGGGGCGAGGGGACCAGCGCTTGTGTGGAGGGTGGCGGCGGCGGTCAGGGGGCCGAGGACCGCGCCGAGGTTGAGGGCGGCGGTGGCGTAGGAGCCGGACATGGTGGGGGCGGCGGCTGCTTCGTAGAGGACGCGGGTGATCAGGGTGCCGCCGAGGAGGAAGGACAGGGCGCCCTGGAGGAAGACGAGGGGGAGCAGGGCGGCCGGCCTGTCGGCCAGCAGGGCCAGGGCGAGCCAGCCGAGGAGCAGGAGCGGGCCCGCGGCGGTGAGGACCAGGCCGGGGCGGTGGTCGGCCAGGCGGCCCGCGAGGGTGACTCCTGCGAAGGACCCGGCGCCGAAGAGCATCAAGGTCACGGAGATCCACAGGCGGCCGAGGCCCGCGGTGTCGGTGACGACCGGTGCGAGGAAGGTGAAGCTTGCGAAGGTGGCCGCGTTCACCAGGGCGCCGAGCAGCAGACTCGTCACCAGGCGTGGGGACTTGAGCAGTGCCAGCTCGGTGCGCAGGCCGGGTTCGGCCGCGGACGTACGAGCCGGCGGCCGGGCCGGAACGCCCTTGAGGATTCCCGCGGCGGCGGGCAGGCACAGCACGGCGATCGCCCAGAAGGTGGCCCGCCACCCCAGCAGGGTGCCGAGCACCGCGCCTCCGGGTACCCCGGCGACCGTGGCCACCGTCGTCCCGGCGAGCAGTACGGCCAGTGCGCGCCCCTTGCGGTCGGGGGACACGAGCGTGACGGCGGTGGTGAGGGCGACGGCGAGGAAGCCCGCGTTCGCGAGCGCGGCGACGATCCGGGTGGCGAACAGGACCGGGAAGCTCCCGGTGACGGCGCCCGCGGCGTGCGCCGCCGCGAAGGCGACGACGAAGGCGAGCAGGCTGCCGCGGGCGGGCCAGGCCCTGGCGAGCGCGGCCATCAGCGGGGCGCCGACGACCATGCCGATCGCGAAGGCCGAGGTGAGCGTGCCCGCGGTCCCGACCGTCACATCGAGGTCGGCGGCGATCTCCGGCAGAAGGCCGGCCAGCATGAATTCGGAGGTGCCCATGGCGAAGACGGCCATGGCGAGCAGGTACAGCGGAACAGGGAGACGTAGAGGCATCGAGAAAGGCTCCGAGGTGAGGAGATGCACGAGAGGAAACGTGAACGTCGTCTCGTCACCGCGGTCAGCGCCCGGGGGCGCGCAGCGCAGAAAGTGAGCTGCGGACTCAGTGGTTCAGGGGGCTGACGGCGTGACCGAAAGCCCCCGCCTTGGATGCCTCGGGGCTCGACATGGCCCGTACGCTACCGGATCCGTGCCCCCAACTACAGTGGCCGTATGCGGTATGACCTGGTCATCTTCGACAATGACGGCGTCCTTGTGGACAGCGAGCCGATATCCAACCGGATTCTCGCCGGGCACCTGACGGAGGTGGGGCATCCGACGACGTACGAGGACTCGGTCCGGGACTACATGGGCGCGGCGGTGCACCGGGTGCACGACGTGGTGTGGGAGCGGTCGGGGCGGCGGCTGCCCGACGGGTTCGACGAGGAGCTGCACGCGCGGGTGTTCGCGGCTTTCGAGCGGGAGCTGGAGCCGGTGGCGGGGGCGGCGGGGGTGCTGGACCGGCTGGTGGCGGAAGGGGTGCCGTACTGCCTGGCGTCGTCGGGGAGTCATGAGCGGATCCGGGTGGCGCTGCGCAGGACCGGGCTGTACGAGCGGTTCGGGGAGGAGCGGATCTTCTCGTCGCAGGACGTGGGGCGGGGGAAGCCGGCGCCGGATCTGTTCCTGCACGCGGCGGCCGTGATGGGGGTGGCTCCTGAGCGGTGCGCGGTGGTCGAGGACAGTCCGTTGGGGGTGCGGGCGGCGGTCGCGGCGGGGATGGACGTGTACGCGTTCACGGCGATGACCCCGGCGGAGAAGGTGGCCGGTGCGACGGCCCTGTTCGGTGCGATGGAAGGGCTGCCCGACCTGCTGTTGGGGTGATCGGGAGCGGCCCGGGGAGCCGTACCGCGAGGGTTGATCACAATTGTGACCCCCGCCACCTACTCATCCGTAGCTTCCGCGTTTACGCTGCTCGCTCATGGACGAAGCCGCGCAGAGCGCCCCCGGGGGGCCCGCCGCCCCCGTGAAGTACCGGCAGCCGGACGACCGGCTGCGGCACGGGCGGGCCGCGCTCGCGATCAGCTTCTTCGCGCAGGGCGCGCTCTTCGCGCTGCTGGTCACCCGGATTCCGGCGATCCAGGACCGGTACGGCATCAGCGACGGGCTGCTGCCGGTGTTCCTGGCGGCGGTGCCGATCCTCGCGGGCCTGGGCAGCGTGGCGACCGAGTACGTGGTGAAGCGGATCAGGCCGAGTGTGGTGCTGCGCTGGGTGCAGCCGGTCGTGGCCCTGGTCCTGCTGCTGCTCGGCGCGGGCGACCAGTTGTGGATGGCGGCGGTGACGCTGGCGCTGTTCGGGGTGTGCGTCGGCGGTCTGGACGCGTCGATGAACATGCTCGGGGTGAGCCTCCAGCACACCTACGGCCGCAGCATCATGCTCGGCTTCCACGCCTCGTACAGCCTGGGCGGGATCGTCGGGGCGTGTCTGGCGTGGTCGGGGGCGCACTGGCACATCTCGCTGGTGGCGCTGTACGGGCCGGTGGTGGCGGTGCTGATCCCGTTGACGCTGGTGGCGAGCCGCTGGTACGCCGACCAGGAGCAGCCGTCAGTCAGCGGGCTCGGGGGCGAGAAGCAGGCGGTCGTGATGCGGCTGCTGATGCCGCTCTGCCTGGTCATGGCCTTCGCGTACATCGGTGACTCGACGGTCTCCAACTGGAGCGCGAAGTACCTCCAGGACACCTTGCACAGCTCGGAGCAGCTCTCCACCGTGCCGTACGCCGTCTACATGGTGACGACGCTGATCGGCCGCTCGGTCGGTGACTTCGGGGTGCGGCGGTACGGTGCCGCGTCCGTCGTCCGGCTGGGGACGGTGCTGGCGATGGCGGGCTTCGCGGTGGTGGCGGTGGCGCCGGGGGCGTGGGTGGGCATGCTGGGCTTCACGCTGCTCGGGCTCGGGCTGTGCGTGATCGTGCCGCAGACGTTCGCGGCGGCCGGGCGGATGTTCCCCGGTGCCTCGGACTCGGCCATCGCGCGGCTGAACATCTTCAACTACGTGGGTTTCCTGGTCGGCTCGCCGCTGGTGGGCGCGCTGGGCGATGTGTGGAGCTACCGCGGGGCGATGCTCGTGCCGATGGTGCTGGTGGGGGCGACGCTGTTGTACGCCAAGTCCTTTGAGGCCGGGCCCGCCGGGTACGGTGTCGGCCATGAGCGGCCGAGCACAGTTGATGTGGGATGAGCGGGTAACCAGGTACGACTTTGGTCCTGGCCACCCGATGGACCCGGTGCGGCTGTCGCTCACGCGCGGTTTGGTGCGGGCCTTCGGGCTCGACCGGGAGCTGTCGGTGGTGGCGGCGCCCGCGGCCGGTGACTCGACGCTGGCGCTGGTGCACCGGGCGGATTACGTGGCGGCGGTACGGGCCGCGTCCGCGGATCCGGCCGCGGCGGATCTGTCGTACGGGCTCGGCACCGAGGACAATCCGGCGTTCGCGGGGATGCACGAGGCGTCCGCGCTGATCGCGGGGCAGTCGGTGGGCGCGGCCGAGGCGGTGTGGCAGGGCGATGTGCTGCACGCGGTGAACTTCGCGGGCGGGCTGCACCACGCGATGCCGGGCGCGGCGGCGGGTTTCTGCGTCTACAACGACGCGGCGCTCGCGGTGGCCCGGCTGCTGGAGCTGGGCGCGGAGCGGGTGGTGTACGTGGACGTGGACGTACACCACGGCGACGGTGTGCAGACGGCGTTCTGGGACGACCCGCGGGTGCTGACGATCTCGCTGCACGAGCATCCGCGGACGCTGTTCCCGCAGACGGGCTGGCCGGACGAGACGGGCGGGCCCGCGGCGGAGGGCGGCGCGGTCAATGTGGCGCTTCCCGCGGGGACGGGTGACGCGGGCTGGCTGCGGGCCTTCCACGCGGTGGTGCCCGAGCTGGTGGCGGCGTTCCGGCCGCAAGTGGTTGTCTCGCAGCACGGCGCGGACACCCATTTCGAGGATCCGCTGGCGCATCTGGCGGTGTCCTTGGACGCGCAGCGGCTGGTCGCCGAGGCGTGTCACGCGCTGGCGCACGACCACGCGGAGGGCCGCTGGGTGGCGCTGGGCGGCGGGGGTTACGCGGTGGCCGATGTGGTGCCGCGTACGTGGACGCATCTGGTGGCGATCGCGGCGGGCGCGCCGGTGGCGCCGAAGACGCCGGTCCCCGAGGAGTGGCGGCACGAGGCCTACGCCCGGACCCGGCAGCAGGCGCCGCTGCGGATGACGGACGGCCGTGATCCGCGGTGGGCGGACTTCGCCGACTCCGGTTACGACCCGGCGGACCGGCTCGACCAGGCCGTGATCGCCACCCGCCGCGCGGTCTTCCCGCTCCACGGGCTGCTTCCGTAGGACCTGCCCGGCGACGGGCCGTAGCGCGTCGTGCACTTTCCGGCGACGGAGCCGCTCCTTCTCCACGGAATCCCCCAATTTCGCACACGCCGTCATCGCGCGGTCCGGTAACCCGTTACGGCGAGGCGCGTACGCGTGTGGCGTAGGTCTTCTACGTCTGGAGCGCGCTCGGCGCGGGTCACCCGCACGGGGTGTTTTTGGCGGTTTCGTACCCGGCGGGCGGGGGGAGTCGGGACGATCAAGGGGTGCTGAGTGTCGGCGCGCTGCGCGCGCATCTGGTGGCGGCCCGGCTGGCGGGACGGGTCTCGACCCCGAGGGAGAAAAGTCTGCACAGTTACCGGCTCTTCGCGGCGCGGGACCCGCGCCAGACGCTGGGGCTGGATCCGGAAGGGGAGTGGGGCACGGCCGAGTTGCTCCGGCTGATGGCCGACCGCTGCGGTGTGTCGCCGGACCCGGCGGAGACCTCGGGGCAGGACACGATCGACCCGGACTGTACGGTGGCGGCGCTGGACGCCTTCGCCGAGCGTCTTGGCAGGGCGGCGCAGGATCGTATCCCCGTTCTGCTGGGGACGGGACACCCTCATCGGCTGCTGGGCTTCTACGCCTCTTTGGCGGCAGCCCTGTCGGCGGCGGGATGTGTGATTCTCACCCCTGCGTACGGCGGCTACGTCGATATGCCGACACAGTTCGGGGTACGGCGTCACAATCTTTGGTACGTGGGAGGTGTCGCTGTGGTGCGCCCCGTGCCTGGTGCGGAGGGGCCGCAGGAGGGTGCCGGGGCGGCGGAACCGGGTGCTCACACGCACTCCCCGCTGCCCGTCAGAGCGGCCCTGGCGGCTGCCGCCGAGCAGGGCGGGGTGCTGCCGCGGCTGGTGGTCGGGGACCACGGATTCGTATGCGGGGCAGGGCAGTTGGGCATCGAGGCGATCGGTCTGGCGGACTCCGACGACCCCGCGGTGTTCGTCGCGGAAGCGGAGGGCAGGGTGTCGGTCGCCGTTCCACTGGACGACACCGTGCGGTCCGATTACTACCGGCCGCTTACCCGCTACGTACTCCATCGGGCGTGGCTGTCACAGTAATCAACTATTGGCAACTCCTCTTCCCCACTTGCATCATGCGCCCCTAATCTGAGGGGGAGCGCACTTGACTGTTGGAGTCGCCGGAGGGGAAGCCGGTGGCCGTCAGGTGCGGAAAGTTCAGGTGTGTCATGGCTTCAAGCGAAACCAGACCTCTCAACGAGGTCGTGTTCCTTACCGTGGCCGAAGTTGCCGCGGTCATGCGCGTGTCCAAGATGACGGTGTACCGGCTGGTGCACAGCGGTCATCTGCCGGCGATCCGGGTGGGGAGGTCTTTCCGGGTTCCGGAGCAGGCCGTCCACGACTACCTGCGTGAGTCCTATGTGGGGGTGGGGGTGGGGGAATCTGCCTGATCTCGCCCGCCGAGGGCCGCTGACCGCCTGCGTGGGGCTCGGTTTATGCTCGTCCGCCTCGGGCGGGTAGGCTTGGCCGACGTAGGTCGTGTGGGCTCGGACGCCCCGCACCGAGTGAAAACGAAGCGAGGGTAGTCGTGGGCTCTGTCATCAAGAAGCGGCGTAAGCGTATGGCCAAGAAGAAGCACCGCAAGCTGCTGAAGCGGACGCGCGTTCAGCGTCGCAACAAGAAGTAAGCGGGCTCGACGCAGTACGCCGCTCTTCCTGCCCCCTCCACCGCCCGTAGGCGGCGGAGGGGGCAGTGGCGTTTTCCGGGGCAGGTGTGACAGCAGGGGCAGCGGCGTGACGTCGGCAGCCCGTACAGCGGGCCGTCACTGCGGCGCAACAACGAACGGGTACGGTGCGTACAACTCCGTAGGAAGGCGCTGAACCGTGGGCAAGGTGGTGCTCGTCACCGGAGTCGCGCGACCGATCGGCGGCCGTTTCGTCCGCCGGGTCCTGCGGGAGTCCGACGTCGACCGGGTGATCGCGGTCGACGCCGTGCCGCCCGAGCACGATCTGG
This sequence comes from Streptomyces sp. CBMA29, assembly GCF_014596445.1. Taxonomy (GTDB): domain Bacteria; phylum Actinomycetota; class Actinomycetes; order Streptomycetales; family Streptomycetaceae; genus Actinacidiphila. The sequence goes on along the minus strand of NZ_MECL01000083.1, from coordinate 115,206 downwards.
GCGCCGCGGAGTTCGTCCGCGCCGACATCCGGCAGCCCATGATCGCCAGGATCCTCGCGCAGATGTCGGTCGACACCGTCGTGCACCTGGACGTCAGCGCCACCACCACGATGGGCTCCGGCGGCCGGACGCAGGTCAAGGAGACCAACGTCATCGGCACGATGCAGCTCCTGGGCGCCTGCCAGAAGGCCCCGACCGTGCGGCGCCTGGTCGTGAAGTCCACCACCAGCGTCTACGGCGCCGCGCCGCGCGACCCGGCCGTCTTCACCGAGACGATGCCCGCCAAGTCGCTGCCGAGCGGCGGCTTCGCGAAGGACGCCGTCGAGGTCGAGGGGTACGTACGGGGCTTCGCGCGCCGCCGCCCGGACGTCGCGGTCGCGGTGCTGCGGTTCGCGAACATCCTCGGCGCGCACGCCGACACCCCGCTCGCGGAGTTCTTCGCGCTGCCCGTGCTGCCCACCGTCTTCGGCTACGACCCCCGGTTGCAGTTCGTTCACGAGGACGATGTGAACGAGGTGCTGGTACTGGCCGCGCTCGACGCGCGGCGCGGCACGCTCAACAGCGGGACCTTCAACATCGCGGGCGACGGGGTGCTGCTGCTGTCGCAGACCGCGCGGCGGCTCGGCAAGCCGACCGTGCCGGTGCTGCTGCCCGCGGTCACCTGGATCGGGCGGACGCTGAAGGCCGCGGGCGTCACCGACTTCTCGCGCGAACAGATTCGGCTGCTGACGCACGGCAGGGTGGTGGACACCCGGCAGATGCGTGAGACGCTCGGTTTCGCGCCGGCGTACACGACGGCCGAGACGTTCGCCGACTTCGCGCGCAGCCGCGGCCCCGGGCTGCTGCCGCCGGACCGGATGGCGCGCGCCGTCGACCGGCTCGCCGCGGCGGCGCTGGCGCCCGACGCCGCGGACGCCACCGACGCCGACCACGCGTGACCGCACCAGGCAGAAGGAGTCGAACCATGGCAGACGCCAAGGTGATCCCGTTCGGCGACGATTCGCGGGCGCGGCGTACGGGCTCGGGTTCCGGCTCGGGTACGGGGTCCGGCTCGGGTTCGGGCCGGTCGCGCGGCGGCCGGTCCGCGGGCGCCAGGAAGAAGGACGGCGCAGGGTCGTCCGGCGCGGGCGGGCAGGGTACGCAGCCGCTGGCGGCGGTGCCCGAGCCGGAGGGGCCGGAGGTGCCGGAGTCTCAGGAGAGGGCCGGGGCGGGGTCAGAGCCGGGCGGTACGGGCGCGGCGATCCCCGCGCAGGGAAGCGGCGGCGGGACCGAAGCGGAATCCGCCACGGGGGCGCGTACGGATTCCGGTTCCGGGTCCGGGTCCGCCGCCGGGGACGAGGGGCCGGGGCTGGCCGCCGCGCTCGGCGGGGTCGCCGACCGGCTGCTCGGCGGGGAGTGGGAGCGGAAGGTCGCCTCCGGCCTGTCGTTCCTGCGGCGCCGGGTCACCGGCGAGTACGAGGTCGACGAATTCGGCTACGACGCCGAGTTGACCGAGCAGGTGCTGATGTCGGTGCTGCGGCCGTTCTTCGACACGTACTTCCGGGTCGAGGTGAAGGGCATCGAGAACATCCCCGCCGAGGGCGGGGCGCTGGTGGTCTCCAACCACTCCGGGACGCTGCCGGTCGACGGCCTCATGACGCAGGTCGCCGTGCACGACCACCACCCGGCGGGGCGGCACTTGCGGCTACTCGCCGCCGACCTGGTCTTCATGCTCCCGGTGGTCAACGAATTCGCCCGCAAGGCCGGGCACACGCTGGCGTGCGCGGAGGACGCCGAGGTCTTGCTGGAGCGCGGTGAGGTCGTCGGTGTCATGCCGGAGGGCTTCAAGGGGCTCGGCAAGCCGTTCTCGGAGCGGTACAAGCTCCAGCGGTTCGGGCGCGGCGGATTCGTCGCGACGGCGCTGAAGACGAAGGTGCCGATCATTCCGTGCTCGGTGGTCGGCGCCGAGGAGATCTATCCGATGGTCGGCAACTCCCGCACCCTCGCGCGCGTGCTCGGCGTCCCGTACTTCCCCCTGACCCCCACCTTTCCTTGGCTGGGGCCGCTCGGACTCGTCCCCCTCCCCACCAAGTGGACGATCCAGTTCGGCGAGCCGATCCTCACCGACGCCTACCCGCCCGAGGCGGCGGAGGACCCCATGCTCGTCTTCAACCTGACCGATCAGGTCCGCGAGACGATCCAGCACACCCTCTACAAGCTCCTGGTGGACCGCCGCTCGGTCTTCTTCTGAGCCCAGCCCGTCACGCGGCGGACAGCGAAGGGCGGCCGGTTCTCCTTGCGGGGAGCCGGCCGCCCTTCGGGGTGCGGTGGGGCTAGTCGTTCGCGTCGTCCACGCCGAGGCCGAGGCCCGGGAGGAGGCCGGGGAGGAGCGGGGGGAGGGTGACGGAGTGCGGCGGGGTGGCGGAGGTGGACGGGGTGTCCGTGGCACCGCTGCCGTTGCCGGGAGTGCTGTTCGGCGGGGGCGGGAGCAGCGGCCCGCCGATCAGGCCCTCGTGCTGCGGGGCGGTGGGCGACGCCGACGGGTCGCCGCCCGGCGCCTGCCCGGACTTGCTGTCCCCGGACGCGGGCGCGGACGGCGTGCCGGAGCCGGAGTCCGTACCGCTGCCCGTACCGTCGTCGCTTCCGCCGCCGGAACGCCGGTGGCCCTGCGAGCCGGAGGAGCTGTCGTCCTTCGGCTTGGGGAGCACGGATTCGAGCGGCTTGACGTCATCGTCTATGGCGGCGAAGACCGACGAGACCTGGTCGGAGACATCGGTGAGCTGGCTGGGCAGCTTGCCGCGCATCTCGGTCCAGCCCTGCCGGTGCGACGCGGCGAAGGTGTTGAGCAGCGCCATCGGCTGGAGCGAGCCGTCCTTCGCGTACGCCTGGCTGAGCAGCCGGTGTCCCTCGGCCGCCTCCTGCCGCATGCCGGACAGCGCCTTGCGCACATCGCCGACGGACTCGTCGTCGAGCTGTCCGCCGCGCTGCCGGTCCATGAGCCGCCGGGCCTCCTGCATGCGCGTGGAGGCCATGTCGAGGTAGACCTTGCCGCGGGAGGCGTCACTGCCCGCCATGTCGAGCTTCAGGTCCTCCATGCCCCGTTTGAGGCCGTAGAGGGTGTCACCAGGCAGCGCGTTCGTACTGGCCGCCGCGACTCCGCCGAAGGCACCGGCGGCGACGCCGACGGACAGGCCGCCGACCGCGAGCCGCCGGGACAGCCGGGAGCGCGGGGTGAGCTTGCGCAGCCGGTGGGCGCCGTGCCCGCCGTGTCCTTGCGAGCGCTGCTCGGGGACCCGGCCCGCCACCTCGAAACTGCCGTCGGCGATGGCCTGTTCCATCGCGGCGATGAGCTGCGCGCGCTGGACGGTCTTCTTGTCGGCGTCCAGTACGGGCGCCGGCCGGTCAACGATGGCCGCGGCGAGCGACAGCAGCGAGTCCTGTTCGGGATCCGCGTGCCGGGCGGCGGCATGGCTGCCGTGCTGCCCGCTCGCCGGTCCGGCACCGCCGCCACCGCGCTCGCCGGTGGTCTCGTCGAGGACAGCAGCGTCCTCAAGGGCCTGGGCGAAGGCGTTCGCCCGGCGGTGTGCCGTTGCCTGTCCGATCACGGGCGGCACCTCCTCTCGTCATCCACACTCGACTCCCCATGCCGCCCGGAAGGTTGCGTTCCCGGCTGCCGTCCACCCGATCGAGTGAACAGCAACAGGCAGCGCGCGGCACAGATATGTCTGCATGTGATGCAACGAGTGCCGGGCCAGTTGGGTTACGCAGGTCTGATGATCGGGTCGGCTCTGATGATCGGACTGATAGGCCGAATGATGGCCTGCCGGGGTACGGGACACCGTCCGGGACAAGGCCGGCTCACCGGGCGTCTTCCGGTAGGAGCCTGGCCAGGGTGCGGACCGCCCGGTACTGGAGGGTCTTGATCGCCCCCTCGTTCTTGCCCATGATGCGGGCGGTCTCGGCCACCGAGAGACCCTGGAGGAACCGCAGCGTGACGCACTCCTGCTGCTGCGGATTGAGCTTGCGCACGGCCTGGAGCAGCGCCTCGTTCGACAGCGACTCCAGAACGGAGTCCTCAGGGCTGCGCTCGACCTCGTTCGCGTCGAGCATTTCACCGGTGGTCACTTCCAACCGGAACCGGCTCGATTTGAAGTGGTCGGCGACCAGATTGCGGGCGATCGTGACCAGCCACGCGCCGAAGTCACGGCCCTGCCAGGTGAAGGTACCGATTCTGCGCAGGGCGCGCAGGAACGTCTCACTCGTCAGGTCCTCGGCGGTGGCTTTGCTGCCGACGCGGTAATAGATGTAGCGGTAGACGGTGTCGGAGTAGTGGTCGTAGAGCCGTCCGAAGGCTTCGGTCTCGCCTTCCTGGGCCCTTTCGACCAGGTCCATCATCCGGCCGCTGTCGGTGTCGGAGGCCGGGCGCCGGGCGGTGGTCGTGGCGGTCGACTGACCGCCGCCGGAGCCGTTGCCCGTGCCGGTGGTGCTGGTGGAGCTGCTGCGGGTGCGTCTGCCTGCGGCTGTGCTGACTTCGGCCAGCGCGTAAGCGTGGCCGGGGACGGTGGGACCGGACGTGGCGAAGGCGGGCACGGCGTACGTGGGGACTGTGCGCATCAGGCGGTCAACCACCAGTGCGCGCAACGCAGCCAGGCCAGAGGTGTCAACCCCGTCGTGTGGGTACACGGGACTCCCAGAGGCAGAACTTCCATCACGTGCAGTACGGGACCGTTCACTCGTCGTGGCGACGTGCGGGTACCGGAATGCGTCTGAGGAGAATAACGCTTCGTACAGGCGACGCTACACCGAGTTGCTCAAATCGCCGTTTCCGCCACTTCCTAAGCGGAATGGTGATCGAGTAATTATCGAACAGGCGCGCTTAGTTGACCACTTCTGCTCGTGAAATGGTCGCGGAGAGAGCGTGTTGTGCTCGTGTTCACGCGTGTCGCTCCCGGCACTTCGGGCCCCTCGTGGCACGGCGAGGCTGCCGCGCCACGGGGGCCACAGGCGTCACGGGAGGGCGGTGTCAGGAGTGCCGGCGGCGGCTGATCGCGACAGCGGCCACGGCGCCGCCCGCCACCGCGCCCATCCCGGCCGCGGCGGGGATGCCGATCTTGGCGGCCTTGCGCCCGGTGCGGTAGTCGCGCAGCCGCCAGCCCTCGGCGCGGGCGTGCTTGCGCAGCCTGCTGTCGGGGTTGATGGCGTACGGGTGGCCGACCAGGGACAGTATCGGGATGTCGTTGGAGGAGTCGCTGTACGCGGCGCACAGCGACAGGTCCAGGTCCTCGGCGGCGGCCAGGGCGCGTACGGCCTCGGCTTTCGCGGGTCCGTGCAGCGGTTCGCCGACCAGGTGCCCGGTGTAGACGCCGTCGACCGACTCGGCGACCGTGCCGAGCGCGCCGGTCAGGCCGAGGCGGCGGGCGATGATCGTGGCGGTCTCGACAGGCGCGGCGGTCACCAGCCAGACGCGCTGCCCGGCGTCCAGGTGGGCCTGGGCGAGCGCGCGCGTGCCGGGCCAGATCTTGCCCGCCATGTACTCGTCGTAGATCTCCTCGCCGATGGACGTCAGTTCCTCGACGCGGTGCCCCTTGATGATGGACAGCGCGCTCTCGCGCACGTCCCGCATGTGCCCGGGGTCCTCGTTGCCCGCCACGCGGAAGTACGTCTGCTGCCAGGCGAAGCGCAGCAGGTCGCGGGTGTCGAAGAACTTCCGCTTGTACAGGCCGCGGCCGAAGTGGAATATCGCGGCGCCCTGCATCACGGTGTTGTCGAGGTCGAAGAAGGCCGCCGCGCGGGGCTGGTCGGAGGCGGGGAATTCGGCTTCCTCCGGCTCTCCGGGTGCTGTCGGCTCCGCGCGCGCCTCGCGCTCCGCGCGCGCTGATTTCTCGGCCGGATCCGCCGCCTCGGCGGCCGGGGTCTCCTCCGGCCCGGCGGAAACCGCGTCCCGCGGCCGGGTCTTGGTGGCCAGGGCGGCCTCCGCGGCCAGTGCCGCGGCCTCGCCTGCCAGCACACTGCGCTCGGTGCCGGCCTGCCTACGGGGGGTGAGCCATCTGCGTGCGGCCATACCGCGAGCATAACCACCCGGCGCGTCAAGCCCTGTTCGCCCACGATGCGCGGGCGTGAACGCCACACGACCGGACAGTGACCGGGTACGGGTCCCCGCCGGGGGTCAGCCCGCGGTGAGCGCGGCGCGCAGCCGCTTCTCGTCCACGCGCCAGAACGTGTGCTGTTCGCCGTCGACCAGGACGACGGGGATCTGCTCCCAGTACCGCGCGTACAGCGCCTCGTCCCGGGTGATGTCCCGTTCCTCCACGGCCGCGCCGGTCTCGCCCGCCACCTTCTCGATCACGGCGCGCGCGTCGTCGCACAGGTGGCAGCCGGGCTTGCCGATGAGCGTGACCGTGCGCACGGCCGACGCCGCGCTGTCGTCGTTCGTCATACGGGCCATTGTGCGCCGGACGGTACGGGCGCCTGTACGACGGGTGCGCGTACGGGGAACGGGCGCGCGGGACGGTTACGCGTACGGCGCCGGATCGCACCAACTGTCACCCGTGACCCTCCGCGCAGCCGTACTGCACCTGTGTCACAGGCGATATGCGGGCGTTACTCGCACTCGCGCACATTCGATTACGATCGAGGTCGTTTTGTACGGCCGGGGGCGATGCGTGAGGAGTGTGACCGCGTGCTCTCGGCTCCGAGCCAGGCTTCGGCGTACGGCTTTGCCGTGGTCGACGTCGAGGCGACCGGTTCGTCGTCGCGGCGGCACCGGGTGGTGGAGCTGGCGGTCGTCCTGCTGGACAAGGACCTGGCTCCGCAGGGCGAGTTCGCGACGCTGGTCGATCCGCACGGTCCGGTCGGCCCGACGCACATCCACGGCATCGAGGGCGGCGACCTCGGCGGGGCGCCCTCGTTCGAGGGCATCGCGGCCCGGCTGCTGAATCTGCTGCGCGGCCGGGTGCTCGTGGGGCACAACGTGGGGTGCGACCGCTCGTTCCTGGCCGCCGAGTACGCCCGCCTCGGGGTGCGGCTGCCGTCTATACCAGAACTTTGCACGATGCGGATGGCCGCCGCCCGCTTGCCCGTTCCGCACGGGCTGTCACTGCGCGACTGCGCCGCGGCGGCGGGCGTCACGCAGTGGCACGCGCACACCGCGCTGGGTGACGCTCTTGCGACGGCCGAGCTGTTCTCGCACTACGTTCGGGGTGCGGAATCGGTCGAATTCGCGGAATCCGCCGTTCTGGACGAGCGGCTGGCGCTGGCGGCCGCGGTGGAATGGCCGCAGGCCACTGGCCTGACGGGGGTCGTTGACGCACTCTGGAAGCGCCGCAGCAACGATTCCGCACGGCGAATGGTGCCCAATGTCCGTAATGGGAGCGCGTGATGCCGGTCACGTCCGCCGGGCAAATCGGACACCATCTTTGTGCACGCGTTCACAAAGACATAGCCTGGCGTCCACGGGGCGGCCCCAAAGACCGTGGTCGTCTTCAGCCCAGCTCTACCCGCAGGAGCACCGTGGCAACTGGCCGATCTCACCGACCGGCGACCCGCAGCCGAGGGATTCCCGAGGCCACCGTCGCCAGACTTCCGCTGTACCTGCGGGCACTGACAGCACTCTCCGAGCGCTCGGTGCCCACCGTGTCGTCGGAGGAACTCGCCGCCGCCGCCGGGGTCAACTCGGCCAAGCTGCGCAAGGACTTCTCCTACCTCGGCTCCTACGGGACCCGTGGCGTGGGCTACGACGTCGAGTACCTCGTCTACCAGATCAGCCGTGAGCTGGGCCTCACGCAGGACTGGCCGGTCGTCATCGTCGGTATCGGTAACCTCGGCGCCGCGCTCGCCAACTACGGCGGATTCGCCTCCCGCGGCTTCCGGGTCGCCGCGCTGCTGGACGCCGACCCCGCGCTCGCGGGCCGTCTGGTCGCCGGGCTCCCGGTCCGCCACATCGACGAGCTGGAGTCGATCGTCGACGACAACCAGGTGTCGATCGGCGTCATCGCCACGCCCGCCGGCGCCGCCCAGGAGGTCACCGACCGCCTCGTGGCCGCCGGTGTGACCTCGATCCTCAACTTCGCGCCGACCGTGCTGACCGTTCCCGACGGCGTCGACGTACGCAAGGTCGACCTCTCCATCGAGCTCCAGATCCTCGCCTTCCACGAGCAGCGCAAGGCGGGCGAGGACCGCCAGGACCCGGACGGTGACGTACCCGCCGTGATGCCCGCATGAGCGTTCTCGTCGTCGGACTCAGCCACCGCAGCGCACCCGTGAGCGTCCTGGAGAGGGCCGCGCTCACCGGGGACGCCCGCGCCAAGCTGCTCCAGGACGCGCTCGCCGCGGAGCCCGCGGCCGAGGCGGTGGTGCTCTCGACGTGCAACCGCATCGAGCTGTACGCGGACGTCGACAAGTTCCACGCCGGGGTCGCCGAACTGTCCACGCTCCTCGCCCAGCACAGCGGCGTCGGCCTCGAAGAGCTGACCCCGCACCTGTACGTGCACTACGAGGACCGGGCCGTCCACCACCTGCTCTCCGTGGCCTGCGGCCTGGACTCCATGGTCGTCGGCGAGGGCCAGATCCTCGGCCAGATCAAGGACGCGCTGGCCGCCGCGCAGGAGCTGCACACCGCGGGCCGGCTGCTCAACGACCTGTTCCAGCAGGCCCTCAGGGTCGGCAAGCGCGCCCACTCCGAGACCGGGATAGACCGGGCGGGCCAGTCCCTGGTCACCTTCGGCCTGGACCAGCTCGCCGTGACGACAGGACCGCTCACCGGCCGCCGCGCCCTCGTCGTCGGCGCGGGCTCCATGTCCTCCCTGGCCGCGGCCACGCTCGCGCGCGCGGGTGTACGCGAGCTGGCCATCGCCAACCGCACCGTCGACCGGGCCGAGCGCCTCGCGGCGACGCTGGCCTCCGACAACAGCGCCCTCGACAGCCGCGCGATCCCCATGTCCGAGGTGTCCGCCGCGCTGCGCACCGCCGACGTCGTGGTGTCCTGCACCGGCGCGACCGGCCTGGTGCTGACCGCGGACGACCTGCGCGCCGCCCTCGCCGAGCGCCCTGCGGGCAGCGACCTCGCCGTGCTGGACCTCGCCATGCCGCGTGACATCGACTCGGCCGCGCACGGGGTGCTCGGCGTGCACCTGGTCGACATAGAGTCGCTGGCCGCCGCCTCCGCCGACGCGCCCATGGCCGCCGACGTCGACGCCGTGCGCGCCATCGTCTCCGACGAGGTCGCCGCCTTCGGGGCGGCGCAGCGTGCCGCTCGCATCACGCCCACCGTGGTGGCGCTGCGCGCCATGGCCGCCGACGTCGTGGCGGGTGAACTTTCCCGCCTCGAAGGTAGGCTGCCCGATCTGGACGACAAGCAGCGCGCCGAGATCAGCCAGACGGTGCGCCGCGTCGTCGACAAGCTCCTGCACGCGCCCACCGTGCGGGTCAAGCAGCTCGCGGGCGAGCCGGGCGGCGCGGGCTACGCCGACGCCCTGCGCGAGCTCTTCGACCTCGACCCGCAGGCCGTAGCCGCCGTCCGCTCCGCGCCGACCCGCACCACCCTGGGCGTCCCAGAACCGAATCGAGGCCGCTGAATGAACGAGACGGGTGCCCCCCAGGGGCCCGGCGCTGTGTCGGCGACGGTGCCGGACGCGACAGTTCGTGCCCCCCAGGGGCGCGGGGCCGCGTCCGACCTGCGGCTGCCGCCGCGTGGACGCGTGGGCGCGAGCGGCCCGCGGCCGGCCACGGCGGACCTGCGGTCGGCGACGGTGCCGGGTGCGGCAGGTCGTGCCCCGCAGGGGCGCGGGGCTGCATCTGATGTGCGGCTGCCGCCGCGTGGGCGCGTGGTCGCGGGAGGTGCCCCGGTAGGGGCGCGGGGAACTGCGCGGCCGACCACGGCGGACCCGCAGTCGGCGACGCTGCCGGGCGTGGCAGGTCGTGTCCCGCAGGGGCGCGGGGAACTGCGCGGCCAGCCCGTGACGGCCGGTGGTCCGGAGACAGCCGTGACTGCCCCGCTGGGGCGGGCGGGCGTGAGCGGCGCCGCTGCGGCTGAGCGCGCGGTTCCCCGCGCCCCTGGGGGCCAGGTCCCGAGCGCCAGCGGCTCTGCCTCCGGGCGGGACGGCGACCCGGTGGGGGCAACGCCCTTGCGGGAGGGAGCTGTTGAGGGCGGACCCTCTTTGCGTGGGGCGCAGCCCCTGCGGTTGGGGACCCGGCGCAGCAAGCTGGCGATGGCGCAGTCGGGCATGGTCGCCGCCCAGGTGACGGAACTGACCGGCCGCCCGGTCGAGTTGGTCGAGATCACCACGTACGGCGACGTCTCACGAGAGAATCTGGCCCAGATCGGCGGCACCGGCGTCTTCGTGTCGGCCCTGAGGGACGCCCTCCTGGCCGGCGAGATCGACTTCGCGGTGCACAGCCTCAAAGACCTGCCCACCGCGCAAGCGGAAGGGCTGACGCTCGCGGCGATCCCGGTACGGGAAGACCCGCGGGACGCACTCGTGGCCCGCGACGGCCTGACGTTCGCGACGCTGCCCGACGGAGCGCGGGTCGGCACGGGCTCCCCGCGACGGATGGCGCAGCTCAACGCGTGGGCACGGTCACACGGCAGGGCCGTGGAGACGGTGCCGATCCGTGGCAATGTTGACACCCGCATCGGGTACGTTACTTCCGGCACGCTCGACGCGGTCGTACTGGCCGCCGCCGGGCTGAACCGTATCGGCAGGCTCGCGGAGGCGAGCGAGCTGATCGCTGCCGACGCCGTACTGCCCGCTCCCGGCCAGGGAGCGTTGGCGGTCGAATGCGCCGCCTCCAACCAGGAGTTGGCCGCACAGCTCGCCGAGCTCGACGACCCGTTCACCCGGGTCGCCGTGACCGCCGAGCGATCCCTGCTCGCCGCCCTTGAAGCCGGCTGCTCCGCCCCTGTGGGCGCGCTCGCCGACCTCGTGGCCGACGGGCAGACTACCGAGCTGCGCCTGCGCGGTGTCGTCGGCACGACCGACGGCGCCTCACTGGTGCAGATGTCCATCACCGGCCCCGTACCGGCGTCCGACGACGAAGCGCGTGCCCTCGGGCGCGAGTTGGCCGTCGAGATGCTCGCCAAGGGTGCGGCCGGTCTTATGGGGGAGCGCGCACTTTGAACCCCGCCGCCGTCGCTGCAACGACGAACACCGCCGGGACCGCCGGTTCCAACCGACCTTCTTCCGGCCACGTCACCTTCCTCGGTGCCGGGCCCGGAGACCCCGGGCTGCTGACCTTGCGCGCTGTGGAGGCGCTGGCCCGTGCCGACCTGCTGGTCGGCGACGCGCCGGTGCTCGACGTGGTCCGCACGCACGCCCGCGCGGACGTGGGCACGGCCCAACCCGCCGCAGACGGCGAGGTGTTGGACATCTCCGCTGTCTCGGCTGCTGCCACCCAGCTTGTCATGGCGTCCGCGCGGACCGGAAAGCGGGTCGTCCGTGCGGTCGCGGGCGACCCCGGTCTCGACTCGTCCGCGGCCGAGGAGATGCTGGCCTGTGCCCACGCGGGCATCCCGTTCGAGGTCGTGCCCGGCGTGGCCGCCGCCGTCGGCGTACCCGCCTACGCGGGCGTGCACTTGAGCAGTGACGTGCGCTTCGTGGACGCGGCCACCGCCGGCGACCGCTGTTGGAACGAGGTGGGCGCGAGCGACGCGACGCTGGTGGTCTCCACCACGCTCCAGACCGTAGCGATCGCCACCGCGGAACTCATCGCCGCCGGACGCAAGCCCGACACCCCGCTGTCGGTGACCGTCGCCGGGACCACCACCCGGCAGCGCACCTGGACCGCGACCCTGGCCACCATCGCCGCGGAGCTGAAGGCGACCAAGGCGTTGCCGACGCCCGAGGGACCGATCGCCGCGATAGCCGTCGTGGGCGAACGCACCGCCCAGCGACGGCACTTGTCGTGGTTCGAGACCAAGCCGCTGTTCGGCTGGCGGGTGCTGGTGCCGCGCACGAAGGAGCAGGCGGCGTCGCTGTCCGACCAACTCCGTTCGTACGGCGCCGTGCCGCACGAGGTGCCGACCATCGCGGTCGAACCGCCGCGCACGCCGCAGCAGATGGAGCGGGCCGTCAAGGGCCTGGTCACCGGACGCTACGAGTGGATCGCCTTCACGTCGGTGAACGCCGTCAAGGCGGTGCGCGAGAAGTTCGAGGAGTACGGGCTCGACGCGCGGGCCTTCGCCGGTATCAAGGTCGCCGCGGTCGGCGAGCAGACCGCCCAGTCGCTGGTGGAGTTCGGCGTCAAGCCGGACCTGATGCCCAGCGGCGAGCAGTCCGCGGCCGGGCTGCTGGAGGACTGGCCGCCGTACGACCCGGTCTTCGACCCGATCGACCGCGTCTTCCTGCCGCGTGCCGACATCGCCACCGAGACGCTGGTGGCCGGTCTTGTCGAGCTGGGCTGGGAGGTGGACGACGTGACGGCCTACCGGACCGTGCGCGCCTCGCCGCCGCCCGCCGACACCCGTGAGGCCATCAAGGGCGGCGGATTCGACGCGGTGCTGTTCACCTCGTCCTCGACCGTGCGCAATCTCGTCGGCATCGCGGGCAAGCCGCACAATGTCACGGTGATCGCCTGCATCGGGCCCGCGACCGCCAAGACGGCGGAGGAGCACGGGCTGCGGGTGGACGTCATGTCGCCCGAGCCGTCCGTGCTCGCCCTCGCGCAGGCCCTCGCCGACTTCGGTACGGCCCGCCGGGTCGCGGCCGAGGAGGCGGGCGACCCGGTCACCCGCCCCAGCGAGCGCCGTCCCGGCTCGCGCAGAAGGGCCCGCGTCTAGGGTCCGCGTCTAGGGTCCCCGTCCAGGGCCGCACTTGAGGCCCGGGGCCTTGGACTACCGCAGCGCCGGGGGCAGTTGCTCCCGGTGGACGACGCCCAGGCGCTGCGTGGCGCGGGTGAGGGCCACATACAGGTCGCTCGATCCGAACCGGGCGGGCTCCACGACCAGCACATGGTCGAATTCCAGGCCCTTGGCCTGGCGCGGGGCCAGCAGCACCAACGGCCGGGTCAGGTCGGGCGCTTCGCCCGCCGTGACCCCGTCCAGCGCGGCGGCGATCTCCTCGTGCAGTTCGCGCGGCGCGATCACCGCCAGGCGGCCCTGCCCCGGCAGCGGCGTCAGCTCCGCGGCGGCCTTGGCGACCGTCCCCGCCAGGTCCCCGCCCGCGTCCCGCGTCCATGGCCGCTCGCCGGTCGACCGCACCGACACCGGCAGCACGTACTCCGGGTCCCGCTCGCGTACGACCCCGGCCGCCAGCTCCATGATCTCGGCGGGCGTACGGTAGTTGACCTTCAGCGTGACGTGCTCGAAGCGGTCCCCGACGTACGGCCGCAGGATGTTCTCCCACGAGCCGACGCCCGCCGCCTCCGACGTCTGCGCCGGGTCGCCGACCAGCGTCAGCGAACGCGTCGGGCTGCGGCGCATCAGCAGCCGCCACGCCATCGGCGACAGGTCCTGCGCCTCGTCCACGATGATGTGCCCGAACGCCCACGTACGGTCGGCGGCGGCGCGCTCGGCCGCGCCGCGGTGGTCGTCCTCCTCGTGCCGCTCGGCCATCCGCTCGGCGTCGATGATGTCGTGCGCGGCCAGCACCTCGGACTCCTCGTCCTCGAACTCGTACGACTCCGAGCCCCGCGACAGCTCCAACACGCCCTGCGCGTAGGCGATCCGCTCCTGCCGTACGGCCTCCTCGGCCGCCAGCCGGGCGCTGTCGTCCACGCCGAGGAGTTCGGCGGCCTCGTCCAGCAGGGGCACGTCCGCGGGCGTCCACGGTGCGTCGAGGGGGTGGTCGGGGCGCGGGCGCCGGATCGCGTCGGAGTCCTCGGCGGGCAGGTACACCGGCGCGGCCAGATAGTCGGCCAGGAACGCCTCGGGGGTCAGCGGCGGCCACAACTCGTCGGCGGCTGCGTGGACTTCCTTGCTCGCCGCGATGGCCCGGCCGAGCAGCGCGATGTCGTCGGGCCCGAGGAAGTTGGGCCCGCCGTACGGGTCGGCGCCGATGCGCTCGGCGAGCTGCGCGGTCAGCGCGTCGATCACCCGGAAGACGAAGTGCGGGCGGGCGAGGTTGTGCGGCAGCAGGGTGTCGCGGGCGCCCTGCCGGGCCTCGTACGCGATCTCCCAGTCGAGGATGAGGTCGCCGTCGTCGTGCTGGATGATCAACGGGGCGCCGGGCTCGGGCAGTTGCTGCCGGTCGCGGACGGCCGTCGCCAGCGCCTCGGCCATCTCCTCGCCGCCCTTGACGGCGGCGGCGCGCGGCGAGTCGGAGGTGCCGGTGGCGTGGACGCCGGGGAAGAGCTCGGCCTGGGTGGCGAGCAGGACGCCGGTCTCGCCGAGCGCGGGCAGCACCTCTTCGATGTAGCGCAGGAACGCCGGGTTGGGGCCGACGATCAACACCGCGCGTTTGGCGAGCAGTTCGCGCTGCTCGTACAGCAGGAACGCGGCCCGGTGCAGGGCGACGGCGGTCTTGCCGGTGCCGGGGCCGCCCTCCACGACCAGGACGCCCCGGTGCGGGGCGCGGATGATGGTGTCCTGCTCGGCCTGGATGGTCCGCACGATGTCGCCCATCCGGCCGGTGCGCGCGGAGTTGAGCGCCGCGAGCAGCACGCTGTCGCCGTTGGGGTCCTCGAAGCCGGTGCGCTCGCCGTCGGCCAGGTCCAGGATCTCGTCGTGCAGCTCGGTGACGGTGCGGCCCTCGCTGGCGATGTGGCGGCGCCGCCGCAGACCCATCGGGGTGTGCCCGGTGGCGAGGTAGAAGGGGCGGGCGACGGGCGCGCGCCAGTCGATGAGCAGCGGCGTACGGTCGGCGTCGTCCTCGCGGATGCCGATCCGGCCGATGTGGTGCGTGGCGCCGTCGGAGCGGTCGACGCGGCCGAAGCACAGCGAACCGTCGACCGCGTTCAGCGCCGCGAGCAGGCCGGAGCGCTCCGTGACCCGGATGTCGCGTTCGAGCCGCGCCTGGAGGCCGGTGCCGACCGGCGTCAGGGCGTCCTCGACGCCCTGCGCCGCGACACCGCGCAGGGCGTCGACCCGTGCGTGGACGCGGTCGATGAATTCCTGCTCTTCCCGCAATTCGACGCTTTCCCGATTTGACAAAACGGCTCCCCGTCGGATATGGTTCAGTCTTGTTGGCCCCGTGATCGGGGCCTTTCTCATGTGCGCGGAATGCGCGCAGAAGAAACCAATATACGCGTGGCGATCCCCGGTCGGCAATTGTCCGCCGGGGATTTCTCATGCGCGGTGAAGATCGCGTGGCGGGCGTACGGATCTTCTTCTCCTTTGCGTTGCCGCGGCCCTTTGCGGAGCCGACTGGGCGTCGGGAAAAGCACTCCGGGAGCGGGCGTACCGTGGGGACAGAGCCCTCGATCGTGAGGGTGCCTCGATCTCCACGGGCCTGGGCCCACGGGAAGGCGGCGCAGCCATGAGCAGCCGGTACGGCGAGTTCCCGGGCGCGCGCCCGCGACGTCTGCGGACGACCCCGGCGATGCGCCGCATGGTCGCCGAGACCCGGCTGTCCCCGGCGGAGCTGATCCTGCCGATGTTCGTCCGCGAGGGCATCAGCGCGCCGCAGGAGATCTCCTCCATGCCCGGCGTCGTCCAGCACACCCGCGACTCGCTGCGCAAGGCGGCGGCGGAAGCGGCGGCGGCCGGGGTCGGCGGCATCATGCTCTTCGGCGTCCCCGAGGTGAAGGACGCGGTCGGCAGCCAGGGCACCGAGCCCGACGGCATCCTCCAACTCGGCATCCGTGACGTCGTGTCCGAGGTCGGCGACGCGCTCGTGGTGATGTCCGACCTGTGTCTGGACGAGTACACCGACCACGGCCACTGCGGCGTGCTCGACGCCGAGGGCCGCGTCGACAACGACGCCACGCTGGAGCGCTACGCCGAGATGGCCCAGGTCCAGGCGGACGCGGGCGTCCACGTGGTCGGCCCCTCCGGCATGATGGACGGTCAGGTCGGCGTCGTACGCGACGCGTTGGACGAGATCGGCAAGCAGGACGTGGCGATCCTCGCGTACACCGCGAAGTACGCCTCCGCCTTCTACGGCCCCTTCCGCGAGGCGGTCAACTCCTCGCTCAAGGGCGACCGCAAGACCTATCAGCAGGACCCGGCCAACCTCCGTGAGGCGCTGCGCGAGCTGGCGCTGGACCTGGAGGAGGGCGCCGACATGGTGATGGTCAAGCCCGCGCTGCCCTACCTGGACGTGCTGCGCCGCGTCGCCGACGAGGTGAACGTGCCCGTCGCCGCGTACCAGATCTCCGGTGAGTACGCGATGGTCGAGGCCGCCGCCGCGAACGGCTGGATCGACCGCGACCGCGCGATCATGGAGACGCTGACGTCCATCCGCAGGGCGGGCGCGAACATGATCCTCACGTACTGGGCGACCGAGGCCGCCCAGCAGCTCTAACTCTCCCGCGCCTGCGGGAAGTCCTCGAACTCGCGGTCGGACAGCGCCGCCAGGGCGTCGGCGTACCCCAACTCCTCGGCCCGCAGCAGCCGTTTGCGGTCGGTCTCCGTCCGGCTGGTCAGGACGTCCGGGTCGGACGGGGTCACGCGGTGGATCGGGATGGACCCGAACGAGCCCTGGACCATGATCTGTTCGGAGACCCGCGCCAGCGGGTTGTAGGCGAGCATCAGGCCGCGTACCGGGGGAGAGATGCCGGGCGCGGTACGGATGACCAGCGCCTCCTTGCCGCTGAGGTGGTGGCCGAGCGAGCCCGCGCCGACCGTGGAGACGGCGATGACCGCGCTCGGCTTACGGGCCAGCGCGCGCAGCAGCGGCAGCGGGTCGGAGATGCCGCCGTCCACGTACGTCTGGGACCGCAGCCTGACCCGCCGGTGGTAGAGCACCGGGATGGCCATGGTGGCCCGCAGCACCTCGAAGAGTTCGGCGTCCGAGGCGCACCGGCCGAGGTCGAAGTACTCGGCGATGGACGTGACCGCGTTGGTGACGGCGACCTCGAAGGTCAGCGCGTGCTTGGTGAGGCTGGCCAGCGAGAGCCCGGTCTGCTCGCGGATGACGGAGACGAGCAGGTCCACGTCGACCGTCTTCGTCACACGCCTGCTGTCGATGAAGTTCCGTCCGCTGAGCTCGTCCAGGAACGTCTTCACCAATTCGGTGAGGTCCGGCGCGTCCTCGGCCCGCGCCTGCCCGGCGAGCACCGCCCCGGCCACGCACCCGGCGCTGGAGGAGTGCACGGAACCCACCTTGCTGTGGATGCCGAGGTCGACCATGCCGCGAACGACCCCCAGCGCGTAGACGGACCGCATCGCGCCACCTTGAACAGCGACCGAAAGCATCGGGGCTCCTTGACTACGGCTTGATGAGCTTGATGACCTGGACGGCGATGGCGACCGTCGGCGCGAGGACGGACAACGCGCCCGCGAACAGCAGGCCGTTGCGGATCGGCATGGACGGCAACTTCTGTACGTCGCGCAGACGTTGCAGCGCCACCAGGTAGCGCACCCCGGCGGACGGATCGGTCGAGTCGGGGTCCGGCATGTCGGCGATGATCTGGTCGATCTGCTCCTTGCGGTCGACCCGCACCTGCCGCCTGATGTGCGTCATCGAGCCGATGAACACATAGAGCACCATGCCCACGAAAGCCGCCAGGCACAACAGCGTCGGATAGGTGCCGATGGCCGGCTGGAGGAAGAAGAACATGGCGAAGGACGTCGCGAAGGTGCAGGTGAGTCCGCCCTGGAGGTTGGACACCGCCTGCCGCAGCTTCGCCCAGCCGTAGAAGTTGTCGGGGTTGAGCGGATTGGTGCCGAATTTGTACTCGTTCTTCAACTGCTTGAGGAACTTGACGTAGTGGATGCCGACGACGCCCTCCGCGTACGCCATGTACATCCCGACCGTGCCCATGAAGATCCACACCACACCGCCGAAGGTGACCGGCGCGGCCCGTCCCCACCACTGGTCGTACAGCGCGTCGGAGCCCAGGAAGTGGAAGAGGTGGCCCTGAAGGCGGAGGTTGATGCCGGTCACGACGCCGACGATGCCGAGCAGCACGAGCCAGGAGTATTTGCCGTGCTTGGCGTATGTGGCGTTGAGGTCGTCCACGGCCGCCTTCAGGTGGGCGCGCGCCTGGTCGTCGCAGCGGATGCAGCCGGACTTGTCCAGGCTCTCGTGGAGCGTCTGGAGGCTGCGGAAGATGCCGTAGACCAGCGGGACCGACCAGGCGATCGAGAAGGTCAGGATGCAGGAGGGGTAGTCGCGCAGGAACGGTACGGCGTCCGCGTCCGCGTCCGTGCTCTTGCGCCGGGACAGGAAGGACCACACGTCCGAGAGCACGCTGAGGTCCCAGTGCGGCCGGTAGAACGAGTTCATGATCAGCGCCGACCAGGACACGAGCAGGCAGGCGAGGAGCACCGCCCAGATCGCGACGACGTACGGCGACCGCTCGTCCTCGGGGCCGCCGGCCGGGCCGGGCGTCGCCGAGCGTTTCTTCAGCAGCCGCGAGACGAGGATCGGCTCGACGAGGAAGGGCTTGATGTTCAGCTCTTCCGAGGTGATCGGGACGGGCGTGGGAGGCGGGCCAGGTGGCGGGACCGGCGTCGGGACGGGCGTCGGCGATGGGACGGGGCCGCCGCTCGGCCCCGTGGTCGGTGCGGTCACAGATTCCCCCCGTGTCCGGCAGAGTTCTGTCCTGCGGAGTTCTCCGGTACGGAAAGCGCCCGGATGAGCCTGCCGTGCGATTTCACGGCCGCCCACATCGACGGATGCGTCCGTACCGTCATGTCGGTTCCGGCGAGCAGCGCGACGAGCCTTTCCGTCGCCGCCGGGAGTTCGGGAAAGGTCAGCGCGGGCGCGAGGTGATGGACGCAGTGATACGTCGTGCCGCCGCTGAGCCAGTACCAGAATCCCCGGCCGCCGCCCACGTCGGTGGACCGGGAGAGCTGAGCGGAAAGCGATTCCGTTCCGTCGGCGGAAGGACCGTATTCGGCCAGATCCGTATTGTGCTGCACCTGGGTGATCAGCGACACGAAGGTCCCGGATATCAGGTGGAACAGCAGATACGTCAGCAGTGCCCGGCGCGTCGGCAGCACCAGGAAGACCGGAATCCAGACAACGGCGTGCGGCAGGTATTTGTCGGCCAGCAGAAACCACGGCCAGCCGCGCCCCCGGGGCCCGACCACCCGCCGGACGACCGCCTGCCGCGTCGTCCACAGCTCGCTCGGCTTGAGCATGTTCAGCGTGGAGAACGGCAGGAGCAGCCACATGTAGAGGTGCTGCGCGCGGTGCAGGGCGTGCCACGGCTGCTCGGCGGTCACCCGCCCGAACCAGCCGAACTGGATGTCCGGGTCGAACGCCGGATTCCCCACGTACCGGTGGTGCAACCGCACGTGTTTGTGAAACCACCAGCGCGGACCGAGGCCGATCGCCGCCGACCCCGCCCGCAATACGGCTTCCGACCTCCACCGGCCGCCGCGCACATTTCCGTGCACCGCGTCGTGGAACCAGGACCCGACCATGGAAACGGACGCCAGTGCGAAAAGCGCGATTCCGCCGAGCCACGCGATTCCGCCGAGCGATACGAGCGGCGACCGCGCGAAGCCGAGTACCGACACGTATCCGGCGGACATCAGCGCGACCCGTACCGCGAAGTCCGTGGCATAACGGGAAGCGGGCGGTCTGGCCCTTCGGGATAACTCCGCCTGCCGAAATCCGCGCAGCAGGTGATCGGACGCAGGCGGGCCCGATTCGAGCGGGGGAGTGGAGGCTAACGGACCTGAGGAGATACGGCTCTGCATTGGTGCTCTCCAATGCCTGTACGCCCCGAAAGCGGCGGACGATTGGCAGACCGTAGCACCGCCGGAAACCGGCGGTGCACGGTTTCGTCCAAGGTGATACGCGGAGATACGCCCGGGTCCGGTGGGTTTTCTGGTGCTACCCGGCGGTCGCTCCCGAGTCGGCACCGGCCTTCGGTGCGGGCACCGGAGTGGGCACCGGCTTGGCCGGCTTCTTGGGCAGCAGCCAGTTCTTCAGCGCCTTGGCCACCGGCGTCTCCACGTACTTCTGGATCAGCCAGGCCGCCAGCAGCATCGTGCACACCAGCAACGAGATCAGGACGAACGGCGGCATCAGGCGGTGCGTGTGCCGGATGACCTCCCAGCCGATGTCCTCGTGGATGAGGTACAGCGGATACGTCATCGCCCCGGCGACGGTCAGCCAGCGCCAGTTGAAGAAGTTCAGCTTCCCCAGGGCGGCGGCCAGCACCAGCAGATAGAAGAGGGTCACGACCGCCAGGCACACGGTCCAGTAGATCGTGGTGTGCGTCGAGTCCTCGGCCGTCGAGATCAGGTCGGGGAGCTGGTTCTGCGCCATCAGCCACGAGGTGCCGAGCAGCAGCCACAGCACCGGCGTGGGCCCCACCCGGTGCATCAGGTAGATCACGATGCCGCCGACGAAGAAGGCCGCGTACTGCGGAACGATCAGCAGCGGCAGCAGGTCGATCCCCGACTGCGGCGCGATCCCGGCCAGCAGCAGCCAGATCACACAGAAACCGACGACCCGGCGGTAGGTCAGCCCCATCATCGCCACGACCATGAACAGCAGGTAGAACCGCAGCTCCACCCAGAGCGACCAGTACACGCCGTCGATGTCCCGCGCGCCCAGCAGCTCCTGGAACATCGTGATGTTCGTCAGCATGTCCGTCGGCGGTACGTCCGTCCCGCCCGGCCGCAGCACCAGCACCGTCGTCGTGGCCGCTATGGCGAACCAGTACGCCGGGTACAGCCGGATGAACCGCGACACCGCGAACTGCTTCGGCGTCCGCCCCCAGCACGACATACAGATGACGAAACCGCTGATCAGGAAGAACAGCTCGACGCCCAGCCATCCGTACGACGCCGCCGTCTGCGTCGTCGGGAAGACGGTCGACGTCGACTTGCCCCACGGCGACGCGTACCAGTCGTCGAAGCCCATGTAGTGGTAGGCCACCACCATGAGCGCGGCTATCAGCCGCAGACCGTCCAGCACGTACAGCCGCTTCTTCGGCTGCGGCGCCCCGCCCCCGGCCCCGTTCCCCGCTTTGTCACCAGCGGTTTCCGGGGCCGGTACGAGGTCGGGCAACGGCGCGGAGCCGGTGGGGGCGGCATCTCCGCGAACAACGGTGCTCATAGGCGGGGTGTCCTAGGGGTGAACAGAGAGACGTCAATGAATTCGCCCACCCTACCCCTGGGTAATTTGTAGGGATGTCCTAAAGAAGCGGCGTTTTGTCGGTCATATCGGAACTTTGTTCCGCCGTGGCGGTGGCGGCGAAGGCGGCGAAGGCCGCCCACGCGGCCGGGGTGAACGTGAGGTTCGGACCCTCGGGGTCCTTGGAGTCCCGCACGTGCACGGCGGCGGGGTGAGCGGCGATCTCGACGCAGTTGCCGCCGTCACTTCCGCTGTAGCTGGACTTACGCCACGCGTAGGCGATCTCGACGCACTCGCCGCCCTCGCTTCCGCTGTAGCTGGACTTGAACCACTTCAGTGGGGCGCTCATTACTCTCCTAGCAGCCGGTCCAACAGGCCCTGTGTGTCATAGGGGTTGAGGGCCTGCGTGCGCAGCATCGCATACCTCATTGCGAGGATGCTCACCTCGTCTGGGTCGTAGATGACGAGGCTGCCGCGCTGGGTTTCAGCGTAGGCGAGATGCTCGTGCTGACGGGTCTCGAAGAGGACGAACGACCCGTCGAGCGCAGGGTGGGACTGCTGGGCGAGCGGCAGGATCTGGATCGTGACGCCAGGGAGATTGCTGCACTCGCGCAGATGCCGGAGTTGGTCGCGGTAGACCTGCTCGCCGCCGAGGCGGTCGTGCAGAACGGCCTCCGAGATGACGAAGGAAACCGACACGGGCTCCTTGCGGTGCAGGACCGCCTGCCGTTCGATGCGGCCCGAGACCTGGACCTCGATCTCCTCCTCGCTCAGGATGGGCACTCGGCTCCGGAACACCGCCCATGCGTACTCCCTGGTCTGCAAGAGTCCGGGCAATACCTGGTTCTCGTACGAGGAGATGGCAAGGGCGTCACGCTCGTGATCCATGTACTCCGCCGCCCACGTCGGGTAGACGTCGATGTCCGGTGTGTAGTTCACGGCCACCTCCAGCGCCCCCTTGGTCTCCAGGGCGCGGTCCAACTCCTGGGCCAAGGTGAGGGTGAGGGGGCGCCGACCCTGCTCTATCGAGGCGAGCTTGCTCTCGCTGATGATGACGAGGGGAGCCAGCTCGGCCTGTGTATAACCCTTCGCGACGCGGAACAGGGCTAATTGCGCGCCGATCAACTGGAACACGGTCCGGTTCGGCTTCTTCGGCTGTTGCCGTTTGCGTGGTGCCATGGACCTGAAATACCCCACTCCCGCCCGACCTGTATCGCCTGTTACTCGTACACAGGACGTGTACGAGTAACGGGTCTAGTACACAACGAACACGCTGCGCGACGCTGAGCTTCATGAACGAAGACGTCCAGCACCTGGACCGCCGGGAGCGGTTCTACCGTCGGGAACGGCGCTCGGTACCCGCCGCGCGGGAGTTCGCGCGGGAAGCCCTCACCGCGTGGGGGTTCGAGAGCCGGGAGGACGAAGTCCTCCTGTGTGTGAGCGAGTTGGCGACCAACGCGCTGCTGCACGGCGTGCCCCCCGGGCGCGGCTTCCTCTTACTGCTGCGCCGCGACCTCGGCACCGCCCTGCGGGTCGAGGTGCACGACAGCGGCGGCGGCCTTCCCCACCTGACCGACCGGCCGGTGCGCGAGCGCGATCAGGAGGAGTCCGGGCGGGGCCTCGTCCTGGTCGACGCGCTGGCCGACAAGTGGGACGTGGGGGAGCGGGACCCGGGCAAGATCGTGTGGTGCGAGTTCGCGGCCCGCTGAGCGCGGGTCAGTCCCACCAGAAGGACCAGGTGTGGACGTCGAGGACGGCCTTCTCCGCGTACTCGCGCAGCGTCTCGTAGCTGCCCTGGTCGATGTTGTCCGGGCAGAAGGCGTAGTGCTCGGCGGCGACGGCCTCGGCTTCCTCCCGGGTGCTCGGGGGCGCGGCGACGGAGACGGTGAGGCGGTCGAAGGCGAGGGCGATGACCCGTATGCCGAACCGGTCCTCCCACGAGCGGAGCACCGCGCACAGGCGGGCGGGGTCGCTCTCGTAGTTGAGCGGGCCGCTCCAGCCGATCGCGGCCGGTATGTCGGCGCTGCGGCGGGCGTGGACGAGGGCCGCGCGCGGATTCTCCAGCCAGCCGGAGCCGACCATGTCGGCGGTGACCTCGGCGGCCAGGTCGTCGGGGTCACCGGGGTCGGCGACGGCCTTCGAGGCCGGGGCCAGGCCCGGCCACGCCGCGCCGTACGGCGCGAGGACGTCGTCCTCCCCGCCGTCCTCCGCGTCCCCCTCGATCAGGCCCGCCCAGAACTCGGCGAGCACTTCCTCGGCGTCGTGGTCCCCGGCGTACGACGCCCGGTCGGGCATCAACTGCCAGTCCACCGGGCCCTTCGAGTACGGCGCGCTCGCCTCTATCAGCAGCGGTTGCAGGCCCGCCGCCCGTGCGGGCAGCAGGCTCGCCCACGAGCCGTCCGCCGCGGGGCCGTCGGCCATCCACAGCAGCGGTTCGTGCCAGCGGCCCTCGAACGTCGTGTCGACCAATGTGCCCGCGGGCAGCCGAAGGTCCAGCTCCGCGAGTCGCGGCAGGGGGTTGGGAAGCATCGCCATGCGCCCGACTCTAGGGGCGACCACTGACAGCCGGTCAGCCGTGCGTCCCGGACCGTGGGGACGGGATCCGGGACGCACGGTTTCCGGCCCTGCGGGCGGGCTTTCCCGGCGGTCAGGCGCCGGGCCCCGGCCCGGCTCCGCGGGGCCTCGTCAAATACCCGGGCCCGCGCTGTGCCGGTCGGGGTACCAGTCCCAGCCGTCCGCGCAGTACCAGACGCCGTGGTGCCGGTAGCACTCGTCGGCCATCGCCGAGGGCCGCCCCTGTCGTGCGGACCCGGCGGCCGAGGCCGGGCCCGGCACAGAGGCGAGCAAAAGTATTGCCAGCGCCGTGATCGCAGCCGTCCGACCGAGCAACTTCCGCATGCTCAAACTCCTGTTGACCTGGGGGACAGGGACGCCTGATCCCTACCACCCCGGCTGCGCCTGGCACGCGCATATGCCACCTTTCCCCCGAGTAGCTCAGCCCCCTCCGGGGCGCGGCCCCTGTGCCCGCCCCTTGCGCAGGAGGTTGCCTACCAGGGGCGCTGGGGGCACCTCCCAGCGGTAGCTGGGGGAGGAACTGCGCGGCCAGCCACGGCGGTGGCGCGCCTTTGAGAACCGGCCCCAGTGGGGCAGATGCTGTTGTTCTCGGGCTGACAGCCCCGGTGGGGGCGGGCCGCGCAGTTCCTCGCGCCCCTAAAAGATCGGCCAGCCGCCCTGGCAGGAGAACCGCACAGGAGCGGGCCCCTGAAAGGATCGGCCAGCCGCCCCGGGAGAAGAACCGCCCTCGGGCGCGCCCTTTAAAGATCGGCCAGCCGCGCTGGCGGGGTCGACCGCAGCACCCGTACGCCCGCGGCGGGTCGGCGTGCGGACAGGGCGCCGGCGGCCAGGTGACCGGCCGTCGCCGGGTCGATCAGGGCGAGGCAGTGGACGGCGGGCTTGGACATGGGCACGTCGATGTCCTCGACGGACAGCAGGAGTTGGGCGGTGCCGTCCGGCAGCGGGGTCCACGCCAGGCGCGGGGAGAGGTCGGCGCCGCCGACGTTCTTCGCGCACTGCTCCAGCGGCAGGGTGCCGCCGTCCGTGAAGTCCTCGCTGGTGAGGGTGAGCAGGTCGGGGCCCTGGAGGTTGGGCAGCTGCCACGCCGCGTGGGCGTCGCCCGACTTGCGGTTGCTGAGGAGTCGGCCGAGCAGGGGCATGTGTCTCTCCGGGGTGACTGGGGTGACTGGGGTGCCTGGAGTAAGGGGCCGTCGGCGGCGTCAGGGAGCCGTGGACGGCTGGTGCTCGCGCTTCCGGCGTTCGCGGCCGGGAGCGCCGGGGTCGGCGCCGCGCAGCACCGAGGCGACGGCTGCGAGGAAGGCGAGGACGGCGCCGAAGGCGAACACGATGACCAGGCCGGAGTGGAACGGCCCCGAGATCAGGTCGGGGAAGAACTCGTGTCCGGTCAGCGTCTGCCGCTGCGCCGCCGTCAGCCGCGCCAGGGTGCCGGTGGGTTCGAGCAGGTGCTGCACCGGGTTGACGCCGAGCTGCGCGGCGAACAGGGACGAGACCGGGGGCAGGCCGCCGACCTGGGCCGCGACGTGCGCGGGTACGCCCTGCTGCTGGAGGCCGCTGGTGAGGGTGTGCGGGAGGCTGCTGGCCAGTCCGGCGATCATCAGGGAGAAGAAGACGCCGATGGACACGGCGGTGCCCGAGTTCTGGAAGGTCGCCCGCATGCCGGACGCGACCCCGCGCAGGTCGTCCGGCACGCTGCCCATGATCGAGGAGGAGTTGGGGGAGGCGAACATGCCGCTCGCGATCCCGTTGAGCGCGATCAGCAGCGCGAAGATCCAGTAGCTGAAGTCGATCGGCAGGAGCATCAGGCCGAGGAAGCTGGCGCCGAACAGCAGCGCGCCGCCGGTGGCCAGACCGCGGGAGCCGATCCGGTCGGACAGATAGCCCGAGACCGGGCCCGCGGCGAGGAAACCGGCGGTCAGCGGCAGCATGAAGATGCCCGCCCACAGGGGCGTGTCGCTGTAGTCGTAGCCGTGCAGCGGCAGCCAGATGCCCTGGAGCCAGATGATCAGCACGAACTGCATGCCGCCGCGGCCGATCGAGATGGCCAGGCCCGCCAGATTGCCGAAGGTGAAGGCCCGCAGCCGGAACAGCCCCAGTTGGATCATCGGCGAGGTGGCGCGCCGCTCGATGACGACGAACGCCGCCAGGAGGGCGAGGCCGCCGACGACCAGGGCGACGACCAGCGGGTTCGTCCAGCCCATGGTGTGGCCGCCGTAGGGCTGGAGGCCGAAGGTGACCGCGATCAGCACCGCGCTCAGGCCGACCGCGAAGGTGATGTTGCCCCACCAGTCGATACGGCCGCCGCCGCGCTTTCCGGTGTCGCGCAGGGTGCGGTACGCCCACAGGGTGAAGAAGACGCCGACCGGCACGTTCACCCAGAACACCGCGCGCCAGTCCCACGCGGCGAGCAGTCCGCCCGCGACCAGGCCGATGAACATCCCGGCCAGCGCCGCCACTTGGTTGATCCCGAGCGCGAAACCGCGCTGCTCCTCGGGGAAGGCGTCGACCAGGATCGCGGCGGAGTTGGCCGTCAGCATCGAACCGCCCACGGCTTGCAGCACCCGCCAGCCGATCAGCCACATCGCGCCGTGGCTGCCGTCGTACGGGTCGAAGGAGAGCAGGATCGAGGCGAAGGTGAAGACGGCGAAACCGGAGTTGTAGATACGGACCCGGCCGTACATGTCGCCGAGGCGGCCGACGGTGACGACGAGGACGGCCTGGACCAGCCGGTACCCCATGATCATCCACAGCAGGTAGGCGATGTTGCCCGGCGCGAGCGGGTCCAGGTGGATGCCGCGGAAGATGGCGGGGAGCGCGATCAGGACGATCGAGCCGTCGAGCGCGGACATGAAGACGGCGGCGGTGGTGTTGGTCAGCGCCGTCCACTTGTACCGGTCGCCCAGCGCCTGGGAGGAGTGGGACATCGGCTCGCTTCCTGTCGCGTCCGGGGCTTCCCGGTGTGTCCTGGTGCGTCCTGGTGCGTCCTTGGGCGGGCTTTTCGCGTCAGACGGCCTGGGCCAGCCGGTCGAGCAGGGGGGCCGCCGCCGCGAGCTGTTCCAGTTCGGCCGGGGTGAACGCGCCGCTGGTCAGGGCCCGGGTGATCTGCTCGGTGCGCGCGTTGCGCTTGTCCTCCAGCGCCCGCCGCCCCGCCTCGGTCACCGTCAGCACGACGCGTCTGCCGTCGTCCGGGTCCCGGCCGCGGTCGACCAGGCCGCGCTCCCGCAGCCCGGCGAGGGTCGCGCCCATGGCCTGGGCGGTGATCTGCACCTGCCGGGCCAGGGCGGAGGAGGTCGTGGGGCCCGCGCGGTTCAGGAGCGACAACGCCGTCCGCTCGGGCATGGTGAGGCCCCCGCCGGTCGGCACCTGCCGGGCGCGGCGCACCAATGCGCCGACGCCGGTCAGGAGGGAGGCGGCGACGGCTGCGGGGTCCAGAGCGTCGTTCATACGCTAAGGCTACTTTATCAACCTGCCTTATCTGTTTTTCGTCTCACGGGGGTGGGGGTAGGGGTGGGGCGTACGGCGCGGCGCGTCAGTGGTGTTCGCCGCTGCGGCCCAGGGTCTGCTCGGCGGTCACGCCGGGACGCGTCCACTGCGGTACGGGCCGGCCGGTCGGGCCCCAGGTGGCGTTCCCTTCCACGTCCGCGCGCCAGTACCAGCACGGGCCGTTCCCCTCGGGCCAGCCCTCCGGCGTGTCCTGCCACGCCTCGCCGCGCCCGTACGGCGTCATGTCCAGCAGCGCGAAGCTCCCACTGGCCGCCTCGGTACCGCGGCCCGTCGTGTCGTACGTGAGGAACGTACGGTCGCCGTCGCGCAGGTAGCTGGTGAGATGGCCCATCGCTCCGCCGACCGGCGCGGCCACGTCGCGCACCGAGTACCAGGGCTCCGTGTAGCCCATGAACTCCACGAACGGCGGCACCTCGTCCCAGCGCCCCGTCGTCAGCACGGCCCACGAGATGCCGCGCGCGTTCAGATACGCGGCGTCCTTCATGTGCCACGCCGTGACCGTGCACCCCTCGCACTGGCCCTGGTGCGGCGCCCCGTCGTGCCACATGTGTTTGTAGACCAGCAGCTCGTTCCGCCCCTGGAACAGGTCCCTGAACGGCACCGGGCCCTCGGCGCCCGTCACCTCCACCGACCCGTCGAACTCCACCATCGGCAACCGCCGTCGCGCCGCCGCGATCGCGTCCCCCTCGCGCGTATGCGCCTTCTCCCTGACCAGCAGCTCGTCCCGCGCCGCCTGCCACGTCTCCATGCCGACCACCGGCGGCCGTCCGCCGCCGCCCGCTTCGCCCTGTGTGCTCGTCACGATGCCCTCCGCGCTCTGTCGGCCGTGTTCTCGGCCTCGTTCTCGGCTGTGTCCGGCGCCGGATTTCCGGCGGCGGTCACTACAAGAGACTCGGCCCGGCCCCGGAACTCATCGCGGCGGGTCGGCGGGGTCGGCCGGCTCGGCGTCGCCGGTCGTGGCCGTGAGGCGGGTCAGGAGGGCGGTGAGGTCGGCGAGGTCTTTCCGGGTGAGGGCGGAGAGGGCCGGCGGGGGGCGGTGGAGGATCGCGTCGGCGGTGGCGATGGCGTCGTGGCCCGCCGGGGTGAGGGTGACGAGCTTGCGGCGGCGGTCGGCGGGGTGCGGGAGGCGTTCGACCAGGCCGTGGGATTCGAGTTTGTCGACGATGACGGTGGTGTAGGGGGCGTCGGCGCCGATGGACGCGGCGAGTTGGGTGAGGGTCATGGGCGCGTCGCGCAGGAGGAAGAGGGCCTTGCCGCGTCCGGCGCCGAGCCGGAAGCCGAGGGCTTCGGCCAGTTCGCCGTGGCGGTTGTTCGCGTCGACGAAGCCGTGCATGAGGGCCCAGACCCCCTCGGCGGAGGCGGCGGCGGCGGGGTCCGGGTCCGACGTCGGGTCCGGGGCCGGGGTCACCACGCGACGGTTTTGCCGAGGTAGTCGACGTAGTGGAGGCCGGGGCTGTCCCGGAGGGAGTCGAGCGTCCTGACGACGTTCGGAATGCTCTCCTCGACGGTCAGCCGCCCGTTGGGCCCGCCGACGCCGATCCGCACCCAGCCGGGCGCCATCAGGACCAGCGGCCGGGACTCGCCCTCGTGCCGCGCCGCGTAGCTGCGCATGAAGGTGTTCAGCGCGGCCTTGCTGCCCCGGTACACCTCGTGCCCGCCGCGCTCGTTGTTGGCCACGCTGCCCTGGCCCGAGGACATGACGCCGATGGTGCCGGTTCCCGTCACGAGGTCCGAGAGCGTTTCGACGACCCGCAGCGGGCTCAGCGCGTTGGTCACCATGACCCGCACGAATTCCTCGGTGGACGTCTCCGCCACCGTCCCCTCCGGCTCGTTCGTGACGCCCGCGTTCACGAAGAGGAGGTCGAAGGCGCGCCCCTCCAGCCGCTCGCGCACCGCCGTGACCTGCTCGGGGACCGTGACGTCCACCGTCTCGATCTCGACGCCGTCCGGGTGCGCCTCGGCGAGGTCGTGCAACTCCGTCCGCTGCGTGCCGCGCACGGTCGCGACGACGTGCCACCCCTCGCGCTGCCACTCCCGCGCGAGGGCGAGGCCGAGGCCGCGGGAGGCGCCGATGAGGAGGACACGCTTACTGGATGCTGAATTGTTTGTAGTCATAGCAATGATTGTGGACCATATAACTATCCGCGTCAAACGGAGCCGGGGCTCTCCGAGCCGGGGGTTCTACGGGACGCGGCCCCGACGACGTACCCCGTCAACGTGGCGTGCGCCCGTAACGTCCGTAAACGGGGTGATCGCGCACGCGGGAACGACACCGGAGGCCGCACGGCGGCCGGCGACCGCGAACTGCCCGGCAGAGGAGGCACCTCGCTGGTGGCCGTCCAGACAGATCCGCCGCGGGACAAGGGCTGTTGTGCGCTGCGCCGTGATCAGCGACGCGACGGCGGAAGCGCTGCTGTCGCCGCGCCGGGGCGAGTGGCCGGAACGGGCGCGTCTCGCGGCCGGGGCGCTCGGGGTGGCCTGTGTGTCGACGGCTCCGGCGGGGGCCACCTTGCGGGGGAAGACCCCGGCGGGGAGCCGAGAGGCGGCCGAAGTGCGCCGCGTGCGCGTCGACCGCTGGCCCGCGCTGGTGCCGGAGGCCGAACGGCGGCCGGTCCGCGCGGTGTTCCGCTGCCCGAGCGCGCTCGACGCCACCCGGATCGGCGGGCTGACCGCCCGCTGCCCAGGGACCTTGGGGACGAGGGCGGCGCCGAACCGCCCGGCACGGCGGACAGCGCCGTCGTCCAGCAGGCGGCGGGCATGGCGGGCGGGCGGCTCGGCCTCCCGCCCGCGGGCGCGCTCCCGCGCCCGCGGGCGTACGCCCTCCGGAGCGGGCGGGCCGTCCGCGGCGTGGCGCATGATGTGGTGGCCCGACGGCTGCGCCTCGATGTCAACGGCGACGGCGCCCTCCCCTCCACCGCAGCGGACAAGGACTGATCCCCATGACGAGTGTGCGACGCCTCACCGAAGTCTTCGTGGAGGTCGCCGACTCGCTGTCCGACGACTTCGACACCATCGACTTCGTCCAGCGGCTCGCCCAGCGCTGCGCGGAACTGCTGGACATCGCGACGGTCGGCATCCTGCTCGTGGACGAGCACGGCACGCCGCATCCGCTGGCCGCGTCCGACGAGAGCACCCGGCTGCTGGAACTCTTCGCGTCCCCGCACGACCAGGCGTCCCCGCACGACCAGGCGTTCCCGTACGACCAGGCGTCCCCGTACGACCAGGGCCCGTGCGTGGAGTGCTTCCGCACGGGCGACGCCCGCGTCGACGTGGACCTGACCGCGCCGATCACCCGGACCCGCTGGCCGCAGTTCACCGCGCGGGCCGTCGAGGCCGGATTCGTCCGCACCCACGCCTTCCCGATGCGGCTGCGGCAGCGGGTGGTGGGCGCGCTCAGCCTCTTCCAGCGCGAGTCGACGCCGATCAGCGAGGAGGACCGGCTGCTGGCGCAGGCGCTCGCGGACATCGCCACGATCGCGATCCTCCAGCAGCGGAACCTGGAGCGCGGCCAGGCCGAGCGCGTGCAGCTCCAGACCGCGCTGACCAACCGGATCGTGATCGAGCAGGCCAAGGGCGTGCTCGCCGAGCGCTGGGGCCTGTCGGTGGACGACGCCTTCGACGCCTTCCGCCGCTACGCCCGCGCGCACCACCTGCGGCTCGCGGCGCTCGCCTACGACGTCGTCCACGGGGACTTCGACACAGCGGCGATCTTCCGCGAGCCACGGTTCGGGCCGGAGTTCGCACCGAGGAGCGGGTCGAACGGTGGGCCGAAAAGCCGCCGGTCCGCCGGGGCCGAGGGCTCCTAGAGGCGCTCGGGGGTACGGATACCGAGCAGCGTCAGACCCTGCCGCAGGGTGCGGGCGGTGACGTCGCAGAGGAAGAGCCGGTTCTCGACCACGGCGGGGCTGTCCGCCTTGAGCACCGGGCACTGCTCGTAGAACGTCGCGAACGCCGAGGCCACCGAGAAGAGATACGCGGCGAGCTTGTGCGGCTCGTACGTCTCCGCCGTCGAGGCCAGCGCCTCGCCGAACTCGTCGAGCAGCAGCCCGAGCGCCCGCTCGGCGGGTGCCAGCGGCAGCTCGGGGTGGGCCGCGGGCCGCGCGTCGCCCGAGCGCCGGATGATCGACTGGATCCGGGCGTAGGCGTACTGGATGTACACGCTCGTGTCGCCGTTGAGCGACACCATCCGGTCCAGGTCGAAGACGTAGTCCCGGCCCAGGGACGTGGACAGGTCCGCGTACTTCACCGCGCCGATGCCGACCTCGGCGCCGCGCTCGGCGACCTCCGCGTCCGACAGCTCGCTCTTGGCGTCCTTCTCCTTGACGACGGCCGTCGCCCGCTCCACGGCCTCGTCCAGCAGGTCCTCCAGCTTGACGCTCTCGCCCGCCCTGGTCTTGAACGGCTTGCCGTCCTTGCCGAGCACCGTGCCGAACGGGATGTGCTTGACGGTGACCTCGTCGGTCAGCCAGCCCGCCCGCCGGGCGGTCTCGAAGACCATCCGGAAGTGCAGCGCCTGCCGGGCGTCCACCACGTACAGCAAGGTGGTGGCGTGCAGATTCCGCGTCCGGTCCCGGACCGCCGACAGGTCGGTGGCCGGGTAGCCGAAGCCGCCGTCGGACTTGCGGACGATGAGCGGGACCGGCTCGCCGTCCTTGCCCTTGATGTCGTCGAAGAACACGCACAGCGCGCCGTCGGACCGGACCGCGACACCGGACTTCTCCAGCAGGTCGCTGGTCTCGACCAGCATGTCGTTGTACCCGGACTCGCCGACGATGTCCGCGTCCTGGATCGCGATGTCGAGCTTGTCGTAGACGGAGTGGAAGTAGATCAGCGACTCGTCGACCAGCCACTGCCAGATCTTCAGCGTCTCCGCGTCACCCGACTGGAGCTCGACCAGCCGCTTGCGGGACCTGTCCTTGAACTCCTCGTCGGAGTCGAAGAGCGTCCGCGACGACTTGTAGAGCCGGTCGAGCCGGGACATCGACGCCTCACCGGCCACCGCGGAATCCGCGGTGGTCTGCGTGCTCTCCAACTCGTCCGGGTGCTCCATCAGGTACTGGACGAGCATGCCGAACTGGGTGCCCCAGTCGCCGATGTGGTGCCGCGGGATCACCGTCTCGCCGCTGAACCGCAGAATCCGCACGATCGCGTCGCCGATGACGGAGGACCGCAGGTGCCCGACGTGCATCTCCTTGGCGACATTCGGCTGCGCGTAGTCGATGACGGTGGTGCCGGGGTGCTGGGCGAGGGGCACACCGAGCCGGTCGTCCACGGCCCGCAGCGCGAGGTTGGCGGTGATCGCGGTGTCCGTGACCGAGATGTTGAGGAAGCCGGGTCCTGACACCTCGATCTCGCCGATCAGGCCGTCGGGGCCGTCCGCGGGCAGCCCGGCCAGCACGGCGGCGGCCAGCTCCCGGGGGTTGGCCTTCGCCTTCTTGGCGAGGCCCAGCACGCCGTTGGCCTGGAAGTCGGCCCGGTCGCTTCGGCGCAGCAGCGGGTCGGCGCCGTCGGCCGACGGCACGGCGGCCGCGAGGGCGGCCGAGACACGCTGCTGGAGTGAAGCGGACAGGGAGGTGACCGAGGCCATGGGTGTGCCGTTCCGTGTGTCGTGGATGGCGGACTTCGCCTCGCGGTGAGGCGAGGTCCCAGTGTCCCACGCGGGCCCCGATGGGCCGAGCCGGTTATCCACAGGTGGGGACGGAGCGTGCGAGTTATCCACAGGCCGGGTAATCCGCTGGCGATCGGGGGCCGGATGTCTGGGAGAATCGGAGCCGTCGGAACACCCCCATCGAACCCTCAGGAAGAAGAGGACCGTGGCTGAGAGCAACGAGGCCGACTGGGTCTCCCGTTTCGCGGACGACGTCATCGCCGAGTCGGAGCGCCGCGCACCCGGGAAACCCGTTGTCGTCGCGTCCGGGCTCAGCCCCTCGGGCCCGATCCACCTCGGGAATCTGCGCGAGGTCATGACCCCGCACCTGGTCGCCGACGAGGTGCGGCGGCGCGGGCACGAGGTCAGGCACCTGATCTCCTGGGACGACTACGACCGGTACCGCAAGGTCCCGGTCGGCATCCCCGGGGTCGACGAGTCGTGGGCCGAGCACATCGGCAAGCCGCTGACCTCGGTGCCCGCGCCCGCCGGGTCCGCGTATCCGAACTGGGCGGAGCACTTCAAGGCGCAGATGGCCGCGTCGCTGGCCGAGCTGGGCGTGGAGTACGACGGCATCAGCCAGACCGCCCAGTATCAGGCGGGCGCCTACCGCGCGCAGATCCTGCACGCGGTGCGGCACCGCGCCGACATCGACGCGATCCTCGACCAGTACCGGACGAAGAAGGCCCCGGCCAAGCAGCAGTCGCAGAAGCCGGTGGACGCGGCCGAGCTGGAGGCCGCCGAGGGCTCGGGCGCGGCGGAGGAGGACGACGGCAGCGGCTCCGGCGTGGGCTACTTCCCGTACAAGCCGTACTGCGCGGTCTGCGGCAAGGACCTCACCACGGTCACCGCGTACGACGACGGGACGACCGAGCTGACGTACACCTGCGCCTGCGGGCACGGGGAGACGGTCCGGCTGGAGGAGTTCGACCGCGGCAAGCTGGTGTGGAAGGTCGACTGGCCGATGCGCTGGGCGTACGAGGGCGTGATCTTCGAGCCGTCG
Organism: Streptomyces sp. CBMA29; assembly: GCF_014596445.1. GTDB lineage: Bacteria > Actinomycetota > Actinomycetes > Streptomycetales > Streptomycetaceae > Actinacidiphila. Next base: position 81,371 of record NZ_MECL01000083.1, on the reverse strand, counting down.
GGCGTCGACCATTCCTCGCCCGGCTCGTCGTTCCAGGTCGGCGGGCAGATCGTCGGCCCGATCTTCGGCGGGAAGCAGCCGATCGGCCCGATGTACGCCTTCGTCGGCATCTCCGGCATGGCCAAGATGTCGTCGTCCAAGGGCGGTGTGCCCGTCCCCGGCGACGCGCTGCGGATCATGGAGCCGCAGATCCTGCGCTGGCTCTACGCCCGCCGCCGCCCCAACCAGTCCTTCAAGATCGCGTTCGACCAGGAGATCCAGCGGCTCTACGACGAGTGGGACGCGCTGGAGCGGAAGGTCGCCGAGGGCACCGCGCTCCCGGCCGACGTCGCCGCGCACAGCAGGGCCGCCCGCACCGCCGCCGGTGAGCTGCCGCGTACCGTACGGCCGTTGCCGTACCGCACGCTGGCGTCCGTCGCCGACATCACCGCGGGCGCCGAGGCCCAGACGCTGCGCATCCTGACCGAGCTGGACCCGGCCCGGCCGATCGGCTCGCTGGACGAGGTACGGCCCCGGCTCGACCGGGCCGAGTCCTGGATCACCACCCAGGTGCCCGCCGAGCAGCGCACCGTCGTGCGCGCCGAGCCCGACACCGCCCGCCTCGCCGCCCTCGGCGACAGCGAGCGCGCCGGGCTCAAGCTCCTGGTGGACGGCCTCGACTCGCACTGGTCGCTGGACGGCCTGACGACCCTCGTCTACGCCGTGCCCAAGGTGCTGGCCGGTCTTGAGCCGGACGCCAAGCCGACTCCTGAGCTGAAGGTCGCCCAGCGGTCGTTCTTCGCCCTGCTCTACGAGCTGCTGGTCGGCCGCGACACCGGTCCGCGCCTTCCGACGCTGCTCCTGGCGGTGGGCGCCGACCGCGTCCGCACGCTGCTGGGCGCGAGCGCGTAGTTCGCGTTCGGGGGTGCGGGATCCCGGTCCCGCCCCCCGGCCGCGGGCCCCGGCCGCGGGCCCCGGTCTACGGTCTACGGTCTGCGGTCTACGGGATGTGCTCGGTGTCCGACTCGGACTGGAAGCGGTAGCGCAGGTCGCGCAGGGACGGGACCAGCTCGCGCTCCTCCGGCGGCGTACCGGTGTACATGTCGGCGAGGAAGCGGGCGAACTGGCGGGCGTTGGGGAAGGTGCCGAACTCGCGGACGTAGCGGCGGTAGGCGCCGAAGAACGCCTCGTCCTGCGAGATGCCGTCGGGGAATTCGAGCCCCGAGACGAATTCCGGTGCCGGAGCCTGCTCCGGCTCGGGTGCGGGCACCGGTTCCGGCTCCGGAGCGGCGTACTGCGGCTCGGGGCCCTGCTGGAACCGCTGCTGCGCGGCGGCGGCGTTGCCGTTCAGTCCGGAACCGCCCAGCGGGCGCGACCGGTTGGGACCGGCCGGGACCATGATCTGCGGCTGGTCCGGCTCCGGCTGCTGCTGAATCTGTTGGCCCTGCTGCCCTTGCTGTCCCTGCTGCTGGGCCTGTTGCATCTGCTGCGCCATGAACGCCTGCTGCTCGCGCTGGGCCTGGAGCTGCGCGGCGGCGAACCACGGGCTGTCGTGCGCGCCCGGCATGTCCTGCTGGGGCCACTCCTGCGGGTACGGCTGCTGGTTGTACTGCTGATACTGCTGGAACTGTTCGAACTGCCGCTGCTCGTAAGCCTGTTGGTGCTCGAACTCCGACTGCGGCTGGAGCTGCTGCCCGCCGGGCTGCCCGTTCTGCTGGCCGTTCTGTTGCTGCCGGGCCGCCTCCGCGAGGGCCGCGGCCGCCTCGGCCGCGAGGTCGGGAACGCCGTTCGGGAGGGTGTGGCCGTTCACATGGCCGTTCACATGGCCGTTCGCCGCCCCGTTCACGGCTCCGTTCACCGTCCCGTGAGCGGCGGCCTTCGACGGCGCCGCCACCGGCTCCGCGGCCTGCGCCGCGATCGGCGCGGCCGACTCGGGCGCGGCCGTCAACTCCTTGGCGGGGCGCGTGATCTCGATGCCCGCCGCTTCGAGTCCGGCGTCGGCCGTCTCCGCCAGCGGCACCCCGTACTTCGCCAGCCGCAGCGGCATGATCGCCTCGACCGGGGCCTTGCGGCGCCACGCGGCGCCGTACCGCGCCCGCAGCCGCGCCCGGTAGACCAGGCGGTCCTGCTCGCGCCGGATCGTTTCCTCGTACGACCGCAGTTCCCACAGCTTCATCCGGCGCCACAGCCGGAAGGTGGGGACGGGGGCGAGGAGCCAGCGGGTGATGCGCACCGACTCCATGTGCTTGTCGGCGGTGATGTCGGCGATCCGGCCGATCGCGTGCCGGGCGGCCTCCACCGAGACCACGAACAGCACCGGGATGATCGCGTGCATGCCGACGCCGAGCGGGTCGGGCCAGGCGGCGGCGCCGTTGAAGGCGATCGTCGCGGCCGTCAGCAGCCACGCGGTCTGCCGCAGCAGCGGGAACGGGATGCGCAGCCAGGTCAGCAGCAGGTCGAGCGCGAGCAGAACGACGATGCCCGCGTCCACGCCGATCGGGAAGACGTTCGCGAACCAGCCGAATCCCTTGTCCAGGGCGAGCGAGCGCACGGCCGCGTACGAACCGGCGAAGCCGATCCCCGCGATCACCACCGCTCCGGTGACGACCACGCCGATCAATATGCGGTGCGTCCGGGTCAAACGTATCGCGGCCACCCGCGACCCCTCCTACCCCTTGGCTCCAGCCTCACTGGCGGACCGGAACCGTACCGGCTCCAGCGGGCCCCAGACTGCCATACGGGTGAGACGCGGAGGCGCGGCGTTGACGAACGAACGCCGTACAAACGCGCGAATACCGGGCGAGGGGGGCGGGAGTTGTTACGCGTTCGCCGCCGCGACCGCCGCGACGGCCTCCTTCGCCGCCCGTTGCGCACCGCTCTGTACGTCGCCGGCCGAGGGGTTCTTCTTGCCTTCGAGGCCCGCGCCGTTGAACTCCACCAGGATCACGACATTGCCGCTGCGGACGACCACCGAGTCGTTCTGCGAGGTGACCTTCGCGACGGTTGCCTTGCTGCCGACCGAGGCCGCCTGGTCGCCGAAGCCGGTGAGGGTGGCGGAGGCCGCGCCGGGGACCTGGTTCAACGTGCCGACCTGCTCGGTGTACCGCTTCTTCGCCTGGTCCTCGGCCGCGCCGAGCGCGGTGGAGGACGTGAAGCGCTGAAGGGTGACCGACAGCCAGCGGTACTGGTAGCCGTCCTTGCCGTTGCCCGTCCAGGAGCAGCCGGCGCGCGAGGTGATGTCGTCGGACTTCACCGGGCTGCCGCCGGGCGTCTTGGCCTTCGGCACCAGCGCGTTCACGGTGGTCTGCGCGACCGCCTTGCAGGACGCCGGGAGCGCGGCGAATTTCGCGGGCGCGAGGGTCGGGGTGGCCGAGCCGCCGGACGAGCCGGAGCCCGTCGATGAGGAGCCCGAAGGGGCCGTGGACTTCGCGTCGGACGAGCCCGAACCGGACGAGCATCCCGCGAGAGCCATCGCGGGGACGGCCGCACAGGCGAGCAGCAGAGCGAGGCGGGAGGCGGTGTGTCGTCGTTCCATGGGGGTCACCCTAAAGGGCCGCGCTGTCGGCCCCCGGTCAGTCCTTGACTTTCCGCACGAGCTGCTCCGCGACCTGCCGGGCACCTTTTTGCAGGTCAGCGCTGTCCGGTGGCGTACTGCCACGGGGTGACGACTCCGCGTAGGTGACGGTCACCAGGACGTTGGCAGTGCGGAAAACCAGTGTCACGTCGCGGCGGGGAGGCTGTGAGTGGGGCGTGAGGACGTCATTGATAAATGCGGCGTTTCCCACATCGGTGAGGCGGCGGGGGAGGAGGTCGGCACCGCCGTCACCGGCCGCGCCGGAACTCGTGCCGTTCCCCGTGCTCGTGCCGTTGCCGCTCGTGCTGCTTCCGGGGGTGGAACCGTTGCCGTTCGTCGTACCGCCGCTCGTCGTACCGCTGTTCGTCGTACCGCCGTTCGTCGTACCGCCCGTCGGTGTGGCGCTGGTCTGCTGGCCGGTCGGGGTGGCGGAGGGCGACAGCGGCGGGATCGAGGCGTCGGCCGCCTTGTTGGAGAAGTCGAGGTCGGCCTGGACCTCGTCGCTGACGGCCGGGTCGTACGACACGACGCGTTCGAGGTCGATCTTCAGGGTGTTCGACGTGCCGTCGGCCTGGGTGCCGCGCCAGGAGCAGCCGACCCGGCGGTCCGTGTCGTAGGTGAGCGACTCCGAGCCCGCGACGTCGGGGACGGCGGGGACCAGGGACTTGAGCAGGTCCTGGTCGACGGCCGTGCAGGGCGCGGGCAGCGTCTGGTACTTGCCGGGCGGCGCGGGCGAGACCGTGCTCGTACTGCCGCCGCCCGCGAGCTGCGCCTTCTGGTCCGAGGCGGAACCCGCCGAGTCCCCGCCGCCGGTGCACGCGCCGAGTGTGGCCAGGGCCAGCGCCACCGCGGTCACGGCCGTGCCGACGGCGGCCGGGAGGCCGCGTGCCACCGGGGCACGCCGCGTCGCCTGGGCACCTCGCGCCGCCGGGACACTTCGCGTGGACCGCACTTGGCGGGCCCCCTTCCCCTCGGGTTCTGCCGCTCCCGCGCGCTAAACCTTTGGCGTGAGCGGGTGCGCCGTGGACACAATGTCTACCGCAAGCTTCACCCAAACCACCTCTTGGGGCGGTTTTATCGCGTGAAGCATCCTTGATTTTGCCGTTTACGGGGGATTGTCATGTCTTATACGGAGGTGCCGGGTGTCCGGGTGCCGATCCGGATGTGGACGGACCCGACCACGGTCGAGGACGTCGCGATGCAGCAGCTCCGCAACGTCTCCTCGCTGCCGTGGATCAAGGGCCTGGCCGTCATGCCCGACGTCCACTACGGCAAGGGCGCCACGGTCGGTTCCGTCATCGCGATGCACGGCGCGGTCTGCCCCGCGGCGGTCGGCGTCGACATCGGGTGCGGCATGAGCGCGGTCAAGACCTCCCTGACGGCGAACGACCTGCCCGGCGACCTCTCCCGGCTGCGTTCCAAGGTGGAGCAGGCGATTCCGGTCGGACGCGGAATGCACGACGACCCGGTCGCGCCCGACCGCTTCCACGGCATGGCGACCTCCGGCTGGGACTCCTTCTGGGACCGTTTCGACGGGCTCGCGGAGGCCGTGAAGTTCCGGGCCGACCGGGCGACCAAGCAGATGGGCACGCTCGGCGGCGGCAACCACTTCGTGGAGGTCTGCCTCGACGAGTCCGGCGCCGTATGGCTGATGCTGCACTCCGGCTCCCGCAACATCGGCAAGGAGCTGGCCGAGTTCCACATCGGCCAGGCGCAGAAGCTGCCGCACAACCAGGGCCTGGTCGACCGCGACCTCGCGGTCTTCATCTCGGACACCCCGCAGATGGCCGCGTACCGCAACGACCTGTTCTGGGCGCAGGAGTACGCCAAGAAGAACCGCGCCATCATGATGGCGCTCCTCCAGGACGTCATCCGCAAGGAGTTCAAGAAGGCCCGGCCGACCTTCGACGAGGTCATCTCCTGCCACCACAACTACGTCTCGGAGGAGCGCTACGACGGCATGGACCTCCTGGTCACCCGCAAGGGCGCCATCCGCGCGGGCTCCGGCGACCACGGCATCATCCCCGGCTCCATGGGGACCGGTTCCTACATCGTCCGCGGCCTCGGCAACTCCGCCGCCTTCAACTCCGCCTCCCACGGCGCCGGCCGCCGCATGAGCCGGAACGCGGCCAAGCGCCGCTTCACCACCCGCGATCTGGAGGACCAGACCCGCGGCGTCGAATGCCGCAAGGACTCCGGCGTCGTGGACGAGATCCCCGCCGCCTACAAGCCCATCGACCAGGTCATCGACCAGCAGCGCGACCTGGTCGAGGTGGTGGCCAAGCTGAAGCAGGTCGTCTGCGTCAAGGGCTGACGCGTCGGGCGCACGGCTCCTGGAACCGTGCGCCCGTGGCCGCTTCGGCTTTTGGGGTTACGGGCCGTGCTGAGGGGTGGGTACGGCAACGGGCTACGGTTATCCGTCGAGCAGGTCGCGGTGGTCGCCCGGCACGTACAACTCCACCCGCCGGTAACCGGCCTTGGCCTCGGCGGGCGCGGCGAAGTAGAACACCGTGCCGTTCTCGTGCGGGTTGTAGCCGCCGCCGTCGGGCGTCGCGCCGTACCGCCCGAAGGCCGCGCACAGACCGCGCAGCACCGACGGGTCCGGTGCCCCGACCTCGAAGGCGACATGCGTCTCGTGCTGCCGCTCACGCTCGTACGCCGCGACCTCGCCGAGCTCTGAGCCCGGCGGCACGGTCAGCGCGAACACCTCGACCGTCCGCCGCTCCCCGTCCCGGCACTCCACCGCGGGCCGCAGAATCCCGACGTCCAGCTCCGCCGCGCTCCGCTTGTGCCGCACGGCCAGCCGCTCGCGTACGACGACGCTCGGCGTCGGCGGCGCGTCCGCGACCAGCCCGCAGCCGGCGAGCGTGGCCTCCAACTCCGCCCGGTCGGACGGGAAGACGAGCAGTGCGGCGTGCGAGAAGGCGCAGTGCTCCGCCAGCGTCCGCGACTCCGGTCCGTCGAGCCCGGGAAGCAGGAGCCGGAGCAGCGTGGCGGTGTCCTGCTCCCTGACGAAGCCGACCGTCGCGCGCAGGCGGGACGCGTCGGACGTATCGCCCGACAGTGCCGTGATCATTTGCGGGGGGACCCTCATTCGTTCGGGGTTCGGACGCGTGCGTACGGGTGGGCGGCCGGGTGGGCGGCCGGGGCGGCGGGCCGGAGCGGCTAGACGCCGACGTAGTGCTCGGCGAACCAGTCCTGCTGGCTGCGCGACGTGCGCAACGAGGCGAGGCGGGCGCGGCGCAGGGAGTTGTGGAACAGCGACTCGCCGTCCGCGCCGGACGGACCGTGCAGCAGCCCGATCATCCAGTGCGAGAACTCCTGCGCCCGCCAGATGTGCGTCAGGCAGCGCGCCGAATAGGCGTCGAGGCCGCGCGGGTCCCCGGCCGTGAGATCGGCGGTCAGGGCGTCGGCCAGGACCGCCGCTTCGAGTACGGCCAGATTGGCGCCCTTCGCGGCCGACGGGCTGATCAGACCGGCGGCGTCGCCGACGAGGAACAGCGCGCCGTGGCGCAGGGGTTCGAGCACGTCGGACGTCAGGTCGACGACGGACCGCTGGACGAACCGGCCGCGCAGCAGCGGCCCGAACTCCTTCGCCCGCATGCGCAGTTCCAGCTCGTCCCAGATCCGCTCCGCCGACCAGGCGTCGGCCGGGGCGCCGCGCTCGTACTGGAGGTAGTAGCGGGTGACCTCACTGGTCCTGGCCATGTGCCCGGCGAACCCGCGCTCGTGCACCGCGTATCCGACGGCGTCCAGGCTGGGCGGCGCCTCGGCGAGCAGGCCGAGCCAGGTCACGCCGTGATCGCGGTGGTGGCGGACGACGCCGGGCGGCAGCGAACGCCGGGCGGCGCCGTGCCGCCCGTCGCAACCCGCCACGTACCGCGCCCGCCACAGGCCCGGCCGTCCGTCGGCCTCGCGCACGACGACCTCGGGCCGCTCGCTGTCGACGTCGCGTACGGCCACGGCCTCGGTGCCGAAACGAATCTGCCCGCCGCGTTCCAGGAACCGGGCCGACAGGTCGCTCACCAGGTCCTGTTGGGGGTAGACGGTGTGCGGCTCGCGCTGCCCGAGCGCGCCGTAGTCCAGCCGGAACCGGCCGTCCTCGGTACGGAACTCGCAGGTGCTGTGGGGCTGCCCGCGCCGCCGCAACCCCTCGGCGAGGCCGTGCCGTTCGAGAATCCGTACGGTGTTGGCCGCCAGGAATCCGGCGCGCGCACGGGTCCGTACCTGCGCGGCCTCGGCCCGTTCCAGGACGACGCAGTCGATCCCCCGGTCCGCAAGGATGTTGCCGAGCACGAGCCCGGCGGGACCGGCCCCGAGGACGACCACGCCGGTCGCGTGGCCGCCCGCCCCGGTCGCGTGGCCGGCCGGTCGCCGCCGGCTCTTCCCGTCTGTCACGGAACCAGATACTAGGTGGCTGAAAATCGCCGTTCGTGCCGGAATCACCTGAATGCGCGGCTCGAAACGGCAAAGAGATCGTCGGGCCCGTTGTCGGTGGTGGGGGTTACGGTGGACGGAGATCGGCACAGAGCGTGACGACGCAGGCGTGACGCGCGGTGCGACACAGAGCGTGAGCAGAACGGCGCGTGAGCAAGGGGGAAAGACCATGACCACTCTCAGGAACCGGCCGCACACCGCACTCCTCGTGGTGGACTCGCAGGTGGGCGTGCTCAACGGCTGCCACGAACGTGACGCGGTGGTCGCCAACATCGCCGCGCTCGTCGCGCGGGCACGGGAGAAACAGACCCCGGTGGTCTGGGTCCAGGACTCCGGCGAGGACAGGACGAAGGGCAGCGAGCCGTGGCGGATCGCGCCCGAACTGGGTGCGGACGACGCCGAGCCGCACATCGACAAGGCGTACGGCGACTCCTTCGAGGACACCGACCTGGAGGAGGTCCTGGCCGGTCTCGGCGTCGGGCGCCTGCTCGTCGTCGGCGGCCAGACCGACGCGTGCATCCGCTCCACGCTGCACGGCGCGCTCGTGCGGGGATACGACACGACGCTGGTCGGCGACGCCCACACGACGGAGGATCTGACCGAGTGGGGCGCGCCGCCCCCGGCCCAGGTGATCGCCCACACCAATCTCTACTGGAGCTTTCAGGCGGCCCCCGGCCGCACGGCGGGGACGGTCACGACGAAGGACGTCGACTTCTGAGGCCGCCGCCGCCGCGACGTGCGTACGCGAAGGCCCCCTGCCCGGTGGGGGGTTGAGCGGGCGGGGGGCCTTCGGCCGGAGCGGGGCGGCTGTCAGCCGACGCCGTCAGCCGGTGCCGTCAGTCGTTGGCGTTGAGCACCGGCAGGTAGCCGTTGGAGTGACCTGTTGCGGTCGGGTGGTACGACTCCCAACTCGGCGAGATGACCAGCGAGTGGAGGTAGGCGTCGCCCGAGCACAGCTCGTGGCCCTTGAACGTCGAGCGGACGTCACCGAAGGAGAAGCCGTGCGCGGCGGCGCGGGCGGCGGTGGTGGTGTCGAGCACGTCGGCGGCCTCGTCGATCTTGGCGTGCTTGGTGGCGCTGAGACCGATGCAGAAGGTGTTCAGGGTGTACATGTCGGGGTAGCCCAGGACGACGACGTGCGCCGAGGGGGCCTTGGCGTGGATCGCGTTGTAGACCGCGTCGAGGCGGCCGGGCAGCGTGTTCCTGACGAAGTTCTCCGCCGTGTTCACCCGGTTGACGCAGTCGCTGTCGGAGCCGGTCACGCAGGTGGTCATGACGTCGGAGAAGCCCGCGTCGTTGCCGCCGATGGTGAGGGTGACCAGGCCGGTGGAGGAGTTGAGCGGGCCGAGCTGGTTGTTCAGCACGTCCGAGGTCACCGCGCCGGAACAGGCGGTGTCGGCGAAGGAGGACGGGGCGTGCGCGTTCTTCCACAAGTACGGGTACGCGCTGAAGCTGCGGTGACAGTCGCCGCTGGCGCTGTCGTAGTTTCCCGCGCCGTTTCCGGCCGAGTACGAGTCGCCCAGGGCGACATAGGCGGGGCCTGCGGCGTGGGCCGGGCTGACGCCCACGAGGGCCAGGGCGGCGCCCATGACCAACGTGGCCAGCACGGACAGGGACTTGGTGCGGTTCACGGAACCTCCATCGGCGGGACGATCGCTTCAGCGGTCACTTCAGCAACGAGCTGCGCCGAGGTGCACTGATGTGGGCATGTCAAGATGGCTCTGAGCGGTAGACCGCGATGGCGGTGACGGTGGGGGGTGAGGGTGGGGGCGTGAGGGTGAGTGGGGGGACGGGGTAACGCTCTGATCTCTGACTGCACGGGGTGTGGCATCGAGCGGCTCCAGCGTCAACGGCCCTGCTGTCGTAAGGATCTACGCGCGAAGAACGCCGCGGGAATCATCCCCAAGGATTTGGCTTCGCCAAACATGCTCACGTCAACCCACACCACATCAGCACCATCCCGCCATCCGGCGACGGTTCCGTGTCCACCGAGCGTCCGGTGTGTGCGAATCCGCTGCCGCGGGGGTGTTCGTCGGGGGTGGTGGGTTGCCGGGGGGCGGGCGGGGTTTGTGCTGGGCGGGTCCGCGTCCGGTGTGTGCGAATCCGCTGCCGCGGGGGTGTTGGCCGGGGGTGGTGGGTTGCCGGGGGGCGGGCGGGGTTTGTGCTGGGCGGGTCCGCGCCTGGTGTGTGCGGATCGGCTGTCGCGGGGGGTAGAAGTGGGGGTGTTGGGTTGGTGCGGGTGGATGAGGGAGTGGTGGGTGTGGCGGGTCGTGGGCTGGTGGTCTGGGGGCAGCGGTGGGTGGTGAATCCGGTGGCGCGGCGGACGGCGGCGTTCACGCCGGGGGCGGCGGTGGTGGAGACGACCGGCCGGGTGTCCGGGCTGCCCCGGCGGACGCCGGTGGGGGGTGCGCTGGAGGGCACCACGTTCTGGTGGGTCAGTGAATTCGGCCGGCAGTCGCAGTACGTGCGGAACATCGAGGCGGACCCGCGCGTACGCGTGCAGATCAAGGGCACGTGGCACGCCGGTACGGCCGCCCTCGTGGACGACGACGACCCGCGTGAACGGCTGAAGCGGTTGCCGAGGTTCAACAGCGCGGCGGTCCGGGTGTTCGGGACCAACCTGCTCACGATGCGCGTCGACCTCGACCCGGAGGGCTGAACCCGTTCCTGACGACGGACCGGGTCACGCGCCGGGCGGTTCGACCCGGGCCAGCCACTTCGTCAGCAGGGCTTCGAGCTGGGCGGCCTCGTCGCCGGTCAGGGCGCCGAGCAGGCGGCGCTCGTTGGCCATGTGGGCCGTGAAGGCGCGGTCGATGACCTGGCGGCCGTGCGCGGTGAGCGCGACCACCCGGCCGCGGCCGTCGAGTTCGCTGGGGCGGCGGGTCGCCAGGCCCGCGCGCTCCAGGCGGTCGATCCGTTTGGTCATCGCGCCGGTGGTGACCATGGTGTGCTCGGCCAGCTCCGAGGGCGCCCGCTCGAAGGGCGCGCCCGCACGGCGCAGCGCGGCCAGGACGTCGAAGTCGCCCTCGCCGAGGCCGTGTTCGCGGTAGACGACGCACAGCTCCTCGGTGAGGCGGCCCGCGAGCCGGTGCAGCCTGCCGATGACACCCTGCGGCCGTACGTCCACATCGGGCCGTTCGCGGGCCCACTCCCGCTGGATCCGGGCGACGTGATCGGGCGGTTCAGGCGAGTCCGGCGGTCTGCGTGCGGTCATGCCCTCCACAATACCTTCCGAGGAAGCTACATTAGCTTCCATGGAAGCTAATGTGCGGTGGTCCCTCGTCACGGCCGTCGCCCCGGTCGCCTGGGGCACGACGTACTACGTCACCCGCGAGGCGCTGCCCGCCGACTACCCGCTGTACGGCGCGGTGCTGCGCGCCCTGCCCGCGGGGCTGCTCCTGCTGGCGGTCCGCAGGCGGGCGCCGCACGGCGCGTGGTGGTGGAAGTCGCTGGTGCTCGGCACGCTCAACATGGGCGCGTTCTTCGCGCTCGTGTACGTCGCCGCGCAGCTCCTGCCGACCAGCGTCGCGTCCACCGTCATGGCCACCTCGCCGGTCGTGATGACGCTGCTCGCCTGGCCGCTGCTGTCCGAACGCCCGCGCGCGCTGCCGCTGCTCGGCGCCTGCGTCGGCATCGCGGGCGTGTGCCTGATGGTGCTCGACGGCGCGGACGGCATCGACCCGCTCGGCCTGCTCGCGTCCGTCGCCGCCATGGCGATGTCGTCGATCGGCTACATCCTGGCCAAGCGCTGGGGCGGCGCCGTGGACGTCCTGTCCTCCACGGCCTGGCAGCTCGTCGCGGGCGCGCTCGTCCTGCTGCCGGTCGCCGCCGCGGCCGAGGGCGCGCCGCCCGCCCTGGACGGCCGCGCGCTGCTGGGCTTCGGCTACGTCACCACGGTCGGTACGGCCGTCGCCTTCGCCGCCTGGTTCACCGGCCTGCGGCACCTCACGGCGGCCGGGGTCGGGCTGATCGGCCTGCTCAACCCGGTCACCGGCGTCCTGCTCGGGACGCTGGTCGCGGCCGAGACGCTGGGCGCGCAGCAGTGGGGCGGCCTGGCGCTCGTCCTGGCCGGCGTCCTGACCGGGCAGCCGGTGACGGCGCGGGCGGTACGGCTCGCCAGCCGCGTACGCCGTGCCCGCAGGGAACGTCATGAGGGCGGCCCGCGGCCCGCGGCTACTTCCGGAGCGCGCCCATGATGTTGCGCGCCGTCTCGATCAGCGCGGGCTGGTACTGGAGGAGGTCGGGGGAGAGCGGATAGGAGCCGCCGTCGAGGCCGTTGAGGGTGTCCTCGGAAACGTTGACGTCGCTGTAGGCGTTGAACCTGAGCGAGATGACCGCGCCGCCGTGCAGGATCTTCAGCTCCTGGCCCTCGTCGCTGCGCGTGAGGAAATACGCCTGGTCGCCGAGCCCCGGCACCGACGAGACCTCGCTCGCGGTCTGGAGGCTGCCGGTCATCATCCGCACCTGGTCCTCGAATTCGACGCGGGGATCGGTCTGTTTGTGCAGGTCGACGGCGACGTCGACGATGTAGGACATCGTGGCGCCCCGCGCGTACGGCGCCTGGGTGGAGAAGTCGCAGGCGACCTGGTCGAGGGCGGAGCCGAGGTGCCGCATCGCGGGCGAGGACGTCTCGGGCGTCCCCACGGAGAGCGTCCCCGGGCTGTTGGCCCGGACGGCGGCGGTCAGCGGCTGGAGGGTCGCGCCCTCGCAGGGGCTGTCGGCGACGTGGTACCCGTGCAGGTCCGGCAGGTCGCTGTGGCCCCGGTCGTACACGAACAGGCCGCCCGTCCACAGCGCGGAGGTGACGACGGCCGCGCCGAGCACCCACACCCACGGCGGTCGTACGCGGGAGGCGGCGGCCGGCGGCGGGCCGCCCTCGGAACCGCCCTCGGAACCGCCTTCGAAGTCCACGACGAGGTCGGCCGCGCGGCCCGAGGCGCCGGGCCCGTCGGCCGTATCGGCGGCGTCGGCCGCGCCGAGCACCCCGTAGTCCAGCTCGCCGCGCTTGCTGGGGTCGCCGCCCGTCAGCTCCGGCTCGGATATCACTGCGGCTCCTCACGGTGCACCTTGTAGTTGCTGGCCTGCGCGCGCGGGCGCAGCACCAGGAGGTCGACGTTCACGTGCGCGGGCCGGGTGACCGCCCAGGAGACGGTGTCGGCCACGTCGTCGGCGGTCAGCGGCTCGGCGACGCCCGCGTAGACGGCGGCGGCGCGGTCGGCGTCACCGCGGAAGCGGGTCAGGGCGAACTCGTCGGTACGCACCATGCCGGGCGCGATCTCGATGACGCGCACCGGCTTGCCGCTCAGCTCCAGGCGCAGCGTCTCGGCGATCACGTGCGCGCCGTGCTTGGCGGCCACGTAACCGCCGCCGCCCTCGTACGTGGCCAGGCCCGCGGTCGAGGACAGCACGACGACGGTGCCGTCACCTGAGGCGGTCAGCGCGGGCAGCAGCGCCTGCGTCACGTTGAGCACGCCCAGCACATTGACCTCGAACATCGCCCGCCAGTCGGCCGGGTCCGCGGTGGCCACCGGCTCGGTGCCGACAGCGCCGCCCGCGTTGTTCACCAGGACGTGCACCGGCGGGTACTGGTCCAGGCCCGCCGCGAACGCGTCCACGGCGGCCCGGTCCGTGACGTCCAGCCCGTACACCGACGCCGAACTCCCCTGCTCCGTCAGCTCCTTGGCCAGCGCCTCCAGCCGGTCCGCGCGGCGCGCGGTGAGCACGACATGGAAGCCCGCCTCGGCGAGTTTGCGCGCGGTGGCGGCACCGATGCCGCTGCTCGCGCCGGTGACCACTGCGGTACGGGGGCTCATGTCGTGCTGCCTTCCACGGACGGTGCCTGCTGGGTGTCTGCCCTGGGCATCAGCAGCATAAGCGGCCGGTCGCGGGGGCCCAGCGGGTGGCGCTGTGCGGTCGGGCGGGTGCGTCACGTGTTTTCGGCCAGCGCCGCCGCGTTGTGGCTCATCTCACGTGGAGCGCCGCCAACTGCGGAATTCATGCTTCGCGGCAGTCGCGTCCGGCTGCTTTGAGCCATGTAGCCCCGGCCGCCTTGAATGCGCGGTGAGCGACCTCTTAAAGTTCAACCATCGACCTCACCCAGTGTTTCGGAAATAATCCGCGCTGGCCGGTTCTCTCAATGTCGAGTGTTTCCGGAAGTTTGCCCGAGGTACCTCCTTCGTTACCCCTGTGCTACATCGGTACGGTGCCGGCGTCACGCCTTCGCCGGTCAACTGTGCTGCTCAGGGGCTTGCTTGCTGACACGGATTCCCTCGGTGAACCGGACAGTGCGACGAAAGGACCCGGCACAGCCATGTCCAATGCGCCGCGATTACGCGAGGCTTCGGAAAATCCCGCCGCCGACGAGAACGTCCGCAATATCGCGCACTTGCTGCTGCGCGCCGCGGAAAAGCACCAGGACTCGGGCATCCGCTACTGTCACGGAATGGCCGGTGAATCCACCCGGCTCCAGACGTACCCGCAATTAGTGGACGACGCGCGCCGGTCGCTCACCGGACTGCGCGCACACGGACTGCGCGCGGGCGACAAGGTCGCGCTGCTGGTGGAGCGCCCGCACGAATTCCTCACCGTCTTCTGGGCCTGTCTGCTCGGCGGACTCGTGCCCTGCCCGCTGGTGCCGCTGCGCGGCGACCCGGAGCGCTGGGCGGCCCAACTGGCGCACGTCGACCAGTTGCTCGACAAGCCGCTGCTGATCGCCGACGAGGCGCTGGCCGCCGAACTCCCGCAGGTGCCGGGCCTGTCGGCCGTACCGCTGGAAGGGCTGCGCGGGCACGAGCCCGCCGGGGAGCTGTACGACGCCGAGCCCGGTGAGCTGGCGCTGCTGGTGCTGACCTCGGGTTCGACCGGCAACTCCAAGGCTGTGATGCTCACCCACGCCAATCTGCTGGCGTCGATGGCGGGCAAGAACGGCTTCCACCGCCTCACCCCCGCCGACACCTCGCTGAACTGGGTGTCCTTCGACCATGTCGCGGCGCTGCTGGAGTGCCACCTGCTGCCGCTGTACGCGGGGGCGCTCCAACTCCACGTCGAGCCGCAGGTGGTGCTCAAGGAGCCGCTGGACTTCCTGCGGCTGCTCTCCCGCCACCGGGTCACCATGACCTTCACGCCCAACTTCCTGCTGGGCCTGGTCAACGCGGCCGTGAGCGGGGCACCCACGATCGCGCCCGCCGCGACCGAGACCGCGACCGGCGGCGAACCGCTCGACCTGTCCCGCCTGCGCCACATCATCAGCGGCGGCGAGGCCATCGTGTGCGCCACCGGCCGTACCTTCCTCGACGAGCTGGCCCCGTACGGCCTGTCGTCCTTCGCGCTGTGGCCCGCCTTCGGGATGACCGAGACGTGCGCGGGCAGCGTCTACTCCACCGGCTTCCCCGAACTGGACGCGGGGCAGGAGTTCGCCAACCTCGGACTGCCCGTGGAGGGCCTGGCCATCCGGGTGGCGGACGAGGAGAGCCACCGGCCGCTGGCGGAGGGGCAGGTCGGTGAACTCCAGCTCCGCGGGCCGATGATCACCGGCGGCTACTACAACAACGGCAAGGCCACCGCCGACGCGTTCACCGCTGACGGCTGGTTCCGCAGCGGCGACCTCGGCCGGATCGACAGCGGACGGCTCACCCTGGTGGGCCGCAGCAAGGACAGCGTCATCGTCAACGGCGTCAACTACTACAGCCACGACATCGAGACCGCCCTGGAGCAACTGGACGGTGTCGCGCGCTCGTTCGTCGCGGCCTTCCCCACCCGCGTGCCCGGCGCCGACACCGAACAGCTCGTCGTCGCCTTCCATCCCGAGATCCCCGCCGACGACGAGGCCGGGCTGTTCCGGCTGCTCACCGCCGTCCGCTCCACCGTCGTCATGCACTGGGGCTTCCGTCCCGCGCTGCTGCTGCCGCTGCCCGAGAGCGCCTTCCCCAAGACCAGCCTCGGCAAAATCCAGCGGGCGCTGCTCCGTAAGCGCCTGGAGAAGGGCGACTTCGCCGCCGCCACCGCGGCCGTACAGGAGCTGACCGCACGTCAACTCGGCGGATACACCGCCCCCGAGGGCGAGACCGAGTGGCAACTGGCCGCGATCTACGCCGAGATGTTCGACACCACCGCCGACCGGATCAGCGCCACGGCCAGCTTCTTCGACCTCGGCGGCACCTCGCTGGACATCCTGCGGCTGCGGCTCAGCGTCGCCCGGCGGCTCGGCGCCGCCGACCTCCAGATCATCACCGTGCTGACCGCCCCCACCGTCCGCGGCCTGGCCGCCAGGATCACCGCCGACCTCGCGGCCGGGGCCACCGCGGGCGGGGACACCACGCCCGGCGAGCGGCCGTACGACCCGATCGTCCCCATGCAGCTCAGCGGCGGCAAGACCCCGCTGTTCTGCGTGCACCCCGGCGTCGGCGAAGTCCTCGTCTTCGTCAACCTCGCCAAGTACTTCGTGGCCGACCGGCCCTTCTACGCGCTGCGCGCCCGCGGCTTCAACCGCGGCGAGAAGCCCTTTGCCACCTTCGCGGAGATGGTCGCCACCTACGTGGACGCGATCCGCGCCAAGCAGCCGCACGGGCCGTACGCGGTCGCGGGCTACTCCTACGGCGGCGCGGTCGCCTTCGAGATCGCCAAGACCCTTGAGGCGCAGGGCGAACGCGTCGACTTCGTCGGCAGCTTCAACCTCCCGCCGCACATCAAGTACCGCATGGAAGAACTGGACTTCGTCGAGACCGCCGCCAACCTCGCCTTCTTCCTGGCCCTGATCAACAAGAAGCAGTCGCTGGAGATCCCCGGCACCCTGCGCGGGCTGCCCCGCGAACGGCAGCTCCAGCACTTCATCGACATCGCCCCCGCCGACCGGCTCGCCGAACTCGACCTGACGGCAGAGAAGTTCGCCGCCTGGGCCGAACTCGCCGACGGCCTCACGGACCTGGGCCGCGGCTACCAGCCGAGCGGCACCACCCGCTCGATGAAGGTCTTCTACGCCGTTCCGCTGCGCGGCACCAAGCAGGACTGGCTGGAGAACGAACTGCGCCGCTGGGACGACTACACCACCGGGCCCAACGACTACATCGACGTGCCGGGCGAGCACTACACGCTGATGGGCCCGCAGCACGTCGCCGCCTTCCAGGCCATCCTGCGCCGTGAACTCGACAAGGCGATGGGCGACGCCGACGACACGATCGGGGACGTGACACCGTGAAGGGCAAGAAGATCCTGGTCACCGGCGGCACGGGGCAGGTCGCCAGGCCCGTCGCCGAAGCGCTCGCCGCCGACAACGACGTCTGGTGTCTCGGCCGCTTCGGGACCCCTGGCGTCGCCGCCCAACTCACCGCGAGCGGCATCACCACCTTCCGCTGGGACATGGACGACCTCGGCCCCGACACCCTCAAGGGCCTCCCCGACGACTTCACCCACGTCGTCCACTGCGCCGTCCGGCGCGGCGAGGACGGCGACTTCAACGCCGCCGTCGCCGTCAACTCCATCGCCGCGGGGCGGCTGATGACCCACTGCCGCGCCGCCGACGCGTTCTTGTACGTGTCCACCGGCGCGCTCTACGCCCGCCAGACCCTCGACCACCGCTACACCGAGACCGACCCGGTCGACGGCAGGGCCGACTGGCTGCCCGCGTACCCGGTCGGGAAGATCGCCGCCGAGGGCACCGTCCGCGCCTTCGGCCAGGTGCTCGGCCTGCCGACCACCATCGCCCGGCTCAACATCGCCTACGGGCCCGGCGGTTACGGCGGCGTCCCGATGCTCTACTTCAAGCGGATGCTGGCCGGCGAGCCGATCCCCGTCCCCGTCGAGGGCCAGAACTGGTGCTCGCTCTTGCACACCGACGACCTCGTACGCCAGGTCCCGCGCCTGTGGGAGGCCGCCGCCGTCCCCACCACGCTCGTCAACTGGGGCGGTGACGAAGCGGTCGGCATCACCGACTGCGTGCGGTACCTGGAGGAGCTGACCGGGATCACCGCCACGCTCGTACCGTCCGAAGTCACCCGCGAGACCTACCAGTTCGACCCGGCGCTGCGCCGCGAGCTGACCGGCCCCTGCGAGGTCGGCTGGCGCGACGGCATCCGCCGCACACTGGCCGCGATGTACCCCGGGCGCCTGCGCGAGCACAGCGCCGGGGAGGTGGGCGCCGGTGTCCAGGCGTAGCAACTCCGAGGCGGTCCGGGCCGCTTACCGCGCCTTCGCGGAACGCGACGTCGAAGGGCTGCTGGCGACCCTGCACCCGGACGTCGACTGGGTGCATCCGGACGGGATGGACGTCTACGGACTCGGCGGTACGAAGAAGGGGCACGCGGGCGTCAAGGAATTCCTCGCCCACGTCCCCACCGTCCTGGGCGGAATGCGCCTGGAACCAATGGAGTTCATCGAGTCCGGCGACCGGATCGTGGTCTTCGGCATCCGGCACGTCACGTCGCTGACGGGCCACACCGAGACCCTTCAGTTCGTCCACTCCTGGACGATGCGCGACGGCCGGGCCACCGCCATGGAGGACATCTTCGACACCGTCCTCTTCCACCGCCTCATCGAGAGCTGAGGGAGCGGCCCTCATGAGGTACGCCTATCTGGGGCCCGAGGGCACCTTCACCGAGACGGCGCTGCGCTCCGCGCTCGGCGCGGTGCCGGTGCCGGGTCCGGGTCCGGTGTGCGAGCCGTACCCGACCGTCGCCGACGCCCTGGACGCCGTGCGGCGCGGCCACTGCGCCGCCGCGATGGTGCCGGTGGAGAACTCCCTGAAGGGCGTGGTCCCCGCCACCCTCGACGGCTTCGCCGCCGCCACCGACGATCTGCACATCGTCGGCGAGACCGAACTGCGCGTCACCTTCGCGCTGTTGGGCCTGCCCGGCGCCCCACTCGACGGCGTCGAGCGGGTCCGCAGCCACCCGCACGCGCTCGCCCAGTGCGCCCGCTGGCTCGGCCTGAAGCTCCCGAACGCCGTGACGGAGGCGGCCGGTTCGACGGCGGGCGCCGCCCGCGACCTGGCCGGGTCCGGCGACCCGCGGGACGCGGCCGTCGCGGCGCCCGCCGTCGCCGAGCGGTACGGGCTGCGCGTGCTCGCCACCGACATCGGCGAGCGCGAGAACGCCGTGACCCGCTTCGTCATGGTCCGCCGCGCCGGGGCGCCGCCCGCCCGCACCGGCCGGGACCGTACGTCCCTGCTGGTGTCGGTCGGCGACGGCACACCGGCCGCGCTGCCCGGGATCCTGTCCGTCTTCTCGGCGGGACGCGTCAGCCTCGCGTGGGTCCAGGCGTGGCCGACCGGGCTGCGCCTGGGCACCTACCGCTTCTTCGTGGACGTCGAGGGCCATATCGACGACCAGCGGGTCCGCCGCGCCGTGGCCGCGCTCTCCGACGTCGGGGCGCGGGCCAGTTTCCTCGGCAGCTACCCGCGCGCGGGGGCTCGCGCCACGGCCGCCACGGCCGCCACGGCCTTCAGGCGCCGGGTGCCGCTGCCGTCACCGCCCTTCCCCGCCGTCGTGCTGTGACCCTGTGACCCTGTGACCCTGTGACCCGCCCGCCCGCGCCCTGTACCCCCACCCCAGGAAGGACACGCCGTGAGCACTGCGTCCCGCCCGCCCGTCGGCAACGCCCAGGACCGACTGGTCCAACTCGGCCTCGGATTCTGGCAGTCCAAGGTGCTGCTGACCGCCGTGGAGCTGGGGGTGTACTCGGACCTCGCCGCGCACGGCCCGGCCGACGCGTCCGCGCTCGCCGCCCGCCTCGGCCTGCACCCGCGCGGCGCCCGCGACTTCTTCGACAGCCAGGTCGCGCTCGGCCTGCTGGAGCGGACGGACGGGGTGTACGCGAACACGCCCGACACGGCGGCCTTCCTCGACCGCGCCCAGGACACGTACATCGGGGGCCTGTTGGAGATGGCGCAGGAGCAGTGGTACCAGTCCTGGGGGCACTTGACCGAGGCGCTGCGGACCGGCGAGCCGCAGAACAACGTCGGCGGGGCGGACGGCAACCCCTTCGATGTCCTGTACGCCGACGCGGAGTTGACCAGTCGCTTCCAGAAGGCGATGACCGGCGGTTCGCTCGCCGCCTCGCAGGCGCTGGCCGCCGCCTTCGCCTGGACGGACGTCACGAGCGTCGTGGACATCGGCTGCTCCGAGGGCATCCTGCTCAACACCGTACTGACCGCGCACCCGCACCTGCGCGGCACCGGCTTCGACCTTCCGGCCGTCGCGCCCACCTTCCACGAGACGGTACGGCGCGCCGGGCTCGGCGACCGGCTCCGCTTTGAGCCCGGCAGCTTCCTCACCGATGTCCTGCCGACCGCCGATGTCGTCGTCTTCGGCCGCGTCCTGCACGACTGGGACCTCGACACCAAGCGGATGCTCCTGAAGAAGGCGTACGAGGCCCTGCCGGACGGCGGCTCCGTCGTCGTCTACGAGTCGATGATCGACGACGACCGCCGCGTCAACGCCTTCGGCCTCCTCACCAGCCTCCACATGCTCCTCGAAAGCCCCGGCGGCTTCGACTACACCGGCGCCGACTGCGTCCGCTGGCTGGAGGAAACCGGCTTCACGTCCTGCTCCGCCCGCCCCCTCGACGGCCCGGTCGCCCTGGTAACCGCCCGCAAATAGCCCTCCGGGCAGGTGCGTGACGTCCGGCCCGCAGCCGAAACGGCCTGCGGCCGGGCTTGCGACGAGCGTGAGTCGGCCCCGGGCCGAGAGGCCGTCGCCGACGTGGGCGCGCGCGGCCTGCGACCGCCAACAGCCCCCGATACGGCCTCCGGCCGGCTCCGCACGCCCTGCTGGCCTTGCGACCAGCGCGAGTCGGCCGAGGCGCGAGCCTCGATGCCCGCCCCCCGGCCTGCGGCCGGGCTCGTGGTGCGTGCGGCCAGGCCGTTACGGCCCGCACCGGCCTGCGGGCGCATGGGCTTTGCGGCCAGCGGGGTTTGTTCGAGGCGCGGGCTTCGGCTCTGTCCCCGGCCGGGGGGCGTTCGCCGATGCGTCGGCGCACGGCGGCCAGGCCGTTACGGTTCGGCTGTCCGCGCTGTCCGCGCTGCCGCGGGGCATCGTCAGCGGACGCGGTCGAGGTGATGGCCTCGGTCTTCCCGGACGGGAGGACAGCCACCGCCGGATGGCGGTCAGTGGGGGTCAGCTGCGGCCGCAGCGGCGGCGGCTGCGGGCCGTCGTGGGGGGTCGGCGGCAGCCGGGGGGTGGGGGGTGACCAGGGATCGGACGGCGGTGAGGACGGCCGCGATCGAGGGGCACGCGAGGGTGCCGGTGCGGGCCACGAGGGTGACGTGGCGGGTGAGGGTCAGGGCGGCGGGGGTGACGCGGACGACGGGGAAGCCGGGGCGGTCGGGGACCAGGTCGGGGACGAGGGCGACGCCCCAGCCGTGGGAGACCAGGCCGAGGACGGCCTGCATGTCGTCGGTCTCGGCCACGGCGTCCGGGGCGAAACCGGCGCCGTGGCAGGCGTGCAGGGTCAGCCGGCCGAGCGCCGAGCCTTCGTCGTAGATCCACGGGTCACGGGCGAAGTCGGCCAGCGGCACCGCCGTCCCCGAGGCGCCCCGTTCCGCCAGCGGGTGGCCCGGCGGCACCGCGAGCCGGACGCGGTCACCCGCGACCGGCTCCTCGGTCAGCCCCGGCACGTCCGGCTCGGGGATCTGGTCGTAGCGGGAGGCGACGACGAGGTCGAGCTGATTGAGCCGCACGGCCTGCCGGGCCTCGCTCCTGCGGACGTCGTGCAAGGTGATCCGGAGGTTGGGATGGTCGCGCCGCAGCCCGGCCAGCACCGGCACGAGCAGCGCCGGGCCCTCGTGGAAGGGCATGCCGACCCGCAGGTCGCCGTAGACCTGGCCGCTGAATTCCAGCAACTCCGATTCGGCGGTCTCCAGTTGGGACAGGATGTCCTCGCCGTGCCTGACCAGCAGCCGGCCGACGGCGGTCAGCGTCGCCTTGCCGTTCGTCCGGTCGAGCAGCGGCACCCCGGTCTCCGCTTCGAGCGCCGACAGGTGCTGGGAGACCGCCGACCGCGTGTAGTTGAGCGCCTGCGCGGCCCCGGCGATCGAGCCGCGGGCCTCCACCTCGCGCAGCAGCAGCAGTTTCCTCACGTCCAGCACGCCGCAGCCCCTCCCGTCCCGGGCACCGTCAGTTTTCCTGACGCCCAGTGTCAATTACCGTCACGCCAACGGTACAGCGGGGGCCCGCGGCCGACGGCTTTAATGACAACGACTTCACGCCGAACTCCCGGAGAGACCACTCATGTCCGAGCCCGTGCCCGCACCCGCCCCGACGACCGCCGAGCGCGTCCACCCGCTGGAATTCGGCATCGCGCTGAACCCGGAGGCCGCCCGGATCGACGAGCTGATCCGGCTCGCCGAACTCGCCGACAGCCGCGGCTTCGAATTACTCGGCCTCATGGACCACCCCTACATGGGCGCCGCCCTGGAAGCGTGGACGCTGCTGTCCGTGCTCGCCGCCCGCACCGAGCGCATCCGGCTCTTTCCCGACGTGGCGAATCTCCCGCTGCGCCCGCCGGCCATGCTCGCCAAGGCCGCCGCCTCGCTCGACCTGATCAGCGGCGGCCGGGTCGAACTCGGCCTCGGCGCGGGAGCCGCGGCCGACCACGGCGGCGGCGGCATGGGCGGCCCGCGCCGCTCGCCCAAGGTCGCCATCGACGCCCTGGAGGAGGCCGTCGCGGTCATCCGCCGGGTGTGGGCGGCCGGGGACGCCCCCGCCGCGTACGAGGGCGAGCACTACCGCCTGGAGGGCGTCGTCCCCGGGCCCGCGCCCGCGCACCCGATCGGCATCTGGCTCGGCGCGTACCGGCCCCGGATGCTGGAGGTCACCGCGCGGCTCGGCGACGGCTGGCTGCCGAGCTTCCCCTACCTCGACCCGGCCGCGGTCATCGCGCTCAACCACCGTATGGACGAGGCCACTTCGGCCGCAGGACGCGCCCCGTCCGACGTCCGGCGGCTCTACAACATCATCGGCCGGATCGACGGGAACGGCGGCGCGCCCTTCAACGAGGGCAGCGCCGCGTGGACGGAACGGCTCACCGAACTGGTCCTCGACGGCGGCGTCAGCGCCTTCGTCCTGACCCCGATGGCCGACCACGCCCGGCAGATCGAGACCTTCCACGCCGAGGTCGTCCCGGCGGTCCGCGAAGCGGTGAGCAAGGAAGGCGCGAACCGATGAGCGCGCCCGAGACCCCGGGCACGGGCGGCGGCGGTACGGCCACCACGCCCGCGGGCCGCGCGATGGTCAGTACGCTGCTCGGCGCGCACGCCGCGCTGCGCCGCGACCTGGACTCGCTCGGCGAGGCCCTGCGGCTGCTCGCCGCGAAGGACCCGGCCGCGCTCGGCGAAGTCCACGCCCGCATGGACGACTTGACGCTGCGTCAAGCGGCCTGGCAGCTCAAGTCGTTCTGCGACATGTACTGCCAGACGGTGCACGCGCACCACTCCATCGAGGACTTCCGGATCTTCCCCGCGGTGCTGCGCATCGCCCCCGAGCTGGGCCCGGTGGTCGACAAGCTCACCGCGGACCACCTGGCGCTCGGCTCGCTGCTCGACGCGATGATCACGTCGGTCGGCGCGCTGCCCGACGCCGACTGGGCCCCGGCGCAGGACGCCGTCCGCGCGCTCGCCGACCACCTCGCGGCCCACCTGGACCTTGAGGAAGCGCACATCATCCCCCAGCTCGGCCGGCTGTCGAGCTGGATCTGACGGCCGTATGCGACCCCGTAAGCCTTCCCCTCACCCCGGAGCCCCGATGTTCGCCGTCACCGTCGTGCTGTCCCTCGTCCTGGCGCTGGTCTTCGCCGCGCTCGGCACCTTCAAGGTGATCAACCATCCGAAGGCGGCCGAGACCGCGGAGCACCTGGGCCTGTCCCTGCCCCTGTCCCGCGCCATCGGCCTGCTCGAAATCGCCGCCTGCGGCGGCCTGTTGATCGGTCTGGCCTGGGCCCCGCTCGGCGTCGCCGCCGCGACCGGCGCCGTCCTGCTGCTGATCGGCGCCACCGGCACCCACCTCAAGGTCCACGACCCGGCACCGGTCGCCGCCTTCCCCGCCGTCCTCGCGGTGCTGTCGGTGATCACCCTGATCCTCCGCCTCAAGACGGCGTGACCCAAGTCGGCGTGATCAAGACGGTGACGACGGCCTGATTACGGCGCCGCCGCCCCCGCGGGGTACGGTCGCCGCGACGGTACGGCGTCCGCCTCCGCGGGCGCAGCCGTAGTGGCGCAGGAGGTGTCATATGGGTCTACGTCCGCGTACCGCGCATGAACTGGGTCTTGAACCGCATCCCGAAGGCGGCTGGTACGGCCGGGTCTACAGCTCACCGGTCGAGGTGGCCGTGCCGGGTCTCGACGGTGTCCGGCCGACGGCCACGCTGATCCACTACCTGCTGAGTCCGGGGGAGCGGTCGGCCTGGCACCGGGTGCGCTCGGACGAGCTGTGGCTGTGGCGGCGCGGCGGCCAGCTCCTGCTGCGGCAGGGCGGCACCGGCGACGCCCCGCAGGAGAGCGGCGCGAGCGCCTCAACGACCTTGCTGGGGCCGGGACATGACCATCCCGTCACCCATCTCCAGGCTCTCGTCCCGGCGGGCACCTGGCAGAGCGCCGAGCCCGCGCAGAAGCACGAGGTTCTGGTGAGCTGTCTGGTGACGCCCGGCTTCAGCTTCGCCGACTTCGAGCTGTACGAGGACTCGGCGGCACGCGCGGGAAATTGAGCGCTTGAGGGTGCGATATCCCGTATCGCGGGGGGTATTTGGCGCGTGCAAGCCGTTGCGGTGATCCGCCAGTCACCAGGTGGCCGGAAACGCGCAATCCGGGCGGCCGGTCAGGGCCAGACGAGACAGTAGAGCTGGTGACCGGACTCCTCGCAGCGGCGGGCGAAATCCTGCCATTCGTGGAGCATCTGATAGATCACGAACGCGTCTCTCGGACCTCGTCGGTCCGGCACGGTGGACCATATGAAGGCGGCGGCGCCCAGCGATTCCTCGTTGGCGGTGCGCAGCGGCTCGACGACCGAGTGCGGCAGCCGCACCACCGCGTAGTCCGGGTGCAGCACCACCAGTTCGAGCGGCGGGACCTTGGCGGGGGGTATGCCCTCGATGCCGGTGAGGACCATCGCGGCCATCGTCTCCGGCTTGACCTTGGTGTACATGCCGTGGCCGAGTTCGTCGCCGCCGAGTTCCTCGGGGCGCATGGAGATCGGGACGCGTGCCGCGGTGGCGCCGTCGGGCGCACCGAAGTACTTGTAGGTCACCCCCACTCGGCCACCCCTGCTCCTGCCCTCGCTCGCGGTTGAACGGTTTTCCGGTACACGGTCGGCGGGGTTCGCGGGACGGCGTCGCCTGCCGGTGGGACGGGCGCGTTCGGGCTCGTGCTCGCCCGGTCCTTCGCCCGGTCCGCCACCGCGCTGCTGCATTCCACTACCCGACCATCCGCAGACCCAACCACGCAACCCGATCATCGTCTCAGATGCAGGGTTGAGACGTTGCCGCGCAACGCCAGGCATTTGAGAGCATGTGCATGTGAGCTATCCGTACGAAGCACCAGTGTCCCAGGAACTCTTCGACCGCGCGGCGGCCGTGACACCAGGCGGTGTGAACTCCCCGGTGCGGGCCTTCCGCGCCGTGGGCGGCACGCCCAGGTTCATGGTGTCCGGCACGGGCCCCTATCTCACCGACGCCGACGGCCGCGAGTACGTCGACCTCGTCTGCTCGTGGGGACCGATGATTCTCGGCCACGCGCACCCCGAGGTGATCGCCGCCGTCCAGGCCGCGGTCACGCGCGGTACGTCCTTCGGCACACCCGGTGAGGGCGAGGTCGCGCTCGGCGAGGAGATGGTCGCGCGGGTCGAACCGCTGGAGCAGGTACGGCTGGTGTCGTCCGGCACCGAGGCCACGATGTCGGCGATCCGGCTCGCGCGCGGCTTCACCGGCCGGGCGAAGATCGTCAAGTTCGCGGGCTGCTACCACGGTCATGTGGACGCGCTGCTGGCCGCCGCGGGATCCGGCGTGGCCACCTTCGGCCTGCCCGACACCCCCGGGGTGACCGGCGCGCAGGCCGGGGACACCCTCGTGCTGCCGTACAACGACCTGGACGCCGTACGCGCCGCCTTCGCCGCGCACCCCGGCGAGATCGCCTGCGTGATCACCGAGGCGTCGCCCGGCAACATGGGCGTCGTCCCGCCGCTGCCCGGCTTCAACGCCGGACTCCAGCAGCTCTGCGCCGACGACGGCGCGCTCTACATCTCCGACGAGGTGATGACCGGCTTCCGCGTCAGCCGCTCCGGCTGGTACGGGCTCGACGGGGTGCGCCCCGACCTGATGACCTTCGGCAAGGTCATGGGCGGCGGCTTCCCGGCCGCGGCCTTCGGCGGCCGGGCCGACGTGATGAGCCGTCTCGCCCCCGCGGGCCCCGTCTACCAGGCGGGCACGCTGTCCGGGAACCCGGTCGCGACCGCCGCGGGCCTCGCGCAGCTCAGGCTGCTCGACGAGGCCGCGTACGCGCGCGTCGACGCGGTGTCGGCGGAGATCCGGGAGCTGGTCGGCGCCGCGCTGACCAAGGAGGGGGTCGCGCACCGCGTGCAGACCGCGGGCAGTATGTTCTCCGTCTTCTTCACGGACGACGAGGTCCGTGACTTCGAGGGCGCGAAGCGGCAGGAAGCCTTCCGCTTCACCGGCTTCTTCCACTCGATGCTGGCGCAGGGCGTCTATCTGCCGCCCTCCGCCTTCGAGTCCTGGTTCGTTTCGACCACCCATGACGAGCGGGCCGTGGAGCGGATCGCCGCCGCGCTGCCCGCCGCCGCACGCGCCGCAGCGGAGGCCCACGCATGAGCGAGATGACCGTTGTCCACGTGCTGCGGCACGGCGAGGTGCACAACCCCGACGGCATCCTGTACGGGCGTGCCCCCGGCTTCCACCTGTCCGAGCTGGGCCGCAAGATGGCCGACCGGGTCGCCGAACACCTGGCCTCGCGCGACATCACCTATGTCGTGGCCTCCCCGCTGGAGCGCGCCCAGGAGACCGCCGCGCCCATCGCCGCCGCCCACGAGCTGGAGGTCGGCACCGACGAGCGGCTGATCGAGGCGGCGAACGTCTTCGCCGGGAAGACCTTCGGCGTCGGCGACGGGGCGCTGCGCAAGCCCGCGAACTGGAAGTACCTCACCAATCCCTTCCGGCCGAGCTGGGGCGAGCCGTACGTCGACCAGGTCGTCCGGATGACGGCCGCGCTGGCCGCCGCCCGCGACGCCGCCCGTGGGCACGAGGCCGTCTGCGTCTCCCACCAGCTCCCCATCTGGATCGCCCGCAGCTACGCCGAGCGCCGCCGCCTGTGGCACGACCCGCGCCGCCGCCAGTGCACGCTGGCCTCCCTGACCTCCTTCACCTACGACGGCGACCGCATCGTCTCCGTCGGCTACAGCGAGCCCGCCCGGGACCTGGTCCCCGCGCGGCTCCTTTAGGGCGTGCCCCCAGAAGTTCGGCGCCGCGTCGGTGTGCGTACACCGCCCCAGTGATATGTAGGAGCCACCCGAGGGAAGCTCGGCAAGTTTTGCCGCATGGGACGTAACCATGAGGAACGTGTGAACGTCATGGTGGGTGACCACTTTTCTGCCCATCTCGGCCGTCAGGCCGGAGAAGCCGAGAGACGGGATCGTTCCACGATGTGCGCCATGAGCCGCAGGACCCTCTTGACCACCAGCGCGGGCGCGGCGGCAGCCGGGCTCGGCGTCGCCGGTTGCGGTACGGGGAAGGGGGTGGGCGGTGGCGGCGCGACGCCTGTGGCGAGCAAGACCGGTGAGAAGTCGGGAGCCAGCGGACGCCAGGCCCCGAAGAAGACCGTGACGCTGATCGGCGACGGATCGACGGCGTACACCGGGGTACAGCCCAATCAGGCCAGGCCCGAGCGGCTGGAGCCCGGCCAGGCGCCGCCGCAGTTCGTGATCTTCTCGTGGGACGGCGCGGGCGAGGTCGGCAACGGCCTCTTCCCCCGCTTCCGCAAGCTCGCCGAGAACCACGGCGCGCTGATGACGTTCTTCCTCTCCGGCCTCTACCTGCTGCCGGAGGGCAAGAAGCTCCAGTACGCGCCGCCGAACAGCCCCCGGGGCGCCTCCGATATCGGCTACCTCACCGACCAGCACGTACGGATGACGCTGGACAACGTCCGGCAGGCGTGGCTGGACGGCCACGAGATCGGCACGCACTTCAACGGACACTTCTGCGCCGGCAGCGGCTCCGTCGGCCGCTGGACGCCGACCGACTGGAAGAGCGAGATCGACCAGGCCAAGTCGTTCGTGAAGAGCTGGAAGACCAGCACCGGCTGGCACGACCAGGACCCGCTGCCCTTCGACTACGAGAAGGAGCTGGTCGGCGGCCGGACCCCGTGCCTGCTCGGCCAGGACAATCTGCTGCCGACCGCCAAGGCACTGGGCTGGCGGTACGACGCCAGCTCGCCGGGCGGCAACCAGGTGTGGCCCGCCAAGCGCGGCGGCCTGTGGGACCTGCCGCTCCAGCTCATCCCGTTCCCCGGACACTCCTTCGAGGTGCTGTCCATGGACTACAACATGCTGGCCAACCAGTCGCACGCGGCGACCAAGTCCGACCCGGCCAACTACCCGGGCTGGCGCCGGCAGGCCACCGCCTCGTACATCGCGGGCTTCCAGCGCGCGTACACGACCAACCGCGCGCCCTTCTACATCGGCAACCACTTCGAGCAGTGGAACGGCGGGATCTACATGGACGCCGTTGAAGAAGCGTTCAAGCACGTCGCCGCGGCCCGCGACAAGGCGAACAACGGCGACATCCGCATGGTGTCCTTCCGGCAGTACGTGGACTGGCTGGACGCGCAGGACCCGGCCGTTTTGGACAAGCTCCGTACGCTGGAGGTCGGGCAGGCGCCCACCGGCGGCTGGCGGGAATTCCTCGCCGCGCCCGCCGTGAACAGCGGCGGGACCAGCAGCGGAACCAGCGGCTCGAGCAAGGCGCCGGTCGGCGCCGGAACCGCGACTACCTGATCCTTACTTGGGGCAATTGCCGTTTTTGGGGTTGGCGTCGGGGGCGTGGAAGATCGTGCGAAGGCCCATGCGAAACTTTTCACATGAGTCCTACGCGCGCCCTCCGACGCCGCTTCCCCCGCAGTGCCGCGGCACTGGTGGGGGCCGCCGCGCTCGCGATGACGACGGCCGCCTGCTCGTCGACCTCGACCTCGGGGACCGACAACGCCAACTTCATGGGCGGCACCGGCGAGATCAACGTCGTCAAGGCCGCCGACCGCGAACCCGCCCCTGATATCTCGGGCAAGACGGTCACCGGCGGCACGGACAGCCTGGCCGCGTACAAGGGCAAGGTCGTCGTCGTCAACATCTGGGGCTCGTGGTGCGCGCCCTGCCGCGCGGAGGCGCCGAACCTCGCCGAGGTCGCCAACGCCGACAAGGACAAGGGCGTGCAGTTCCTCGGCATCAACACCCGGGACCTGGACGTCTCCAACGCCGAACGCTTCGACAAGCGCTTCAAGATCCCGTACCCCAGCCTGTACGACCCCTACGGCTCGCTGATCCTGCGCTTCCCCAAGGGCAGCCTCAACCCGCAGAGCCTGCCCGCCACCCTCGTCATCGACCGGCAGGGCAAGCTCGCCGTCCGCGCGCTGAAGCCGCTGAGCGTCGAGGACCTGCACCAGATCATCGACCCGCTCATCGCGGAGAAGTGACGTGCAGGCAAGCGCCGCCGTCGTCGTCACGCTGAGCGCGGCGACCGACCCCAACCAGACGGTGCTCACCGGGGCGCTGCTGGCCGCCATCCCGATCGCCATGTTCGCCGGGCTGATCTCCTTCTTCTCGCCCTGCGTCCTGCCGCTGGTCCCCGGCTACCTGTCGTACGTGACCGGCGTCACCGGCACCGACCTCGCCGAGGCCAAGCGGGGCCGGATGCTGCTGGGCTCGTCGCTGTTCGTGCTCGGCTTCAGCGCCCTGTTCGTCTCCGGCGGCGCCCTGTTCGGCAACTTCGGCGCGGAACTGCTCGTGCACCGGCAGATCCTCTCCAAGATCTTCGGCGGCCTCACCATCGTCCTCGGCCTGGCCTTCATGGGCATCGTCGGCGGTCTGACCCAGCGCGAATTCCGCTTCCACTACCGGCCCGCGCTGGGCCTGGCGGGAGCGCCGCTGCTCGGCCTGCTCTTCGGCCTCGGCTGGGCGCCCTGCGTCGGCCCCACCCTCGGCGCCGTCAACGCGCTGGCCTTCAACGACGCCAGCGCGGGCCGCGGGGCGCTGCTGATGGCGTTCTACTGCGCCGGCCTCGGTGTGCCGTTCATCGTGGCCGCCATAGCTTTCCGTCGTACGCTCGGCGCGTTCGCGTGGGTCAAACGCCACTACGTGTGGGTGATGCGCGCCGGCGGCGCGATGCTCGTCGCGGTCGGCGTCCTCCTCGTCACCGGCGTCTGGGACCACATCACCTACCAGATGCAGATCTGGTCGAGCAGCTTCACCCCAGGGGTCTGACCCATGAGCGTCACGGAGAAAACCGAGCGCGAGCCGCGCGAGGGCAACGGCAAGGGGACGGGCGGCGAAGCGCCCGAGGAACGCGAGGAGCTGGGCGCCGCGGGCGCGCAGCTCAGCACCCAGCCGGTCGACACCCTGCGCAGCGCGCCCGCGATCGGCACCCTCGCCCTGCTGCGCTGGATGTGGCGGCAGCTCACCTCGATGCGGATCGCCCTGGTCCTGCTCTTCCTGCTGTCGCTGGCCGCCATCCCCGGCTCGCTCATCCCGCAGCACTCCGACGCGCTCAAGGTCGAGGCGTTCAAGAAGGCCAACCCCGGCATCAGCCCGCTGTACGACCGGCTCGGGATGTTCCACGTCTACAGCTCGCCGTGGTTCGCGGCGATCTACATCCTGCTGTTCGTCTCCCTCGCGGGCTGCATCGTCCCGCGCACCTGGCAGTTCGTCGGCCAGCTCCGGGCCAGGCCCCCGGCCGCGCCGCGCCACCTCACCCGGCTCCCCGCGTACTCGACCTGGCGCACCGACGCCGAGCCCGAGCAGGTGCTGCACGCCGCGCACAAGGCGCTGCGCGGACGCCGCTTCCGTACCGCGCTGAGCGAGGGCACCGGCAAGGACGGCAAGGGCGGCGGCGGTGCGGTCGCCGCGGAGAAGGGCTACCTGCGCGAGACCGGCAATCTGCTCTTCCACATCGCGCTCTTCGGCCTGCTGATCTCCTTCGCCGTCACCTCCCTGAACAAGGCCGAGGGCGGCAAGCTGATCGTCGAGGGCGACGGCTTCACCAACAACCTCACGCAGTACGACGACTTCTCGCCGTCCACCCTCTACACCGCGGACGACCTCAAGCCGTTCGGCTTCACGCTCGACAGCTTCGACTCCGCCTACGAGACCAGCGGCCCCGACATCGGCAGCCCGCGGGTCTTCAAGGCCAACATCCACTACTGGGACGGCGCCGACGGCAAGCCCGTCAAGGGCACGATCGACACCAACCACCCGCTGAGCATCGGCGGCGAGAAGGTCTATCTGATCGGCCACGGCTACGCGCCGATCGTCACCGTCAAGGACGCCCAGGGCAATGTGGCCTTCCGGGGCCCGGTGCCGTTCCTGCCGCAGGACAGCAACATCACGTCCACCGGCACGGTCAAGGTGCCCGACGCGGTCGGCAAGAACGGCAAGCCGCAACAGCTCGCCTTCACCGGCTACTTCACGCCGACCGGCGACGCGAGCCAGGGCCCGCGCTCGTTCTTCCCCGGCCTGGAGAGCCCGCTGCTGTTCCTCAACGCCTACCACGGCGACCTCGGCATCGACGGGGGCGTCTCCAAGAACGTCTACCAGCTCGACACGACGAAGATGAAGCAGTTCAAGCTGGAGACCTCGACGCCCGGCATCAACGCCGTCGCGCTCAAGCCCGGCGAGGCCATCACCCTGCCGGACGGCGCGGGCAGCCTCACCTTCACCGGGGTCAAGACCTGGGCCAGCTTCCAGGTCTCCCACCAGTCGGGCAACGAGACCGCGCTGATCAGCGGTGTCGCCGCGATCCTCGGCCTGATGGGCTCGCTGTTCATCCAGCGCCGCAGGATCTGGCTGCGCGCCGCGCCGGGCCCCGACGGCACCACCGTGGTCGAGATGGGCGGCCTCGGCCGCAGCGAGTCGGTACGGATCGCCGAGGAGATCGGCGACATCGCGCTCCAGCTCCAGCCGGAGGCCCCGGCCCTCCCGGACGACGACGAACCAGAGTCAACTCCCCGGACATCCCCCGGGACCGACGACGAAGGAGCCCGCGCGTGAATATCGCGTCCGCGGTCAACGAGAACTTCGCGAACTACAGCAACTACCTGATCCGTTCGGCGATGTTCGTGTACGCGCTGGCCTTCCTCGCGCACCTCGCGGAGTGGGTCTTCGGCAGCCGCAGCAAGGTCGCCGTGCAGTCCGCGGCCCTCGCCGCGCAGACGCGCGAGGCCGAGGCGGCCAAGGCGGCGGCCCCCGCGGTCACCGTCAAGGTCGCCCAGCGCGGCGGCGCCACCACCACGCTGGAGCGCCCGCGCCCGCGGAACGTCCCCAAGGTCATCACCCGCGCCTCCGCCAGCGACCGCGGCATCGCCGACGGCCCCGGCGCCGCGGGCGAGGACGAGAAGGGCGACCTGTACGGGCGGATCGCGGTGGCCTTCACCGTCCTGGCCTGGCTGCTGCACTTCGGCGGCGTCCTCTTCCGCGCCATCTCCGTACAGCGCCCCCCGTGGGGCAACATGTACGAGTTCTCCACCACCTTCGGCATGGTCGCCGTCGGCGCGTACCTGCTGCTGCTCGTGCTGAAGAAGAACGTCCGCTGGATCGGTCTGTTCCTCACCACGACGGTCCTGCTCGACCTGGGCCTGGCCCTGTCGGTGCTCTACACCTCCAGCGACCAGCTCGTGCCCGCGCTGCACTCGTACTGGCTGTGGATCCACGTGTCGTGCGCGATCATCTCCGGCGCGATCTTCTACCTCGCCGCGGTCGGCACGCTGCTCTACCTGTTCCGCGACCGCTACGAGACCGCGCTGGCCGCGGGCCGTACGCAGGACAGCCGCTGGGCCGACATCATGTCCCGGCTGCCCGCGGCGGCGAGCCTCGACAAGTTCGCGTACCGCATGAACGCGCTGGTCTTCCCGCTGTGGACGTTCACCATCATCGCGGGCGCGATCTGGGCGCAGGCCGCCTGGGGCCGCTACTGGGGCTGGGACCCGAAGGAGACCTGGGCGTTCATCACCTGGGTCGCGTACGCCTGCTACCTGCACGCACGGGCCACCGCCGGGTGGAAGGGCCGCAAGGCCGCGTATCTGGCGCTGATCGCCTTCGCGTGCTTCCTGTTCAACTACTACGGCGTGAACATCTTCGTCACCGGCAAGCACTCGTACGCCGGGGTCTGATCTCGCGGGGTCCGATCCCCCGGGGGTCTGATCCCGGGGGGCCGGATTCCTCACCGGTCGCCCTCGGAGTCCTCCTGGTCGCCCTCGGACGGCGTCGCGCCGCCGTCCTTGCCTTCCCCGTTGTTCTGCTTGTTCAGTTCGCCGAGCGAGCGCAGGAACTCCGGATTGTCGTCCGGGGCGACCCACACCTGGCGGGTACGCGTCCGCGGCCCGTCGACCTCGCGCGGGTCCTCGGGCCGCCCGCGGGTCCCTTCGTGGTCC
This sequence comes from Streptomyces sp. CBMA29, assembly GCF_014596445.1. GTDB lineage: Bacteria > Actinomycetota > Actinomycetes > Streptomycetales > Streptomycetaceae > Actinacidiphila. The sequence goes on along the minus strand of NZ_MECL01000083.1, from coordinate 47,760 downwards.
CGGTGCCACTCCGAGGGCGTGGCGCCCTCGACGGTGCGCACCCGTACCGGGCCGCGCCGCCGGCCGATCAGCAGCCAGGCGACCGGCCCGATCAGCACCTCGCCGAAGAACAGGATGATCAGCACCCACACCACCTTCGGCAGCCCGCGCACCTCCCGCTCGGGAGTGCCGAGGCAGTCCACGAAGGCGTAGATCCACAGCGCGATCACCATCAGATAAGGCAGATACCGCAGCACGAAGGCCCCCCACGAAGCATGGCTCAAGGCCCTCAGCCTAACGAGGCGGCGCGTCGGCGGCGGGAGCGGGATGGAAGACTGGGGCCCATGGCTTACGACGATCTCCGCTCGTTCCTGCGGGCCCTGGAGAAGGACGGCGACCTCCGGCGGATCAAGGCCGAGGTCGACCCGTATCTGGAGGTCGGCGAGATCACCGACCGGGTCAACAAGGCGGGCGGCCCCGCGCTGCTCTTCGAGAACGTCCGCGGCTCGGTCGCCCCGCTGGCGATGAACGTCTACGGCACCGACCGGCGGCTGCTGAAGTCGCTCGGCCTGAGCGCGTACTCCGACATCAGCGACAAGATCGCGGGGCTGCTCAAGCCGGAACTGCCGCAGGGCTTCGTCGGGATGCGGGAGGCGTTCGGCAAGCTCGCCGGGATGACGCACGTGCCGCCGAAGAAGATCAAGGACGGCCCCGTACAGGAAGTCGTCCTCACCGGCGACGACGTCGACCTCGACGCGCTGCCCGCCCTGTTCACCTGGCCGCAGGACGGCGGCTCCTTCTTCAACCTCGGCCTGACCCACACCAAGGACCCCGAGTCCGGCGTCCGCAACCTCGGCCTCTACCGGCTCCAGCGGCACGACCGGAACACCATCGGCATGCACTGGCAGATCCACAAGGACAGCCGCAACCACTACCAGGCCGCCCAGCGCCGCGGCGAACGCCTCCCGGTCGCCATCGCCTTCGGCTGCCCGCCCGCCGTCACCTACGCCTCCACCGCGCCGCTCCCCGGCGACATCGACGAATACCTCTTCGCGGGCTTCGTGCAGAACAAGCGGGTGGAGATGGTCGACTGCAAGACGGTGCCGCTCCAGGTGCCCGCGCACGCCGAGGTCGTGCTGGAGGGCTGGCTGGAGCCGGGGAAGACGCTGCCGGAGGGGCCGTTCGGCGACCACACCGGCTTCTACACCCCGCAGGAGCCGTTCCCCGCGCTGACCGTCGACTGCGTCACCATGCGCAGGCGCCCGCTGTTCCAGTCCATCGTCGTCGGCCGCCCGCCGACCGAGGACGGACCGCTGGGCCGCGCCACCGAGCGGTTCTTCCTGCCGCTGCTGAAGGTCATCATTCCGGACATCGTGGACTACCACCTGCCGGAGGCGGGCGGTTTCCACAACTGCGCGATCGTCTCGATCGACAAGAAGTACCCGAAGCACGCGCAGAAGACGATGCATGCCGTGTGGGGCGCGCACATGATGTCCCTCACCAAGCTCGTGATCGTCGTGGACGCCGACTGTGACGTTCACGACCTGCACGAAGTCGCCTGGCGGGCGCTCGGCAACACCGACTACGCCCGTGACCTCACCGTCGTCGAAGGCCCGGTCGACCACCTCGACCACTCCTCGTACCAGCAGTTCTGGGGCGGCAAGGCGGGCATCGACGCGACCCGTAAGCTGCCGGAGGAGGGCTACACCCGCGACGGCGGCTGGCCGGACATGGTGCTCTCCGACCCGGAGACCGCGGAACGGGTGACCAAGCGTTGGAAGGAGTATGGGCTGTGAGTCGTAGGCTGATCCTTATGGAATGCCGAGCCGTGGATGCTCTCCGCATCCGCGGAGGTGAACCGGAGTTCGGGCTGTGAGCGGCGAGGCGATCCTGGACGGAGGCAGCGCGAAGGCCGGGCCTCCCCGCGCGAGCGGGGGCGAACCGGTCAGGGCCTTCCTGCGGCTGGTGATGATCGAGCACTCGGTCTTCGCGCTGCCCTTCGCCTACACCGCGGCGCTGACCGCGATGTTCCTCGACGACGGCTCGGTGCACTGGCTGCAACTGCTGCTGGTCACCGTCGCGATGGTGGGCCTGCGGACCTTCGCCATGGCGTGCAACCGGATCATCGACCGCGAGATCGACGCGCGCAATCCGCGGACCGCCGGGCGCGAACTGGTCACCGGCGCGGTCTCCGTACGGTCCGCGTGGACCGGTGCGCTGATCGCCGTCGTGGTGTTCCTCGGCGCCGCCGCGCTGCTCAACCCGCTGTGCCTGGCGCTCGCGCCGGTCGCGGTGGTGCCGATGGTGGTCTACCCGTACGGGAAACGGTTCACCAACTTCCCGCACGCCATCCTGGGCGTCGCGCAGGCGATGGGCCCGATCGGCGCGTGGCTCGCGGTGACCGGCGCCTGGTCGTGGGACGCGGTGATCCTGGGGCTCGCGGTGGGCGTCTGGATCGGCGGCTTCGACCTGATCTTCGGCTGCCAGGACGTGGCCGCCGACCGCGCCGAGGGCGTGAAGTCCGTCCCCGCCCGCTTCGGCATCCCGGCCGCGCTATACGGCGCCCGCGTCTGCCACGCCGTGACCACGGGCCTGCTGGTCTGGTACGGACTCGCCACCCACGCGGGCGTCTTCTGGTGGATCGGCCTGGCCGTCGTCGGCGCGGCGTTCCTCTACGAGCACTCGATCGTCCGGCCGCACGACCTGAGCCGCCTCAACCGGGCGTTCTTCCAGGTGAACGGTTTCATCGGGATCGCGCTCTTCGTGTGCGCGCTGCTCGACCTGAGCGTGCGCGGCCTCGGTCTGTGAGACGTCGTTGAACGTCGGTGAGACCGAGGCCGCGAGGCTGAACCACTGAGGCTTACGACTCCAGGCCGGAGTCGTCAGCCGAGCTGTCGTCGCCGTGGCCGAAGGCGAACATGAACAGGCCCATCAGGTCCTGCGGGTTGAGGACCTTGGCGCCCGAGGGGGCACTGACCGGGTCGGCGCCGCTGTTGACGTCGACCACCAGGGGCAGCTTGCCCTTGGCCTCGGTGTCGAACTGGGCGACGTCCAGGCTGATCCCGGCGAGCTTGCCGCCCTTGACGGCGACGTCCACGGCCACCGTCTTGTTCGGCACCTTCTCCAGGTCCGACGGCTTGAAGTCGGGGATCTGCTTGGTCAGCGAACCGAGGCTGCCTTCCAGCTCCTTGGCGAGCTGCCGCGCGGGCACGGTGACCTCGACGTGGTCGGCGCCGTCGTGGTTGCCCAGCTCCTTGAACTTGGCGTTGTTCACCAGCGCCTTGCGCAGCGCGTCCACGACCTGCTGCTGCGTCTTGGCGTCCAGGCCCTTGCTGGTGTCGGGGAGCGCGCCGAGCGGCGAGTCGCCGTCCTTGGACATGGACTTGGCGAAGGACTCGAAGGACTTCAGGTCCAGGCTGATCCAGTCGCCCTTGAGGGCGGACTTCACCGAGGCGAGCGAGGCGGGCAGTTCGTCGGCCATGCCGAGGAATTCGTTGAGCTGCGCGGCGTCCTTGCTGGAGGAGCCGATCAGCGTCTCGAAGCCCTTGAGGTCCAGGCGCAGGTACACCTTGTCGTTCACGGCCCGGACGTCGACCAGGCTCTTCTTGCCGGAGCCGTCGGCGCCGAGCTGGAAGGCGAAGGAGCTCTTGTCGCCGTCCTTGAGGTCCTTGAACGCCTTGTCGGCGCTGAGGGCGACGGCGACGCGCAGACCGGCCAGCGTCTTGGCCGTCTCCTTGGTGAAGTCCTCCTCACCCTGGAGCGCGGTGTAGATCTGGTCCGCCGAGGCGTCGAAGCGCACCCCGAGGGTCAGCGACTTCTCGCCGTTGAGCTTCTCGAAAGCGTTCTTGACCTTCGTGTCCGGGCTGGAGGCCGCGGCCGTCCCGCAGGCTGCGGAACCGGCGGCGATCATGGCCACGACTCCGGCGGCGGCAAGGCCCTTGCGCATGGTGATGATGACGGACTCCTTGGTCCTTGGACGTGACGGAAGAAAGTATGACTAGAAGGATAACTGTGCGGAGGCTGTGACTCGCGGGAGTTTCCGCCCGGCACGGGGCTGCTGGCGGGGGCTTTCGGCGGGGGCTTTCGGCGGGGGATCGGCGCACTTCAGCGCGTGATCGCGGTCGCGGTGTTACGGAGTCGCGGCGTCCCGGTGTTGTGGTCTGACGACGTGACACCGTCAGGCCGTGACGGCCACCGTCCGTTCGCGGAACAGGAACGCGGCCACCACGCCGCCGATCAGCCCGAACAGGTGCCCCTGCCAGGAGACTCCGCTCGCGGTCGGCAGCACCCCCCACAGGATCGAGCCGTAGACCGCGCCGACGACGACGCCGACCACGATGTCCAGCGCCCTGCGGTCCACGAAGCCGCGCACCAGCAGATAGCTGAACAGCCCGAAGACCAGCCCCGAGGCGCCCGCGGTGTTGGTGTGGGCCGGGGCTATCAGCCACACGCCGAGGCCCCCGATCACGATGACGGTGAAGGCGACGGCCAGATAGCGGCCGATGCCGCGCAGCGCGGCGATGAAGCCCAGGACGAGCAGCGGCAGGCTGTTGGAGGCCACGTGCCCGAAGCCGAAGTGGATGAAGGCGGACGGGATGACGTCGATCAGCTCGGCGGGCTTGCGGGGCACGATGCCGAGCGAGTCGAGACGGTGTCCGGCGATCACGTCGACCGCCTCGATCACCCACAGCAGCCCGACCCAGCCCAGCATGAGGACGCCGGCGGCCGTCACCCGGCCGCCCGCGCGCAGCGGTGCGAGCAGCGAGTCGGCGCGCCCTCCCGTACCGGCTGGTCGTCCCGCGGTCTGTCCGTACGTCACCGAATCCCCCCTCAGGTCCAGTGCTCTTCAGTGTGCACAACGTCCGCACCCGCCTCCCGGGTTCCCGCTCGCGCGGGTCGATCGCGGGATCGTTAGGGTCGACCGTATGGACGACACCGAGCGCAGGCCGTGGGTGGTGGGCGTGTCCGGGGCCTCCGGGACGCCGTACGCCGCGGCCGTGCTGCGCGCGCTGCTGTCGGCGGGCGAGGCGGTGGACCTGGTGGTCAGCCGGGCCGCCCGGCTGACGCTGCTGGACGAGACCGGCGAGCCGTTCAGGGACGCGCACTGGCGCGAGGACCTGGCCCGCTGGCTGGCCCGGGGCGCGGACGGCACCACCGACATCACCCGCGACACCGGGATCGCGGACCTGTCGGCCGTACGGTACTGGCCCGCGGGCGACCTGGCGGCCGGTCCCTCCTCCGGCTCGTACCCGGCCAAGGGGATGCTGATCGTGCCCGCGAGCACGGCGTGCGTGGCCGGGGTGGCGCTCGGCCTGTCCAAGGACCTGCTCCAGCGCGCGGCGAGCGTCACGCTCAAGGAGCGGCGCCCGCTGGTGGTCGCCGTCCGCGAGACGCCGCTCGGCGGCCAGACGCTCCGTCACCTGGTGGCGTTGGACGACGCGGGCGCCGTGGTGCTCCCGGCCTCGCCCGCCTTCTACGCGGGCGCCACGCACATCCAGGATCTCGTGGACTTCGTGGCCGGGCGGGCGCTGGACGCGGCGGGGGTGCCGCACAAGCTGTACCGCCGCTGGCGCGGCGAGCTGGGCGGGGGCCTGGGCGAAGGAGCGGGCGGCTGAGTGAAGGAGCGGGCGGCTGAGTCGCGCGGCGCGCACGATGCGTACGATTCCCGCCGGTCAGATGGTCCGGACCTGGGTGATTCGGGCATCGGAAGAGCAGATGCGCAGGGCGCACACCCGTTCATGCCTTAGATTCTTGTCCGGACAGCGCAGTCACGGCACGAACGGGAGGGTCCATTCTGATGGACGCGGTGGACAGGCAGCTCATCCAGGCGTTGCGCGAGAACGGCCGGGCGTCGTACGCGGAGCTGGGCCGACTCGTGGGTCTCTCCGGTCCCAGCGTCACCGACCGTATCAACCGCCTCGAACAGGCCGGGGTGATCACCGGCTACCGCGCCACCGTCGCGCCCACCGCGCTCGGCCTCGGTGTGACCGCGCTCGTCGGCCTCCAGCTCAGTGACGCCGCCGACCACGAGGAGGTCGCCACCCGGCTGCGCGACCTGGACGAGATCGAGGACTGCTGGTTCATCGCGGGCGACGACTCGTACATGCTCAAGGTCAGGGTCGGCGACGTGGACGGCCTGGAGCGCACCATCCGGCGGCTGTCCGGCACCAAGGGCGTGGCCAGGACGCGTACCACGATCGTGCTGTCCACCAAGTGGGAGAACCGGGTCGGGGCGCTTCCCGAGGAGGCGTAGGGGTACTGTCGATCGGGTCGAATCGGTAGGAGGAGCAGATGGACGCTGGGCTCAAGCGCGAGCTGGAGGAGAAGGTCTACGCCGGTGAGCGGCTGACCCGCGAGGACGGCATCGCGCTCTACGCGTCCGACGACCTCGCGTGGCTGGGCGGCCTCGCCCACCACGTGCGCACGCGGATGAACGGTGACGTCGTCCACTTCAACGTCAACCGGCACCTCAACATGACGAACGTGTGCACCGCGTCGTGCGCGTACTGCTCCTTCCAGCGCAAGCCGGGGGAGAAGGACGCGTACACGATGCGGATCGAGGAGGCGGTCAAGCTCGCCCAGGCGATGGAGGGCGACAACCTCACCGAGCTGCACATCGTCAACGGCCTGCACCCGTCGCTGCCGTGGCGCTACTACCCGCGCTCGCTGAAGGCGCTCAAGGAAGCGCTGCCGCAGGTGTCGCTCAAGGCGTTCACCGCCACGGAGATCCACCACTTCGAGACGATCTCCGGCATGTCGGCCTCCGACATCCTGGACGAGCTCATCGACGCGGGTCTGGAGTCGCTGACCGGCGGCGGCGCCGAGATCTTCGACTGGGAGATCCGCCAGCACATCGTGGACCACCGCACCCACTGGGAGGACTGGTCCCGGATCCACCGCCTCGCGCACTCCAAGGGCCTCAAGACCCCCTCGACCATGCTCTACGGCCATATCGAGGAGCCGAAGCACCGCGTCGACCACGTCCTGCGGCTGCGTGAACTCCAGGACGAGACCGGCGGCTTCCAGGTCTTCATCCCGCTGCGCTACCAGCACGACTTCGTGGACATGAAGGACGGCAAGGTCCGCAACACCCTCCAGGCCCGTACGACGATGGCCTCCGGCGCGGAAGCGCTCAAGACCTTCGCGGTCTCCCGGCTGCTCTTCGACAACGTCCCGCACGTCAAGGTCTTCTGGGTCATGCACGGCCTGTCCACCGCGCAGCTCGCCCTCAACCACGGCGCGGACGACATGGACGGCTCGGTCGTCGAGTACAAGATCACGCACGACGCCGACGACTACGGCACGCCCAACAAGCTGACGCGGGACGACATTCTGGACCTCATCCGCGACGCGGGGTTCCGGCCGGTCGAGCGGAACACCCGCTACGAGATCATCCGGGAGTACCCGGGCCCCGACGAGTCGCGCCGGGAGTCGCCGCAGCCCATGCGGGTGTGACGCCGGTGACAGCGTCCCGCGCCGGTAATGGCTAAGCTCGCCCTATGGGTCTTACCTGTGAGCTTGATCCGCTCATTGACGACGAACTGACCGACGGCATCCTCGCCCTGTGGACCGATGTGTCCAACGCGGGCGGTGCCGTCGGTTTCGTGCCTCCCGTCACCCCGGACGACGTCCGTCCCGACATGGACCGGTCGCTGGCCGCCGTCCGCTCCGGCGAACGCCGCCTGCTCGTCGGCCGCGACGAGGACGGGCGCGTCGCCGCCACCGCCTTCCTCGCGTACAACAGCCACCGGCTCATGACGCACTGGATCTGGCTCTACACGCTCATGGTCCACCCCTCCCACCAGGGCCACGGCCACGGCCGTACGCTCATGGCCGCCGTCGAGGAGGCGGCCCGCGGCTTCCACGGCATCGAGGCCGTCCGCCTCACCTGCCGCGGCGGCACCGGCGTCGACCTCTTCTACGCCGCCTGCGGCTACAAGGAGGTCGGCCGCATTCCGGCCGCCATCCGGGTCGCTCCCGGTGACGACCGCGACGACATCGTGATGCTCCTGACGCTGTGACGTCGGCGCGACGCTCCGAGGGGCGGCCGGTGTTCCGGGTCGCGTACCCTCTTCCGCCGGCGCGGAGGCGGCGTGCTTCACTGAAGACATGTTCCGTTACACCGCACTGCGCTTCGGCCTCATGGTCGCCTCCTTCGGCGTCATCTGGGGGCTGGTCCGGCTGCATGTCCTGCCAGCGGGGCTGGGAAACTCGAACTACCTGTGGGTGGTCCTGCTCGCGCTGATCGTGTCGGCCCCCCTGAGCTGGGTGCTGCTGCGCGGAGCCCGCGAGCGGGCGGCCCGTCAGGTGTCCGACCGGGTGGAGCGCACGCGGCTGAACCTCGCCGCGAACACCACCATGGAGGACGAGGCGGACGACGCCGCCCGCGACTCCGCGCGTGAGACCGCGCGCGACGCCGAGCCGCACACCGCCTGACGCCTGCCGTTTAGGCTGGGGGTGTCAGGGGAGAGGTGGGGCCGGTGGCTGTCCGGGGCAAGAGGGTGCCGCGAGCCGTACGCGAGCAGCAGATGCTGGACGCCGCGGTGGCGACCTTCGCGCGGCGCGGGTACCGCGCCGCGTCCATGGACGAGATCGCCGAGGCGGCGGGGGTCAGCAAGCCGCTCGTGTACCTCTACCTCAACTCGAAGGACGAACTCTTCACGGCCTGCATCCGCCGCGAGGCCGAGGCCCTGAAGGCGGCCGTGCGCGCCGCCGTCGAGCCCGGCGCCGCCGCCGACCGGCAGCTCTGGAGCGGGCTTCTCGGTTTCTTCGAGCACACCGAGGCCCATCCGGACGGCTGGACCGTCCTCTACAGCCAGGCCCGTACGGTCGGTGAGCCGTTCGCGGCCGAAGTGGCCGTCATGCGGGCGGAGATCGTCGCCTTCGTCACCGAACTCATCGCCGCCGCGGCTCGCGATGCCGGCGCCGGCTGCGACGAGGCCCTCGCCGAGCGCGAGGTGGCCGCCCTCGCGCACGCCCTTGTCGGCGCCGCCGAATCCCTTGCCGGGTGGGGTGCGAGCACCCATCCCGCCGGTTCCTCCGGCAAGGAGTCCGCCGCCACCCTCATGAATTTCGCCTGGTCAGGACTCGCCAACCTCATGTCCGGCCACCGCTGGGTGCCTGCCCCGTAGGGGCCTTGTTCTTCTTTTCCCGCCCGCCCACCCGTGCGGGTGTGTTCTCCGTCTGCGGGTGCCGCTTGTGCCTGGTCGGTCCCGGTCCGGGGTACCTCCTCGAAATCCGTATCACCTGGTCCTGGGTATCCGGCACCGTTCCTGTCAACGTATTTCTGCGGGGGCACCCCGCCCCGTCCCCTCCGGGTCCGTCGGCGTCCGCCTGTCCGGTGTGGCTGGGGGGGCGGGGGTGGGTGGGTTCGGGTCCGTCGGCGTCCGGCTGTCCGGTGGGGGTGGCCGGGGAAGGGGGTGGGTGGGGCTCGGGTACGTCGGCGTCCGGCTGTCCGGTGGGGGTGGCCGGGGAAGGGGGTGGGTGGGGCTCGGGTACGTCGGCGTCCGGCTGTCCGGTGGGGGTGGCCGGGGAAGGGGGTGGGTGGGGGCTGGGCCCCTGGGCGACCGGCCGTCCAGCCGGGGGGGCGGGAGGGGCGTGGGTGGGTTTGGGTACGGCGGCGGGTGACGGTGTCCGGCTGTTCGTCCACCTTGGGGATTGGCGGACGCCGGCTGTCTTCTGGCACCCGTCCGTCTGCGGACCGTCCGAGGGCGTCACCCAGCACCCTGGGCGGAGGACGCGCGGGGCGACCTCACGGTCTTTGACACCCTCCCCGGCCATCCACGGACAGGCGGACGCCGACGGGCGAGGAGGGGACGGGGCGGGGTGCCCCCGCAGAAATACGTTGACAAGAAGGTCACCGGATACCCAGGGCCAGGTGTTACGGATTTCGAGGAGGTACCCCGGGCCGGGACCGACCAGGCACAAGCGGCACCCGCAGACGAAGAAAGCACCCGCACGGGTGGGCGGGCGGGAAAAAGGAGAACAAGGCCCCTACGGGGCGGAGACGGTCCCGGTGAGGTGGAGCCGGTGGGGCGCCGAGCGGAGCTCGAAGCTGTCGGCCGTGGCGCCGTAGGCGACGGTGGCGGGGAGCAGCACGGGGGAGTGGAAGGCCGCGCTAAGGCCGGTGGCCTCAGGAACCTCGGCGGCGCACCGCGCAACCGTCCACATGCCGTGCACGATGGCGCGGGGGAAGCCGAGCATCCGAGCCGTCACCGGATAGAGGTGAATCGGGTTGTAGTCGCGCGAGACGCGCGCGTGCCTACGCCCGAGGTCGGCGGGCAGCCGCCACTCGGCCAGCGTCGGCAGCGGGGGCCGCTCCGCGTGGGCCGGGGTGTCGTCAGCCGCGACGTAGTCGGTCCCGTGCCGCGCCAAATACGTGCTGCGGTCCTCCCACACCACCTCCCCGTCCAGCCGCGCCTCCGTCACCAGTTCCACCTCCGTACCCCGCCGGTGTCCGCGCAGCCCGGCCGCGTAGGCCGTGATGTCGGGACGGTCGGCGGCGGTCAGCGGCGCGTGGGAGACCAGCGAGATCGAGGTGTGGACGAGGCCCAGCATCGGCAGCGGAAAGGCGCGGGCGGCCATGATCCGCGCGGCGAGCGGAAAGCCGAGGACGTGCGGGTACGTGAGGGGGAGGGGGAGCGGGCGCGGGCCCGCGCCGGAGGCGGGAAAGCCGCAGACCGAGGCGTAGGCGGCGAGCCGCGCCGGGTCGACGCGTACGGCCGGATCGGTGAGCCGTACCGGCGGCACGGCGGCGGTCGCGGAGGGCCGTTTGCCGATGCCGGTGACGACGCCGCGGCCGAGGGTCAGCATGAGGGCCATGGTCAGGCCCCCAGCAGGGACTGCCCGCAGACGCGGACGACCTGTCCGGTGATCCCGCCGGAGGCCGCGGCCGAGAGCCAGGCGACGGTCTCGGCGACGTCGACGGGAAGGCCGCCCTGGCCGAGGGAGTTCATCCGGCGGCCCGCCTCGCGGATGAAGAGGGGAACGGCGGCGGTCATCTGCGTCTCGATGAAGCCGGGGGCGACGGCGTTGACGGTGATGCCGCGCTCGCGGACCTCGGGGACGGCGGCCAGGGCGCGGACGAAGCCGATGACGCCCGCCTTGGACGCGGCGTAGTTGGTCTGGCCCGCGTTGCCCGCGATGCCGCTGATGGAGGCGGTGGCGACGATCCGGCCGTGGGCGTTGAGCGCGCCGGACTTCAGCAGGTGGTCGGTGGTGCGCAGCACGCTGCCGAGGTTGACGTCCAGCACCGGGTCCCAGCGGTCGGCGGGCATGTTGGCGAGCTTGCGGTCACGGGTGATGCCCGCGTTGTGGACGAGTACGTCGAGGCCGCCCGGGGCCGCGGCGGCGATCCGTTCGCCCGCGTCCGGCGCCGTGATGTCCAGCGGCAGCGCGCTGCCGCCGAGCCGGGCGGCGACGGCGGCCAGCGCGTCCGCGGCCCGCGGTACGTCGAGGCAGACGACGTGCGCGCCGTCCCTGGCCAGGGTCGCGGCGACCTGTTCCCCGATGCCGCGGGCCGCGCCGGTGACGAGCGCGACGCGCGCGCGGTCGCGCGAGGCGGCCTCCGCCCCGGACGCCGCCGGGCCGACCTCGATGACCTGCCCGCTGACGTACGCCGACTTCGGCGACAGCAGGAACCCCAGCGCGGCCCCGGCGTCGGCACCGGGCGCCAGTCGTACGAGCTGTACGGTCCTGCCCCGGCCGACCTCCTTGCCGAGGGAGCGGGTGAAGCCTTCAAGCGCCTGCTGGGCGGCGGCCTGGTGCGGGTCGGCGGGGTCGATACGCGCGCCGAGTACGACGATCCGACCGCAGGCGGCGAGCGACCGTACGAGTGGGTGCAGGGCGGCGTGCACGGCGCCGAGCCCGGCCGGCTCGGCGACGGCGGTGGCGTCGAGGACGACCGCGCCGTACGGCGCCCCGTCGGCGGGAGCGGGGTCGCCCGCCGTCAACCGCAGCACGGGACCGTCGAGTTCGGGGTGCTCGGCGGACCACCGCAGCAGCGGGGCCGGCTGGGGCAGGCCGAGACGGCGGGTGAGGAAGCGGCCGGGGGCCGTGCCGGTCAGACGAAGGTAGCGATCGGCCATTGGCCTTCTCCTTACTCTGGAGTAAGTTTACCGGCGGTAAGGCTACTGGTGAGTCACCGTTCCAGCAAAGAGCCCCGAGCCGCCTCGGGGAGCCCGGGAGATCGCATGCAGACCCTCCGCCGTGTCGCCGTCGTCGCGGGCAACCGCGTCCCCTTCGCGCGCTCAGACGGCCCGTACGCCACCGCCTCCAACCAGGACATGCTCACGGCCGCCCTCGACGGCCTCGCCGACCGCACCGGGCTGCGCGGCGAACGCGTCGGCGAGTTCGCCGCGGGCGCCGTCCTCAAGCACAGCCGCGACTTCAATCTCGCGCGCGAGACCGTGCTCGGCAGCGTCCTCGACCCGACGACCCCCGCGTACGACATCCAGCAGGCGTGCGGCACCGGCCTCCAGGCCGTCTTCGCGGTCGCGGCCAAGATCGCCCTCGGCGTCGTCGACTCCGGCATCGCGGGCGGCGCCGACACCGCCAGCGACGCGCCGCTCGGCGTCAACGACGATCTGCGCCGCATCCTGCTCGCCGCCCGCCGCGCCACGTCCGCCCGCGCCAGGGCCCGCGCGCTGACCGCCGTACGGCCCCGGCACCTCGCGCCCGACATCCCGCGCAACGCCGAACCCCGCACCGGCCTGTCCATGGGCGACCACGCCGCGCTCACCGCCGAGCGCTGGGGCATCACCCGCCAGGCGCAGGACGAACTGGCCGCCGCCAGCCACCGGAATCTCGCCGCCGCGTACGACCGCGGCTTCCTCGACCCGTACGTCACCCCGTACCGCGGCCTGGACCGCGACCAGAACCTCAGGCCCGACTCCACCGTCGAGAAACTGGCCGGGCTCCGCCCGGTGTACGGCGGCCCTGACGGCACCATGACCGCCGGCAACTCCACGCCCCTGACCGACGGCGCGGCCGTCGTCCTGCTCGCCACCGAGGAGTGGGCGCGCGAGCGCGGGCTCGAACCGCTCGCCTACCTCACCGCGTACGAGACCGCGGCCGTCGATTACGTCGGCGGCGAGGAGGGGCTGCTGATGGCCCCCGCCTACGCCGTACCCCGCATGCTCGCCCGCGCCGGGCTCGGCCTCGCCGACTTCGACTTCTACGAGATCCACGAGGCGTTCGCCTCCCAGGTCCTCGCCACCCTCGCCGCCTGGGAGGACAAGGACTACTGCGCGCGGCGGCTCGGACTCGACGGCCCCCTCGGCGCCGTCGACCGCGCCCGCCTCAACGTCGCCGGGTCCTCCCTCGCCACCGGGCATCCCTTCGCCGCCACCGGCGCCCGTATCGTCGCCACCCTCGCCGGGCTCCTCGCGGAGGGCGGGGGGACCGGGCGCGGCCTCATCTCCGTCTGCGCCGCCGGCGGCCAGGGCGTGACAGCCGTCCTGGAGCGCCCCTGACCTGCGGTCCGCCGACGAAAGTGGGCGCCCCCCCAGGGGCGCGGGGAACTGCGCGGCCAGCCGCGGTGCCCCCGCAGGTCACCACCCGCCCTGGCGGGGCAGTTCGGTCGTCTCCTGACCACCGGCCGGTGGGGGCTTGTCGCGCCCGCGCGGCGGCAGCCGCAGATCAGACACAGCCCCGCGCCCCTAACTAGGCACCGTCCACCGTCAGCCGCGGGGGCCAGGGGCCGAGCCCCTGAAAACAGGTCCTCCGTCAGTGCAGCGCACAGCTCACCCCCGGCAGGGGGAACCCTCACCACGTCTGGAGCCGCAGCATGCCGATACGTACCAGCGGGGAACCCGAAACCCTCAGGGACGGCGACCGAGTCGTCCAGGCCGGGGTCCCGCCGCTCGTCCCGCCCCCGGAGAAGGGAAGCCTGGCGGACATCCCGTTCACGAACGCGGCGCAGGCTCCGCGGGAACCCGTGCTGAGCAGGAAGGACGACCAGGCCCGGTGGCACGACGTCACGGCGGCGGAGTTCAGGGACGAGGTGGTGGCCGTCGCGAAGGGCCTGATCGCGGCGGGGCTGAAGCCGGGCGACCGGCTGGCGATCATGGCGCGGACGACGTACGAGTGGACGTTGACGGACTTCGCGGCCTGGGCGGCGGGCCTGATCACGGTGCCGGTCTATCCGACGTCGTCCGCGTCCCAGACGGCGTGGATCCTGGCGGACTCGGGCGCGGCGGCGTGCGTCGTGGAGAACGTGGAGCAGAGCCGCCTGGTGAGCGGGCAGCGGCGCGGGCTGCCGGACCTGCTGCATCTGTGGCAGCTCGACGCGGGCGGACTGGCGCAGCTCACGGCGGAGGGCAGGACGCTGCCGGACGCGCTGGTGGAGGGCCGGCGGGCGACCCTGACGCCCGGGTCGGTGGCGACCCTGATCTACACCTCGGGCACCACCGGCCGCCCGAAGGGCTGCGTCCTGACGCACGGCAACTTCTTCGCCGAGGTCGACAACGCGATCGAGCTGCTGCACCCGGTGTTCACGTCGGTGAGCGAGGAGCCCGCCTCGACGCTGCTGTTCCTGCCGCTGTCGCACGTCTTCGGGCGGATGGTCGCGATCGGCTGCCTGCGCGCCCGGGTACGCCTCGGGCACGCGCCGAGCATCGCGACCGAGGACCTGCTCGCCGACCTGGCGGGGTTCCGTCCGACGTTCCTGCTGGCGATCCCGTACGTCCTGGAGAAGGTCTACAACACCGGCCGCGCCACCGCCGAGAAGATCGGCAGGGCCGCGTCCTTCGACCGGGCCGCCGGGATCGCGCAGCGGTACGGGGAGGCCGTCGTCGCCCGGCAGTCCGGTGCGGGCGGCGGCCCCTCGCTCGGACTGCGGCTGGCGCACGCGCTGTACGACCCGCTGGTCTACCGGCGAATCCGCGCCGCGCTCGGCGGCAAGGTGCGGTACGCGATCTGCGGCGGCTCACCGCTGGGCAAGCGGCTCGCCGCCTTCTACGCGGGCGCGGGCGTGATGGTCTTCGAGGGGTACGGCCTGACGGAGACGACGGCCGCGGCCACCGTGACACCGCCGCTGCGGCCCCGGCTCGGCACGGTCGGCTGGCCGCTGCCGGGTACGGCGGTACGGATCGCGCCGGACGGCGAGGTGCTGCTGCGCGGCGGCCAGATCTTCGCCGGATACTGGAACACGCCCGGCGGCGTACCGGGAGCGCCCGTGGCACCTCCCGGGCAGGACTCCGGGGACGGCTGGTTCCCGACCGGGGACATCGGGGCGCTGGACGAGGCCGGTTATCTGACGATCACCGGCCGGAAGAAGGAGATCCTCATCACGGCGGGCGGCAAGAACGTCGCCCCGGCGCCGCTGGAGGACCGGCTGCGGGCGCATCGGCTGGTCGGCCAGTGCATGGTCGTCGGCGACAACCGGTCCTTCGTGGCGGCGCTGCTGACCCTGGAGGCGGACGGCCTCGGGCACTGGCAGCGGATGCACCACAAGGAGGGGCTGCGGCCCGCCCAGCTCGTCGACGATCCGGAGCTGCTGGCGGAACTCCAGAAGGCGGTGGACGACGCGAACTCCTCGGTGTCACAAGCCGAGTCGATCCGGAAATTCCGGGTGCTTCCGGTGGAATTCACCGAAGAGGGCGGGCATCTCACGCCGTCGATGAAGTTGAAGCGTTCAAATGTGGCGCGGGACTTCGCGGAGGAGATCGAGGAGCTGTACCGGAAGCGGCCTCGCTGACCCGTAAAAGGCAGGGGCCCCGCACGGAAGTGCGGGGCCCCTTGGTACTGCAGGTTCGGGCGATGTGATCTCTACCCTTGAGCTAGTCCAAGGACTAGTTGGGGGTGACGTTCTCCGCCTGAGGACCCTTCGGGCCCTGCGTGACGTCGAAAGTCACCGGCTGGTTCTCCTCGAGGGAGCGGAAGCCGGAGGCGTTGATCGCGGAGTAGTGAACGAAGACATCCGGGCCGCCGCCGTCCTGGGCGATGAAGCCGAAGCCCTTTTCAGCGTTGAACCACTTCACGGTTCCGGTAGCCATAAAGCCCTCCTTGGGCCCAAAGGGTTGCCCTGCTCCAGAACCTGCAACTGCGAAGTCTGAAAACTACAAAAGCCTGCGGGTTACATGCTCCGCAGGCTCTGTACTGCAAGGGAAACCAAACTGCAACTTGCGATGAGCGTAGCACGCAGGGTCGAGGCCGGGGAAGGGTCTCAAGATCGGTCTTTTCGAGCCCGTGCGAGAGGCCGTGGAGGGGGTCGCGGAAGGGGTCGCGGAGGGGCGCCGGGGAGGGTGCCGGGGGAGGGCCGAGGGCGGTACGGCCCCGGCCCAGGAGTAGCGTCCGACAGGTGGACACTTCTGAGCGTGACGCCGAAAGCGGCCGGACCCGCCCCCGGGTCGGCCACATCCAGTTCCTCAACTGCGTCCCCCTCTACTGGGGCCTGGCCAGAACGGGCGCGCTGCTCGACCTGGAGCTGACCAAGGACACTCCGGAGAAGCTGAGCGCCCAACTCGTCGAGGGCGACCTCGACATCGGCCCGATCACCCTCATGGAGTACCTGAAGCACGCCGATCAGCTCGTCGCCCTCCCGGACATCGCGGTCGGCTGCGACGGCCCCGTCATGTCCTGCGTGATCGTCAGCCAGCTCCCGCTCGACCGCCTCGACGGCCAGCGCGTCGCCCTCGGCTCCACCAGCCGCACCTCGGTCCGCCTCGCCGAACTCCTGCTCACCGAGCGGTACGGCGTCACGCCCGACTACTACCGCTGCCCGCCCGACCTCTCGCTGATGATGCAGGAGGCCCAGGCCGCCGTCCTCATCGGCGACGCCGCCCTGCGCGCCTCCCTCCACGACGCGCCCCGCCTCGGTCTGGAGGTCCACGACCTCGGCCAGATGTGGAAGGACTGGACGGGACTGCCCTTCGTCTTCGCCGTCTGGGCCGCCCGCCGCGACTACTTCGCCGCCCGCCCCGACGCCGTCCGCGACGTCCACCGCGCCTTCCTCGCCTCCCGCGACCTCTCCCTCGAAGAGGTCGAGAAGGTCGCCGAACAGGCCGCCCGCTGGGAGTCCTTCGACCAGGACCTGCTCCGCCGCTACTTCACCACCCTCGACTTCTCCCTCGGCCGCGACCAGCTCACCGGCATCGCCGAATTCGCCCGCCGCGTCGGCTTCCCGCCCAGCGCCAAGGTCGACCTCATCTGACCCCGCACCCCCTCCTTCCCGTCCTCCGCCCCCGTCCCCGTCCCCGGGAACCGGCACCCTTGCGCGCACCGTCCTAGCGGGCATGATGCGTTGAGTTGAGGTGTTGTCGTACTGCGGCGGGGGTGCTGACGGGTGGCGGGGCGTCCGACGGATTGGGATGTGCTGGATCTGGACCGGGATCCGGTGCCGGGTGATCCGTTCGAGGTGAAGGAACTCGCCCGCAAGCTCGGGGATTTCGCCGATGACGTGGCCGCGGCGCTCAGGTCGGTGCGCGGGCTCAGCGGTGACTCCGTGGTGCAGGAGTGGGCGGGGCTTTCGGGTGATGCGTACCGGCAGCAGTTCGGGGACCTGCCGGGTGAGCTGGACAAGCTGGAGCGCTCCTACCGTCTGGCGTCGGGGGCGTTGGACGGTTACTGGCCGAAGCTGGAGACCGCGCAGTCCGACGCGGACCGGGCGCTGGCCCAGGGGCGCACCGCACGGCAGGAGCTGGACTCCGCGAAGTCCCAGCTGACGAACGCCGACGCGTGGGTGAAGCGGGCGCAGGACAAGTCCAAGTCCTATCAGGACGACCCCAAGCCGGATGTGCCGCCGCCGTCCGCAGACGAAGTCCGGGCCGCGGCCCGTAACGCCACCGACGCGCAGAGCGCCCACACCACCGCGTCCACGGCTGTCCACAGCGCGCAGGCGAAGCTGGACGCTGCCAAGCAGCTGGCCGCCGACGCCGCCCAGTTGCGGGACGACGCCGCCTCCACCGCCCAGCACGCCCTGCACGAAGCCTCCGACGCGGGCATCAAGAACAAGCACTGGTGGGAGAAGGCCGTCGACTGGGTCGCCGACCACTGGGACGACATCATCGCCGTCTGCAAAGTCATCGTCGCCGTCCTGGGCATCGTCGTCCTCATCATCGGCGGCCCCCTGGCCTGGCTGGTCCTGGCAGCCGCCGTCCTCGTCCTGGCCGACACCGTCATGAAGTACCTCAAAGGCCAGGCGTCCTTGTGGGACGTCCTGTTCGCCGCCCTGGACTGCATCCCCATGTTCAAGGGCCTCACCACCGCCGGCGGCCTCCTCAAAATGGCCCGCGAACTCCCCACCCTCCTCAAATCCGGCAAAGCACTGGAGAGCATCGCCAACAGCGTCCGCAAAGGCGCCACCGGCCTGCGGGAGATGGGCCGCGAGTTCCAGAAGCTCATCACGTGCGGCGACCCCGTGGACGTGGCCACCGGCCAAGTGGTCATGTCGGCCACGGACTTCAGGCTGCCGGGGATTCTGCCTGTCGCGCTGGAACGGCACCACCGGTCGACCTTCCGGGGCGGTCGCTGGCTCGGCCCCTCCTGGTCGTCGGTGCTCGACATGCGGCTGATCCTCGACGACGAGGGGGTGCGGTTCGTCAAGGAGGACGGCACCGTCACCCACTACCCGGTCCCGCGGCCCGACACCGACATCCTTCCGGTGGTGGGGCCGCTCTGGCCGCTGCGGTGGAACGGGGACCCGGACGACGGGATGACCGTCCACCTGCCGGAGTCGGGGACCACGCACCACTTCCTCCCGCGCGAGGGAGCCGCCGAACTGCTGCTGCGCCGCAGCGTCGACCGCAACGGGAACACCGTCGAGATCACCTACGCACCGGGCGGCGTCCCGCTCACCGTGGAAAGCTCCGGCGGCTACCGGGTCGGAGTGGAGACACGGAAGGGCCGGATCACGGCGATGCGGCTGCTGAGCGACCCGCGCGAGCCGAACCTGGTCGCGTACGGATACGACGACCGCGGCAATCTGAACCGGACGGTGGACGCCAACGGCGGCGCGTTCTCCCTCCGTTACGACGACCAGCGTCGTGTCACCGGCTGGCGGGACGGCCGGGAGACCACGTACACCTACGAGTACGACGCCGGCGGGCGCTGTGTCCGCGCCCACGGCTCGGAGGGCATCCTCGACTACTCCTACGCGTACGCGCCGGAGGAGGGCCGGACGGTCGCCACCAACTCGCTGGGCGAGGCGACGGAATACCGTTTCAACGAGGCGTTCCAACTGACCGGCATCACCGATCCGCTCGGCCACACCTCCTCCTTCGCCTGGGACCCCGCGCCGGGCGTCGGGGAACGCCTGCTGAGCCGTACCGACGCACTCGGCCGGACCACCCGGTTCCGCTACGACGAGGCCGGGAACGTCACCGGCACCGCTCGCCCCGACGGGGCCACCACACAGGTCGAATACGGTGCGTTCGGACGGCCTGTCCTGGTCACCCACGCGGACGGGTCGACGGCGTGCTTCACGTACGACGAGGCCGGCAACCAGGTGTCCGCCACCGATCCGCTGGGCGTGACGACCAGGTTCCGCTACGACGCGCGCGGTGCGCTCGAAGCCGTGATCGACGGGCTGGGCACGGTGCGGCAGACCGTCGTCAACGACGCGGCGGGACTTCCGCTGACCGTGACGGACGGGACCGGCGCGGTGACCGAGGTCGAACGCGACGCGTTCGGGCGGGTGACCCTCAGCCGCGACCCGGCGGGCGCGGTCACGCGCTTGGAGTGGACGCCGGAGGGAGGGCTGGCCCGGCGGGTGACACCGGACGGTGCCGTGGACGAGTGGACGTACGACGTCGAGGGCAGCCTGGCGGAGCACCGGTCGGCGACCGGTGGCGTCACCCGTTACGAGAACACGCACTTCGACCTGTGCACGGCACGTACCGAACCCGACGGCTCCCGCTACGAGTTCACGTACGACTCCGAACTGCGGCTCACCTCCGTCGTCGATCCGCGTGGCGACCGGTGGAGCTACACCTTCGACGCGGCCGGACGGCTGACGGCCGAGACGGACTTCGCCGGACGGTCCCTCACCTACCGCTACGACGAAGCGGGGCAGTTGACGGAGCGGGTCAACGGGGCGGGACAGGCCATCGCCTTCCGGCGCGATGTCCTGGGCGACGTCGTGGAGCAGACGGCGGACGGGGAACGTACCGAATTCCACTACGACGTGCTCGGCCGCATGACCCGGGCCGTCGGGCCCGCCGCGGACGTGGCCTTCGAACTCGACCCGGCCGGAAGGGTCCTGGCCGAACGGGTCAACGGGCGCGAGCTCAGGTCGTGGTTCGACCCGCTGGGCCGACGAACGCGGCGCCGTACGCCCGCGGGGGCCGTCAGCACCTGGACCTACGGCGCGGGGAACCGGCCGACGCGCCGGGAGGTCGGCGGTCAGACCGTGGACATCGGCTACGACACCGTGGGCCGCGAGTCGGTCCGCCGGATCGGCACGGACCTGACCCTGACCTGGGACTGGCGGGACGAGGCGCGGGCCACCGCGCTGCGCGTCACCCGCGGCGCCGACGGCCGGCCGACGACCCGGACGTACGAGCACACGATCGACGGCTATCTGGAAGGCGTGACGGACTTCGACGGCACCACGGTGCGGTTCGGGCTCGACAGCCGTCGACGGGTGACCGCCGTGACCGGGGCCGACTGGAGCGAGTCGTACGCGTACGACGCCCGCGGCGGCCTCGGCTCGTCCAGGGTCGGCGCGAGCCGGGACGACGAGGCGGCGCACACGTACGACGCCGGGCCCCGGGTCCGGTCGGTGGGGCGGAGCACCTTCGTCCACGACGCGCAGGGCCGGGTCGTCCGGCGCGTGCGCAGGCTGCTGTCCGGCGGCCGGCGGACCTGGCACTACGCATGGGACGCGGCGGACCGGCTCACGGAGCTGCGTACGCCGGACGGCGAGACGTGGCGGTACCGCTACGACCCGCTCGGCCGCCGGATCGCGAAGACGCGCGTGTCGGAGGCGGGGGACGCCGTACAGCACACCGACTTCACGTGGGACGGCACCCGGCTGGCGGAGCGGACCTCCGACGGGACCAGTGTGACCTGGGACTACGGTGACGACGACGTCCCGATCGCCCAGACGGTCCGGACGACGGGCCCCGAGCGGCCCGCGGGGAGCGCGGAGCTGTCGCCGCGGGAGGTCGACGAGCGCTTCCACGCCATCGTCACCGACCTCATCGGCACCCCGACCGAGATGGTCGATCTCTACGGCGTCGTGGTGTGGCGGCGGCCGGGACCGGCCCTGTGGGGCGGCGGGGACGGCGGCCGTGACGACGCCGCGGACTGCCCGCTGCGCTTCCCCGGGCAGTACTACGACGCGGAGAGCGGGCTCCACTACAACTACGAGCGGTACTACGACCCCGAGACCGCCCGCTACCTCAGCCCCGACCCGCTGGGCCTGGACGCGGGCACCGACCCCTACGCCTACGTCCTCAATCCGCTGAACTGGTCCGACCCGCGCGGCCTCAAGGGCAAGTGCCTGGTCGACCTGTACCACGGCACCACCGGCGGCGGTCTGCGGGGCATCCTCGCCAACGGCGTGGACACCACGTTCAGCACCCGTGCGATGGACTTCGGCAAGGGCGGCTTCTATGTCACCAACGATCTCGAACAGGCGCAGAAGTGGTCGCGCATCCTGGCCGGGCGCTCCGGCGACATCCCCGAGGTGGTGCACTTCAAGGTGCCCAAGAGCGAGCTGGAGGCCCTGAGAAGTAAGGTCTTCAACGGTACGAGCGACGAGCTGGCCAACTTCATCCGGCACAACCGTATGGGCGGGGCCATGCACGACTACGAACTGGTGGAAGGGCCCATGCTGTTGAACCTCAAGGCGTTCCGGAAGGGCGCGGCGGGGGTCTTCGACGGGCATCAGATCGCCGTCTTCGGCTCGAAGGCGGCCGACCTGTTCACCCGTTCACTGGTGCGCTGAGGGAGGCGCTGTGTCCGAGACCGAGTTCATCATGCCGACGTCTCCCGAGGCGCGGGAGTCCCTGCGGGACATCACCGACGAGCTGGTCGGCCTGTTCGGCCTGTCGCGCGCCGAGGCGGTGGCGCGCGTCAACCAGGCGTGGGGCGGACAGGATCTGGCGACCGGCCCCGACCTCCTCGGCCACGAGGACCCCGAGCACTGGGCCTACGGCCTGTACTACGAAGGCGATGTGCCGTACTGGGAACCGGAAGCGGACCGCACCCGCTGGCGCGTCCGCCCGGCCCCACCGCGCGACTCCCCGGTCTGGACCCGCCATGCCGACTGACACGCGGGCGGGCGGGTTCCCGGCGGCCGGACGGTGGCGGGACGCCGGACGGTGGGGGGACAGTGGGACTGTCGGAGTGGGCGACGTGACGTGGGGAGGGGGATTGGATGGGTGGGGCTCCGGATCGGCTCGCGGTTGATCTGACCGGGCTTGAGGACTTCGCGCGGACGTTGGACTCCGTGCGGACGACCATGAACGGGACGCGGAAACTCTTCGACTCGTACGAGGCCAAGCTGGGTTCGGACAAGGTGTCGGGGGCGCTCGACAGCTTCGAGCACAATTGGAAGGACGGCCGTAAGGAGATCGACGGCCAGTTGGAGGGGCTGTCGAAGATGGCCGACACCGCGGTGCGCGAGATCAAGAAGGCGGACAAGGACCTCGCGGACCAACTCGCCAAGTCCGCCAAGGGAGACGGCAAGTGACGACCCCCGGCGCGGACGCCGACGATACGGAACAGCCGCGGCCCGTACGGGTGATGCCCGTCGAGCGGGAGGGCTTCTCCATCACGGTGCCCATGACGTGGTGGGAGTTCGACCTGCACCCGGCGACCCGCGACGAGAGCGTGCGCCGCACCCTCGCGCAGCGCGTCAAGGAGAATCCGGCGCTGGCCGAACACCGCGACGTGCTGGCGCGGTTCCTGCGCAAGGCGGCGCGGGACGCGTACGAGAGCGGCGCGGTGTACGTCGGCTGCATGGCGCAGAACTTTGGCGCGCTGCCGCTCACCGCGTCGGTGACGGTCTCGCTGGTCGGCGCGCGGACGCCGGAGGGCCAACTGCTCGCGGCGGACCCGGCGTCGATCGTGGCCGGGCTGCGCACGCGGGAGGCGGCCAAGGACGGCGACCCGTGGCGCAAGGTGACCACCGTCGACATCCCGGAGACGGGCCTCGCGGCGCGGACGTACGGCATCGAGGACGTGACCGTGCCGGGCGACTCGCGGACGGTGCGGACCGTGCTGATGCAGACGTTCATCCCGCTGCCGGGGCACACCGACAAGGTCGCGCTCGTGGCGGGCAGCAGCGCCGTACTCGACCTGGCGGACTCGTTCTTCGACATCTTCGACGCCGTCACGTCGACGTTTCGGTACCGGGAACCAGGGGCTGCACCCCTCACGTCCTCCCCTGTAAGTTGAGGCATCAGCAGACCATCAGACAAATCTGCGATCAGGAGCCACGGGGGTCGGCCCTGCGGCACGTTCGACGAGAGGTAAGCCGCTATGGCTAATGTCAACGTTACGTATCAGGACATGCGGGATGCGGCCACCAAGCTGCGCACCGGTCAGCACGAGATCACCGAGAAGCTGAACACGCTGCACAAGTTCGTTCAGGATCTCGTCAACGGCGGCTACGTCACGGACCGTTCCTCGAAGCAGTTCGACCAGTCCTACAGCGAGTTCAACACCGGTGCCACCAAGACCATCGAGGGTCTGGACGGCATGGGCAAGTTCCTGGAGAGCGCGGCCGACGCGTTCCAGCAGGCGGACGAGCAGCTCGCCAAGGGTCTGAACGGCTGAGCTGTCCCGCGAGCCGCAGGGCTCAGGTCCGACGTGTGCGCCGCGGTGGTCCCCTCGCCGCGGCGCACACGCGTACGTGGGGGCCGTGGGCCGTCCGGGACGCTGGCGTACGCTGGGCTGGTCCGTCCGCGTTCCCCGTCCGTGTCCGTACTCCACGTCCGTACTCCTCCGAAAGGACCTCCCGGTGAGCGATACCGCAGCCGTCCTCGACCGTGCCGCCGCCGGTGGCCGGATCACGCCGGAGGAGGCGCTGGACCTCTACCGCTCGGCGCCCCTGCACGCGCTGGGCTCGGCCGCCGACGCCGTGCGCCGCCGCCGGTACGCGGGCACCGAGCACATCGCGACGTACATCATCGAGCGGAACATCAACTACACGAACGTCTGCGTGACGGCGTGCAAGTTCTGCGCCTTCTACGCGGCCCCCAAAGACACCGGCAAGGGCTGGTCGCGCGGGCTCGACGACATCCTGCGGCGCTGCGCGGAGACCGTGGAGCTGGGCGGCACCCAGATCATGTTCCAGGGCGGCCACCACCCGGACTACGGGGTCGAGTACTACGAGGAGCACTTCTCCGCGATCAAGGCCGCGTACCCGCAGCTCGTCATCCACTCCCTCGGCGCGTCCGAGGTCGAGCACATGGCGAGGATCTCCGGGGTCAGCGCCGAGGAGGCGATCCGCCGGATCCACGCGGCGGGCCTGGACTCCTTCGCGGGCGCGGGCGCCGAGCTGCTGCCCGCCCGGCCGCGCAAGGCCATCGCGCCGCTGAAGGAGTCCGGCGAGCGCTGGCTGGAGATCATGGAGACCGCCCACAACCTGGGCGTCGAGTCCACCTCCACCATGCTGATGGGCACCGGTGAGACCAACGCCGAGCGGATCGAGCACCTGCGGATGATCCGCGACGTGCAGGACCGTACCGGCGGCTTCCGGGCCTTCATCCCGTACACCTACCAGCCGGAGAACAACCACCTGAAGGGGCAGACGCAGGCCACCCTCTTCGAGTACCTGCGGATGATCGCCATCGCGCGGCTCTTCCTCGACAACGTGGCGCACATCCAGGGGTCCTGGCTCACCACCGGCAAGGAGGTCGGCCAGCTCTCGCTGCACTACGGGGCCGACGACCTCGGCTCGGTGATGCTGGAGGAGAACGTGGTGTCGTCGGCCGGCGCCAAGCACCGCTCCAACCGGATGGAGCTGATCCACCTCATCAGGACCGCGGGCCGCGTCCCGGCGCAGCGCGCCACCACCTACGAGCACCTGGTCATCCACGACGACCCGGCGAACGACCCGGTCAACGACCACGTCGTGTCGCACCTGTCGTCCACGGCGATCGAGGGCGGTACGGCGCACCCGGAGCTGAAGCTGCTGGACGTCTCGCGCTGAGGTGACCGGGGGCGGTCCGCCCCCGGGCGCCCGGCGTGCGGGGGCGGTCTGCCCCCGGATGCCCGGCGTGCTGGATCATGGACCCATGCTGACCCTTCACGTCGCCCCGCTGCTCCGGCTCACCGCGGGCGGCGAGGCCGTCCCGGACGGCGCCGTCCTCGTCGACGGCGGCCGGGTCGTCGCCGTCGGGCCGATGGACGAGGTCGCCGCCGCGCACCCGGACGCCCGGGTACGGCGCTGGCGCGGGACCATCGGCCCCGGACTCGTCGCCGACGGCGTGCGCGTCTTCCTCGAAGAGACCTACCACGAGGACCCGCAGGACCCCGACCGGCCGCGCGACCGTGCCGAGTCGGTGCGGCGCGGCATCCACGAACTGCTCTCCCGGGGGGTGACCGGGGTGGTGGACGACCTCACCGACGCCGCCGTCCGCTCCGCCGTCGACCGCACCGGCCTGCTCCGGCTCTGGCCCGGCACCACCTCGCCCGGACTCGCCCCCGGCGGCCGGGCCGACCTCGCCGTCCTCGCCACCGACGGCTCCTGCGTCGCCACCGTCCTGGCCGGCCGCCTCGTCCACCGCCGCGCGTAGCGCCGCGATGCGTTACACCTTGAGCAGGTGAGCAGGTGAGCACGTTCCAGCGGCGGATGAGTGAGGCGGCGGATGAGTGAGGCGGCAGACGAGTGAGGCGGCGGACATGACGGAGCACCCCGGATTCGGCGAGACGCTGGCATGGCTGCTCGACCACAGAAAGCTCAGCGCGCGGGAGCTGGCCGGCCGGGCGGGACTGACGGCGGACGAGGTCCTGGCGGTGCTCGCGGGCGAGGCCCCCGGCGAGGGAACGCTCGGGCGGATCGCGGCCGCCCTGGGATTCCACGCCGTGGATCTGTTCCTCCTCGCGGAGATCGCGGTCCCGGACGACATGGCGCCGTTGGACGCCGGTGCCGGGCGGTGGGCGGCGGAGCTCGTGCAGGACGCGGTGCACCTTCCCGCCGCCGGGCGCGGTGAACTCCTGCGGGTCATCCGCTCGTTGCCGCAGGAGGAACGGCCTTCCGGCTCCGCCGCGGTGCGGCTCGCACCCGACGCGGGTCCTGGCGGGTGGCTCATCCGCATGCTCCAGTACCGCAATCTGGGCTGGACGGGCATGGCGAAGATCCTGGCGGTCGTGACGCCCACCTACCTGTCGTCGGCCACCTACGGTTCGATCGGCAACGGCAGGAAGGTGCTGACACCCCGCCTGGTCACGGACATCGCGGCCCTGCTGGGGATCGACGCCCGGGAGCTGGCCGGGCTGACGGGCGTCCCGCTGCGCGAGGTGCCACCGCCGCCCGCCCCCGAGGCGGTGGACGCGGCGGCGCTGCTGTGGGAGGCGCGGCGCCTGTCCGCAGGCCAGGCCGAGCACGTCAGCGGGCTGGCGCGCTCCATGCGCGGGGACTCCGCCGGCCGGTACGTCATCAACCTGCCCGGGTCCTGACGCCTCCGGACGACCGGTTCGGCGGCCCGGTCCCGTACCCGGTCCCGTACCCGAGGCGGTACCCGGTCCCGTACCCGAGGCGGGCACCGTCCTCGGCGGTGGCGGGAGGCGAATAGGGTGGGGGGGTGACGCGAGCATCGTTGGACAAGCAACCGCACGAAGTCGCCGCGATGTTCGACGACGTGGCGGCCAAGTACGACGTGACGAACGACGTGCTGTCGCTCGGCCAGACGCGGCTGTGGCGGAAGGCCGTGGCGCAGGCGCTGGAGGTGGGGCCGGGCGAGCGGGTGCTGGACCTCGGGGCGGGGACGGGCACGTCCTCGCTGCTCTTCGCCGCCGCGGGCGCGGACGTCGTGCCGTGCGACTTCTCGATCGGGATGCTGCGCGAGGGCAAGAAGCGGCACCCGGAGCTGGCCCTGACGGCGGGGGACGCGACCCGGCTGCCGTTCGCGGACGGCGTCTTCGACGCGGTCACCATCTCCTTCGCGCTGCGCAATGTCCACGACACCGCCGCCGCGCTGCGCGAGATGCGGCGGGTGGCGAAGCCCGGCGGACGGCTGGTCATCTGTGAGTTCAGCCACCCCGCGTACCGGCCGTTCAGGACCGTCTACACCGAGTACCTGATGCGGGCGCTGCCGCCCGTCGCGACGGCTGTCAGCAGCAATCCCGACGCGTACGTCTACCTCGCCGAGTCCATCCGCGCGTGGCCCGACCAGAAGGGGCTCGCCACCCGGCTCCAGGAGGCCGGTTGGAACGCGGTGGCCTGGCGCAATCTCACCGGGGGCATCGTCGCTCTGCACCGCGCGACGGCTCCGGCGACGGCTCCGGCGACGGCTCCGTCCGCGTAGGGCCGCGCGCTCGCGTCAACGCGTCGCGCTGCCGCGAACCGCGGTTCAGGTGGGCCCCGCTGTGTCCCGTCGCCGGGCCTCATAGACTCGGTACCGGCCGGGCGCTGCTCGGCCGAGCAGCGCCCGGCCGACAACGACCGTCGCCTACACCGACACCGTCGCCTACACCGACACCGTCGCCTACACCGACACCGACACTCGCCGAAACGGGAGAGCCCACCGTGACCGACACCGCCCTGTCCGAGCGCAGCGCCGATGTGATCGTCGTCGGGGCCGGGCCCGCCGGTTCGACGACCGCGTACTACCTGGCCAAGTCGGGACTGAACGTCCTGCTGCTGGAGAAGACCGCGTTCCCGCGCGAGAAGGTGTGCGGCGACGGCCTGACCCCGCGCGCTACCAAGCAGCTCGTGTCGATGGGAATCGACATCTCGCAGGAGGCGGGCTGGCTGCGCAACAAGGGCCTGCGCATCATCAGCGGCGGCGTGCGCCTCCAGATGGACTGGCCTGAGCTGGCCGCGTACCCGAACTACGGACTGGTCCGCAAGCGCGACGACTTCGACGACATCCTCGCCCAGCAGGCGGTGAAGGCGGGCGCGACGCTGTACGAGCGGTGCAACGTCGGCGCCCCGATCACGGACGCGCGCACCGGGCGGATCACCGGCGTCGAAGCCAAACTCGGCGAGGAGAAGCGGCCGGTCACCTTCCACGCGCCGCTGGTCGTCGCCGCCGACGGCAACTCCACCAGGCTCTCCCTGGCGATGGGCCTGCACCGCCGCGAGGACCGGCCGATGGGCGTCGCGGTCCGCACGTACTTCACCTCGCCGCGGCACGAGGACGACTACCTGGAGTCCTGGCTCGAACTGTGGGACCGGCGCGGGCCGCAGGACCGGCAACTGCCCGGTTACGGCTGGGTGTTCGGCCTCGGTGACGGCACGTCGAACGTCGGCCTCGGCATCCTCAACTCCTCCTCCGCGTACCGCGAGCTGGACTGGCGCGAGGTGCTCAAGGCGTGGTGCGCCTCGATGCCGGAGGACTGGGGCTACACCCCGGACAACATGACGCAGCCGATCCGCGGCGCGGCCCTCCCGATGGCCTTCAACCGCAAGCCGCACTACACCAAGGGCCTCGTCCTGGTCGGCGACGCGGGCGGCCTGGTCAACCCGTTCAACGGCGAGGGCATCGCCTACGCGATGGAGTCCGGCCAGATCGCCGCCGACGTCATCACCCAGGCCCACGCCCGCGCCACCTCCGCCCAGCGCGAACTGGCCCTCCAGAACTACCCCCGCATCCTCCAGGACACCTACGGCGGCTACTACACCCTCGGCCGCGCCTTCGTAAAACTCATCGGCAACCCCAAGGTCCTCCAGATCGCCACCCAACGCGGCCTCACCCACCCCATGCTGATGCGCTTCTGCCTCAAACTCCTCGCCAACCTCACCGACCCCACCGGCGGCGACGCCATGGACCGCGTGATCAACGGCCTGACCAAAATCACCCCAAGCGCCTAGCCCCTCACACGGGCAGCCGCCAACTCGGTCCCCCGGGCGTTCCGAGCCATACGCGCTGCGCGTCCGCCGTGACGGTCAGCCCAAATGCGGACAGGTGTGGCGAGCCCGCGCGCTCCCACACCTCAATCGCGTCCTCGACGGCGTCCCACAGCCGGACCGGCCCGCGCTGGGTCACCGTCCACCCGCTGCCGTCCGCCGCCGGACGGGTCCGCGCCTGCGATCCCGTGCCGACGTCGAGCAGGATCTGCCCGGTGCCCATGCCCAGCCGTTCCGCGGACGGGGCGGCGAGCTGGGCGACGAAGCGGCCGGTCCAGTCGTCCAGGACGGCGGGGTCGATCCGGCTGGGCCGCTCTTCGCCGGGCAACAGAGCCAGCGTGGGGCGGGGCGGCCGGTCGTGCGAACGAGCGATCATGAAGCTGGTGTAACCGGACAGCAATCGGCCGGTGGCGGTACCGGGGCCCGTCACCGTGATCAGCGCCAGTCCGCACGCGTAGCTCCAGCCGGAGAGGGTGACGAGGATTTTCCCACCCGGGCGCACCTGGTACAGCCACGCCATGGGGATGTGGCGCACCGAGCAGGCGGCGATCAGTCGGTCGTACGTGCCCCCGTCCGGGTCGCCCCGCAGGCCGTCCCCGACGACCAGCCGGGGCGCGTACCCGGCGCCCCGCAACGCGGCCGCAGCAGCAGCGCCGACCAACGGGTCGTATTCGATGCTGGTGAGATCCTTGTCACCGAGACGATGAGCCCCAAGGGCTGTCGAGTACCCGGTTACCGTCCCGACTTCCAGCACCCGATGTCCTGCCTCGGCGTCGAGCTGCTGCCACATGCGCAGCACCAGTGACGGCAAGGTGGACGACGATGACGGGGAACCCGTAACGGTGCCACTCGGGATATCGCCGGGCCGGGTGAGACCGTCGAGCTGGGTGACGAGCGTCTGGTCGGTGTAGACGCCTTCCAACCACCCTGCCTCACCCTCGTGTACAGGCCGGTACCGAGTGGGACCGGTACCCTTGACCGGCAGGAAGTAAGCCCGCGCGAACAGCTCCCGGGGAACCATCTCGGCCGCGGTCCGCCACTCCGGGTCCGTGAGCGTGCCGTCCTCGGCGAGGGCGGCGCGCAGTTGAGCGGATGTGCTCACGTGGCTGGGCCTTTCTGCAACTGGTCGGCGATGGCGGACGCGATGGGCGTGTTGATTCCCGGCGGGAACCACGCCCACTGGCCGTTCGGGTTGCACTCGTACCACCACCAGCGCCCGTCGTGCGCCAGGCCGAAGTCGAAACCAGCGTGGCCGGCACGGTCAGTCACTGTCGCCGTTCTGGTCGCTGCCCTCGTCGGATGTCCGTCGAGACTTGTCCTGATCGAGGTCTCCTGCGAGGTCTCCGACTTCTTGTGCGTGTCCCAGGACGGGAGTTCACGGCCTTGGGCGTCCAGACCTGGGGGAGTGGGATATGGCTCTCGCCACTCTCCAGGCCATCAGGGAGAGGATGACCGGCGTCTAGTAGGCCAGCACGAGAACGCTGGTGTTCTTCCTGATGACGTGCCCTTCGGCGAGGCCGTCGAGAGCAGTGCCGCCGAGGTAGATCGTCATGGTGGGCACGGCCTCGCGTTCGGCGCCCCAGGCGTCCACGTAGGCCACCAGCCTGCGCGCCAGGTCGGCCCCGTCCGGCCCGTAGCCGGCGGCACCGAGGCGCCAGGGCCTGTCCGGGTGCGCGTCCTCCCGGTGGAGGATCAGGTAGGCGAGAGAGTCACCCACCACGAGGGCCGGGCTCCGTACGGGGATCGCCGGCCGCCGCACTCCTGCGTCGAGCGCCTCCTTGGTGACCTCCAGGCGGCACACGGTGTCGTCGGAGACGGTGGCGCGCAGCCAGATTCCGTCGAACGGCTCCTGGCCGCCAACGCGGGCATCCGCCCACACTTCTTTGAGCGGCCCGGAGAACGTGGCACCGAGAAGGTCGCTGACGACAGCCTGATCCTGGTCGTAGTGGACGCGGATCGTTCCGTCGGCGAGTTCGGCCACGCGCTCGCCATCCTGGCCGATGATGGGTACGAAGCCACACAGCTCCATGCCGTCGGAGACGAGGGTGTCGCCGTGGCGGGTGAGGGCGACGGATCGGGTCTGGCCGCGCCACCGGAACGGCACCACGCCCCGACCGCCGTCGGCGAGCTGCTCCCGCCAGGCGTAGGGGATGTCCCAGAGGCCGACGGTGGCAATCATCCGGTTGTACGGAGCATGCTCGGAGGCCCCCTTGAGGCCGTCGCGCTCGATCACGGTGACACGCTCGTATCCGGTCGCGTTGAGCGCGTTCCGGGCGTGCACGGCAACGTCGGGTTCGATGTCCACGGTGGTGACTTCACCGTCCTCGCCGACGATCTCGGCCAGGAGCGCGGCGTTGTAGCCGGTTCCCGCGCCGATCTCCAGGACGTGGTCACCGGGTTGCGCGTTGAGCTGCTTGAGCATCATCGCGACGATGGACGGTACCGAGGCCAGCGACAGCGGCAGCGGACCGCCGGGGTTGTCCTTGATGCTCACGGCCTCGTCGGTGTACGCGTTTTCGGGGTCGAGGCCCGGGAGGTGCTTGTCACGCGCGACAGTGCGCAGGGCCAATTCGACGGCGGCCGGCAGGGGACGGGCGGCCACGATTTCGTCAACGAGTTGATTGCGGAGGCTGTTGATTGCGGACGTGCTGTTCACAGGTTCCCTTTCAATTGAGGAGAAGGCAGGTCTCCCACCCTGATGCAACGGGGCGGGGAGGTGTGAGGGTGTGGATCGTGAGGCGTACGCCGTCAGAGCCGGTGAGCAGCCCCGCGCTCTCGGGCATCGGATGCTGCTCCAGGCGGGCGGCGAGGCCGCGCAGCGTATGACGGAGCGGGCTGCTGGCATCTGCGTCAGCGGCAGCCCGGTCTGCTGTGAGGCAGAGCCCCGCCCAGCCATGGCAGACCGTGGGGTCGGTAACGCGTGCGAGCTGGTCGGAATCACGCAGGCACGCGTTCAGCAGGGCCTCGGCTCGGCGCCGTGTGCCATCCAGACCGCAGGCAAGCGAGGCCAGTTGGAGCGCTCGGGCGATGCCCGGTGTGCCGTAGCACCATGAGGGCTTGCCCGCGCGGAACCGGGGCTCCGGACCGGTCAACCACGTCTCGCGGTCGACGACTTCGGGCCAGGCCGCGCCGCCGCCCGGCTCGGGCTGAGCCCATCGCTCCAGGAGCCGGCACGATGCCGCCAGGGCTTCGAACTGTCCGGGCACGGTATACCCGGCTCGGCCGGCCAGAGCCAGCAGCGCAATCGGTCCGGCGACGCCATGAGCCATTCCGAAGTTCCCATGTCCGGCCGGCATGGCGTCTTCGGGCAGGGTGGTGGGGCTGTCCGAGGTCCACCAGCCTGGTAGCAGATGGCCGTCGACATTGAGTGGGTGCTGAAGAAGGCGTACGAGGTACCGGAGCACGCCGTGAAGCGACTCGGGGCTCGACCCCCGGTGCAGAAAATATGCCCCCAACCCGGTCAGGCCGCTGATCAAGTCGTATTCCCGCATGCGGGCGGGCCGACCGGTCTCCAGCCGCTGATTGGCGGTCGACAACCGCACGGCCACCAAATCGGTCAGCGCCCCGTCCAGATGACCGAGCGCGGACTGGTACGCCGGATGCCCGGCGGTATGCAGGGCGAACGCCACCGCCGGGGCTCCGTAGAACAGGGAGGCGCTCTCGTGACGACCAGCGGCTGGCTCGGCAGCCACCGCGCGTGCCGCGCGGTGCGCGGCGTCCCACTGACCGCTGACCCGGGCGAGCGCAGCTTCATATACGACGGTCCCGGCCAGGCCCCGCCCTAGGTCATGCGTGATGTCATTCATCGGCAGCCCACCGCGCGACGAGGGACCGGCACGCTTGCCGCGCCGCGTGACGGCAAGCTGCCTCCGCTTCCCGGTCCGGACCCATAAGCCGGTTGTGGTGCATGTGCAGGAGAGATTCCAACACCGGACCGATGGGTCGGCCGTGCGGGACCTGCGCGCGGTACGCGGTGAGGGCTTCGCGACGTCGCTGCAACGCGGCGTTGACGCGGTCTGACCATCCCAACCGTGGACCAAGGCCATGAACGCGGACCTCGTCCAGTACTGTCCGCGTGACTTCCTGCCGGCCGACCATATCGGCGGCAGTGGTGGCCAGCCAGCGCGTGCCTTCCCTGTACCCCAACAGTCCGGTCGCCACATCGATCATGCCCAGCGCCACCAGGACGCGGCGGTCGACCTTGGGCAGATCAGCGAGCAGGTACCGGGTGGCGTCGCTGTCCGCGACGAACACTTCTTCGGCAGCTTTGAGCGCGTCCCCGGTGCCGTAGCGGCCGAACTCGGGGCGGTAGCCGTCGAGCACGAGCCGGGAGGCGAGCGCGCTGCGCTGGAGCTGCCCGGTCCAGGTCGCCAAGGCCTCGGCGACCGTGGCGTAGGCGTCAGCTTCGGGTAAGGCAATCCGCAGCCGGAGATGGTCGTCCTCTTGCGATGTGCGGTAACGGATGAACCACGTTGCCGGCCTGTCCAACGAGGAGAGCAGTTCCGGGAGCCGACGGGTAAGGATCTGATCCATCACGCTCGGGTGCGTGAAGATCTTGGCCTGAGCCCACTGCTGCTTGGCAGCCGCCGGTGGTGGCAGCATGCGGTTGCGGACTATCGGGGCGACCTCGACGTCGGGGTGCGGTAATGGCGAACGCGTAGAGGTCATGGGCAAGGTGAGTTCGTGTGCATGCCCGATCCAACCTAGTTCCTGGTCAGGTGGAGTCTCCACCAGTTCAGCGCTCCCCTTGCGCCGGAGATGGGCGTGCAGCAGATGGGCGTGCAACGGTTCGGTGAGATCAAGCCGCAGGTACCGGTCGTCGGAATACAACTCCACACGGGACGGGCACTTCCACGTCCGGGCCCATTCGGACAGGGCCTCGTGCCAGGCGGGCCCGAATTCAGCGGAGGGAAAGTCGTTGACCGTCAGGTGCCACCGGGCGGGCGACAGGATGGACCGGCCGTAGCGGACACGGGGGAGATACGGCATACCGACGGTCAGCGGTCCCCAGTCGAAGCGCGTCCAGGCACCGGCGAAGCTGCGCGCGACCAGGGCGACGAACCGGGCGACGGGCGGGGCCTGCTTCTCCAGGGCCAGCGGGTGAAGTACGACGGGCTCAACCACACGGCGGCGCGACATGCTCACCAGCAGCATCCGCGTGCCTGTGGACATCACAGCGAGATCCCCGAGCGGGATCACGTTGTCAGCCGGCTCCCGGTGCTCGCCGACGGGGATCACGTAGGGGAGGAACGCGGGAATGCGCCCGATGTTCTCGGCGTGCGGATGCGGCGGGGTGAAGGAGAGCTGGGCGGCGAGCGCGCCGTCGACCAGTGTCGGCAGCTTTCCGTAGGCTGCCCCGATGCTGTCGCCGTCCAGCGTGACAGCGAAACGGCCTGAGAGCGTCCCGGTGCTCCACGCGGGGCGGACTGCGAGGGTGAAATCTCCCTGGTCGACTGCGGCTGGCGATTTCGCGAGTACGCGCATCCCCAGTTCCATGTGCGGCACGATCGGCAGCGCGTCGAGGTCTGCGGTGCACAGTTCGTCGATATCGGCGTCTGTGAGCAGGACTTCCTCGGCCCCGTGCATGACGGCCTGCCACGCCCTGCGCAGGAACTGTTCATCGCGCGGCAGTGCTCGTACAGGGGGTTCAGGCAGCGGCGACATGGGGAAGTCCGCCGGCAGACCCGCTCCGGCGGCCAGGTCGACAGCATCGCGGACCGGAACGAGACTGCCAGCGCCGTACCGCTCCCAGAAGACCTCGTGGTAGCTGGACCACATCGGCTGTTCCCGCAGATTCCTGGTCAGGCGAAGAAGCGCCTCCCCGGCGCGCTCAGCCTCCTCCAGGACGAGCGGGGGGACGCGGACCGTGGCGTCCAGCCGTAAGTCAAGGCTGAGCCGCGTACGGCCCTCGTCGCAGACACCGGTCATCTTGGCGGCTGCTGTCTCCCGCAGCTTCCTCGCCGCCACAGGGGACTGGGCGGAGTTGTGGAGCACGAACAAGCGGTGCACGAGGCTCAGTTCGTTGAGCAGAGCCACCGTGTCCGGTTTCAGGTCCGCTGACGTCGGCATGAGCACATGAAGCATGTGTCCGAGAGGATCGGTATCGGTCATGGGCGCGGACAGGTCGCTCGTCAGCGCGCCAACTTCCAGCGCGTCGGTGAGGAGCCGCGTCGCTTGGGCGGGCGTTCCACCCAATCCCGAGAGCCGATCGAGGATTTCGCTCCCGATCACCGGACTTGCGGCGAGGTCCAAGAGCATTGCCATGGGGCGGAGAACTCGCGTGCTTGCAAGCCGGCCGCCGGACAACGGCATGTCGAGGACATCGCCGCGCCGCACGGCCAAGTCGCTTACGCAGAAACGCAGATGAGGCACCACGTCCGGCCGAGCCACAAGCCCACGGCGAACATGGTCCAGCCACAGAGCGTCCGGCCGGGCGAG
This sequence comes from Streptomyces sp. CBMA29, assembly GCF_014596445.1. GTDB lineage: Bacteria > Actinomycetota > Actinomycetes > Streptomycetales > Streptomycetaceae > Actinacidiphila. The sequence goes on along the minus strand of NZ_MECL01000083.1, from coordinate 12,380 downwards.
GGGCTTGTGCACCGCGCTGATTATGCCCTCGCACGGTCCGCAGCCGGCTATGGCCACACCGGCGAACAGCCCGAACGGAGTGGGTCGTCCGGCTGCCCGCAGGAAATATCTGGCGGTCGCGTGCACCACCTTGCGGAGCTGTTTGGACGAGACCTCTTGGCCCCGCAGCACGTCGTCCACCGCTTGGGCGAGCTGAGGGGTGGCGGACCGAACGGCTTCCGAGAAGGGCGGAACGGCCCAGACCTCCTCTATCCAACGTCGACAGTCTGATGGGTCGTTCTCCGCTGGCCAGCGGATGCTCTGGGCGTCCAGCGGCAGTACGGCGGCCCGTACGAGGAGCACGTCGCCCCTTCGGAGGATTCTGGCCCGAGACATCGAGGTTCCCTTCTGCCCTGCCCGTGCGGGGCAGTTCCCCGCCCCGCACGGACTTCGGACTTCAGCTCGGATCAGGTGTCAGCTCGCGCACGCCGAGGCGCACGTGCTGCCGCACCCGTCACCGGTGCCGCAGTCGGTGGGGACGACGGTGGGCGAGTCCGTGATGGCGATGTCGAGCTGCCACTCGTCCGGGGTGGTGGTCGTGGTGTTGACCGTGGCGTTGACCGGCTTGATCTCGGTCGCAGTGGACAAGGCAATACCTCCGATGTAGAGACTGATTGTTTACCGAGCGGAAATGAATTCCTGCTCGCCCAGGAAAGCTAGCCCGTCGACTCGGCCAAGGGAAGAGGGAATTGAGCCTGTGTCGCAACTGGCATATGTGAATGACGTTGAAATTAATTCAGGCATGCGGAGTTTCCGGATTGGCCTACGACTTAGTTAGTCGCGTGCGTGAGGTCAACCCAGACAATGTGGTCGCAATTTCGCCACTTCCCGATTCCTGAACCGCCCCCTTTCTGAATCGGCGTGGTGAATTAGAAGGGTCCGGCCGGCGAGGAGCAACTCGCTGGACGGGCACGTCAGGCGGCGGGAAGGTACTTCCGGCCCGCACTTCCAAGGGAGTCGCATGAGGACACTCCTGTTTGCGCCTCAACCTTCCCGCCGCTGCTCAGCTGGTCGGGAGAGTGTCGGGAGGCACGGCCGGCCCGGGGAGTTCTCGGACTGATCCGGGCCGTGCCTCCTGTCGCGAACGCTCCCCCGAGGGTCCTGCGCTCGCGAGCCTCGCCGGGCAAGGGCCCCTGGCCCGGCGAGGAGCTTTTGGTCGGCGTCGAACGTGGGCTGCCCACCCATGCGCGGAACCTCTCTGCTACGGGGGCAGCTTCATGGCTCGACGCTATCCCGGCAGGTGTCGATCGGGACGCGCCACGGGTCGGTCACCTGCCAGGTGTGGGCGCCTGGGTGGTCGGCGTATTCGCAGCAGGGCACGGAGTCGGGGGCGGGGCCAACCGCTTGGCAGTCGGGGAGGGCGAAGACGGCGGTGGGGTGGTGGCCACGGATCCAACGGGTCCACAGCGAGCCGGACTCGGGGCCGTCCAGCTCCATGACGAAGGCGTGGTGGTCCCCGGAGTCGTGGCTTTCGAGGGTGCAGCGCAGTTGCCGCTGGACGTCCTCGGGCTCGGCGGCTCCGCGCCTGGACGGGAAGTCCCTTGCCCGGTCGGCTAGTTCGGCGCTGAGGTAGGTGCGTTCGCCGCATACGGGGCGGCCGGTTCGGCTCATGCGGCGTTCGCGGGGGCGGCGGCCGGAAAGGGCAGTTGTGCCCAGACCGTCTTCCCCGAGGTCGGGGCCGGATAGGCGTACCCCCATCGCCGGCTGAGGCCGCTCACCAGCCGCAGCCCCCGCCCGCCCGTCTCGTCGTCGGCCGGTTGCCGCAGGACGGGGGGCCGACGGTCGTCGTCGTAGACACAGACGAGCAGGTGGTCCGGTAAGCGGCGCAGCGTCAGCAGACAGGTGCGGGCCTTGGTCGGCTCGCCCGCGTGGCGGAGGGAGTTGGTGACCAGCTCGGAGATGACCAGCAGGGCATCCTCGGCGGTGTCGGCCGGAAGCTCCCACTGCTTGAACACGGCCTGCGCATGGGCGCGGGCCCAGTGAACGGCCGCCGGTTCACAGGCCAGTTCCAGGTGGTGCGTGGAGTTACTCGCGTCTCTCATGTCGGAGCCTTGCGCGTCGGGTGCGGCGTGGAGCGGGCCGCCGGGGGCGGTGGGGACGGACGGTCACTCGGCTCGGCAGCGGCCGGAACAGCGGCGCGCTCAGACACCGCCGTTCCTCTGTGTAGTGCTGCCACTACCCAGCGCCCTCAGAGTGGCTTACAGTCGGTGATCCCTCAACGTGGGGGGCCCGGCGAGAGAGTTGGGGGCACGGTGGTCAACCGCAAGGAACTGCACCCTGAAAGCAGCCCGCAGGCGGCCTTCGGAGCGCGTTTACGCAGTTTGCGCGAGGCGCGTGGCTGGATCCAGGAGAGTCTGGCCGACGAGATCAGATATTCCAGCAAGCACATTTCGGCGATCGAAACTGGTCGCAGGGTGCCAACTCTCCGCTTCGCGCGGAATGCGGACACCGCCTTCGGCCTCGCCAACACCTTCGACTCCTTCGAGCGCGAGTGGCGCGAGATGCGGCAGGGCAGCCTGCTGGAGGGCTTCCCGGAATACGTCGGGTACGAGGCTAGGGCCGCGGAGATCCGTCTCTACGAGGTCGGTGTCATCCCGGGTCTGCTCCAGACGCCCGCCTACGCGGCGGTGTTGGCGGACAGCGCGGTGAAGCGCGGCGTGATCACCCCCGAGCAGGCGCAGGAGCGGATCGACCTGGTGGCGGACCGGCAGGCCGCGCTCGTCCGTCAGCCCGCGCCGCTGGTCTTCGTGGTGCTGGACGAGAGCTGTGTCCGGCGGCCCATCGGGGGACCGGAGGTCATGGAGGAGCAGTTCGACCGCTTGCTGGGATTCGCCGAGCTGTCCACCAGCGTGCTGCAAGTGGCCCCGTTCTCCATGGGTGTCCGGCGGCCGTTCAACCTGCCGATAACGGTGCTGACCATGGCGGACCGCTCCCTCATGTCGTACGCGGAGTCGGCCCAGCACGGACGTCTGGAGCGGGAAAGCACTTCCGTGCTGCCGATGCTCGCGGCCTATCATCAGCTACAGGCCGAAGCGCCGTCCCAGGCGGAGTCCGTGGCCATGATCGAGCACATGCGAAAGGGCACCCCGTGACGACCGAATCGCTCCGTTGGTTCAAGTCCTCCTACAGCGACAACGGCGGCCAGTGCGTCGAGGTCGCCACGAACACCGCGGCTTCGCGCGGCACCGTCGCCGTCCGCGACTCCAAGGACCCGTCCGGGCCCGCGCTCGGCTTCCCGGTGGACTCGTTCACCGCCTTCCTCGGCGCGCTCCGGGACGGGGAGTTCGGCACCGTCTGAACGCCGGTTCGGCGTCCCGGGTCGCTCGGTCATGGGGCGACTTTTCACCGCGTCCGGCCCGGGGGGCAACGGGATTTCGGGCCCGGGATCTGCGCGGGATCTGCCCGGGACCTGCGCGGGACCTAGGGCCGGAGGCCGAGGACCGGGGGCCGAGGCGCGGGGTTCGCGCGGGGCATAACGTGCGGGCGTATGACGGGAAACGAGCAGGCGGTGGTGGGCGGCGGCGGGCCGCGGAGCCGGGTGGCGCGGAAGGAGAACGCGCTGCGGCGGCTGGCGGAGGACGGCGACGTGTGGGCGGCGACCGCCGACGCGACGGGGGTGCCGTGCCTGGTGCCGCTGGCCTTCTGGTGGGACGGCGAGGCGATCTGGCTGTCGACCCGGCCGACCAATCCGACCGGCGCGAACATGGCGGCCACCGGCCAGGTGCGGCTGGCCTTGGGGACCACGAGGGACGTCGTGCAGATCGAGGGCACCGTGCGGGCGTACACCGCCGAGGAGTTGCCCGACGGGGTCGGGGACGCCTTCGCCGCGAAGGACGGCTGGGACCCGCGCACGTCCGACGGGCGCTACGACTTCTACCGGGTGACCCTGGAGGTGCTGCGCGCATACGGGACCGTGCCGGAGCTGGCCGGGCGCACCCTCATGCGGGACGGGAAGTGGCTGGTCTGAGCCGCCACCCACGGAGGACGTAAGCGGCAAAGAGAACATAACGGGCTTAAGGCCGCCGCGACTTCCCCGGCAGGGGCGGTCGCGGCGGCCTTCTGCGGAAGCAGGTCCTCAGAGAACCCTGACTGCCCAGTCGGGCATGTAGTCGGCCATCTGGTGAATGGCCACGGGGGTCGAGGGGTTGGCCGCGTCCAGGTACTGGCCGTCGCCGATGTAGACGCCGACGTGGTAGGCGCTGCCCTGGCCGCCCCAGAAGATGATGTCGCCGGCCTGCACGCTGCTGACCGAGACGGGGGTGCCGACGTTGGACTGCTCCTGGGAGGTGCGCGGCAGGTCGACGCCGACGGTGGCGTAGGCGACCTGGGTGAGGCCGGAGCAGTCGTACGAGTCGGGACCGGCGGCGCCGTACACGTACGGCTTGCCGATCTGCGACTTCAGGAAGCTGATCAGCTTCGCGGCGCTGCCGGTCGCCGTGGACGGGGTGGCCGACGCGGTGGGCGTCGACGTAACAGAGGACGAACCGGATGAACCAGAAGAACCAGACGAGTCGGTCGACGCCGTGACCAGCGCGGTGCGCTCGGCCGAGCGGGAGGCGGCCTGCGCGGCGGCGCGCTCCTTAGCGGCCTTGGCGGCCTCCGCGGCCTTCGCGGCCTTCGCCTCGGCCTCGGCCTTCGCCTTCGCGGCGGCCTTGGCGTCGGCGGCCTTCTTCGTGGCGGCGGCGTCCTTGGCCGCCTCGGCCACGGAGGCGTCCTTGGCGGCCTGGAGCTGCATCGCGATGGCGGCCTGGTCGATCGCCTGCGCGGCCTGCGCCGCGGTCACCTCGGTGGTCAGCGTGGACGCCTGGGCGGCCACGAGGTCCGCCGGTGTCAGGGCCGGAATGCCGTGCGCCGGAGTGGTGGTGGTGTCGGTGTTGTCGGCCAGAGCCGGGGCGGCGGAGCCGCCGAGAGCGATCGCGCTGACGACGCCGCCGACGAGTCCTGCCCTGCGTACCCAGTTGGGGCGGCCGGGGGCGGCGTGCCGTCGGCGGCCGGTATGCGATTCGGTGGGATGCGAGCCGGACGCGGAGGTCCGGTCGGACGCGGAGGTCCGTATCTGGTTCGGGGACATGCGGTCCTGGCTATCAGGAATGCTTGGTTCCGTTCAACAAAGGTGGGATGCGACACAGTTGACGTGCTCACGGCTCAAATGCCCAGTTTGTGATCTTGCCGCGCGAGCGCTTTCACCCGTTTTCGGATAGGCGGTCACCTATGCGCTCGTGCACGCTTTCACGCGGGTGAATCACGTGTGAATGCCGGGCTCCGGGGTCGTCGCCGCTCGACCGCCGCGCGCTATCACGCGGATTCGTCCAGTGCCAATTTGCCTCTGCCGAGCACGCCTTGATAATGCGCGCACCGCTCTGACCAGGGACAACGCTTCCGCTTGTGATGTGAAGTGATCCTTTGCGGCCGTTCCGCACCATGATCACCGCTCATCCGACTTCATGATCGTTCGTCAGGTGGTGGAGATCACAAAGGTCTTGGCGTACCCCGTGTCGCAGATCACAGACCGCCGGGCATAGGATGCAGGCGGCTCAGGCTTGTGAACTGCCTCACATAGAAGCGATCTTCGTCGTTTCGGTGACGCGGACCACCGGCCGGGGCCGGCTCCTCCGCCTACCGCGGCGGGGGGACACCCACGCAGTCATTGGCGACTGAAAAGGAAGGAGCGGGGGACGGTGAATGCCTACGCGCCCATCCTCGTACTGGGAGCCCTTGCGGCCGGGTTCGCGATCTTCTCCGTTTTGATGGCCTCGATCATCGGGCCAAAACGGTACAACAGGGCCAAACTGGAAGCGTATGAGTGCGGCATCGAGCCCACCCCGCAACCGGTCGGCGGGGGACGCTTCCCGATCAAGTACTACCTGACGGCGATGCTCTTCATCGTCTTCGACATCGAGATCGTCTTCCTCTATCCCTGGGCCGTCACCTTCGACCGGCTGGGGATGTTCGGCCTGGTGGAGATGCTCCTCTTCGTGCTCACCGTCTTCGTCGCCTACGCGTACGTGTGGCGGCGCGGCGGCCTGGAGTGGGACTAGGGAACGCCGAGAGGACCAGGGGACCAGGGGACAGAGGGGACCAGGAGCCAACGCATGGGTATCGAAGAGAAACTGCCGAGCGGATTCCTGCTCACGACCGTGGAGACCGCCGCGGGCTGGGTACGTAAGGCGTCGGTCTTCCCGGCCACCTTCGGCCTGGCCTGCTGCGCCATCGAGATGATGACCGCGGGCGCCGGGCGCTACGACATGGCCAGGTTCGGCATGGAGGTCTTCCGCGGCTCGCCGCGCCAGGCCGACCTGATGATCGTGGCCGGCCGGGTGAGCCAGAAGATGGCCCCGGTGCTGCGCCAGGTCTACGACCAGATGCCGAACCCCAAGTGGGTCATCTCGATGGGTGTCTGCGCCTCCAGCGGCGGGATGTTCAACAACTACGCGATCGTGCAGGGCGTCGACCACGTCGTGCCGGTCGACATCTACCTGCCCGGCTGCCCGCCGCGCCCCGAGATGCTGCTGGACGCGATCCTCAAGCTGCACGAGAAGATCCAGCACTCCAAGCTCGGCGTGAACCGCGAAGAGGCGGCCCGCGAGGCGGAGGAAGCGGCCCTCAAGGCGCTCCCGACGATCGAGATGAAGGGGCTGCTCCGGTGACCGGCCAAGAACCCGAGACCCCCGAGAACCTGCCAGGACAGCGCGCCGACGCCGGTGAGGTCATCGGCGTCCGCAAGGGCATGTTCGGCGCCAACAACGGCGGCGACACCAGCGGTTACGGCGGCCTGGTCCGTACCGTCCGGCTGCCCGGCGCGAGCAGCAGGCCGTACGGCGGCCCCAAGGGCGGACCCGACGGCGTCTTCGACGAGATCGCCGACGAGCTGGAAGGCGCCCTCGACGAGCAGGGCCTGCCGCCGGCCGAGGCGATCGAGAAGACCGTCGTGGACCGCGGCGAGCTGACCTTCCACATCGCCCGCGAACACCTGGTCACCGTCGCCAGGACGCTCCGCGACGACCCGGCGCTCCGCTTCGAGCTGTGCCTCGGCGTCAGCGGCGTGCACTACCTCGGCGACGAGGGCCGCGAGCTGCACGCGGTCTACCACCTGCGCTCGATCACCCACACACGGCTGATCCGCCTGGAGGTCAGCGCCCCCGACGCCGACCCGCACATCCCGTCGCTGGTCGCGGTCTATCCGACCAACGACTGGCACGAGCGCGAGACGTACGACTTCTTCGGCATCGTCTTCGACGGCCACCCGGCGCTCACCCGGATCATGATGCCGGACGACTGGCCGGGCCACCCGCAGCGCAAGGACTACCCGCTCGGCGGTATCCCCGTCGAGTACAAGGGCGCCCAGATCCCGGCTCCCGACCAGCGGAGGTCGTACAGCTAAATGAGTACTCACCACGCACCCCAGCAGGCCGACGAGCGGGAGACCACCGAAGGCCGGGTCTTCACCGTCACCGGCGGCGACTGGGACGAGCTGGCCGAGACCGTCAGCAAGGCCGACGACGAGCGCATCATCGTCAACATGGGCCCGCAGCACCCGTCCACCCACGGTGTGCTCCGGCTGATGCTGGAGATCGACGGCGAGACGGTCACCGAGGCCAGGTCGGGTATCGGCTACCTGCACACCGGCATCGAGAAGAACATGGAGTTCCGGACGTGGACCCAGGGGTCCACCTTCGTGACGCGCATGGACTACCTGACGCCGCTGTTCAACGAGACGGCGTACTGCCTGGCCGTCGAGAACCTGCTCGGCGTCACCGAGCAGGTGCCGCAGCGCGCCACCGACATCCGCGTGCTCATGATGGAGCTCAACCGGATCGCGTCCCACCTGGTCTGCATCGCCACCGGCGGCATGGAGCTGGGCGCGACCACGATCATGATCTACGGGTTCCGCGACCGTGAGTACATCCTCGACATCTTCGAGCTGATCACCGGCCTGCGGATGAACCACGCGTACGTCCGCGTCGGCGGCCTCGCGCAGGACCTGCCGCCCGGCGCGATCGACCTCGTCCGCGAGTTCGTGAAGACCTTCCGCAAGAATCTGCCCGAGTACGACAAGCTCGCCACCGGCAACCCGATCTTCAAGGGCCGCATGGTGGACGTCGGTTACCTGGACCTGGCCGGGTGCATGGCGCTCGGCGCCACAGGACCGATCCTGCGCGCCGCCGGACTCCCGCACGACCTGCGCAAGTCCGACCCGTACTGCGGCTACGAGAACTACGACTTCGAGGTACCGACCGCCGACACCTGCGACTCCTACGGCCGCTTCCGGGTCCGCCTGGAGGAGATGCACCAGAGCCTGCGGATCGTGGAGCAGGTGCTCGACCGGCTCGCGCCCGGCCCGGTGATGGTCGAGGACAAGAAGATCGCCTGGCCCGCGCAGCTCGCGCTCGGCCCCGACGGCCTCGGCAACTCGCTCGACCACATCAAGAAGATCATGGGCACCTCGATGGAGGCCCTGATCCACCACTTCAAGCTGGTGACCGAGGGCTTCCGGGTCCCGGCGGGACAGTCCTACGCGGCGATCGAGTCGGCCAAGGGCGAGCTGGGGGTGCACGCGGTCAGCGACGGCGGCACCCGCCCGTTCCGGGTGCACTTCCGCGACCCGTCCTTCACCAATCTCCAGTCCATGGCGGCGATGTGCGAGGGCGGCCAGGTCGCCGACGTCATCGTCGCGGTGGCGTCCATCGACCCCGTGATGGGAGGCGTCGACCGATGACAGACGTGGCCATGGGTGCCACCGGGGGAGTGTCCCTGGGCATCCCGCAGATGCCCGCCCCGGACTTCCCGGCCGATGTGCGCGCCCGGCTGGAGGCCGACGCCAAGGAAGTGATCGCCCGCTACCCCGGATCGCGCAGCGCCCTGCTGCCGCTGCTGCACCTCGTGCAGTCCGAGGAGGGGTACGTCACCAGGACCGGCATCCGGTTCTGCGCCGAGGTGCTCGGCCTGACCACCGCCGAGGTCACCGCGGTCGCGACCTTCTACACGATGTACCGGCGCAAGCCGTCCGGCGACTACCAGGTCGGCGTGTGCACGAACACGCTGTGCGCGGTCATGGGCGGCGACGCGATCTTCGACGAGCTGAAGCAGCACCTCGGCGTCGGCAACGACGAGACGACCGAGGACGGCAAGGTCACGCTGGAGCACATCGAGTGCAACGCGGCCTGCGACTTCGCGCCCGTCGTGATGATCAACTGGGAGTTTTTCGACAACCAGACGCCGGAGTCGGCCAAGCAGCTCGTGGACGACCTGATCGCCGGACGCGAGGTCCGGCCGACCCGCGGCGCGCCCCTGTGCACGTACAAGGAGACCGCCCGCATCCTGGCCGGTTTCCCCGACGAGCGCCCCGGCGCGGTCGAGGCCAGCGGCGGCGCGGGCCCCGCGTCCCTCACCGGTCTGCGGCTGCACAAGGGCGAGACCCCCTCGCGGGTGGTCACCCAGCGCGCCGAGCCGGACGACCGGCCCACCGGCGGAGCGACCCGTGCCCCCGAGGAGGGCGAGTGATGACCGTGGACTCGGCGGAGAAGCTGCTCGCCCCCGTGCTGTCGGCGTTCTGGGACGAGCCGGAGTCCTGGACGCTGGACACCTACCGCGCGCACGAGGGCTACCAGGGCCTGGACAAGGCGCTCGCGATGGCGCCGGACGACGTGATCGCGTACGTGAAGGACTCGGGGCTGCGCGGCCGTGGCGGCGCGGGCTTCCCGACCGGCATGAAGTGGCAGTTCATCCCGCAGGGCGACGGCAAGCCGCACTACCTCGTGGTCAACGCGGACGAGTCGGAGCCGGGCACCTGCAAGGACATCCCGCTGCTCTTCGCGAACCCGCACTCCCTCATCGAGGGCATGATCATCGCGTGTTACGCGATCCGCTCCAGCCACGCCTTCATCTACCTGCGCGGCGAGACGGTCCCCGTCCTGCGCAGGCTGCACGAGGCGGTGCGCGAGGCGTACGCGGCCGGTTACCTCGGCCGCGACATCCAAGGCAGCGGATTCGACCTGGAGCTGACCGTCCACGCGGGCGCGGGCGCGTACATCTGCGGTGAGGAGACGGCGCTGTTGGACTCCCTGGAGGGCCGTCGCGGCCAGCCCAGGCTCCGCCCGCCCTTCCCCGCCGTCGAGGGCCTGTACGCCTGCCCCACCGTGGTGAACAACGTGGAGTCGATCGCCTCGGTTCCCGCGATCATGCAGCGCGGCAAGGACTGGTTCAAGGCGATGGGCAGCGAGAAGTCCCCCGGCTTCACGCTGTACTCGCTCTCCGGGCACGTCGCCAAACCCGGGCAGTACGAGGCGCCGCTCGGCATCACGCTGCGGCAGCTCCTCGACCTCGGCGGCGGCATGCGCCCTGGCCACCGGCTGAAGTTCTGGACCCCCGGCGGCTCCTCGACCCCGATGTTCACCGAAGAGCACCTGGACGTCGCGCTGGACTACGAGGGCGTCGGCGCCGCCGGATCGATGCTCGGCACCAAGGCGCTCCAGTGCTTCGACGAGACGACCTGCGTGGTGCGGGCCGTCACCCGCTGGACCGAGTTCTACGCCCACGAGTCCTGCGGAAAGTGCACGCCGTGCCGTGAAGGCACGTACTGGCTCGTCCAGTTGCTGCGCGACATCGAAGCGGGCAAGGGCCGGCCCGAGGACCTGGACAAGCTCAACGACATCGCCGACAACATCAACGGCAAGTCCTTCTGCGCGCTCGGCGACGGCGCCGCCGCCCCGATCTTCTCCTCACTCAAGCACTTCCGCGCGGAGTACGAGGAGCACATCGAGCGCAAGGGCTGCCCCTTCGACCCGGCCCGCTCCACCGCCTGGGCCGACAAGTCCCGTACGGAGGCCCACGCGTGACCGTCACTACCAACGCACCCTCCGGAGGGGGTCAGGCGGCGGTGCCGCCGGAAGATCTCATCTCCGTGCAGATCGACGGCATCGCGGTGTCCGTCCCCAAGGGGACGCTGGTCATCCGGGCCGCGGAACTGCTCGGCATCGAGATCCCCCGGTTCTGCGACCACCCGCTGCTCGACCCGGCCGGGGCCTGCCGCCAGTGCATCGTGGAGGTCGAGGGCCAGCGCAAGCCGGTCGCGTCCTGCACGATCACCTGCACCGACGGGATGGTCGTCAAGACGCAGCTCTCGTCGCCGGTCGCCGAGAAGGCGCAGCGCGGCGTGATGGAGCTGCTGCTGATCAACCACCCGCTGGACTGCCCGGTCTGCGACAAGGGCGGCGAATGCCCGCTCCAGAACCAGGCGATGCAGGTCGGCGACACCGACTCGCGCTTCGAGGGCAAGAAGCGGACGTACGAGAAGCCGGTGCCGATCTCCGCCCAGGTGCTGCTGGACCGCGAGCGGTGCGTGCTGTGCGCGCGCTGCACCCGGTTCAGCAACCAGGTGGCGGGCGACCCGATGATCGAGATGCTGGAGCGCGGCGCGCTCCAGCAGATCGGCACCGGGGTCGGCGACCCCTTCGAGTCGTACTTCTCCGGCAACACCATCCAGATCTGCCCGGTCGGCGCGCTCACCTCGGCCGCGTACCGCTTCCGCTCCCGGCCGTTCGACCTCGTGTCGTCGCCGTCGGTGTGCGAGCACTGCGCGGGCGGCTGCGCGACCCGTACCGACCACCGCCGCGGCAAGGTCATGCGGCGGCTCGCGGCCGACGACCCGCAGGTCAACGAGGAGTGGATCTGCGACAAGGGCCGCTTCGGCTTCCGCTACGCGCAGCGCCCCGACCGCCTCGCCCACCCCCTGGTCCGGAACGCCGAGGGCGAACTCGTCCCCGCGTCCTGGCCCGAGGCGCTGGCCGCCGCCGCGGCCGGGCTCAGCGCGGCGCACGGCCGGGCCGCGGTGCTGTCCGGCGGACGCGTCACGGTCGAGGACGCGTACGCGTACGCCAAGTTCGCCCGCGTCGTGCTCGGCACCAACGACGTGGACTTCAGGGCCCGCGCGCACTCCGCCGAGGAGGCCGACTTCCTGGCCGCCACGGTCGCCGGGCGCGGCCTTGACCTGTCGGGCACCGGCATCACGTACACGGCGCTGGAGAAGGCGCCGGCCGTACTGCTGGCGGGACTTGAGGCCGAGGAGGAGGCCCCCGGGGTCTTCCTGCGGCTCCGCAAGGCGCACCGCAAGCGCAAGCAGCAGACGTACGCCCTGGCCACGCACGCCACCCGCGGCCTGGAGAAGGCGGGTGGCGTTCTGCTGCCCGCCGCCCCCGGCACGGAACCCGAGTGGCTGGACGCGCTCGCCGGGGGCGTCGGCCTGGACGAGACCGGGCAGGCCGCGGCCGAGGCGCTGCGCGCCGCGGGCGCCGTCATCCTGGTCGGCGAGCGGCTGGCCGCCGTGCCCGGGGCCCTGACCGCCG
>NZ_MECL01000082.1 GCF_014596445.1 Streptomyces sp. CBMA29 | reverse complement strand
CACTGGTGCCTCCCGCCCTGTTGCGCGGTGCGCCGCCGCCGTACGGTCAGCGCGCTGCCGACGGCCAGCAGCAGCGCGGCGAGACCGGCCGCGGCGAGCACGCTGGTGCCGGTGGCGGCCAGCGAGCCGCCGCTGCCGCCGGAGTCCGTACCGCCCGCGGAACCGGCGGAGCCGCCGGAGCCGGAAGAACCGGAAGACCCGCCGGTGGAGCCGCCGCCCGAGGGCGTGATCGGCGCGAGCGCGTGGGTGAGCGTGGTCAGCGGGGTGCCCGCGAGCGCCGGGACGGCCTGGGTGCTGGAGCGCAGGTCGGAGTCGCCCGCCACGGCGGTGATCCGGAAGCCGCCGTCCTTGTTCTGCGTGGTGCGCAGGAACTTCTGCCCGTCGCGGGCCTGTTGGGGCCGGATCTTGTCGGTGGCGAGCAGCGCCTGGACGGCGAGCGCGGTGGAGTTGCTGCTGACGCCCGCCGCGCCCTGGTAACCGCCGCTGGACTGCTGGGCCTTGACGAGATACGTACGGGCCTTGGTGACCGCGTCCGCGTGTCCCGGCACCAGGACGAGCGCCTGGAGCGCGTAGCCGGTGGTGTCCACGTCGGAGGCGCAATCGGCGCCCGGCGCGTTCAGCGTGGAGGAGAAACCGCCGTCCGCGCACTGGAGTTGGAGCAGCCGGTCCACGGTGGCGGCGGGCGGGGTCTGGCCCGCGCGGGCCAGGGCGAGGACGCCGAGGGCCTGCGAGACCGTCGAGTACGCCTGGTCGAAGTCGCCGGGGGCGGTGCAGGAACCGTCCTCGGCGGCGGCCGTGCAGACGTGGCCGCTGAGCGTGCCGATCAGGTCGAAGCCGCCGAAGTGCCGCGGGTCCTGGCCCATGACCTGGGCGAGCACCGCGAGTTTGGCGGTGGCGCCGCTGTACGGGCCGGGGTAGGCGGAGGTGCCCGCCGGGTCGGCGTAGTCCGCGACGTGTCCCGCGAGGTAGCCGGTGACCTTGGTCAGCGTGGGGTCCTGGCCGCCGGTGGAGGCGAGCGCGAGGGCGAGGTCGGCGGTCAGGCCGTAGTCGGGGCCGTAGGTGTTGGCCAGGTGGTCGCCGCCGTCGAGCTGCTTGACGAGGTACGCGGCGCCGTCGGCCGCCGCCTTCTGGTCGGCGAGGTCGCGCAGCAGGGTGCCGAAGGACGTGCCGACCGCGCCGCCGACGGCCTGTGTGGAGGCGCGTACGTCGGACTGCTTCTGGTCGGTGTCGGAGGCGACCTTGAAGCCGCCGTCCGCGTTCTGCTGCGCGGCCAGGAACGCGCGGGCCTTGGCGATCTGACCGCCGTACCCCGTGCCGCCCAGGGTGAGGCCCTGGACGGCGAGGGCGGCGGAGTTGACGGAGTCACCGGCCGCGCCCCGGAAGCCGCCGTCGGTGAGCTGCTTGCTCGCGATCCAGGCCGCGCCCTTGGCGACCGCCTTGGCCGCGGCGTCGCCTGGCACCAGGTCGAGGGCCATCATCGCCATCGCCGTGCTGTCCACGTCGCTGTCGCCGCCGGCCGGGATCAGGCTCGGCCAGGCGCCGTTGGAGTTCTGGAGGCTCTCCAGGTACGCGACCGGTCCCGCCGCCTTGGCGGTGTCACCCGCGCGCAGTTGGGCGATGACGCCGAGGGACTGGGAGAACACCGAGGTGGCGTAGGCGTAGTTGTTCTTGGCGGCGCAGCCGCCCGAGGTGTCGGCCGCGGCGCAGATCGTGGCGTCGAGCGCGGCGATCAGGTCGTGGCCGCCGAAGGCGCGCGGGTCGTTGCCGGTGACCTCGGCCGCGACGGCCTCCTTGGCGAGCGAGCCGCCCTGCGCGTAGGAGGTGCCGATCAGCGTCCAGTCGTCGATGCCGCGGCCGGAGCCGTCCTTGCCGTGCTGGAGGAAGTCGGTGATCCCGGCGAGGGTGTCGTCGGCGCCGCCGGTCGCGGCCAGCGCGAGCGCGCCGTCGATGGTCAGGCCGAAGTCGGCGAAGCCGGTGTTCTGGCCCGCGCTGGACTCGTAGTAGTGGCCGTCCACGAGATTGCCGCGGTTGATGAGGTACGCGACGCCCTTGGCCAGGTCGGGGGTCGCCGCGGCCGGGGTGGTCGGTCCGGTCGTGGGCGCGGTGGTCGGCGGGGTCGTCGGCGCGGTGGTGGGGGGCGTCGTGGGCGGGGTGGTCGGCGGGGTCGTCGGGGTGTCGCCGTAGGTGAGGCTGCCGAGGTCGCTGGAGGTCACGGCGAGGACGGCGGCGGTCGAGGCGTACAGGTCCGGGTCGGTGCCGCCGGAGCCGTCGGAGGCGAAGCCGCCGCTGTCGGTCTGCCGGACGGCAAGCCAGGAGCGGGCGGCTGCCGCACGGTCGGTCTGTGCCAGTACGGTCAGCGCCTGGGCCGCGTACGCGGTCGTACCGGTGTCGCCGGAGGAAGCGCCCTCGTACGCGAGGTAACCGCCGTCGGCGGACTGCGACTTGGTGAGGTACGCCCGCGCCTTGTCCAGGACGTCGCCGGTGCCGGGCAGGTGCTTGAGGGCGACGACGGCGTCGGCGGTCGTACCGGTGTCGGAGGTGCAGCGCTCGCCGGGCGAGAGCATCGAGCCGGAGAATCCGCCGTCGGCGCACTGCATTCCGGTGAGCCGGTCGATCGCGGGCCGCGGCACGGTGGCGCCGCCGCGGGCCAGCGCGAGCAGGGCGCGGGCCTGGGTGCTGGGCGAGAACGCGCCGTAGAAGTCACCGGCCGCGGTGCAGTTGCCGAGGCTTCCGGCCGCCGCGCACACGTTGTCGGTCAGGTCCTTGAGCAGATCGTGGCCGCCGACGGAGGTGGGGTCGCCGCCCAGGATCTCGGTGAGCAGCGCCAGGCTGGCCGCCGCGGCCGGGCTCGGCACGGTGACCGTGGAGTCCGGGAGCAGGTAGTCGTCGGCGTGCGCCGTCAGATAGGCGTCGATCGCGCGGATCGTGACGTCGGGGCCGCCAACCGCCGCGAGCGCGACGGCGGTGTTCGCGGTGGCGCCGAAGTCGGTGCCCCAGCCGTCGAAGACGTGGTCGCCGTCGGTGAGTTGCTTCGTGAGCCAGGTGGCCGCGGCCGCCACGTCGGCCTGTCCGCCGGGACCGGTCGGGGGCGTGGTCGGCGGCGTCGTGGGCGGGGTGGTCGGCGGGGTGGTGGTGTCGTGGGCGCGGACGGAGTCCGGTGTGAACGAGGGACCGCCGGTGCTGCCGCCGATGTCGGTGGGGCCAAACACCCACGCCTCGACCTCGCCGTCCTGCGGCTTGTCGCTGAGCGCGCCGAGCGGGCTGTACGACCAGGTGTCCTGTCCCTTGGGCGCGATCCAGAACGACCAGTACGCGTTCGCGGGCGGGGTCAGGACGCACGCCTCGTCGGCGGTCGTCGGGTACTGCGTGCCGCTGTCGAAGCCGTCGTTGCCGATCCGGCAGATGAAGCCGGGGCCGTCGTGCACGGTGCCGGTGGTGGTGAATCCGGCGTTGTGCAGCAGGTTCATGCCCGTGGTGGGGTGCGCGTCGCAGCCGCGCAGCACCGGGCCGTTCCAGTGCCCGTAGTCCACCGCGACGATCGCCCCCGAGGTGGGTGTGCAGTCGCCGATCGGGTCCGCGCCCGCCGGGGTCGCCACCGAGACCAGTCCGGCCGTGAGGCTGCCGAAGGTCAGCGCCGCCGCGGTGAGCAGGACGACGATGCGCGGCCGTCTGTGACGGCGGCGCGGGACAAGACGAAGCACGGGTGGCCCCCCGGGTCGGCCGACGGGGAGGGCGGGCCGCGGAGGCGAGGCGGCCTGGCGCTTGACGCGGCCGTCCTGTCGTCCGTGCCGTAGTCCTCGACGGCGATCGTGACTTGCTGCTCAGCGCAGGTGATCCGGCTCGCCCGCCTCGCGGAGGGCCTACGGTTGCGGGTCAGCGCCGGACTTGGACCGGCTTCCCCTGGCTGCTGAATCGGACATGCGAATCGGAAGTGCGAATCGGAAATGCGTTTCATAGCACCACGTCACCGGGTGCGCCGTCAACGTGGCGGGCAGTTGCCTTCGCCACTCCCCCGCGCCCCTTACAGAACCGCTGAGCCGCGCTAGCCTCGCACCGTCGCCGACTGGGGGAATCCGGTGAGAGTCCGGAGCTGACGCGCAACGGTAGGGGCCGCCTTTCGCGGTGGTCCGAGCCCGATCACCCGCTCGGTGACGCAGCACGTGCGGAAGCCTGACCACGCGTTCGGGCGGCGACCGCCTCGGCGCGGGCCGGTCGCGAGGACAGCCGTGGGCCGGGGCGCGAGGCGCCCCCAGCCAAGGAGAGTCCTCCACCCATGACCGTTCCTGAGACCGTGACCTCCCGCACCGCCCGGCGCCGGGCACTCGCCGTCGCCGTACCGCTGACGGCCTGCGCCCTCCTCTTCGCCGCGACCGCGCCCGCGCGGGCGACCTCGACCCCGGCGCAGATCGCCACGTCCAAGGCGAACGGCGTCGCCTATCTGAAGACGCTTCAGGCCGCCGACGGCTCGTACGCGGGCAGCGGCCTGTCCAACGAGTGGGCGTTCAGCGCCTTCGCCGCCGCGGGCACCGCGGCGGCCGACGTCTACCCGGGCGGCGACACGACGAAGAACGCCCGGACCGTCTACCGCGCCCTGCTGGCCACCGCCGCGTGGCCGTCCGCGTCGCCGGTGGTGACGGACTACGAGCGCGGCGCGCTCAACGCGTACGCGGCGGGCATCGATCCGGCCCGCGTCGGCACAGGACGCAATCTGATCGCAGACATCGCCTCGTACTGGCAGACCGCCTCGCCCGGCTACTTCGGGCCGCCCGCCAACTTCAACGGCACCGTCTTCGGGCTGCTGGCGCTGGCCGGGGCGAAGACGCAAGCCGGCGGGCAGCGCGTGCCGCAGGCCCTGCTCGACGCGTCGGTGGCGGTCGTGCGCGCCAACGAGCACACCGACGGCGGCTGGAACTACGCGAAGGCGGCGGGCGATCCGACGCAGCTCGGCACCGCGAGCGACATCGACATGACCGGCGCGACCCTGGCGTCGCTGTGCTCGTCCGGGGTGCCCAACACCGACACGGCCGTGGTCGCGGGCAAGAACTTCCTCAAGGGCAAGCTCGTCAACGCCACCGGCGCCTTCAACTCGATGTTCGGCGCGAACACCGACTCCAACGGCTGGGCCGTCTCCGGCCTGAACGCCTGCGGATTCAACGCGCAGGGCACGGACTTCACCACCGCCGCGCACAAGACGCCGATCGACTTCCTGCTCGCCCAGCAGTTCAGCCCCGGCGGCGGCTTCCGCTACCTGCCCACCGACACGAGCCCGTCGGCGTACGCCTCGATCGACGCGGTCCGCGCGGTCGCGGGCGGCGGCTTCACGGCCGCTCCCCCGGCCCCGGTCACTCCCGGCGCGCCCGCCTGGGCCGCCACCACCGGCTTCACCAGCGGCTCCACCAGCACGCTCGCGCTCGTCGTGGACAACGGCAGCGGTCCGCTGAAGGTGTGCTCGGTGCCGGTCGCGGCGACCGCTACGACCACGACGCTCGGTGCGGTCCTGGACGCGGCGGCGACGTCCGCGACGCCCGGCGGCTGCGTCACCGCCGTCACACCCGCCACCGGCACGGGCACGGTCACCGCGCTCAACGGCACCGCCAACTCCGGTACGGCGACGTGGAAGTCAAGCCTGGACGGCTCGGCGCTGACCGCCGCTTCGCGCGGCACGACCGTCCACCTCGGTGACACGGTCTACCTGCGGTACGGAAGCTGACCGGCTCCGCCGGTTCGACGCCGTGGAGCGCGTGGGCCAGGACCTCGGCGCCGCGCACGACGCGGGGTCACGGCCGGTTGACGTAGGCCGGTCCGTCCAGGACCCGCACGCGCCCGCGGACGGCGGGCGGTTCGGCCCATGAGGGGTGGCCGGTCAGCAACTCGGCCTCCTTCAGGGTGCGTTCAGACGGGAAGTCGCACGGCGGCAGCATGATCGCTTCCGGCGGGGGCCCGCGCGGCAGAGGGGAAGCGCAGGAGAGAACAAGGCCGGGTGCCACGGGTTGATCGCGGCGCCCGGCCTTGGCTCAGGGGGATTGCGCGGGCTTCAGCCCGCGGCGGCCGTCAGGCGTTCCGGCGGGCGGCGAGCGGCGTTCAGCCCCATGGTCCGTGCCCGGCGGAGCCGACGGTCAGCGGCCCGATCGCCAGGCTCGGCCGCCCGCTGGTGCCGTGTACCGCACCCGCCGGGACCCGGACCGTCACCTCGCCGTTCCCGCGCGGGGTGACGGTGAACGTCCAGGTCGTGCCCGCCGCGCCGGCGCCGTTGGCGGTGAGGCCGGCGACTGTGCCGTTGGACACCCGCAGGTCGGCGGCGGTCAGGCCGGTGACCTGCTGGTCGAGGGTGAGCGTCACCGGGATGGGCTTCCCGCGTGTCGCGCTCACCGCCGTGGTGACCAGCGAGCCGGTGGGCGTGTCGCCGACCCGGTACGCGCCGCCGCACACGCCCGTCAGCAGCGGGTCGGCGGCCACGGACCGGCTGGCGGAGGTGCTGAGCACATGGCAGCCGACGCCGACGCGCACCGCGAGCCTGCCGCCGTCCTGCCGGGTCGCGCTCTGGGCACGGCCGTCCACGTACACCGTCGTGCCCCGGTATCCGTCGGTGACCGGCACGCTCACCGTGGCGACGGAGTTGCCCGGCACCGACACGCCGAGGTCGGTGCGGTCGCCGACGCGGTGGAAGGACGCGCCGACCGTGCCCTTGACGGTCGGTGTCGTCACCGAGCCGTACGTCTGGTCGCCCGGCTGCGGCCGCACGGTGAAGGTGTCGTAGCCCGGCGTGGACGGCGCGATGCCGTACATGTCGCGCGGGATGACGTACGAGGGGGCGGTGGCCCACGGGTGCGACCACGTCATGTTGCTCTTCTCGGCCGGGTCCCACGCCTCACCGGTGGCGCCCGCGCCCAGGTCGATCATGTGCAGCCAACTGTTGGTGTCGTGCGAGGTGAGCAGGTCGAGCGCTTCCTGCGCGTGGCCCGCGTTGTACAGGCCCTGGAGCAGGAAGCCCGAGCAGTAGACGCTGCACGCCATGCCGCGCGAGGTGAGGTACGACGCGACCGCGTCGTACTGCCGCTGGCTCGCGGGGACGCCGAAGGCGGCCGGGAACGCGGTCGCCTGGACCGCGAAGTGCCCGGTCGGCTTCATGTCGGCGCTGAGCCCGTCGTCGTACGCGCCCTTGCCGGCGTTGTAGAACGCCGAGTTGAGGGTGGTGCGCAGACGGTTGGCGACCGTGGTGAAGTTCGCCGCGTCGGCGCTCTTGCCGAGGGCGGTGGCGAGGACCGCCATCTGCGAGAAGTTGCTGTACGACAGGGCGCCCAGGATGGTGTTCTTCGCGGCGAAGACATAGCCGTCGCGGCTGCCCTCGGGCCAGTCCACGATGGCGTCCGACTGGTCGATGGTGCCGAGCGCCGCGTTGTAGTCCTTGCTGAGCAGCTTGGGCACGAGCGCGTCGTACATCCGCTTGACCTGGTCGGTGGAGCCGGTCTGCCGCCAGTTGTCGTAGACGGACGTGATCACGTAGAGCGGCCATTCCTGCGGCCAGGTGCGGTGGTTGGCGAAGTAGTCCATCGAGTAGACGCCGAGGGTCGGGTCGTCGCTGAGGTAGAGGCTCGCCAACTGGTGGATGTAGTTGTCGGATTCGTACGGTCCGCGCTCGCGGGTCCAGGAGTCGACGTAGAAGTTCTGGTTGGTGGTCTCCACGGTGTTCTTGGCGAGCTGCCAGACCGAGACGAGATCCGGGTCCGAGGAGGTGAGTTGGGCGCCGCTCTCGTCGAACGGGTAGACCATGGCGAGGGCTTGGAGATTGTCGGCCGTGACGGGGACGGGCGAGTTGAGGACGTCGAGGTAGCGGAAGACGCGCATGCCCCAGGTGTCGACGCTCTGGGTGCCGCCGCGCAGGGTCACGACGTCCTGGTACTCGTTGCCCGCGCGCAGCTTGTAGCGCACGGTCGCCGGGTCGGACAGCTCCTCGCCGTACCGGAGGGTGACCTTGCGTCCCGCCGTGCCGGGCAGGGTGAGGTGGACGCCGCCCTGCCAGGTCTGGCCGAAGTCGACCAGGTAGTTCCCGTTGCCCTTGTCGGTGATCTTGACGGGCCGCCTGAGCTGTTCCTGGACCTTGCCGAAGGGGGTCGGCCGGAGGTCGGTGAACGCGGTCTTCGCGGTGGCGGCGGTCCACGCGGAGTCGTCGTACCCGTAGCGGCCGAAGCCGTCCGGGTAGCGGCTCATCGTGATGTCCTCCTGCGGCATGTTCCAGTAACTGGTCCCCGTCGACTTCGCGGACGGCCAGATGTCCGCCCCTGACATGCTCGTCCAGTCCGGTCCTGTGCCGACCGTGCTCGTGCTGCCGTCGGTGTAGCGGATCACCAGATACGCCTGGAAACGCTGGTCCTTGGTGGTGTACGCGACCGCCGACAGCGCGTGCCCGGCGCCGCCGGACCGCAGCGCGGCCGTCACGTCGAAGCCGTCGTAGCGGGTCTCCTTGTCCAGCGCCTCGGTCGGGCCGAGACCGACGAACCGCCCGTCGAGATACAGCTTGTAGACGTACTGCTTGGCCGCGTCGAAGGAGGAGCCGGTGGCGAAGACGGAGGCCCAGGCGACCTGCTTGGTCCGCTTACCGCTCGTGTCGAGCGTGAAGTCGTGGCGCAGCAGAGCCCAGTCGTTGGTGGTGTGGGAGCTGAGGCAGTCCGTGCCGGTGCCCACGGCGAGCGCGCCGTTCTGCACGGTGCCGCACGGGAAGGGCGCGCCGGTCGCGCCGAAGTCGTTGGCGTAGAGGGTCTTTCCGCTGTCGGCCGCCGCCAGGCTGGTGACGGTGACGTCGTCCGCGGTGCCCGTCTCGGTGCTGCCGGTACGGAATCCGATGCCGCCCTCGGCGAAGGCGGTGTCGGTCCTGGTGTCGACGACCTTGCCGTCAAGGAAGGTGGTGAGCGTCGAGCCGACCGCCTCGATGCGGACGTCGTGCGTGGTGCCGACGGCGAGCGTGGTGTTCAGCGGTACGGGCGTGCCCGCGCGGAAGGTGCCGTTGGTCTCGACGTGCGGGACAAGGGTGTTGGGGTTGCTGGTGTCCGACGCCCTGAACTGCCACATGTAGCCGTTGCGGACGTCGGGCGAGCGGAATCTCACCCCGAGCGCGACCTTGGTCACGGTCAGTTTCACGTCGAGGCGGTAGTCGGTCCAGGTGTCGACGGCGGGCGGCGCGGACCAGATCGGCGCGCTTGTGCCCCAGGTGGCGCCGGGCCCGGTGCCGAAGGTCGCGGGGGCCGACCACGCGGTGGCCCTGCCGCGCTCGTCCCAGACCCGTACCGACCAGGAGTAGCGCTCGGCGGTGCGCAGGGCGCCGCCGCCGTACCGGATCGCGGTCGCGGCGGCCGAGGCGACCTTCGCGCTGTCCCACACGGTCCGGCCACGGCCCGACTCGCCCTCGGTGACGCGGAGTTCGTAGCCGGTCTGACGGCCGACCCCGGACTGCCAGCCGAAGCCGACGCTGCCGGCGGGATCGACGTCCACGGGAGCGGCCAGCGATCCGACCGTCAGGTGGGAGGGCGCCGACGCGCCGCTGTTCCCCACGCCTGCCTGGTGTCCCGAGCCCGGCGCGCCCGGCGGTGCGGCGCTCGCGGGCCCGGCCAGCGGCTGGACCAGGACCAGGGCCGCGAGGGCCGAGGCCGTGGCCAAGAGGGACACCAGTCTTCGACGCATCGTCACAGTCCGTCCACGGAAGGGGATTGAATCGTTTCACTTCATCTGCTAGTGACGTTACGGACGCGTGAACGGGTGTGTCAAGACTCCCGACGCCGGGAGCCGGTGGGGCCGTGGGCCTGTCGGCCCGTGAGCCCGTGAGCCCGTGAGCCCGTGGGTCAGGACAGCACGCGGTGGCGGAAATTGCGCAGGCCCAGCGCGAGGAAGACGGCGCAGGCGGCGATCAGGACCGGGTAGACGGCGAAGAGCGACATGTGGGTGGACTCGGTGAAGGCGGCCCGCATGCCCTCGGTGATGTAGATGAGCGGGTTGACCAGGACCAGGATCTGGAGCCAGTGGAAGCCGCCGAGGTGGACGAGGGAGAGCTTCGTCCACTGGTAGTAGGTGCCGCCGAGGAAGACCAGGGGCAGGACGACGAAGCCGAACATCACGCCGATGTTCTGCGGCTGGAAGGTGGTGCCGAGCATCAGGCCGAGCGAGGTCATGGCGACGCAGGCGAGCGGGATCAGGGTGACCACGATCCACCAGTGGACGGTGAGATGGGCGTGGACGCCGGGCGCGTGGACGACCGCGGCGATCGGGAAGACGATGACCGCCGAGATCAGGGCCTGGACGGCGCCCGACAGCACGCGGGCGACGGCGACCAGCCAGATCGGGCAGGGTGCCTGCACCCGGTCCTCGATCTCGCGGGTGTAGCCGAACTCCTGTGACATCTGGATCGCGACGGACTGGATGCCCTGGAACATGATGCTGATGGCGACGACGCCCGGCACGAGGACGGTGGCGAAGTCCGACTCGCCCGTCGAGCCCCCGGCGCCGCCGATGCCCTGCCCGATGGTGGGGAAGACGTAGAGGAAGACGAAGACCAGCAGGAACGGCTGGACGAGCGTCCGGGCGACGAACTGGCCGAAGCTCTTCCACAACACCCGCAGGTCCCGCCGGACCAGCGCGCCGAGCGCGGTACGGCTGGCGGCGGCCACGGAACGGCTCGGCCGTACGGTGACCGGGCGGTGCGTCGGGGACAGCGGCTGGGAGGGTCCGGCCGGTGGTGCGGTCATTCCCTCAGCTCCTTGCCGGTGAGGCTGATGAACACGGTCTCCAGGGAGCTGCGCACGATCGACAGGTCGACCAGTTCGAAGCCGCCCCGCTCGGTGCTGGCGACCACGCGCGGCAGCAGGCGTTCGTCGCCCTGGACCTGGAGTTCGACGCCGCCGTCGACCAGACGGGTGCGGACGGCGCCCTCGATGTCCCGGGTGAGGCGGGCGGCGAGGGCTTCGTGGTCGCCGCTGGCCAGCACGGTGACGATGGTGTCGGCGCCGACCCCCTGCTTGAGGGCTTCGGGTGTGTCGAGGGCGAGGATCTTCCCGTGGTCGATGATCGCCACCCGGTCGCAGAGCTGGTCGGCCTCTTCCATGTTGTGCGTGGTGAGCACGATGGTCTGGCCGTCGGCGATGAGCCCGGCCAGGATCTCCCACAGCGCGAGCCTGCTCTGCGGATCGAGACCGGCCGTCGGTTCGTCCAGGAAGAGGACGGCGGGGCGGTGCATGATCGCGCGCGCCACCAGCAGCCGCTGCGCCATGCCGCCCGACAGATTGCCCACGGGAGAGGCGGCCCAGCGCGACAGACTGAAGCGTTCCAACGACTCGTCGGCCAGCTTGCGCGACTCTCCGGCGGAGATTCCGAACAGCAGCCCGTGGTAGTAGAGGTTCTCCCACACCGTCAGCGAGCGGTCCAGGGTGTTCTGCTGTGTCACGACCGCGATGATCTGCTTGGCCAGCGCGGGCTGCGTGACGACGTCGATGTCCCCGACGTACGCCTTCCCCCCGGTGGGGACCACGCGTGTGGCGAGCATGCCGATGGTGGTCGTCTTGCCCGCGCCGTTGGGTCCGAGGAGTCCGAAGAACTCCCCGGCGTAGACCTCGAGGTCGAGGCCGTCGACCGCCATGACGGGCGCTTTGGGATACCGCTTGGTGAGCCCGACCGTACGGATCACCGGGGGCCGGCCGCCGCCGGGGCCCGTCCGCTCCACCGCTGCCTCGACCGTCATGTCCCACCTCCCGGCTCCGCTCGACCCGCATGCCCGTCCGGCGCCCGGCCCGCGCCCGTCCGCTGCCCGATCCGTACGCCCGGCCCGCGCCCGTCCGCTGCCCGATCCGTACGCCCGCGGCTCTCGTCATCGAAACACGCCCCTGCCCGCGCGGCTCGCGACAACGGTCCGACCGGGGGACGTCGGCCGACGCGGGCTGCGGCGTTTATGATGATCGCGAAAAGCGGACCGCCCGCCTTCCGGCGGGGTCCCCGGCCGCCGTCGCAGGGGCCGTGAGCGGCCCGAGGAGCCGGGCCGGGGAACAGGACCGGCGCATATGCCCAATGGCTGCGGATTCCCAAAGCGGCAGTACACGGTTGCGAAGAGCCAGTAAAGGACCCATTCGGGAAACTCGTACAGGATTCAAGGGAATGACGGCGTGAATTCATTCATTCTCACACCATCCGGGTGTTCTGAACATTGATCCGGAGGCGGCCAATAGAGGCTCCGGCGGGTTCGGCCGAGGGGCGCGGGACGGGCGCGTAGGGGGGACAGCGCATGACCGATACCCCACGGGCGGACATACCGGATTCGCAGCCGGAACGTCGCCGTATGTGACGGGGAAAGGCGGACAGGACGCTACTTACGGGGAGTGTCGCGACACAAGGCGGCGGGCGGGTGCGCGGCGGGGATCGACGCCGAAGTGCGGCCTCGCGGGAAGTCGATGACGCACTCATGTCACACGCGCCCCACTCACCCCAGTGGCTCTCTTCGAAATCCACCACGCCGCTATGGACATCTTGATTTGTGCTGCGTCATGAATGAGAATTCGTCCAATTGAGCGGCACGGAGTACACGCAATAGAGGCCCGCCGCGCACACCGGGGCCTCGCGCGGCGGGACAGCACACTCACCCGCTCCGTTACCGACAGTAGCCGGGGGTAAACCGTTGGAGTTCTGCATACTCGGGCACCTCGAAGTCTCGGCGAACGGGCGCCCGGTGCAACTCGGCGGTGCCCGCGAGCGGACGGTACTGGCGATGCTGCTCCTCGAGGCCGGTCATGTGATCCCGGTGGAACGGCTCATCGACGCCGTGTGGGGCGACGACCCGCCGGCGACCTCGCGTGGCCAGATCCAGATCTGTATCTCCAACCTGCGGCGGCGCATCGTCACGGGCGGCGGCGAGGACCTGATCGAGACCCGGCGGCCCGGCTATCTGCTGCGGGTTCCCGCGGGCACGCTCGACCTGCACCGGTTCGAGGCCGAAGTCCACGAAGGGCAGGCCGCGTTGGCGGCCGGGGACCCGGCCGGGTCGGCCCGCATCCTGCGGGACGCGCTGGAGCTGTGGCGCGGGCCCGCGCTCGCCGACGTGGACAGCACGCTGGTGCAGCAGGGAGTGGGGCGGCTCAACGAGCGACGGCTCGCCGTGCTCGGTGAGAGCCTGAAGTCCGGGCTGATCGCGGGTGAACAGCACCGGCTGATCGGCGAGTTGACGTCCCTTGCGGCCGAGTATCCGCTGCACGAGCACTTCAGGGCGCTCCTGATGATCGCGCTCTACGCGGCGGGGCGGCAGGCGGAGGCGCTGGACGCGTACCGCAAGGTGCGTGAGGAATTGCAGAGCGAACTGGGCATCGATCCGGGCAGTGAACTGCGCGGCCTGCACCGGGCGATGCTCGCCGGTACGTTCTCGCTGCCGGGCGCGGAGCCGGACGAGACGACGTCGGGGCGTTCGGCGGGCCGGGACACCCGGGACCACGACGGTCAGGGGCGTCAGCCGCAGCACCGCGAAGAACAGCGGCGTGCCGAACACGGGCGGGACGAGTACCGCGCGGACGAACACCGCCGCGACGACCGGTACAGCGGCGACCGGTACGACGACGGCCGGTACGGCGACCGGGACGATCCGATGGGCAGCGCGCCCGCGGAGTCGGCCCGGCCTCCCACCTCGGCGGGCGCCCCCATGCCCGGCGCCCGCGCCGACCCGGAGGGCGCCCCGGATCAAGCGCGGGACCAGGCGCGGGACCAGGCGCGGGACCGAGCACGGGCCCAGGCCGATGGGCAGTCCGCGCACCAGCCGCCGGCCGAGGAGCCCAAGCGGCGCGCGCCGAGCCTGCTGCCCGCCGACATCCCGGACTTCACCAGCCGCAGCGAGACCGTGAACGACATCGTGCGGCAGATCGGCGGTGACCAGCGCCACCGCAGCGACCAGGCGGTGCCCGTCTGCGTGATCGTCGGACAGGGCGGCGCGGGCAAGACGACACTGGCCGTGCATGTCGCGCACCTGCTCACCCAGGACTTCCCCGACGGCCAGCTCTTCGCGCACCTGCGGGTCGGCGACCGTCCGGCGAACCCGTCCGACATCCTGGAGCGCTTCCTGCGAGCGCTCGGTGTCGTCGGCCCCAGCCTGCCCAAGTCCCTTGAGGAACGCGCAGAACTTTTCCGCGACCTGGTCAGCGGACGGCACGTACTGGTCGTGCTGGACGATGCCATGACGGAGCGTCAGGTCACCTGGCTGCTGCCCGGAAGCGCCGACTGCTCGGTGATCGTGACGAGCCGTCAGCGGCTCACCGGCCTGCCCACCGCGGGCCGGGTGGAGATCGGCGCGCTCAGCGAGAGCGGGGCCGCGGCGCTGCTCGCCCGCTACATCGGTGAGGCGCGGGTGGTCGCGGAGGCGGAGAGCGTCACCGAACTCTCCCAGCTCTGCGGCCGGTTGCCGCTGGCGTTACGGATCTCGGCGGCGCGGCTGGCGGCCCGTCCGCACTGGAGCGTCGCCGACCTCGTGGACCGGCTGCTCGACGAGTCCCGCAGGCTCGACGAGTTGAACCACGGTGAGATGCAGGTCAGGGCCAGCATCTCGCTGACGTACGACAGCCTGCCGGACGACGCGCGGCTGCTCTTCCGCCGTCTCGCCCTGCTCGATGTGCCCAACTTCGCCGCCTGGGTGGGCTCCCCGCTGCTCCAGGTCGACGTGCTGCGCGCGCAGGAGGCGCTCGAAGTCCTGGCGGAGGCGTATCTGATCGACGCCACGCCCGGTCCCGGCGGCCATGTCCGCTACAGCTTCCACGACATCATGCGGCCGTTCGCGCAGGAGCGGCTGGCGGAGGAGAGTTCCGAGGAGCGGCTGGGCGCGCTGGAGCGCTGGCTCGGCGCGCTGCTGTCGCTGACCGGTGAGGCGCACCGCCGCGAGTACGCGGGCGGCTATCTGGAACGCCGCAGCTCGGCGGAGCGCTGGCGGCTGCCCGACCGTCTGGTGGAGCGGCTGCTGTCCGACCCGCTGGCCTGGTACGAGCAGGAGCGTACGTCGATCGTGGCGGCCGTGCGGCAGGCGTCGGCGGCCGGACTGGTCGAGCACTGCTGGGACCTGGCGCTCAGTTCGGTGACGCTCTTCGAGGCGTACTCGTACTTCGGCAACTGGCGCGAGACGCACGAGATCGCGCTCAAGGCGGCCTGCCGGGCGGGCGATCAGCACGGCGAGGCGGCGATGCGGTACTCGCTGGGCTCGCTGCACATGTTCGAGCAGAGCACGGACCCGGCGATGCGGCAGTTCGAGCGGGCCCACACGCTCTACCACGAACTCGGCGACGAGCACGGCGCGGCGCTCGTACTGCGCAACATGGCCTATCTGGACCGGCTGACCGGTGACATCGCGTCGGCGCAGGAGCGGTGGGAGGAGGCGCTGGGCGTCTTCCAGGTCACCGGCGACCGGATCGCCGAGGCGCACGTCCTGCACAACATGGCCCAGGTGCACGTGGACTGCGGTGAAACGGCCACGGCGCTGCGGCTGTTGGAGCGCGCCGAGGCGATCTGCCACGAGGTCGGCAACCGCCGGGTCACCGCTCAGGTGCAGAACCGGCTGGGCGCGCTGCACCTGCGGGTCGGGCGGCTGGACGAGGCGCACGTCGCCTACACCCGTGTGCTGGACAGCGTGCGGGTCACCGGCGACAAGGTCGGCGAGTGCTACGCGCTGCTGGGTCTGGCGACGGTCGACCTGCGCCGCGGCGAGCCGGGTTCGGCGCGGGCGATGCTCACCGAAGCGCTCGAACTGGCGGTGCGGGCTGGTGCCCGCATGGTGGAGAGCCGGATCGCGCTGGCGCTCGCCGAGGCACTGCTCACCTCTGACGTCGAGGCGGCGCCGGAGTACGTCGAGCGCGCGCTGACCGGCTTCGAGGCGATCGGCGCGACCCTGGACAAGGCGCGCGCGATGGTGCTGCGCGGCCGGGTGCACGCGGCGGCCGGCCGGCCGCAGGGCGCGCGTGCCGACTGGCAGGCGGCGGCGGGCATGCTGACCGGGCTGCGGACGGACAAGGGCGGTGTCGCGCTGGTCGAGGAGGTACGGCGGCTGCTGCGTACGCTGGCCGACGGGGGCGCCGACGCGGGTGTCGCGGCGCAGCTTCCGGCGGAGGCCGAGCTGCGGAGCTGAACGGCCTGCGAATCGCCGGGAGTTGGGGGAACGCCTGCTCCCGGCAGGGGACCTGCCGGGTCGGCGGTGTTTCCGGTCGGCGTGAAGGTGCGGCCGACCGGGCGTCGTGGAGCGGTGGAGCGGGGGCGCCCGCCGGTGCGGGCAGGGAGAATCCGGGCAGCCGGCAGCACCGGGTGTCACGGGGCGTTACGGGAGGGAAGGCGCCCAGCCGTGTGGGCGGCCCGGGTGCACGGGCGTCATGGTGCGCAGGTACCCGAGAGCGCGGGCGGGCGGGGGTGCCGGATCTCCGACGGTGCGGGATGCCCGCGTCGGCACGGGCTTCGTGGGGAGACGATTCGCCGGATCGGACCGGGGCGCCGTGAGAAAGGGCTCATCCGGCCGACCGAGCGGCGGTCGTCGTGGGGTGGAGCGGTGGAAGCGGTGGTGCGCGGTGCGGTGGTACGGGGTGCCGGGCCGCGTGGGCCGCGGCGGAGGTCAGTCCCAGATGGTGTTGTCCGTGGAGGCGGTGGGGGTGGGGGTCGGCTTCGGCGTTCCGCCGTCGACACGTACGACCGAGGTGTGGCCGTTCGTGGACGAGTGCGTCGAGGTGACCGCGACGGCGACGCCGCCCGTGAGGGTGACGAGCAGGGCGGCGGCGGTGATGCTGCGGCGGAAGGCGCGAACCGTCATGATGCCATCTCCAAGTCTGTGGGGCCGCCGGTTCAGGTGTCCCGGTGGCTCGATGACTTCATGGTTCGGCGGACCGCTTTCGGTCCGTCCTCGCCCGGCTATCACGGTCGCTATCACGGCGCTCTCACCCGACCGCCGCAGGCCGGCGCGGGGCTCGGCCCGGCGGTCCGGCTCTCGCCCCGCCCTCGTTTCGCTATCGTCGCGGGCCGCCGGTCCTATCGTCCCGGCCCGCCGGAGCGATGGCGGAACGATAGGGGCATCCCCCAACGTCGTGGCCACCCAGGCGCGGCACCGCAAAAGGCGCGCCCGAACCCGGAGGCGGGACCCCGTGAGTCTTTGCGTGCACATCGTGGACAGTGCGTTCGGCGTACCGGCAGCGGACGTCGACGTCCTGCTGCGCCAGCCCGCCGGAGACGACTGGCGTGAACTGGTGCGCGGGCGCACCGGTCAGGACGGGCGGCTGGCCATGCTCGGTGACCGGAACATCTCGCCGGGCATCTACCAGGTGGTCTGCGACCTGGACGCGTACTACGCCGTCCTCGGCTCGCTGCCCCTGCACCCCCGGGCCATCGTCGAGTTCCGGGTGACCGAGTCCGACGCGGACATCCACCTGCCGATCGTGGTCTCCACACACTCCTTCCTGAGCTATCGCGGCGCCTGAGGCGCCGCGACTACCCCTTGGCGAGGGCCGGTTGACGCGGGAACAGATCGGCTCCCAGCTCCCCCCTCGCCCGTCCGTCGTCCAGCAGGGCGCCGACCGTGGCCGCCGGCTCGGTGGCCGCGCGCAGCGCCCCGAGGGCGATGGTCCGCAGTACGGCGGTGACATCCTCCTCGCCGAGCACATCGGGGTCGGACCGCAGCGTCAGCTCCACCTGGTGAGCACCGTCGGCGTTGACCCGGAGATAGAACGGGTGGCCCGCCTCGCGGGCCGGGGTCGTCCAGGTCAGGGACGCGTCGGACGGGATGTCGGCCAGGACCCGCGCCGGCGCGGACGGCAGTGAGGATGCTGACGGTACGTCAGCGGACGGCTCCGATTCCGCCACGTAGTTGAACCAGCAGTCGTGGACGAAGAGCGAGCCGTCGGGCCCCGGGGCCTGCGCGGCCAGCCGCGCCGACGCGTCGACGTCGTAACTGCCGTGGCGGTAGGCCAGCAGCGAGCTGAGATGCGCGCGCTTGAGGAAGCCGGACAGCGGCGCGTCCGGGTCCACCGCGCAGAGCAGCGGCACGAGTTGGTTCATGGTGCTGACGACGGGCTGCCACAGCGGGTCGAAGCGGTTGGCGCACATCAGGCTCAGCATGATCCGGTTCCGGGACAGCACCCCGGAAAGTGCCGCGCCGGTCAGCGCGGTCAGGACGCTCTGCGGCGACACCCGGTGCGCTGAGGCGGCGTCCGCGACCAGCGCGGCGAGCCGGGGGGAGCGCAATGTCGCCTGGATGCGGCGCTCGTCGGAACCGGGCGTCCGCGCGGGCAGATTGCTCAGCGGGCCGCCCGCCAGGATCTTCTTCCAGTACTTCTCGGCGCCGCGGCGGTGGCCCGCCCAGGCGTCGCCGTGCTGGAGCGCGGCCAGCTCGCGCGGCGCGGGCCCCGGGCGGCCGTCGGCCGCCGGGTCCCCACCGCCCCTTGCCGCCAACTCCTTGAGCTGCCTTTCCAGTTCGCGGATCGCCCAGACGTCCACCACCATGTGCGACATCGACACGGCCAGATAGCGGGGGCGGCCCGCGGCGCATATCAGCGTGCCGTGCCAGCCGGGGTCGCCGACGACGGGGAAGGGCCGCGCGTACAGCTCGCGCAGCACCCGTGCGCCGTCCTGCGGGGTCACCGACGGCAGGTCCAACCGGTCCAACCGGAGCGGGACTTCGGGGTGGACGCGCTGGAAGGGCCGGCCGTCGGCATCGGTGTGGAACGTCGTCCGCAGGCTGTCGTGACGGTACGTCAGGACGCGCAGGGCGCGGTCGATCGCGGGCGCCTCCAGTCCCTCGACGTCCCACAGCGCGGGGACGTTCACCTCCATCAGCCGGTCGGTGGCGAAGGTTTCTATCGAGCGCCAGGTCGACAACTGGCCGAAGGTGAGCGGGGCGTCGACGGACATGGTCCCTCCGTGGCATGAGGTGGGGCACGAGGCGTGGCGTGAAGTGGGGGCGCGGCGCGAGGTGAGGCGCCGAGGGGGCTTGGGGGCTGCGGTCGGACGCGGTCGTGCGGCGACCGGACGGCGGTCGTGCGGCGACCGGACGGCGGAAGGCGGGTGGGCGGTCGGCGGTCGGCGCGCTACGGGTTCGCGTACGGCCCCTCCCCCCGCGCCCGTCGGCGCGGGGAGGAAGGTGACGAGCTGCGCGGAGCGTGGAACACGACGGCTCAGCGACAGACGGTGCCGCGCGCGTGGCTCACGGCCGTGCAGACGACCCGGGTGCAGACCACCCGCGTACAGACCACCTTGCGCATTTACTTCACCTCCTCCCGCACATCGCTCCTGACGGTTTTCCGGCGGCCCTTTCGCCACATCACACACTTATTCATGGGGCGCTTCTCCATGTCCATACGCGCGCGTTGGCATCAAGTTCGCGGTATTCCCTGCCACCGCGTTCCGGGCGAACTTCCTTGACCCGCCAGGGCCGTGGAGTCCACGCTTCTGCCATGCCCGGAACAGCCGGGGCCACCGGTGAAGACCACACCGGCCGCCCCGGTCGTATTTCCCGGTCCTGAACAGCGGAATGCGTTTCCCGAACTGCCAGGACCGCACGAAGAGAAACACGAAGAAGCAATTCTCGGCAATGCGCCGCAGTGCGTGCGATGCCGTGCGACGCCGGGCGACGCGTTCTGGAACAGCCAATCCTCGAAAGGTGGGTCATGTCCGCTCTGACTGAACGGTCCACGGCCGCGGAGCCGGTCGCCGTCATCGGCATGTCCTGCCGGCTGCCCGGCGCGAAGAGCCCCGAGGAGTTCTGGCGGCTGCTGAGCGAAGGCCGCGAAGCGGTCGGCGAGGCCCCGGCGGACCGGCGCCAGGCGGACGGTTCCGCGGCCGGTACGGCGGGAACGGCGGCGGGCGCGACGGCGGACGGAGCGGTGGACGGCACGGGCCGGACCAGGCGCGGCGGATACATCGCCGACGTGGACCGTTTCGACGCCGCCTTCTTCGGCCTCTCCCCGGCCGAGGCCGCGGCGATGGACCCGCAGCAGCGGCTCGTCCTGGAGCTGGCGTGGGAGGCGATCGAGCACGCCCGGATCGTCCCCTCGGCCCTGCACGGCACGGCGGCCGGAGTCTTCATCGGCGCCATCACCGGCGACTACGCGCTGGTCCACGACCGGCTCGGCGGCCAGGCGATCAGCAGGCACAGCGTCACCGGCACCCACCGCAGCATCATCGCCAACCGGGTCTCGCACCTGCTCGGCCTGCGCGGCCCCAGCCTCACCGTCGACTCCGGCCAGTCCTCCGCCCTGGTCGCCGTACGGCTGGCCTGCGAGGAGCTGCGCCGCGGCACCGCGCGGACCGCGCTGGCGGGCGGTGTGAACCTGAATCTGCTCGGCGAGAGCGACCGCGCCCTGGAACGCTTCGGCGCGCTGTCCCCCGACGGCCGCTGCCACACCTTCGACGGCCGCGCCAACGGTTACGTACGCGGCGAGGGCGGCGGTGTGGTGCTCCTCAAGCCGCTGTCGGCCGCGCTCGCCGACGGCGACACCGTGCACTGCGTCATCCTCGGCGGCGCCGTCAACAGCGGCACAGGAGAGCACCTGACCGTCCCCGACCCCGAGGCGCAGCGCGAGGTCGTCCGGCTGGCCTGCCGTGACGCGGGAGTCGAGCCCGCCGAGATCGCCTACGTGGAGCTGCACGGCACCGGTACGGCGGTCGGCGACCCGATCGAGGCGGCCGGTCTCGGGTCCTCGCTGGAGACCGGGTCCCGGGTCGCGCACGGCGCCCCGCCGCTGCTGGTCGGCTCGGCCAAGACCAACGTCGGCCACCTGGAAGGCGCGGCCGGCATCGTCGGCCTGCTGAAGGTGGCGCTCAGCATCGGCCACCGCACGCTCCCGCCCAGCCTGAACTTCACCTCGCTCCACCCGGCCATCGCGGCCGAGCAGCAGGGCATCGAGGTGGTCACCGCCGCCCGTCCGTGGCCCGGCTCCCCCGACAGCCGCCCGACCGCGGGCGTCAGCGCCTTCGGTATGGGCGGTACCAACTGCCACCTGATCCTGGCGGCGGCGCCCGCGACCGTGCCGGACGAGACCCTGCCGGACGCGACCCTGCCGGACGAGACCGCGGCGGACGACAGCCCCGAGGTCCGGCGCGACTCCGAAGCCGCCGCGGCCCCCGCCACCCCCTGGCTCCTCTCGGCCCGCTCCGCGCGCGGCCTGACCGCCCAGGCGGACCGGCTCGCCGCCCACCTCGCCACGCGCCCCGACGTACCGGCGCGGGACGTCGCGCTGTCCCTGCTGCGCACCCGCTCGGCCTTCGACCACCGCGCCGTGGTCCTCGGTGCGGGCCGCTCCGAACTGGACACGCTCCTGGGCGAGTTGGCGGCGGGCCGACCGAACAGCGAGGTGATCACCGGGCACACCGCGTCCGGCGGCGTGGGATTCGTCTTCCCGGGCCAGGGCTCCCAGTGGTGGGGCATGGCGCGCGAACTCCTGGAGATCGACGGCCCGTTCGCCGACCGGATCGCCGAGTGCGCCCGCGCGCTGGCCCCCTACACCGACTACGACGTGGTGGACGTGGTGCGCGGCGCGCCCGGCGCGCCCGGCTTCGAGCGGCTCGACGTGGTGCAGCCCGCGTTGTGGGCCGTGATGGTCTCGCTCGCCGAGGTGTGGCGCGCGGCCGGGGTCGAACCGGACTTCGTCATCGGCCACTCGCAGGGCGAGATCGCCGCCGCGACCGTCATCGGCGCGCTTTCCCTGGACGACGGGGCCCGCGTGGTGGCCCTGCGCAGCCAGGTGCTGCTCCAGGTCACCGGCGGCCGGATGCTGTCGGTGTCCGCGCCGCTCGGCATGGTCGAGGAACGGCTGGCGGCCTACGGGTCGGCGACCCTCAGCGTGCTCAACAGCCCCGCCTCCGCGGTCGTCTCCGGCCCGCTGGACACCCTCACCGAGCTGGCCGCGAGCTTCGACGCCGACGGTTTCCGCACCAAGGTCCTCAAGATCGACTACGCCTCGCACTCGCCCGCCGTGGACGTCATCCGCGAGCAGGTGCTCGACGTGCTCGCACCGGTCCGGCCGGTCGCCGTCGACACCCCCTTCTACTCCTCGCTGACCGGCGGCCGGGTCGAGGACACCTCGGAGCTCGACGGCGGCTTCTGGTACCGCAATCTGCGCCACGCCGTCCGCTTCACCGACGCCACCCGCGCCGCGCTCGCCGACGGCAACGCCCTGTTCGTCGAGTGCAGCCCGCACCCGGTGCTGCGGCACGCGATCGAGGAGACCGCGGAGGAGGCGGGCCACGAGGCCGCCTCCGTGCCCACCCTGCGCCGCGAGGAGGGCGGCCCCGCGCAGGTGCTGCGCGCACTCGCCGGTGCCTACGCACACGGCGCCGAGGTCGACTGGGCGCCCGTCGCGGCCGTACCGGGAGCCCGTACGACGGACCTGCCCACGTACGCCTTCCAGCGCGAGCGGCACTGGCTGGGCGGTGCGCCGATCCTCGGCGCGGCGGCCGGTCCCGGTGTCGCTGGCGCCGCGGGACCGTCGGACGCGGACCGGACGCCCGCGGCGGTCCGCACGCCCGAGGCCGTACGCGATCTGGTCACCGCGAGCACCGCCGCGGTCCTCGGACACGCGGACGGCGGCGCGATCGACCCGCGCCGCAGCTTCAAGGACCTCGGCCTCGACTCGCAGGGCACCGTCGAACTGCGCAACCGGCTCAAGGACGCCACCGGTCTGAAGCTGCCGACGACGCTGCTCTTCGAGTTCCCGACGCCGAAGCGGCTGGCGGAGCGACTGGCCGAGCTGACAGCGCGGTCGACGCCGCGGGCGCCCGAGGAGGACGGCGCGGACGTGCGGCCCGCCTCCAACAGCGTGACCAGCGGCGGCACTTCCGCCGGCATCGCTACCAACGCCTCCGCCGACTCCGTCGTTGACCCCGACGCGCCCGAGCCGATCGCCGTCGTCGCCATGAGCTGCCGCTACCCCGGCGGGGTCAGTACGCCGGAGGAGCTGTGGCAGCTCGTCGCGGACGGCACCGACGCGGTCACCGGGCTGCCCGCCGACCGCGGCTGGGACCTGGACGCGCTGCTCGGCGCGGGCCCCGACCGGCCCGGCGCCCTGACCACCGTCGGCGGCGGATTCCTGCACCAAGCACCGGAGTTCGACGCCGCCTTCTTCGGCATCAGCCCCCGCGAAGCGCTCGCCATGGACCCGCAGCAGCGGCTGCTGCTGGAGACGTCCTGGGAGGCCGTCGAGCGGGCGGGCATCGACCCGGCCACGCTCGCCGGGCAGCCGGTCGGCGTCTTCTTCGGCTCGATGGCCTCCGACTACGGCCCCCCGCTGCACCGGCCCAACGGCGGCGGTGACGGCCACCTGCTCACCGGTACGGCGCTCAGCGTCATCTCCGGCCGGGTCGCGTACACCCTCGGCCTGCGCGGCCCCGCGCTGACCGTCGACACGGCCTGCTCGTCCTCCCTGGTCGCCCTGCACCTGGCGGTCCGCGCCCTGCGCGGCGGCGAGTGCCCGATGGCGCTGGCGGGCGGCGTGACGGTGATGTCGACGCCCGGCAACCTGGTGGAGTTCAGCAGGCAGCACGGACTCGCCGCGGACGGCCGGGCCAAGGCGTTCTCGGCCGACGCGGACGGCACGTCCTTCTCCGAGGGCGCGGGGGTGCTGCTGCTGGAGAAGCTGTCCGACGCCCGCCGCAACGGCCACCCGGTGCTCGCCGTCATCCGCGGCACCGCCGTGAACCAGGACGGCGCGAGCAACGGCCTCACCGCGCCCGACGGACAGGCCCAACGCGCCCTCGTACGGCAGGCGTTGGCCGACGCGCGGCTCACGGCCGACGACGTGGACGCCATCGAGGCGCACGGCACCGGCACCTCCCTCGGCGACCCCGTCGAGGCCAACGCGCTGATCGACACCTACGGCAGCGCCCCGGGCGGCGCCGACCCGGCTGCCGCGCGACCGGTCTGGCTCGGCTCGGTGAAGGCCAACATCGGCCACACGCAGGCCGCCGCGGGTGTGGCGGGCGTCATCAAGATGGTGCAGGCGCTGCGCCACGAGACGCTGCCGCGCACCCTGCACGCGGACGAGCCGACCCCGCGCGCCGACTGGGACGCGGGACGGATCAGGCTGCTCACCGAGCAGCGGGCCTGGCCGCGCGGGGAGCGGGTCCGCAGGGCCGCCGTCTCCTCCTTCGGCATCAGCGGCACCAACGCCCACGTGGTCGTGGAGGAACCGGCCGCAGCCGATCTCCCCGCCGAGCGGACGGACCCTCAGGACAAGCTTGCACAGGGCCTGTTGGCCTGGCCGCTCACCGCCCGCAGCCCCGAGGCGCTGCGGCACCAGGCCCAGCGGCTGACCGGGGCCGTGACCGGCAGGCGTCCCTCGGACGTCGCCCGCACGCTGGCCGGCCGTACCGTCTTCGAGCACCGCGCCGTCGTCCTCGGCTCCGGAACCGACGAGCTGATCGCGGGACTGCGCGCCCTCGCCGACGGCGACCCGGCCGGACCCGGCACCGTCTCCGGTACGGCCAGGAGCCGTGCCCGGACGGCGCTGCTCTTCACCGGGCAGGGCGGTCAGCGACTCGGCATGGGACGCGAACTGCACGCCGCCTTCCCGGTGTTCGCGGCGGCGTACGACGAGATCTGCGCGGCCTTCGACCCCTACCTCGACCGCCCGCTGCGCGAGGTGCTGTGGGCCGAGCCCGACGGACCCGACGCGGTCCTGCTGGACGAGACCCGCTACACCCAGCCCGCGCTCTTCGCCTTCGAGACGGCCGCGGGGCGGCTGCTGCGCTCCCTCGGCGTCGAGGCCGACGTCGTCGCGGGGCACTCGGTCGGCGAATACGCGGCGGCCTGCGCGGCCGGGGTGTGGCAACCGGCCGACGCCGTACGGCTGGTGGCCGCGCGCGGCCGGCTGATGCAGGAACTCCCGCGCGGCGGAGCGATGTTCGCCGTCGCCGCGAGCGAGGCGGAGATCCGCGGCACCCTGGCGGAACCGGCTTACGCGGGGCGGGCCGTGGGCCTGGCCGCCGTCAACGGCCCGCTGAGCTGCGTGATCTCCGGTGAGGAGCAGGCGTGCGAGGCCATCGCGCGGCAGTGGGCGGACGCGGGCCGCCGCACCAAGCGGCTCACCGTCAGCCACGCCTTCCACTCGCCGCTGATGGACCCGATGCTCGACGCCTTCCGGCGCGAGATCACCGCGACCGCCCTCGCCGAACCCCGACTTCCCTACGAGGCGGCCCTGGGCGCCGACCGCTCCTGGACCGACCCCGCCTACTGGGTGGACCAGATCCGCGACACGGTGCTCTTCGCGCCGGTCGTGGACCGGCTGGCCGCCGCCGGTACCGGCGTGCTCTTCGAGGTCGGACCCCAGGCCGTGCTCACCCCGATGGCCCGCGAGAGCCTGGCCGGGCGGCCCGGCAGCGTCGTACCGCTGGTCCGGCGCGGCCGGGACGAACAGGACGCGTTCCTGCGGGGCCTGGCCGAGGCGTTCACCGCCGGAACAGCCGTCGACTGGGCCGCCACCGCGGCGGACGGCGCCCGTACCGAGCTGCCCACCTACGCCTTCGACCGGCGCCGATTCTGGCTCACCGACGCGGGGCCCGACGCGGGCGCGACCGCCCGCACCTCGCTGCTGCGCCGCGCGACCACCGTCGCGGCCGACGGCGGCCATCTGCTCGGCGGACGGCTCTCGCTGCGCTCCACGCCGTGGCTGGCCGACCACGCCATCGGCGGCACCGCCGTCGTACCCGGCACCGCGCTGGTCGAATGCGCCCTCCAGGCGGCCGAGTTGGCCGGGGCCGGGGCGGTCGGCGGACTCACCCTGCTCGCCCCGCTCACCCTGCCGCCGCTGGGCGCGGTCGAG
>NZ_MECL01000081.1 GCF_014596445.1 Streptomyces sp. CBMA29 | reverse complement strand
CTGCTGGCCGTGGACCGGCCGCGGGACCTGGCGCAGGCCCGCAAGCTGGTCGCCCGCGCGGCGGTGCTGGACCCGGCGCTCGCCGCCGACCCGGCGGTGCAGCTCAAGTCGGCGGCCCTGCGCTGAGCCGGGCGTCCCGCTAACGGCGCAGTGCCGCAGCGGTTGTCGGCGGCGGGTGGCACCCTTGTCCTGTGACTGTTTTCTCGTCGGTTGACGCACACATTGACGCTCTCGTCCCCTCGTGGCTCACGCTGCCCGAGGTCGCGGAGCGGCTCGGACTCGACATCACCCGGATTCGTCCCCTCATCAAGGAGGGCCAGCTCATCGCGGTCCGCCGCGGTGAGAACAAGGTGCTCATGGTGCCCGCGGACTTCGTCGGCGAAGGCGCCCTCACCAAGGGCCTGTCCGGCACCCTCACCGTGCTCAAGGACGACGGGTTCTCGGACGATGAGGCGCTGGAATGGCTCTTCACGCCCGACCCGAGCCTCCCCGGCACGCCCGCCCAGGCACTGCGCGAGAATCGCGGGACCGAGGTGAAGCGCCGAGCGCAGGCGCTCGCCGTGTAACCCGTACGCCTCAGGGGGAACCGCCCGCATGACGACCACCGCCGCCGCCACCGCCGTGGGCACCGCCCGTGACCGGCTCGCCGCCGCCCGGCTCTATCTGTGCACCGACGCCAGGACCGAGCGCGGCGACCTCGCCGCGTTCGCGGACGCGGCGCTGAGCGGCGGGGTGGACGTCATCCAGCTCCGGCACAAGGGCATCGAGGCGGGGGCCGAACTGGCGGCCCTCGCCGTCCTCGCCGAGAGCTGCCGCAGGCACGGCAAGCTCCTCGCGGTCAACGACCGCGCCGACGTGGCGCACGCGGCTCGGGCCGACGTCCTGCACCTCGGTCAGGGCGACCTGCCGGTCCCGGCCGCGCGTGCCATCCTCGGCGACGAGGTCCTGATCGGGCGCTCCTGCCATGCCCCTTCCGAGGTGGACGCCGCCGCCGTGGAGCCCGGCGCCGACTACTTCTGCACCGGGCCCGTCTGGCCCACCCCCACCAAGCCGGGGCGCCCCGCACCCGGTCTCGATCTCGTCCGCCACGCCGCGGGTCTCACGACCGACCGCCCCTGGTTCGCCATCGGCGGCATCTCCCTCGCCAACATCTCCCAAGTCCGCGCCGCCGGCGCCCGCCGCGTCGTCGTCGTCCGCGCCCTCACCGAAGCCGCCGACCCCGCCGCCGCCGCAGCCGCCCTCCGAGCCGCCCTCGCCTGACCCCTGGGCGGTGAGCCGAATCTTCTAGGGGCGCGGCCCCGGCGCGTCCACCTTGCGCAGGTGGGCGCTTTTCAGGGGCGCGGGGAACTGCGCGACCAGCCAGCGCGGTGGCGCGGGCGAAAAACCGGCTCCAATGGGGCAGACGCTGTTGTTTCCGGGCTGACAGCCCGGTGGGGGCGGGCCGCGCAGTTCCTCCCCCAGCTACCGCTGGGAGGTGCCCCCAGCGCCCATGAAAGG
Source organism: Streptomyces sp. CBMA29 (assembly GCF_014596445.1). GTDB lineage: Bacteria > Actinomycetota > Actinomycetes > Streptomycetales > Streptomycetaceae > Actinacidiphila. The sequence continues at coordinate 8,279 of NZ_MECL01000081.1, read as the reverse complement.
ATCGGTGTACCGCCTCTCGCAGAGGCGAGGCAGGCGCGGGCATGGGCGCCAAGCCCACGCGGTGTCCAATCCTTGGACCGCCGGTGGCCGGGAAGTGGACGTACGAGGGCATATCACCCCGTCCGGTTACGGACGGTGGCCGACCGGGGCTAGCCTTCAAGGCATGGCTTTGGGGACACCTTCCACGCGAACCGACCGGGCGATCACGATCCGTGAACTCCTGGCGCGGGGCGAGCGCTCGTACTCGTTCGAATTCGCCGCGCCGAGGACGGAGAAGGGCGAGCGGACGCTGTGGAACGCGATCCGCAGGATCGAGGCGGTCGGCCCCACGTTCGTGTCGGTGACCTACGGCGCGGGCGGCTCCTCGCGGGAGGGCACGGTGCGGGCCACGGACCGGATCGTGTCGGACACGACGCTGACCCCGTGCGCGCACCTCACGGCCGTGAACCACTCGGTGGCCGAGCTGCGCAACATCATCGGGCAGTACGCGGACGCCGGAATCCGCAACATCCTGGCCGTGCGCGGTGACCCGCCGGGCGACCCGCTCGCGGAGTGGGTGCCGCACCCGGAGGGCCTGACGTACGCGGCGGAGCTGGTCCGGCTGATCAAGGAGTCCGGCGACTTCTGCGTCGGAGTGGCCGCGTTCACCGAGATGCACCCGCGGTCCACCGACCCGGTGCAGGACACCCGGCACTTCCTGGACAAGTGCCGCGCGGGCGCCGACTTCGCCATCACGCAGATGTTCTTCGACGCGCAGGACTACCTGCGGCTGCGCGACCGGGTCGACGCGGCGGGGTGCAGCACCCCGATCATTCCCGAGGTCATGCCGGTCACCAACGTCCGGCAGATCGAGCGTTTCGCGCAGCTCGGCAACGCCCCCTTCCCCTCCGACCTGGCGACACGCATCCTCGCGGTGCAGGACGACCCGGTCGCGGTCCGGGCGATCGGGATCGAGTTCACCACCGAGATGTGCCGCCGTCTGATGGCGGAGGACATTCCGGGGCTGCACTTCATTACTCTTAACCACTCGACAGCGTCGCTGGAGATCTACGAGAACCTCGGTCTGCACCAGCGGACGTGACCGGCTCGGTACAGTCGGCTCGGTCCAGTTAAGGAAGTGGGCGCATGGGCTACTCGGTGCTGTACGTCGCCTTCGGCATCGTCGCGCTGTGGCTGCTCGGCGAGGTGCTGCTCCAGTACAAGGCGCGGCTGCGCTATCGCGTGCTGGCCTTCGCCGGGTTCCTGGGCGTGGTCGTCGGCGTCTCCCAGCGCAATGTGATCATCATCGTGCTCGGCGCGCTCGCGTTCGGCGCGGGCCAGTCCTTCGTGACGCTCTCCTACAAGCGCGGCTTCTCCACCGGCTGGGCGCTCGGCGGGCGTCCCGGCTCGAGCCGCCGCCGCAGGAAGGGCGGGGTGACCGAGCCGGTGCTGGAGGTCAGCCCGGTCGAGGAGGAGTACCAGGAGGAATTCGCCGCCGCCCGGCAGCCGGGTCCGCCCGACGAACTCGACGCGGACGAGCCCGATCTGTTCGGCGCGCGGCAGCCGCTGAACCCCGGCCAGGTCTACCAGCCCTCCCCGATGCACGAGGACAGCGGCGAATACCCGGTCTACGACGGCCAGTCGACGTACACCCCCGACCCGTACACCAGCGGCGGCTACGAGGGGTACGGCGCGCAGGGCTATGCGGGCTGGGGCGGCGAACCCCAGCCCGCCGCGGCCTCCTACGCCGGTGACGGCTCCGACCAGTCCGGCTGGGGCGGCCACGAGTACGGCTACGACCCGGGCGCCTACCAGGAGCCCGCCCCCGCCCCCTACGGCTACGACACCCCGGCCGGCGGCGCCGAGCCCTACCCGTACCCGTATCCGCAGCCCCAAGCGCAGCCGCAGTACGAGACCTACGGCGGTCAGCAGGAGCAGCAGCAACAGCCGCTGGGCAGCGACCCGTACGGCTACCCGTACCAGCAGCAGCCCGACCCGCAGGCGCAGCCGTACATCCCCCAGCAGCAGTACCAGTCGCCGTACGAGCAGCAGCAACCGCCCCAGCAGGAGCAGCAGTACGCCGACCCGTACGACCCCTACCGCTACTGAGGATTCGGCCCGCTACCCGGCCTGGGCGCGGGCCGCGTGCAGCAGCGACGGCAGCCGGGCCGCCGCCGTGCCCAGGCCGTTGGGCGCGGCCCAGGTCCCGGCGGGCAGCAGGGCGGCCACGTGCGGGAAGTCCCGCCGCAGGGTCTCCTCCTCGTAGCGGTGGCAGCCCTCGTGCCAGGTGAGAATGCCCGCCAGCCAGTCGCGCAGCTCCTGCGCGTAGCCGAGCAGCACCTCGCGCGCCGCGTCGTCGAGCGCGAACTCCTCGAAGAGCGAGGGCAGTTGGTTCTCGGTGATGTGCTGGAACTCCTGCATCCGCGCGGCCATCAGATCCCCGACCACGTCCATCGCCTCCTGCGGCGAGCAGTCCAGGAAATTCTGCACGACGAGCACCGCGTTGTGGATCTCCCCCTCGAACTCGATCTCCTTGCGGTACGAGAACACGTCGTTGAGCAGGCAGGCGAAGTCGGCGGCGGCCACCTCCATGGACTGCACGGGGCGCGAGCGGTAGACGGCGTCCGGGAGCACGTCACCGTGGCCGATCCGCGACAGGCTCATCGTCAGGTCGGAGCCGAAGGTCTTGCGGCGCATCTCGATGTAGTCGACCGGGTCCGGCACCCGGTTCTGCTTCTGGTTGGCCAGCTCCCACAGCCAGCTCTCGCACATGTCCTCGACGGCCGAGCGGAACGTGCCCCGCGCGTCGGGCGACATCGGGCCCGCGGTGCGCCGCCACAGATCCGCGAGACCCCGCTCCAGCGCGCTCACCGGCGTGGGCGCCGGCTCGTCGCCCAGCGGCATGAACAGCGTGAACCGTTCGGTGGTCAGCCGGGCCGCTCCGGTGTCGGGCGACCGGCCGAAGACCAGCGGGTAGTAGTCGTCGCCGTAGGTGCCCCAGGTCAGCCAGTCCGTGGTGAGGTTCAGCTCCTCCGGCGAGGCCGCCGGGTGGATGCCCGCCGCGCACAGCGCGAAGTCGTAGTCGGCGAGCTTGCGTTCGTTCCACAGCCCGCCGGGAAAGGGGAAGCCGGGCTCCGCGTCGAGGATGCCCATCTCCCGGCCCCACTCCATGTTGTGCCGCCGGGCGGTGTCCAGATGCGGGCTGAGCGTGGTCTCGAACGGCATGTGGATCTCGGCGCGCCGGACCGTGTCGGTGCGCTGGTGCGGGGCGTGCGAGAAGGACCGGGCACGCTGCGGCAAGGTCGCGGCCAGCGAGTGCAGGATCTGCGCGGCCGAGGTGCCCAGGCCCGTCGGCCCGCCGATCGCGCCGCCGCCGACACCGGCGCCCGCGCCCACCGCGCGGGAACCGCCGTCCGCGCCGTTCATGTACCGGCTGGAGCGCATGTGCCACTCGTGGCCGCCCGACTGCCAGTCCTGGAGCCCCTTGACGTACGCGAAGACGCCGAGACGTTCCTGCGGGGTCAGGCCGAACTGCCCGAACAGCGGCTCCACTTCGGTGAACGCGGTGTGCTCGAACTGGTGCAGCCGCGAGGTCAGCAGGTCGTTCACCCGGTCCGCGGCCTGCTGGGTGGTCAGATCGAGGAACTGCTCTAGGACCAGGACGGCGTTGGAGAGTTCGCCCTCCTCCTCGATCTCCCGCTGGTACGAGAACAGGTCGTTGCGCAGGTGCACGCTGTCCGCGAAGCAGTCGCGCAGCACCCGCATCGGACGGCTCCCGGCGATCCGCGCCGGTACCTCGGCGCCCGCCGCGTGCTCGATCAGATTCGCCGACCAGGGCGCGCCGCCCACCTTGCGGCGCATCTCGATGTACTCGATCGGGTTCGAGACCCGGCCCGCGTTGATGTTGGACAGCTCCCAGAGGGACTCCTCCAGCAGGTAGTACGTGCTCTCGTGGAACCGCTCCCTGAAGTCCTGCGACATCGTCGGCACCGTGCGCGCCCACAGATCCGCGAGCCCTGCCTCGACCTGGTTGGTCGGCTCCGGCGCCGGCTGTCCGGGATCCACCGGCATGAAGGCGGGCAGCCGGTCCAGGTACGCCTTCGCTCCCTGCATGTCCTGGCTGCGCTTGAAGATGTCCAGGAAGTGGTCGTCGAAGAAGAACACCCACACGTACCAGTCGGTGACCAGCTCCAGTTCAGGACCCGACGCGTCGGGATGGGTGTACGCGCACAGCAGCGCGTAGTCGTGGGCGTCGTAGTCCGCCTCGTCCCAGATCCCCGAGCCCTCGATCATGTCCATCTCGCGGGCCCACGCCTTGGAGTGCTCCCTGGCCCGTTCCAGGTGAGGGTTGAGCCGCGCCGGATACGGCACGTAGAACTGCGGGAGTTCGAAGGGCTGCGGCATGCTTCGTACGGCCTTCCGCTCGGTGATCACGGGCCGCTGTTCACGCTAGGCGGCCACCGCGCGCCCCCGGAGCGCGCACCGGGCTTTTCCGTCCGATCGGTTGAATCCGGGCGGTGGTCCGCTTAAGGATCTCCGCGCCGGTAACGGGGGGCGGCAAGGGGCCGGCGGCGGACGGGAGTCCGCCGAGCGAGCCGTCGACGAATCCGCCGCGCACCCCCGTTCAACGGCTGCCGCCGGGCCCGCCCATGATCAGGTCCGCCACGATCGCGCCGGACATGCCCGCGTGCGGCAGCCCGCCGCCCGGATGGGCCCAGCCGCCGACCCGGTAGAGCCCCGGCAGGCGGTCGGCGTTGGGGGAGCGCAGCAGTGAGCCGTGCGCGCCCGCGAGCGCCGGGGCGGGGACCGAACCGCCCGGCGCGCCGGTCTCCCGTTCGGTGTCCGCCGGCGTTCTGACGATCCGCCACAACTCCCGCTCCCGCAGGCCCGGTACGGCTGCCTCCGCGGCGGCCACCGCCCGCCCGGCGGCGGTGTCGGCGACGCCGGGAGCCGTCCAGTCCAGGCCGCCCCGGCCGTGCGGCGGCACGGTCACCCGTACGGTGACCGCCTCGTGCCCGTCGTCCGGGCGCAGCGCGGGGTCGTCGGGCCGCAGCACCGTCACCGTGGGGACGGCGTCCCCCGCTCCGGGGGAGTCGAACACCCAGGCCAGCGCGCGCTCGCGGTCCGGGGCGTGCACGACCGTACGGTGCACGGCGTCGTCCGGGCGCGCGCCGCGCAGCGCCAGGTGGACGGTGAGGACGCCCGGCGGGCACGGCGGGCCCCAGCCGGGCCACTCGTCCTCGGACGCCCCGGGCAGCACCCGGTCCCGGTAGAGGGCGGGCAGCGGCGCGCCCGCCACCACGAAGTCCGCCTCCGCCGTACCGCCGTCTGCCAGTTCCAGCCCGGCGGCGCGGCCGTCCTTCTCCAGCACCCCGGTGACCTCGGAGCCGAACCGGAACTCTACCTTCCGTGCCAGGCAGCGCGCGTACACCGCGTCCGCCAGCGCCCGCAGCCCGCCGGGCACGTACCAGACCCCGAAGGTCTGCTCCACATACGCCAGTACGGTCGCGGAGGCGGGCGCGGTGCGCGGGTCGAGGCCGTAGTCGAGCGGATAGCTCTCCAGCAGCGCGGCCAGCCGGGGGTCGCGCAACTCGCCGTCCGCGACGGCGGACAGGGTCCGCGCCCGCGCGGCGCGCCGCAGCAGACCGCGCCGCCCGGCCGCCGGATACGGGTCCTCGCGCAGCGCGGCGGTCGCCTCGGACACCGCGTCCTCCAGGAGGGGCCTGCGGGCGGCCTCCCAGGCTTCCCGGGCGCGCAGCATGACCTCGCTCCACCGCTCGCCGTTTCCGGCGCCCAGAGCGGCGTCCAGCGCCTCCATGACCCCGGAGCGCGACGCGTTGGGCAGCGTCAGATCCGTACCGTCGGCGAAGACGTGGCGGCCCGCCGGATCGGCCTGCACCAGGCCGACCGACTGTTCGAGCGACTCCCGGCCGGTCTTGACGAACAGGTCGCGCTGCACGGCGGGCAGCAGCAGGAGACCGGGGCCGGTGTCGAAGGCGAAACCGTCCCTCTCGACCCGGCCCACACCGCCGCCGTACGTCGCCGACCGCTCGTGCACCACCACCCGGTGGCCGCCGACGGCGAGCCTGGCCGCCGCCGCCAGCGAGCCCATACCCGCGCCGATCACCGCAATCCCTGCCATGGCAGGGACTGTATCGGCGCGCCCCGCCTCAGGTGGGCGCCGGGGTGCCGTTCCGGTTCTTGCGCTCCTTGCGCTCCCTGCGGCGGCGCAGCGCCCGCCGGATCCGGGACAGCAGCAGGAGCACGACGGTCACGCCGAGCACCAGCAGCACCGCCGCGATGATCGCGGCGGGCAGCGGATGGAAGAGCGCGAAGGTGACGATGCCCGCGACGCCCAGGTCCTCGGCGAGGCTGACCACGATATTGCTCGCGGGCTCGGGCGAGGTGTTCACCGCCAGCCTCGTGCCCGCCTTGACCAGATGGCTGGCCAGCGCCGTGGACCCGCCGACCGCGCCCGCCGCCAGCTCCGACAGCGAACCGGACTGCCCGGCCAGCAGCGCCGCCACCACCGCGCCCGCGACCGGCCTGATCACCGTGTGCACGGCGTCCCACGCCGAGTCCACGTAAGGGATCTTGTCGGCCACCGCCTCGCAGAGGAACAGGGCAGCCGCGATCAGCAGCACATCGGTGCGCTGGAGCGAGGGCGGGACCTCGTCGGTGATCCCCGCCCTGCCCGCCACACCGAGCAGCAGCACGACGGCGTAGGCGTTGATCCCGCTCGCCCAGCCGCTGGTGAAGACCAGCGGAAGTACGGACATGCGCGGGACTCTAGCGAACCGCGCCCACCGCCACTGAGTGAAATCGCGCGGTCATGAGTATCGGTACCTAGACGCGCGGTTGAGTACGTTCGCGGATGGGGCGTCGGCCGGGAAACCGGAAGAGTGGGACCGCGGACGGGCTTCGGTGCCAGAACCGCCGACACGGGGCGGCGGAAGTACACCGGTCCGTACGTGAACGGGGGCGCACGGGGGGAGGCGCTGTTCTGGCACGGACCGGCGGGGGACCGGACCCTGCCATAACAGCGCACCCGCGGACCGCTCACTGGCGCGCCGAACACCCGCCGACCCTGCCCTGGAGCAGCCGGGACAGCGCCGCGTGCACCTCGTCGATACCGCGCTCCGGCTGGAACGCCTGCCAGTCCAGCGCGGCGACCAGCACCATCCCGAAGAGCGCGGACGCCGTCAGCGGTACGTCGATCTCGGCGTTCAGCTCACCCGCCGCCACGGCCTCGCCCAGCACCTTCTCGACCACGGCCACCGCCTCCTGACGCAGGATCATCAGCGTGTCCTGCCAGGTGCGGTTGGTGCGCCACAGCTCGGCCACGTAGAGCTGCGTGAAGGACGGGTAGCGCACGATGAAGCCGAGCCCCGCGTGGATCATCGCGTCCAGCGCGTCGACCTTGCTGCCGCCCTTGGCCTCCGCGTCCTGCGCGGCCTCGCGCAGCGAGACGGTCAGCAGACCCACGCCGTGCCGCAGCAACTCCTCGAACAGGTCGTTCTTGCTGGCGAAGTTGTAGTAGACGGTGCCTTTGGCGACCCCGGCCCGTTCGGCGATCTCGTCGACCGTGGTGGCGGAGAAGCCCTGTTCGGCGATGAGGGTGACGGCGGCCTCGTACAGCTTCTGACGAGTGGCCTGGCGTCGTGCGGTGGTCATGGTGCCGATTCTGCCTGTCCGGCGTCCGGCATGTTCACCGGGCACGTTCACCCGGCGGATTCCGGCCACCGCGCGAATGTCCCGTTTTCGGACGTTACCCCAGGTCAGGACCGATTGTCAGTGGTAGCCCCCACTATGGGTGGCACGGAGAAAGGAGGCTCGCCATGGCAGCTCCCGTAAGCGACATCCATCCTGTGCTGCGCCGCGCCACCGCGTCACCCGCCGCCCTTGACCTGCTCACCCAGGCACACCTCGGCCTCGAAGAGGCCGCCGTCCTGGAGACTCCGAACGAGCGCTACGCCACCGCCCACCTCGCCGCCCTGCGCACCGCCGCCGCGGTGCTCGCGGTACGCGGCCGACCCGAGCCCGCCCCGCGCCGCCGCCAGCGGATACGCACCGCCTGGGAGGTGCTGCCCGAGGTCGCGCCCGAACTGGCCGAGTGGAGCGCCCTGTTCGAGGCGGGCGCGGCCCGCAGGGCCCGCGCCGAGGCCGGCATAGCCGGAGCGGCGGGCCCGCGCGACGCCGACGACCTGCTGCGCGCCGCGACCATGTTCCTGCGCCTGGTGGAGCGCATGCTGCTCCTCCAGCCCGCGCTCGCGGGCAAGCCGCCCCTGATCCCTGCCCCC
>NZ_MECL01000080.1 GCF_014596445.1 Streptomyces sp. CBMA29 | reverse complement strand
GCCCGCCGGGCCCGCGGGGACCGGCTGCGCGGCGCCTACGGCGCTGCCCTCGTCGGGGGACGTCGGGCCCGCGGGGACCGGCTGCGCGGCGCCTACGGCGCTGCCCTCGTCGGGGGACGTCGCGCGAGCGGCGGCGCCGGAGGCGCCGCCCTGGCCGGGGGCGGCCGCCGAATCGGCGGAGCCGTCCGGCTTGTAGTCGGCGAAGAAGTCCCACCAGGCTCGGTCTACCGAGTCCCGATCCTGGAGGTACTGCTGGTAGATCTCGTCGACCAGCCACTCATTGGGGCCGAAGCCCGCTGCGGGGCCTTCGCCCTGCGCTTCGTGGTCGGTCGAGACACTAGAGCTATTGGGGGACTGTGACGACACGGCGGCAACCGCCCTCTTCCGCTTCACAAGATGGTGGACAGCGGAAATAAAGGCTACGCCTACTGGAGGGGTCGATGCAGGCCCGGGGCCCTTACGTCGCGCATGTCACACCCGAAGACTGGTTTCAGTGCTGTTCCTGGCGGGAAATTGATCCCTCTTGGGGGTCGTTCGACCGGCCGCGCTCGCACGGCGTCGGTGCGGCGGAGGGCGGCTGGGGGCAGCCGCGAGCGGCGTGTCCCGACTTCAGGTCAAGGTCTTTCCCCAACTTTAGGTCAAGGTTGCGCCGTGGAGACACCCGGAAGGGTGACGTGGATCCGGCAGCCGCGAGGGGATTCGGCCACTTCTATCCGCCCGCCGTGCAGGTCCACCGCCCAGCGCGCGATGGCAAGACCGAGGCCCGTACCGCCGTCGCCGCCCGGGTGCGCGCCGCGGTGGAAGCGGTCGAAGACGCGGGTGCGGTCCGCCTCGGGGATGCCGGGCCCCTCGTCGCGCACGTCCAGGTCGAGACTGCCGGGCGCGTCGCCGCGCCTGGCCCGTACCGTCACCCGGCCGCCCGGCGGGCTGTGCTTGACCGCGTTGTCGACCAGGTTGGCCACCACCTGGTGCAGCCGCTCGCCGTCGGCGTAGGCCGTCAGTTCCGGGGGTGACACGTCCAGGTGCAGGTGGACGTCGGCGCGCGGCCGGGAGCGTGAGCCGGTCGCGGAGGAGCCCTCCATGCCCAGGCTCGCGGTGCGCAGCACCGCCGACAGGTACGGCCACACCTCGAAGCGCTTGGCCTCCAGCCGGACCGCGCCGCTGTCCAGCCGCGAGAGGTCGAGCAGCTGGGTGACCAGCTTGCCGAGCCGCTCGGTCTGCTGGAGCGCCAGCCGCATGGTCTCGGGGTCGGCGGCCGACACCCCGTCCACCACGTTCTCCAGCACCGCCCGCAGCGCGGCGATGGGCGTGCGCAGCTCGTGCGAGACATTCGCCACGAGTTCCTTGCGGTGCCGGTCGACGGCGGCCAGATCGGCCGCCATCTGGTTGAACGTCTCGGCCAGCTCGCCGACCTCGTCCCTGCGCACCCGCGCCACCCGCCGGCTGTAGTCGCCGCCCGCCATCGCCTTCGCCACGGCCGTCATCTCGCGCAGCGGCGCGGTCAGGCCGTTGGCCACGATCTGGGTCAGCAGCAGCGAGGCGATGATCGAGAAGATCGTGATGACCCGCAGCTCGGTCGCCGAGTGGATGGCGACGATCACCAGCAGGGTGGTGATCAGCACCGAGATGATCACCAGGAGCTGGAGCGCGGCCTTGATGGAGCGGTACGGGTCCCAGGGCCGCAGCGCGTCCCACACGCGCCGCCACAGCCGGCGCCACCACCGGGTCATGGCGCCGGGGTCTCCAGCGCGTACCCGACGCCGTGCACGGTACGGATGCGCTCGGCGCCGATCTTGCGGCGCAGCGCCTTGACGTGGCTGTCGACGGTCCTGGTGCCCGACGCGTCCGCCCAGTCCCACACCTCGGCGAGCAGCTGCTCGCGGGAGAGCACCGCACGCGGCTGCTGCGCCAGGCAGACCAGCAGCTCGAACTCGGTCGGGGTCAGGTGCACGTCGGCGCCCCTGACCCGGACCCGGCGCTGCGCGTGGTCGATCTCCAGGTCGCCGAGCTGCATGCTGGCGCCGCGCGGGTCGTGCGCGGCGATCGAGGCCCGCTCCACCCGGCGCAGCAGGACGTGCACCCGGGCGGCCAGCTCGCGCATCGAGAACGGCTTGGTCATGTAGTCGTCGGCGCCGACGCCGAGTCCGACCAGCATGTCCGTCTCGTCGTCGCGCGCGGTGAGCATCAGCACCGGCACCGGCCGGTCGGCCTGCACCCGGCGGCAGACCTCAAGGCCGTCGTAGCCGGGCAGCATGACATCGAGAACCAGCAGGTCGGGCTGCCAGGTGTGCGCGGACTCCACCGCGGAGGGACCGTCCCCCGCCGTCCGTACCTGGAATCCCTCGGCCTGCAGCCTGGCCGCGATGGCCTCCGTGATGGTCTGGTCGTCCTCGACCACCAGCACCCTGCGCTGCGTGCCCGTCGTCTGCGCGCTGTCCAATTCCGCCCCACAAGGTCGTCCTGGTTACGGGGGAGCCTACGGGGCAGGTGGGGGCCGTGACTACGCGGCGTTGATCGCCAGGTGCACGACATCCGGAACCCCACGCGTCACTTCCACCTCCAGGGTGCGTACTCCGGAGAAGCCCGCGGCCCGCAGCGCGTCCTCGAAACCGGCCGACGGGCTCGCCGACCACACGGCAAGGACGCCGCCGGCCGTCAGCCGGTTCCGGCAGGCCGCGAGGCCCGCGGGGCCGTACAGACCGCCGTTGTCGTCGGTGACCGTCCAGTCCGGGCCGTTGTCGATGTCCAGGCAGAGCGCGTCGTACCGCTCGCCGGGCTCCGCCACGTACGCCACCAGGTCCCGCACGGCCACCGTCACCCGCGGGTCGTCCAGCGCGCCCGCGGAGAACGGCGCGAGCCGCCCGTCGCGGTGCCAGCCGACGACCGCGGACTCACGTTCGACGACGGTGATCCGCGACCAGCGCGGCCGCGCGGCGGCGCGCGCGAGGGAGAAGCCGACGCCGAGACCGCCGATGAGCAGCGAGCGGCCGGGCCGGTCCGCGGTATTCGCCTGTTCTCCGTCCAGGTGTTCCAGTGCCGCGTCGATGAGAAGGCGCTCGGACCGCCCGTCGGAGGTGTCCATGAGGAAACATCCGTTCGCGATGATCTGGAGCAGGTCGCCGTGCCGTCGCAGCACCACCTCGCCGAACGGGCCGTCCTGCCGGTCGAGCACCACGGGAGCGGGGTGGTCGAGGGCGCGGGTTCCGCTGTAGGAGGATGGGTGTGGGAGGGTCATACGGCCAGTTTGGCGTATGCCGCACGAGGTCATGACCTTATGTCGGCCACCTTTCCATCGGGCGTTAACTTCCGGGTCGTCAGAACTTCATTTCCTCTGCATCGGGGCATGACCTGGGCGGCGTACCGGCGGCGTAAATTCCGCGCATGTCCTCCCTACTGAAGAATCGACTGACCAGGCGGGTGCTCGCCCCCGCTGCCGCGCTGGTCGACCGTCGCGTGCAGAGCTCCGCCTCCAAGCTCCGCAAGGAGATCGAGAACGACCGCAGGTCCCAGGTCGCCGATCTCGACTCGATGCGCAAGAAGGTCGCGGAGCTGGGCGACCAGCAGTTCGCGATCGGGCTGCTCTTCGACAAGACCGGGCGCAGCGGTCCCCGGCTGCCCACCCCGGCCCGGATCGACACCCTGGTGCGGGAGATGGTCGCCGTCTCCGGCCGCGGCGAGGCCGACGCGCGGCGCAATGTGACGATCGCCTTCCGCAACGTGATCGCGCTCGAGGCCCTGGCCGTCGGCCGCCTGGCCGGTTCCACCTACAACATCTGCGGGAAGCTCGCCACGGTCCCGCTGCTCGACCCGCCCAACGAGGACGTGCTGGAGATCGGCACGTTGCACGGCCTCTTCTCCGCCGCGCTGATGCGGATGCTGCACCGGGCCGGTGTCGAGGCGCGGCTGACCATCGTGGACCCGCTGGCCGGGACGCAGCTCCAGCCCGGCGCCCGGCCGGTCGGCGAGCCCACGGGCACGCCGGTGCGGATGGACGTGGTGCGCGCGAATCTGGCGCTCGGCGGCAAGGCCGGCGAGCGGGCCAGGATCGAGCAGGGCTTCTCCGGCGACCCGGACACCCAGGCCGCGGTCTCCGACCGGAAGTACGGGGTGATCATCGTCGACGGCGACCACTCGGCCGAGGGCGTCATGGCCGACCTGGAGTGGGCCGAGAAGATCGCGGCGCCCGGCGGCATCGTCGTGCTCGACGACTACGGGGACGCCGCCTGGGCCGGTGTCCAGGAGGCGGCGGACAAGTACCTGGAGACCGGGGAGTCCCGGTTCGAGATGCTGGGCCGGGTCTCCACCTCGGCCTTCCTGCGCGCCAGGAGCTGATCGCGGGGGCCCCGCCCGGTGCGCGTTCCCGGCGCCATGGGGGGATCCGCCGGGGATCGCTGAGAGCGAACGCGCTCCGGGGAACATTCGAAGTGCCCCAAGCATTGAGTCGGCATAGCTCAACTTGATTGCCGAAGGGGAGATCATGGCTTCGACGCCCACAACGCTCACTCTGCCCGTGCTGCCCCTGTCCGACGAGGTCGTCCTGCCCGGCATGGTCGTGCCGGTCGACCTGTCGGACACGGAGGCGCGGGCCGCGGTGGAAGCCGCGCACGCCGCCGCCGGATCCGGCGCCTTCGCCGCTGACAGCGGCGACAGCGGTACCAACAAGCCGGAGGTGCTGCTCGTTCCCCGGGTCGGCGGGACCCTGGCGGGAATCGGAGTGCTCGGCACCGTCGAGCAGGTCGGCCGGCTGTCCGACGGCGACCCCGGCGCCGTGATCCGGGGCCGCTCACGCGTGCGGATCGGGGCCGGTACGACCGGGCCGGGCGCCGCCCTGTGGGTGGAGGGCACGCCGGTGGAGGAACCGGCGCCCGCGGAGTCGCCCGGCACGGTCGCCGAGCTGATGAAGGAGTACAAGGCGCTGGCCACGAGCTGGCTGCGCAAGCGCGGCGCCTGGCAGGTGGTGGCCCGGGTCCAGCAGATCGACGACCTCTCCCAGCTCGCCGACAATTCCGGCTACTCCCCCTACCTCACCACTGAGCAGCGCGTGGAACTGCTGGAGACCCTCGACCCGATGGCCCGGCTCAGGCTCGCCGTCCAGTGGCTGCGCGACCACCTCGCCGAGCAGGACGTGGCCGAGACCCTGCGCAAGGACGTGCAGGAGGGCATGGAGAAGCAGCAGCGCGAATTCCTGCTGCGGCAGCAGCTCGAAGCGGTCCGCAAGGAACTGGCGGAGCTGAACGGCGACCCCGAGAACGAGAGCGAGGATTACCGCGCCCGCGTCGAGGCCGCCGAGCTGCCGGAGAAGGTCCGCGAGGCCGCCCTGAAGGAGGTCGAGAAGCTGGAGCGCTCCTCGGACGCCTCTCCCGAGGGCTCCTGGATCCGCACCTGGCTCGACACCGTCCTGGAACTGCCGTGGAGCACCACGACCGAGGACGCCTACGACATCCCGGGCGCCCGCGCGGTGCTGGACGCCGACCACTCGGGTCTGGACGACGTCAAGGAACGCATCACCGAGTACCTGGCCGTACGCAAGCGGCGCGCGGACCGCGGCCTCGGTGTCGTCGGCGGCCGGACGGAAGGGGCGGCGCGGAGCGCTTCCGGCAAGACCGGCGGCGGGCGGCGGGCGGGCGGCGCGGTGCTGGCCCTGGTCGGGCCGCCCGGCGTCGGAAAGACCTCGCTCGGCGAATCCGTCGCGCGCGCCATGGGCCGCGCCTTCGTCCGGGTCTCGCTGGGCGGCGTCCGCGACGAGGCGGAGATCCGCGGCCACCGGCGTACGTACGTCGGCGCGCTGCCCGGCCGGATCGTGCGCGCCATCAAGGAGGCCGGGTCGATGAACCCGGTGGTGCTGCTCGACGAGATCGACAAGGTCGGCTCCGACTACCGGGGCGACCCGGCGGCGGCGCTGCTCGAAGTCCTCGACCCGGCGCAGAACCACACGTTCAGGGACCACTACCTGGAGGTCGAACTCGACCTGTCCGACGTGGTGTTCCTGGCCACCGCCAACGTCCTGGAGACCATCCCCGAGCCGCTGCTCGACCGGATGGAGCTGGTCAGGCTCGACGGCTACACCGAGGACGAGAAGGTCGTCATCGCCCGCGACCACCTGCTCCCGCGCCAGTTGGAGCGGGCGGGCCTGGCCGAGGACGAGGTGGCGCTGGAGGAGGAGACGCTGCGCGGGCTGGCGGGCGAGTACACCCGCGAGGCGGGCGTCCGCGATCTGGAGCGCACCGTCGCCCGGATCCTGCGCAAGATCGCGGCGCGGCACGCACTGGGCGACCAGGAACTGCCGTTCACCGTCCGCCCCGACGACCTGCGGGCGCTGATCGGACGGCCGCACCACGTACCGGAGTCCGCGCAGGACCCGCAGGAGCGGCGCACGGCGGTGCCGGGCGTGGCCACCGGGCTCGCGGTGACCGGCGCGGGCGGTGACGTCCTCTACATCGAGGCGTCGCTGGCCGACCCGGAGACCGGCGGCTCCGGCCTCCAGCTCACCGGCCAACTGGGCGACGTCATGAAGGAGTCGGCGCGGATCGCGCTGTCCTTCCTGCGGTCGCACGGCGCGGAGCTGGAGCTGCCGGTCGGCGACCTCAAGGAGCGCGGCGTCCACCTGCACGTGCCCGCGGGCGCGGTGCCGAAGGACGGGCCGAGCGCCGGTGTCACCATGACCACCGCGCTGGCCTCGCTGCTCAGCGGGCGCCGGGTCCGTACCGACGTCGCCATGACCGGCGAAGTGTCCCTGACCGGACGGGTGTTGCCGATCGGCGGCGTCAAGCAGAAGCTGCTCGCCGCGCACCGCGCCGGGATCACGACCATCGTCATCCCGAAGCGGAACGAGGCGGATCTGGACGACGTCCCCGCCGAGATCCTGTCGGCCCTCGACGTCCACCCGGTCAGTGACGTCCGCCAAGTCCTGGCGCTGGCCCTGGAACCGGCCGCCGCCGAGGCCGCCGAGGCGGAGGCGCCGCTGGCCGCCTGACGGCCTCCGGCCGTGGTCGGGCCGGAACACACGAGTTCCCCACGCTCCTTGGTGTACGCCGCTTCCGCGGAAGAGCCGTACACACCAGGGGCGCGGGGAACTGCGCGCTCAGCCGGCCACCGGCCGGGAGATCCCGGGACGGCGGTCAGCGGCAACTCGGAGGGCGGGGGCAGGCGTCAGCCCTGGGCGAGGGCCTGGAGACGGGACAGGTCTCCGTTGAAGCGGTCCTGGTCACCGGGGAAGGTGCCGGAGTCGCCGTACTGCCAGAAGGTGTAGAAGCCGTAGCCCGCGGGCAGGGTGCCGACCGTGCTGGTGTACTTCGCGATCCAGATCGGGCTGGTGGTCGCGAAGCCGCTGTTGTTCCCGGTGCAGGTGTTCCACCAGTCGAAGGTGGTGTAGATGACCGGGTAGACGCCCTCACGCGAGTGGTACTGGTTGGCGAAGGCGTGGATCCAGCTCACCATGCTTGCCTGGCTCAGGCCGAAGCAGGTCGCGCCGTAGGGGTTGTACTCGATGTCCAGCGCGCCCGGCAGCGTCTTGCCGTCGCCGGACCAGCCGCCGCCGTGGGCGATGAAGTAGTCGGCCTGCGCGGCGCCGCCGGAGGTGTCGGGGGTGGCGAAGTGGTACGAGCCGCGGATCATGCCGACGTTGAACGACCCGTTGTACTGCTGCGTGAAGTACGGGTTGGTGTACGACGTGCTCTCGGTCGCCTTGACGTAGGCGAATTTGCCGCCGTTCGCCCACGCGGTGGCCCAGTTGACGTTCCCCTGGTAGCCGGAGACGTCCATGCCGAGCGTCTGCGTGGCCATCGGGGTGACGGTCCCCGCGGACGACGACGAGGAGGCGCTTGAGCCCTCGTGCGCCTTGATGGTGGAGCCCATCCAGTCGAGTTCGGGGTGCGTGATGTGCCCCGTGCCGCTCGCCGCGCTGGCGGAGCCGGGCATGACGAACACCATCGCGAGCATGGTGACGAACAGGCCGGCCAGCAGGCCGAGCCTCTTCCGGACCGAGCCGGGGCCGTGCACGACGGAGAGATCTCCGTGGGACATTCGTGCCTCCATGGTGGGGACTCGGCATGGCCTTGCAGTGGCCATGACAGCTTGAAGGTAGAGGCGCGACTCCGGGCGTGAAAGGGGGTCAGGAAACCGCCGATGGTCTACTCCTGCGAAATACTTGACGTGCTGCGGAAACAACCGTGAGTGAAGGAAACTTTCAGGCGTTGAAAGCGGGAACGGTGTGAACGAGGCGAGACAGGCGGCAGAAGTGGCCGGATCCGACGACAGCGACATGGACGCGCTGGAGCGCGAACTGACCGTGCTGTTCCGGCGCGCCCGCGCCACCTCGGGCGACCTCGCCCGCGCCGTCCACCCGGAGCTGGAACCGGCCGCGTACGGCCTGCTGGTCCGGCTGGAGGAGACGGAACCCGAGCGCGCCACCGAGCTCGCGGCCTACTTCGGGGTCGGAAAGGCCACCATGAGCCGCCAGTTGCGGGCCATGGAGGAACTGGGCCTGGTCACCCGCGAGCCCGACCCCGCAGACGGCCGCGCCTTCCTGATGCGCCTGACCGCCGAGGGCCGCGAGCGCTTCTCCCGCGTCCGCACCGCCCGCCGCGAGCGCTACCTGCGCCAGCTCATGGCCTGGGACCGCGCGGACGTCGCGGAACTGGCCCGCCTGCTCCAGCGCCTGAACAACGAGGAATAGCCCGCGGCTCGCGCCCGGGAACGGGCCGCCCGGGTACCGGCCGCCCGGCGCCGCGCTGACCGGTCGTCAGGGAGGCGCGCCCGCAGGGCTACAGCTCCACCAGGACCGCCGTCGCGTCGTCGTGGCGCTTTCCGTCGGGGGACTCCTCGGCGGCCTCGCGGGCGCGTACGCGGGCGATCAGGGCCTCGGGGCCCGCCTTGCGGAGCAGGGTGAGGACATCGGGCCAGGCGTCGTCGCCGAAGACCTCGACGGTACGGGCGGCGCCGTCGGTGAGCGCGGCCAGCGCGCGGACCCGCGAGCGCGGGGTACGGCCGGTGACGGCCCGCGAGACGACCGCGGGATCGGCGGCGGCGGTGAAGAAGCCGCCCTCCAGATTGCGCAGCGGCCCGACCCGTACCCCCGTGGCCCGCAGCCGGTCGATCCGGTCGTCCAGCACTGCGGTCACCTCGCCGTCCGGCGACTCCAGCAGCAGCGCCGAGTCCGACAGCACCAGGTGCTCGACGTACTCCTCGTCCCAGCGGACGGCGACCACCGTGGCCTGCGGGGTGAGCGGGTGAGAAAGATCACAGGTGTCACGGTGTGCCGCGGCCGTCCTGCCGATCGCGGCGGACAGGGCGTCGGGAAGCGTCATCTCCGGCCGGGAAACGGACAGTTCGAGCAGCGCGCCGCCGAGCCGGGCGGTGAACCACGGCACCGAGTGCGCGCAGTCCCCGTTGCCCGGCGGCGGCGTCACCCCGTCCAGCAGGACCACGGCGCCGCCCTGCCCGGAAGCGGGCAGGGCCACGGAGACGAAGTCCTCGTTCGGACGGTCGGGGGTGCCGGGCGCGGTGGCCGTCTCGATGCGCATGGGGCCAGTGTGCGGGATCCGCGGGTACGGACGGCGGCCCGGAGGTGTCCCGGCGGCGGCCGGACGGCGGCTCCCCGGCGCCCCGCGCGGCGGCCCGGCGTTCGAAACCGCGCCCTCACGGACGGCCCGATTGGTACGGACCGGGGCGCGCGGGCATATGCGCGCGGGCATCCTGCCAAAGGTCGCAGCACCGCGCCAGTGCCGTCCACGCCGGGCGAAGTGTCCCCGCGCACGCCGGACTTGTCGGTCAACTCCTCGTTGCGATTCACTCGTTCGAGTGTCCGGGGGAGCGACGCGTGGCACCTCTCCGGGCGGGGCTGCAAGGGTCGGAGGGACTTCCGCATATTCCCCGGGGACACTCCCGGGCCCGCCGGCGATACGTGATTGCGAGCACCGAAGTTGCGTGAACGACGTCAACCGCGAGAGCGGAGGGTCCGGCAGCGTCTGCTCGCCGCCCTGCTCGTCTGCGCCGTGACCGTCCTGGCCGCCGCCGCTCCAGGCGTCGCCCTCGCGGTCCGCGACCTGTCGCGGGCCCAGGACCGGGCCGACGCGGCCCAGCTCACCACCCGCGCCACCGTGCTCGCCCACTCCCTCGCCGACGAGCGCGACGACCTCGCCGCCTTCGCCGCCGACGGCCGCCCGCGCTGGGTGCTCGGCTCGATGGGCCCCGGCACCAAGCTGCCGACGCTCGGCCATGCCCCGTACGGCGTACTGCGCGACGGCTACGAGGCGAACGCCGCGGGACTG
>NZ_MECL01000079.1 GCF_014596445.1 Streptomyces sp. CBMA29 | reverse complement strand
GGTCCGGACGCCGCCGCGACCGTCGCCGCCGTACGCGCCGCGCTGGGCGACGAGGCGTACGAGCGCGAGCGCGCGTCGGCCGCCGCCCTCGACCCCGACGCGGCGCTCGCCGTCCTGACGGCGTACGTCACGGCGGACTGAGCGAACGGGGAACCACCGCCGCGCGGGCTTGACCGGTCCCGAGACGCGCGCCCGGCGGGTCCTGACCGGATCGCGCACCGGCGCTGTCAGCCGACGGTGATCGCGCACCGGCGCTGTCAGCCGTCGGTACGCCGGCCGTCAGCGGGCCGCCGCACGCTGCTCGCCATGACGACGACGACACCGAACGACGACGTGAAGGGCGGCGGGGGCGCCGCCGAACAGGCGCACCGGCGCCGCTGGGCCGTCCTGGCCATCTGCTGCGTGGCCGCCGCACTGCTGGGCATCGACAACAGCGTCCTCAACTACGCGATCCCGTCCCTGTCCCGCGAGCTGGGCCCGTCCTCCACCCAGCTCCTGTGGATCGTGGACATCTACGGCTTCGTCCTCGGCGGTCTGCTGATCGTGGCGGGCAACATCGGCGACCGGATCGGCCGCAAGAAGCTCCTGCTGCTGGGTGTCGCGGGCTTCGGCGCCGCCTCCGCGCTCACCGCCTACGCCGACGGCCCCGGCACGCTGATCGCGTCCCGCGCGCTGCTCGGCCTGGCCGGGGCCACGATCATGCCGTCCACCCTGTCGCTGGTCCGCAGCGCCTTCGACGACCCCAAGGAGCGGACCACCGCGATCGGCATCAGCAGCGGCATCGGCGCGGCCAGCTTCGCGCTCGGCCCGGTCGTCGGCGGCGCGCTGCTCGACCACTTCTGGTGGGGCTCGGTCTTCCTGATCAACGTCCCCGTGATGGCCGCCGTCCTCGTCGCGGGCGTCGTCCTGCTCCCCGAGTCCCGCAATCCGCGTCCCGGACGGCTGGACTGGCCGAGCGTCCCCCTGTCGATCGCCGGGCTCTTCGGCGTCATCTACGCCATCAAGACCGCCGCACGCGACGGCGTCGACGACCACGCCGTCTGGATCTCCGCGGCCGTCGGCGTCGCCGCCCTCGTCCTCTTCCTGCGCCGCCAGACCACCCTCGCCGAACCGCTGCTCGACCTGAGGTTCTTCCGCAACCCCGCCTTCGCGGGGGCCGTCGGCTCCAACGTCGTGACGCTGTTCACCGCCACCACCCTGTCCCTCGGCTTCTCGCTGTACTTCCAGGTGGTACGCGGCTGGTCGCCGCTGACCGCGGGGCTCGCGCTGCTGCCGGGACCGCTGTCCGCCGCCTTCGCCGCGCCGCTGTCCGCGCTGCTGATCCCGAGGATCGGCCGGGCCCGTACCGTCTCGTTCGGCCTGCTCCTCATGGCGCTGAGCACCGCCGCGTTCGGGCTGATCAGCGCGGACACCAGCTACTGGCTGCTGCTCCCGGCGCTCGTCGTCAACGGCGCCGGACTGATCTTCGTCTTCTCCGTCACCGCCGACACCCTGCTGGCCAGCGTGCCCAGGACCAGGACCGGTACGGCCGCCGCCATTTCCGAGACCGCCATGGAACTCGGCGGCGCCCTCGGCATCGCCATCCTCGGCTCGGTCCTCAGCGCCTTCTACCGCGACGGCCTCACCCTGCCCGCCGGGCTCTCCCCCGACCGGGTCGCCACCGCGCGCGAATCCGTCACCTCCGGCGTCGAGACCGGCGCCGCCCTGCCCGGCGCCACCGGTCAGCAGGTCGTCGCCGCCGCCAAGTCGGCCTTCACCGACGCGATGCACGGCACGCTCTACATAGCCGCCGCGCTGATGCTGATCGGCGCCGTCGCCGCCCTGTTCGCCCTCCGCGGGGTCCCCGCCGTGCTCGACGTCCCCGAAGCCCCTGCGGAGCAGGCGGCCAAGACCGCCACCGCCACGGCCGTCTGACGGCGAAATGCCCCGCCAGGGGCGCGAGGGACCGCGCGATCAGCCACGACGTGCATGCACGTCACCACCGGCCCCGGCGGGGCGGACCGGTGGTCCTCGGACCACCGGCGGGTGGGGGCTGGCCGCGCAGTTCCTCGCGCCCCTGACGGGGCGAGGTCGTTCGCGTGCGGCGCCGTGCTCACGGCGTCAGCGCTTACGGGTAGGTGCCGCCACGCCCCTCGTCGTCGGTGCGGTCGGCGTCGGCCTGCTTGGCCTCGACCTCGGGGTCGAGGCCATCGGCGTCGATGGAGCCGTCGACCTGGTCGATCGTGCCGTTCGGCGAGGACCCGTTGGGGTGGCCGATCGGCTCGACGACGGTGAGGGTGCCGCTGCCGTTCACGGGACCGCGGTCGGCGACGTCGGTCGCCTCCGGCGGCTCCACCAGCCAGTCCGGGTTGGTCTGCTTCGACCACCACTTCCAGGCGGCGAAGGCCGCGCCGCCGACGAGACCGGCGACGACGAGACCGCGGAAGGCCCGGCCGGTGCGCTCGCGGCGCACCCGCCTGCGGACCAGCCCGTCGATCTCGGCCGCGGTCACCTGGCCGCGCAGCGCGTGCAGCGCGGCGGCACCGCGCAGCACCGCCTCATCCTTGGCGGGACCCGCGACCGAGCGGGTCGCGGTCACGGCGGACTCCACCTTGGGCGTGGTGTAGTCGGCAGCCGCCCGCACCTTCGGCGCGGTGTAGTCGGCGGCGGCCCGCGCGCTGCGGCGGGTCCGCTTGGCGGCGGTGCCGAGCGCGTCGGCGGCCTTCGGCGGCACGGCCGACTTCGCCTGCTCGCGGGCCTGGTCGACCCGGTCGGCGAGATGGGCGTCGTACTGCTGCCTGGCCAGCGCGCCGGCCTGCTGCGCGTAGTACGCGGCGTTGTCCTTCGCCGTGCTCGCGTACGGCGCCGCCACCTCCGCGGCATGCCGCACGCTGTCCTTGGTCACGTCGGCTGCGTGGCGCACGCTGTCGATGCGGGTCACGGGATCCTCCTCCTCGGTGGCGTACGGTTTTCGCCTTTCCACCCAGTTTGAAATCATGCCTGCCGATGCCGGGTCCGGCATGTGCGGACGCGCATACGGGTCAGGTCCCCGCTCCGAGCGGTTCGTCCCGGCGTCCGGCACGTCTCCACACGGCCCGCGACGCGCGCCGCCGCCCCCCTTGCCACGGACCCTCGGGGAACCCCGCGCGCGCCACCGCGTCCGTGAAAGGATTTGTCCCTGTCAGTGAAGACTATGGAAGGTAGACCGTGGCCGAGCAGCTCTACGCCACCCTGAGGACCAACCACGGCGACATCGTGATCCGGCTGCTGCCGAACCACGCGCCCAAGACGGTGGACAACTTCGTCGGGCTCGCCGAGGGCACCCGCGAGTGGACCGACCCCCGTACCGGCCGGCCTTCCACGGCCAAGCTCTACGACGGCACCGTCTTCCACCGCGTCATTTCCGGGTTCATGATGCAGGGCGGCGATCCGCTGGGGAACGGCACCGGTGGTCCCGGCTACGAGTTCGCCGACGAATTCCACCCCGACCTGGCCTTCGACAAGCCCTACCTGCTGGCGATGGCCAACTCGGGCCCGGCGACCAACGGCTCGCAGTTCTTCATCACGGTCGCGCCGACCACCTGGCTGACCCGTAAGCACACCATCTTCGGCGAGGTCGCGGACGACGCCAGCAAGAAGGTCGTCGGGTCGATCATCGGCGCCCCGACCAACCCGCGCACCGACCGGCCGCTGGACGACGTCGTCATCGAGACGGTCGTGATCGAGAAGCGCTGACGCGGCCCGCCGGTCCACCGGCCGCATCCCGTACCCTTCGGGAACATCGCGCCCCGCCCGCACGTCTGAGTGGGCGGGGCGTCTCAGCGCCTCCGCGCCGCATCGCGAGGCGCTTCATCCAGGGAGAAGGCTCATGGACCAGGCGGTCTGCTGCTACCGGCACCCGGACCGGGAGACCGGTATTCGCTGCACCCGCTGCGACCGGCCGATCTGCCCCGAGTGCATGGTCAACGCGTCGGTCGGCTTCCAGTGCCCGGAGTGTGTCAGCGAGGCCAGCCGGCACACGGCGGCGCCGCGTACGGTCGCCGGCGGCACGGTCGCGGCCGACCCGTTCCTGATCACCAAGATCCTCATCGGCCTGAACGTCGCGGTGTTCCTGCTGGTCCAGGCGGTCGGCGACCGGCTGGTCTACGACCTCGGGCTGTACGCGGTCTGCGGCAACGACCCGTTCGGGCAGCACGGCTGCGTCGGCGTCGCCCAGGGCCCCGACCAGTGGTACCGGCTCATCACCTCGGCGTTCCTGCACCAGGCGGTCCTGCACATCGGCTTCAACATGCTGTCGCTGTGGTGGATCGGCGCCCCGCTGGAGCGGATGCTCGGCCGGGCCCGCTATCTCGCGCTCTACCTGGTCTCCGCGCTCGGCGGCAGCGCGCTGGTGCTGCTGCTCGCCCCGTCGTCGCTCACCCTGGGCGCCTCGGGCGCGGTCTACGGCCTGTTCGGCGCGACCGCCGTCTTCATGCGGCGGATGCGGTACGACATGCGGCCGGTGCTGATCCTGCTGGCGCTCAACATCGTGTTCACCTTCACCTGGGCCGACATCAGCTGGCAGGGCCACATCGGCGGACTGGTGGCGGGCACCGCGATCGCCATAGGGATGGCCTACGCGCCGCGCGAGCGCCGCGATCTGGTGCAGTGGGGGACCACGGCGGCGGTGCTGGTGATCTCGATCGCGCTCAGCGTGATCGCTGTGGCGCAGGTCACGTCCTGAGGGACGGATTCGCGGCCGTGGACCCGTGTCCATTGGCGTTGATCACACGTTATCCACAGCGTGTAGGCGGGTCTTCGCAAGTTGTGCACAAGTCGTCGGAAGACCGTGTTTCAGGCCCGCACAAGCCCAAGATCAGCGAAAGACCGGTGGCCGACGTCCTGGCCACCGGTCGTACCGGCGTCAACCTCGAAGAGGTTATCCACAGATCTTCCGACCTTTTCCCCACTGTGGATAACCGTGTGGACAAACGTCCGGACGCCGCTCGCGCGGCACGCCGACGCAGCCCCCGGCACCCCGCTGGGGACGGCTACTTCCACTGGGTGGACACGACGAACCCACCCGCGATGAAGCCGAAACCGACCACGATGTTCCAGTTGCCGAACGCTTCGACGGGCAGACTGCCCTGCGTCACATAGAACAGCACGATCCACGCCAGGCCGACGATGAAGAACGCCAGCATGAGCGGCGCGACCCAGTTGCGGTTGGTGTTGAACTTTATGGCGGTGGCCGTCTTCGCCGGTGGCGGCGTGAAATCGGCCTTCTTGCGGATCCGTGACTTCGGCACGAGGGACGCTCCTGTCGATGCGCTGCGTAACCGCGCGGGTGTGCGGGGTAAGCCGGGCGGGTTCTGGGCCTGGTAAGGGTCACTACCGCTTCCGGGCGTCCGTTAGCGTAGTGCTTCCTCGGGTTATAAGGAGACAGGGTACGGTGACGGATTCAGACGGGGTATCCCCCACCCCCTCCCGTCCTGCCCACCGCACCGTAGCGCTGCGGACCATGAGTGCGGGAGTCTTCGCGCTCGCCGGACTGATCTTCTGGACCAGCTTCAACACCGCCAAGGGCGTCGACATCCGCAGCGACGACCCGCTGCCGAAGCTGTCCGACACCGTACGTACCAAGAACACCCGTAATCAGCAGCTGGAGGACCAGCTCTCCGGGGTGCGCAAGGACGTGGACCGGCTGACCCGGCAGGGCGACGGCGTCAGCCCCGCCGAGCGGGCCAGGCTCGACGCCCTCGACAAGGCGGCGGGCACCGACAAGCTGACCGGCCCCGCGATCGACGTGACGCTCAACGACGCCCCGCCGAACGCGACCGCGCTGGTCCCCGGCGTCCCCGACCCGCAGCCCAACGACCTGGTCATCCACCAGCAGGACCTCCAGGCCGTGGTCAACGCGCTGTGGCAGGGCGGCGCCCAGGGCATCCGCGTCATGGACCAGCGGCTGATCTCCACCAGCGCGGTGCGCTGCGTCGGCAACACCCTGATCCTCCAGGGCCGCGTCTACTCCCCGCCCTACCGCATCACCGCCGTCGGCGACCAGGCCAAGCTGCGCAAGGCGCTCAACGACAGCCCGGCCATCCAGAACTACCTCCAGTACGTCAACGCGTACGGCCTCGGCTGGAAGGTCGGCGCGCAGAAGCGGACCACGCTGCCCGGCTACTCGGGCTCGACCGACCTGCACTACGCGGAGCCGGCGTCGTGAGCGGCGGGCGTCTCCGGCCGAACCATTGGCGAACGCATGCCGAAGCCTTTGTCCAGCCGGGCCCCCTGTCACGCCGATCTCCCTTTACTCTGTTCCGGGGAAGAGGAAGGAAGGCAGCGCATGTACGGCTGGATCTGGCGGCATCTGCCGGGTAACGCGTGGGTGAGGGCTTCGATCTCGCTCGTGCTCGCCCTGGTCGTCGTCTACCTCCTCTTCCAGTACATCTTTCCGTGGGCGGAGCCGCTGCTGCCGTTCAACGAGGTCACCGTCGACAACGGGATGGCCGTCGTACGCGAGACGGGGACGGCCGCTGTCCGATGAGCGCACGCATTCTCGTAGTGGACAACTACGACTCCTTCGTCTTCAACCTGGTCCAGTACCTCTACCAACTCGGCGCCGAGTGCGAGGTGCGGCGCAACGACGAGGTCAAGCCCGCGCACGCGCGGGACGGTTTCGACGGCGTACTGCTCTCGCCCGGCCCCGGCACGCCGGAAGAGGCGGGCGTCTGCGTCGACATGGTGCGGCACTGCGCGGACACCGGGGTGCCGGTCTTCGGCGTCTGCCTCGGCCTCCAGTCGATGGCCGTCGCGTACGGCGGGGTCGTGGACCGCGCGCCGGAACTGCTGCACGGCAAGACGTCGCTGGTGACGCACGACGGGACCGGCGTCTTCGCCGGGCTGCCGTCGCCCTTCACCGCGACCCGCTACCACTCGCTCGCCGTCGAACGCGACACCGTGCCCGAGGAGTTCCGGGTCACCGCGTGGACCGAGTCCGGTGTGATCATGGGCTTGCGGCACCGGGACGCGGCCGTCGAGGGCGTGCAGTTCCACCCGGAGTCGGTGCTCACCGAGTGGGGCCATCTGATGCTGGCCAACTGGCTTGCCGAGTGCGGTGATCCGGCGGCCGTAGGCCGCTCCGAGGGCCTGGCACCCGTGGTCGGTACGGCGGGTGGCGCGGGGAGCGCCGGAGGTCCGGGGAGTCCTGCGGGGAGGGCCGGGGCGTGACCACGCTCCGCCCGGAGCGCCCCTCGGACGGCCCGATGTCCTATGAGGACACCGGGCA
Organism: Streptomyces sp. CBMA29; assembly: GCF_014596445.1. Lineage (GTDB taxonomy): Bacteria > Actinomycetota > Actinomycetes > Streptomycetales > Streptomycetaceae > Actinacidiphila. Next base: position 424 of record NZ_MECL01000079.1, on the reverse strand, counting down.
GTTCAAAGCCGTTGTCGAGCAGCTCGACGACCCCCTGAACGACCCCCTCCCCGGAAGACCCCCCGCGGTTCCCGAGCCGTCGTACGAAGAGCCGGCCCATGAGGAGCCTGCCTACGAGGAACCGGCGTACGAGGAACCGGCGTTCCCGGAACCCGCCTACGAGGAACCCGCCTACGAGGAGCCTGCCTACGAGGAACTGGACCTCGGTACGGCCACGGTCGTGCAGCCCGTCGTACGGCCGGTCGAGCAGCCGGCCGTCGAACCGCCGCCGGAGGACGTCCTCGAATCCGTCTTCCCCACAACGGAGTCGGCCCCGGAACCGGCCCCCGAGCCCGCGGGTCCCGTGCTCGGCCCCGACGCCGAGGGCGGCCGGGCCGCGCGGCGGAAGGCGGCGCAGGCACAGCAGCGCGGCGGCGCCGGGCAC
>NZ_MECL01000078.1 GCF_014596445.1 Streptomyces sp. CBMA29 | reverse complement strand
CGTACGGGCCGGGCGGTCCTCGACGGGGGCGGCGGCGGGCTTGCCGCCGGCCGGCCGGCGGCCGTTGCCACGGGCGCCGCGGCCACCGGTCTCGCCCAGGTCCTCGACGACCTCGGCGTCGAGACCGGCACGCGTCCGGTCCGCCCGAGGCAGTATCCCCTTCGTGCCGACCGGGATGCCCAGCAGCTCGTAGAGGTGCGGAGACGTCGAGTACGTCTCCTCCGGGTCGTTGAAGGACAGCACCAGCGCCTTGTTGATGAGCTGCCAGCGCGGGATGTCGTCCCAGTCGACCAGCGTGATCGCGATACCCGAGGCGCCCGCGCGGCCGGTGCGGCCGATGCGGTGCAGATAGGTCTTCTCGTCCTCGGGCGTCTGGTAGTTGATGACGTGCGTGACGCCCTCGACGTCGATACCGCGCGCGGCCACGTCGGTGCAGACCAGCACGTCGACCTTGCCGTTGCGGAACGCCCGCAGCGCCTGCTCGCGCGCGCCCTGGCCGAGGTCGCCGTGGACCGCGCCGGAGGCGAAACCGCGCTTCTCCAACTGCTCGGCGACGTCGGCGGCGGTCCGCTTCGTACGGCAGAAGATCATCGCGAGACCGCGGCCTTCGGCCTGGAGGATGCGGGAGACCAGCTCGACCTTGTCCAGCGAGTGGGCGCGGAAGACGTGCTGCGTGGTGTTCGCGACGGTCGCGCCCTCGTCGTCCGGCGCGGTGGCGCGGATGTGGGTGGGCTGCGACATGTAGCGGCGGGCCAGGCTGATCACGGCGCCGGGCATGGTCGCGGAGAACAGCATCGTCTGCCGCTTGACCGGCAGCATGCCCATGATCTTCTCGACGTCGGGCAGGAAGCCCAGGTCGAGCATCTCGTCGGCCTCGTCCAGGACGAGCGAACGGATGTGCTGGAGATTGAGCTTCTTCTGGCCCGCGAGGTCCAGCAGGCGGCCCGGGGTGCCGACGATCACGTCGACGCCCTTCTTGAGCGCGTCGACCTGCGGCTCGTACGCCCGGCCGCCGTAGATCGCGAGCACGCGTACGTTCCGGACCTTGCCGGCCGTCAGCAGGTCGTTGGTGACCTGCTGGCACAGCTCGCGGGTGGGGACGACGACCAGGGCCTGCGGGGCGTCGGTGAGCCGGTCGGCGGTGGCGCGCCCGGCCTCGACGTCGGCGGTCACGGTGACGCGCTCAAGCAGCGGCAGACCGAAACCGAGGGTCTTGCCCGTGCCGGTCTTGGCCTGGCCGATGACGTCGTTGCCCGCGAGGGCGACCGGGAGCGTCATCTCCTGGATCGGGAAGGGGGTGATGATGCCGACGGCCTCAAGGGCCTCGGCGGTCTCGGCCAGGATGCCGAGACTGCGGAAAGTCGTGGTGGTGGACAGGATGCTTGCCTCTTCTGTGAGACGCGGCACTGTGCGGCGAGGGGGGTCGAGCGGCCGTGTCGCGGAAAAGACGACGCCGGTCACTGACCGCGCAGAGGTGTCGTACAGCCGTGGGTGGCTGTGCAGCGCGGGACCGCTGCCCTCGCTCGTGTCGCGAGTGGGCCCCTCCCGATGTCAGGAGGGCGGTCGGTGTCGGAGCCGATCGGGCCACCGACCGGGCATCCAGGTGTTGCATACGTCGCCCGCCGAGGATCGGAAGCAAGCCGATTTTCGGCGGGTGCAATACCACTCTACCCCGGAAACACGTAGCTGCACCCGATCAAATGTTTCGTTCGGGACGGCACCGGCACGTCATCGGCCTGTCACCGGCCCCGCGAAGATCACCGCGCGGGTGCGTACGGGCCGCTCCGACTTGGCTATTGTGCCCAGCATGGAGACGCCTGACGAGAACACCCCGCCCGCCACCGGAATCGCCGCCCAGGACTGGACCGCCGCGTCCGCGGACCCGCAGTACCGGGCCGCCGTCGTCGATCTGCTCGGGGCGCTGGCGTACGGCGAGCTGGCCGCTTTCGAACGGCTCGCGGACGACGCGAAACTCGCGCCGACCCTGGAGGACAAGGCGGAGCTGGCCGCGATGGCCGCCGCCGAGTTCCACCACTTCGAGCGGCTGCGCGACCGGCTCACCGAGATCGGCGAGTCGGCGAACAAGGCGATGCAGCCCTTCGGCGCCGCGCTGGACGAATTCCACCGGCAGACCGCGCCCTCGGACTGGCTCGAAGGGCTCGTCAAGGCGTACGTCGGCGACTCCATCGCCTCCGACTTCTACCGCGAGGTCGCCGCCCGGCTCGACACCGATACGCGCACGCTGGTGCTCGCCGTCCTGGACGACACCGGGCACGCGACCTTCGCCGTGGAGAAGGTGCGCGCCGCCATCGCCGCCGAGCCGCGCGTCGGCGGCCGGCTCGCGCTGTGGGCGCGACGGCTGATGGGCGAGGCCCTGTCACAGGCGCAGCGGGTGGTCGCCGACCGCGACGCGCTGTCCACCATGCTCGTCGGCGGGGTCGCCGACGGCTTCGACCTCGCCGAGGTCGGGCGGATGTTCTCGCGTATCACCGAGGCGCACACCAAGCGGATGGCCGCGCTGGGACTGGCCGCGTAACAGCTCACCGCGCCACGCGGCCCCGGTCGGGTAGGCGCCCCTGAGGACGCCGGTGGCCGCGTCAGACGCTCGACACGGTCACTTTGGCATGGCGGCCACGCTTCGGCGGGCGGGCCAGGACGCTCAGCATGGCCGCTCCCACCGCAAGCGCGGCGGGCAGCGTCGCCTCGGGGTGGCCGGGGCCGACGATCGTGCGGGTGACGAGGCCGCCGAGCAGCGCGGCGATCGGTCCTGTGGCCAGCAGCAGCGGACTCAACGGGAGTCGGAGCGGGAAGAGGCGGGCGGCGGCGTAGGCGGCGCCGAGCCCGAGGGCGACGTAGGCGACGGCTTCCCAGAGCATCGTGATCCCTTTCCGGTGGTACGGCTGGTACGGACCGGTGCGCTCTGGTCCTACCCCCGTGGAGGCCAGGACAAAACGAAGGGCGGCAACCGGTTGCACCGGTTGCCGCCCTTTCGGCCCCTTTCAGGGCCGGACGTTCAGAGCGAAGCGCCGAAACCGACCTTGCGGGCGGACGGCTCGCCGATCTCCACGTACGCGAGCCGGTCGGCGGGGATCAGGACCTTGCGGCCGTGCTCATCCGTCAGACTCAGCAGCTTCGAGGCGCCGGACAGCGCGTCGGCGACGGCCTGCTCGACCTCCGCGACGGACTGCGCGCTCTCGATGTTGATCTCGCGCGGCGCGTGCTGCACGCCGATCTTGACCTCCACGGCTTGGATACCTCCGATGGTCTGGCGGTGTGCGCGGTTGGTTTCGCGCCGTACGCAGCAAAGACTAGCCCGGAGCGGCCGGTGGAAATCCGTACCTCGGCAACGCCGTGAGCGAACAGGCCCCCGGGCCTGTCCGGCGCCTCGGACGGCCGGTGGGGCACCACCGCCTCAGTGGTGGCCCTCCGCGCCGTGCAGCGGGAATCCGGCGATACCGCGCCAGGCCAGGGAGGTCAGCAGGTCCACCGCGGTGTCGCGCGGCACGGTGCTCTGGCTCGCCAGCCAGTAGCGGGCGACGACCTGGGAGACGCCGCCGAGGCCGACGGCCAGCAGCATCGACTGGTCGCGGGAGAGCCCGGTGTCCTCCGCGATGACCTCGCTGATCGCCTCGGCGCACTGGAGCGAGACCTTGTCGACGCGCTCGCGGACCGCGGGCTCGTTGGTCAGGTCGGACTCGAAGACCAGCCGGAAGGCGCCGCCCTCGTCCTCGACGTAGGCGAAGTACGCGTCCATGGTGGCCTCGACGCGCTTCTTGTTGTCCGTGGTGGACGCCAGCGCGGTCCGCACCGAGTGCAGCAGGGACTCGCAGTGCTGGTCGAGCAGCGCGAGGTAGAGCTCCAGCTTGCCGGGGAAGTGCTGGTAGAGCACGGGCTTGCTCACGCCGGCCCGCTCGGCGATGTCGTCCATCGCGGCCGAGTGGTAACCCTGCGCCACGAAGACTTCCTGGGCCGCGCCCAGCAATTGTTCACGTCGGGCCCGGCGGGGCAGGCGTGTGCCGCGCGGCCTCGCCTGAGCTTGCTCGATGGCTGTCACGCCGCCTCCCAAATCTGAAGTGAGGAACGAAAGAACACTGCGATGGCCATCGTACTTTTCAGTAACGACCCTGTGCGCCGTGCGGTCGCACATTCTCACTACCTGGAACCTCCGCGCGAGAGCGCCTGCGGAATCCGTCGGTGAGCGGCGACCGTCAGCGGTAGTCGTCCTCGTCCGGCGCGACGACCCTTTGCTGCTCCGCCGCGTCGGCCGGATCGGCCTCTTCCACCTGGTGGGAGGGGCGCGCGATGATCGGCTCGTCCTGCCGCTGGAGCAGTTCCGCGTGCTGTTCCGCGGTGTCGGCCTCCGGCGCTTCCAGATCCAGATCGGTGTCGCGGGCGATCTGGGCGGCGTCGAATTCGTCGGCCTCACGCTCGAAGCGTTCGATGTCCCCGCTGCCGTTCCCGGTGTTCTCGGACATGGCCCCTCCTTCTTCTGCCTTCTCCTGCCTTCTCCTGCCTCGCCCCTGGCCACACCTTTGAGCGTAGGCGGCCGGGCAGGCGCGTGCACGGCGGCTTCCGTGCGCGGTGCGCGGCGCCCGTCCGAGGGAGCGGGTGGCGGCTTCCGGCCCTTGCGGAGGTTCTTGTGACCGCGAACACGCGGCCTCACGCGTGATCGTCTCGTAACATTCATCCATGCCCTCGACCGACGTTCCCCAGACGGCCGCAGAACCGGCGGTCCTCCTCCCGTCCGGGCCGCGGCTCGCCCCGGGGGAATCGGTGCACACCGCGAGCCTGCCCGGCCTCACCCTGGTGGTCAGATCGCGCGGTACGGACGGGCCGGGGACGGCGCCCGCGCTCTTCGTGCACGGCCTCGGCGGTTCCTCGCAGAACTGGTCGGCGCTGATGGCCGCGCTGGCCGGCCGGGTCGCGGGGCAGGCGCTGGACCTGCCGGGATTCGGCCATTCCCCGCCGCCCGACGACGGCGACTACTCGATCCCGGGGCACGCGCGGGCGGTGGTCCGGCTGCTGGAGGCCGAGCGGCGCGGCCCGGTCCACCTCTTCGGGAATTCGCTGGGCGGCGCGGTGGCCGTCAAGGTCGCCGCCGCCCGGCCGGACCTGGTCCGCACCCTCACCCTGGTCTCGCCCGCGCTCCCCGAGCTGCCGCCGCAGCGCACCGCCTGGCCCACCGGCCTGCTCTCGGTGCCCGGCGTCCCCGCGCTGTATCTGCGCGCGACCAGGAACTGGCCGGCCGAGCGCAGGACCCAGGAGCTGCTGGCGCTCTGTTACGGCGACCCGGGGGTGGTCGGCGAGCAGGCCCGCGCCGACGCGGTCGTCGAATACCAGCGGCGGATCGAACTGCCGTATTTCTGGGACGTCATGGTGCGTTCCACCCGTGGGATCGTGGACGCGTACACACTCGGTGGCCAGCATTCGCTGTGGCGGCAGGCGGAGCGCGTGCTCGCCCCTACGCTGCTCGTGTACGGCGGCCGGGACAAGCTCGTCTCGGTCAAGGTCGCCCGCCGGGCGGCCAGGGCTTTCCGCGATTCCCGGCTGTTGGTCATCCCCGACGGCGGCCATGTGGCGATGATGGAGCACCCCGAGCTGGTGGCCCGGGGCTTCCGTGACCTCCAGGACGAGGTCGCGGAAGCCGAGGACGACGGCCGGGGCCGTACGGACGCGGGGCCCGCCGGCGCCGAGGCGACCGGGAGCTGATCGAGGACGTGGGTGGGCGACGTGGGTAAGCACAGCGCACGGGACGGTCAGGACGGCCGTGACAACGGCATACCGGGCGCGCCCGGAATGCCGGGCGGCCCAGGACCCCTGCGGCCCGGCGTCCCCGGCAGCGGGCGCCGCCGCCGCGGTCCGGGACCGCTGTCCGGCCACGACACGGGGAGCTTCCCGCAGTACCGGCCGCAGGACCACGGCGGTCCTGCGCCCGCCCACCCCGAGCACCGCGAGCACACCGCGTGGGGCCCGGCCGACGACTGGGCGGCGGACAGCGGCCGCTACTCCGGCCCGCCGCGCACCCGCGAGCTGCCCTTCGACCTCGTGGACGAGTGGGCGGAGGACTGGGAGGCGTACGACACCGCGTCCGCGCTGAGCTCCCCGCCCGCGGGACCCGCGCTCGGCCAGGGGCAGGGCCCGTACGCCCGGCACGCCCAGGCCCCAGGCCCCGGCCAGATGCAGGCGCCGGGACGGCTGATCCCGCGCCCGCGGCAGGAATTCCTCGACGCCTTCGGTCCGCAGGAGCCGGAAGGGCCCGCGGACCCGCCGCCCGGCGGCCCGGCCGCCGCGCCCGAGCCGGACCCTGAGCCGGCGGCGGACGCGGGCACGGCCGTGGACACCAAATCCGGCGGCAAGGGGCGCACGCTCAGCGGGATCGCCGCCGCGGCCGTCGTCACGGTGCTCGCCGTGGTGGTCGCGGGACAGGTCAGCGGAAGTGAGAAACGGCACAGCGAGGACAGCGGCAAGGACACCGCGACGCGCTCGGCGGCCGACGAGGCGTCGCGCTCGCAGGACCGCGCGTCCGGCGCCGCGAGCGCGCCCGCGGGGGCCCCGACGGCGACGCCCGCCGCCGCCACGTACGACGAGCTGATGGCCAAGCTCTATCCGCTGGACCCGGACCTGAAGCTGTCCGGCGCCTTCAGCACGGTCGGTGGCCACCAGGCCGCGCCGGGCAGGGGCAAGGTGATGCGCTTCCGGGTGGACGTCGAGCGCGGGCTGCCGCTGAACGCGCAGCTCTTCAGCGACACCGTCTTCAAGACCCTGAACGACAGCCGGAGTTGGGGCCACGGCGGCCAGATGTCCTTCGAGCGGGTCTCCACAGGCCCCGCGGACATCGTCATTACGCTCGCCAGCCCCGGCACCACCGCGAAGTGGTGTGCGAAGTCCGGTCTGGACACGACAGTTGAGAACGTGTCATGTGACTCCGCGTCAACTCCGCGCACGATGATCAACGCCTACCGGTGGGCGCAGGGCGCCGGGACATACGGCGCCGCGCGGGTGCACGAGTACCGGCAGATGCTGATCAACCACGAGGTCGGGCACCGTCTCGGGCACAGCCACGTCGGCTGCCCCAAGGAGGGCGCCCCGGCCCCGGTGATGATGCAGCAGACCAAATTCCTGTCGCTCGACGGCGGCCCCACCTGCAAGCCGAACGCGTGGCCGTACCCGTAGACGGAGCCGTCCGCACCCCGTAGGCGCGGACCCGCTCAGCGGTGCGATCCATAAGTGATCGTTTGAGATCGTATTGATCTGGCTTTGACAATTGGTGTCGCGTCGCTGCACGCTTCTGTCCATGCAGCACCACCACGCACATCCGTATGCACGCGCCGGCATCGAGCTGGCGCTCATCGGCGTGGCCGCGCACTGCGTCGCCGACGTTCGCTGTCGCTGACCGCATCCAGCCCACCGCGTAGAGGCCCGGCCGCCGTCCCAGGACGGCGTCTCCTCCGCCGCGGGCTGCTCCGGCAAGACCCTTCGGTCCCGCTCGTCACGACCCGCTTCCGCTGTTCGCGCGCACCGCTGTGCGCGCCCCTCCTCGCTGCCGCGAAAGGTTCCTCTGATGCGTCAACTGTCCTCCACATCCCGCCGCATAGGCGTGATAGCCGTCGGTCTGGCCCTTGCCGGAGGGGCCGTCGCCTGCGGCCCCAAGAACGGTGACGACGCCACGGCGGGCGGCGACGGCAAGCCGGGCAAGGGCGGCACGCTGTACGTCCTGAACAACCAGGCGCAGGAGAACTTCGACCCCGCCCGGCTCTACACCTCCGGCGGCGGCAATGTGCCGTCCCTGGTCTACCGGACGCTCACCACCCGCAACCGCGCCGACGGCGCCGCGGGCGCCAAGGTCGTCCCCGACCTGGCCACCACCACCGGCGAGCCCAGCGAGAACGCCACGGTGTGGACGTACCACCTCAAGGACGGCCTCACGTACGAGGACGGTTCGCCCATCACCACCGCCGACATCAAGTACGACATCGAGCGGTCCTTCGCCGCCGAGCTGTCCGGCGGCGCGCCCTACCTGCGGGACTGGCTGGTCGGCGCGGCCGACTACCAGGGCCCGTACAAGGACCCCAAGGGCCTGTCCTCGATCGAGACGCCCGACGCGAAGACCATCGTCTTCCACCTGAACAAGCCCGAGGGCGAATTCCCGCTGCTCGCCACGCAGACCTCCTTCGCGCCGGTGCCCAAGGCCAAGGACACCGGCGCCGCATACGCGGCGCACCCGGTCTCCTCCGGCCCGTACAAGGTGGTCAGCAACGAGAACAACGGCGAGCACCTGGTGCTGAAGCGCAACCCCAACTGGTCGGCCGCCACCGACGACCAGCGCAAGGCGTACCCCGACACCATCGACGTGCGGTCCGGCCTCGACCAGGCCGTGATCAACCAGCGTCTGTCGGCGGGCGTCGGCAAGGACGCGGACGCGGTCACCACCGACACCAACCTCGGCCCGGCCGAGCTGGCCAAGGTGAGCGGCGACAAGAACCTCGCCGGGCGGGTCGGCACCGGGCACTTCGGCTACACCGACTACATCGCCTTCAACCCGAAGGTGAAGCCGTTCGACGACATCAAGGTGCGGCAGGCCATCGCGTACGCGATCAACCGCACCACGGTGATCAACGCGCAGGGCGGCTCGTCGCTCAACGACCCGGCCACCACCTTCCTGCCCGCGCAGGCGTCCTTCGGCTACACGGCCTACGACCCGTTCCCCGCGGGCAGGACCGGTGACCCGGCCAAGGCCAAGGAGCTGCTGAAGGAGGCCGGTTACCCCAACGGGCTGACCGTCTCGCTCACCCACGACGTCACCAAGGGCGACGAGCAGGGCCCCGAGGTCGCCACCGCCGTCCAGGAAGCCCTCAAGGCGGCCGGGATCACCGTCAAGCTCGACGGCCAGGAGCACGCGGCCTTCTCCGACAAGATCCACACCCTGAAGACCGAGCCCGGCTTCTTCCTCACCGGCTGGGGCGCGGACTGGCCGTCCGGCGGCCCCTTCCTCGGCCCGATCTTTGACGGCCGCCAGATCGTCAGGGACGGCGCCAACTTCAACAACGCGCAGCTCGACGACCCGGCCGTGAACAACGAGATCGACCAGATCAACAAGATCACCGACCTCAAGGCCGCCGCCGTCCGCTGGGGCGCGCTGGACAAGAAGATCGGCGAGCAGGCGCTCACCGTGCCGCTCTTCCACCCCGTCTACAAGCGGTTGTTCGGCAAGAACATCAAGAACGTCGTGATCAGCGACTGGACCGGTGTGCTGGACATCTCGCAGGCCGCGGTGAAGTAGTCCGTGACCGTCGAAGCACTCTCGGCCGTCTCGGCCGCGGGGGAGGGCGCCGCCACCGCGGCGCCTCCCTCCGGGGCCCGGCAGATCTGGCGGCGGCTGCGCGGACAGCGCGCGGCCCTCGTCGGAGGCGCCGTCATCGCCCTGTTCGTCCTGGTGGCGGTGGCGGCTCCGCTGCTCGCCGCGCTCGAAGGCCAGGACACCACCACCTACCACGCCGACCTGGTCGACTCCGCGGCCGGCGGCGTACCGGTCGGCGCCTTCGGCGGTGTCTCCGGCAGCCACTGGCTCGGCCTCGAACCCGGCACCGGACGCGACCTGTTCGCCCGGCTCGTCTACGGCTCGCGGATCTCGCTCGTCGTGGCCCTCGGCGCCACCGTCCTCCAGGTCGCGCTCGGTGTGGCCCTCGGCCTGGGCGCGGGCCTGGGCAACCGGTTCCTCGACAGCGTGCTCAGCCGGATCACCGACGTCTTCGTCACCATGCCCGCGCTGATCTTCGCCATCGCGCTGCTCGCGGTCGTCCCCGACGGCTTCCCGCGGCCGGTGCTGCTAATGCTGGTGCTCGGGCTGCTCGCCTGGGGCGGCATCGCGAAGATCGTCCGCGCGCAGGTGCTCACCCTCAAGTCCCTCGACTACGTGGCCGCTTCACGGCTCGCGGGCTCCAGCCGGTGGCGGACCGCACGCCGCGAACTGCTGCCCGCGCTGGTCGCGCCCGTCGTCACCTACGCGGCGATCCTGCTGCCCTCCAACATCGTCTCCGAGGCGGGCCTGTCCTTCCTCGGCATCGGCGTCACCCCGCCCACCCCCTCCTGGGGGCAGATGCTCTCCAGCGCCTCGACCTGGTACCAGGCCGACTCCGCGTACGTGCTGCTGCCCGCCCTGCTGCTCTTCGTGACCGTGCTCGCCTTCACCGTCTTCGCGGACGGTGTGCGTACGGCGCTGGACCCGCGGGTCGCCAGCAGGCTGCGGGTGGGGACGGGACGCAAGTCGGCGAAGGCGGACGCCTCTTCGGACACCGAGGCGGTGGACGGCGCGTGATCCGCTTCCTCGTGCGGCGGCTCTTCCAGGCCCTCGTCGTCCTCCTCGTCCTGGCCGCCGTGCTCTACGCGTGCTTCTACCTCGCGCCCGGCGACGCGGCCCGGCTGGCCTGTGGACCCAAGTGCTCCACCGCCCAAGTCGCGCAGATCCGCGGCCAGATGGGCCTCGACGACCCGGTGTACGCGCAGTTCTGGCACTTCCTCGGCGGCATCGTCGCCGGTCACGACTACAGCACCGGCACGGACGTGCTGCACTGCCCGGCGCCCTGCCTCGGCCAGTCGTACCGCACCGGCGAACTCGTCACGTCGATGGTCGGCGAGAAGCTGCCCGCCACCGCGTCGCTCGCCTTCGGCGCGATGGCGCTGTGGCTGGTCATCGGCGTCGGCACCGGACTGCTCTCCGCGCTGCGGCGCGGCACCGTCACCGAACGGGCGCTGACCGGCTTCACCCTGGTCGGCACCGCGACCCCGGTGTTCATCACGGGCATCCTGCTGCTCCTGCTCTTCTGCTCCTGGCTCCAGTGGCTGCCGTACCCCTCGTACGTCCCGCTCACCGAGGACCCGCAGCAGTGGGCGTGGAATCTGCTGCTGGCCTGGCTCGCCCTCGCCCTGGTGGAGGCCGCCAAGTACGCCCGGCTGACCCGCAGTTCGATGCTGGAGACGCTGGCGGAGGACCACATCCGCACCTTCCGCGCGTACGGCGTCAGCGAGCGGGCCATCGTCGTACGGCACGCGCTGCGGGGCGCGCTGACCCCGGTGATCGCGCTGTCCGCACTGGACCTCGGCACGATGTTCGGCGGCGCGCTGCTCACCGAGACGCTGTTCAACATCCCCGGACTCGGGCAGCAGCTCGTGCAGTCCGTACAGATCAAGGACGTGCCGGTGGTGGTCGGGATCGTGCTGGTCATGGGCCTGGCCGTCGTCGTGGCCAACGCTGTCGCCGACGTGCTGTACGCGGTGGCCGACCGACGGGTGGTACTGGCATGACCGGACAACTCACCGACCAGGCAGCCCCGTTGGTGGAGGTCGCGGGACTGCGGATCGAATTCCCCACCGAGGGCGGGGCCGTACGGGCCGTCGACGGGCTCGACTTCACGCTCGGCGCGGGCGGCGCGCTCGGCCTCGTCGGCGAGTCGGGCTCCGGCAAGAGCGCGACCGCCTACGCCCTGCTCGGCCTGCACCGCGGTACGGGCGCGCGGGTCTCGGGGACCGTACGGGTCGCCGGGACCGACGTACTCGGCGCGGACGACGCCGAGTTGCGCACGCTGCGCGGCGCGGTCGCCGCCATAGTCTTCCAGGACCCGCTGTCCTCGCTCGACCCCTACTACGCCGTCGGCGACCAGATCGCCGAGGTCTACCGGGTGCACCACCGCGGCTCGCGCGCCGCCGCGCGGGCCCGCGCCGTCGAGGTCCTGGACCGGGTCGGCATCCCCGACGCGGCCCGCCGCTCCCGCTCCCGGCCGCACGAATTCAGCGGCGGCATGCGCCAACGCGCCCTGATCGCCATGGCGTTGGCGTGCGAACCGCGTCTGCTCATCGCGGACGAGCCCACGACGGCCCTCGACGTCACCGTCCAGGCCCAGATCCTCGACCTGCTGTACGAACTGCGGGCCGAGACCGGCATGGGGCTGCTGCTCGTCACCCACGACCTGGGCGTCGTCGCCGGGAGCGTGGACGACATCCTCGTCATGCGGGACGGCGCCGCCGTCGAACGCGGCCCGGTCGCCGACGTGCTGGCCGCCCCGGCGCACGACTACACGCGGGCGCTGCTGTCGGCGGTGCCGAGGCTTGACCCGCGGTCGGCGGACACGTTGGCGGACAGGCCGTCGGGCGGGTTGTTGGGCGCTTCAGGCGCGCGGCCCGGTGGGAGCGAGGGCTCCGGCGCCGAGCCGCTGCTGGAAGTGACCGGCCTGCGGCGGGAGTTCGGGAAGGGACGGCAGCGGCTGACCGCCGTGGACGACGTGTCGCTGGTCGTACGGGCCGGGGAGACGCTCGGCATCGTGGGCGAGAGCGGCAGCGGGAAGACCACGCTCGGGCGGATGCTCGTGCGGCTGCTCGACCCGAGCGCGGGCGAGATCCGCTACCGGGGCCGGGAGATCGGCGGGCTGGGGGACAAGGCGCTGCGCCCGCTGCGGCGCGAACTGCAAATGGTCTTCCAGGACCCGGTCTCCTCGCTCAACCCGCGCCGCAGCATTGGCGAGTCCATCGCGGACCCGCTGCGGGCGGCGGGCGAACTGAGCGACAAGGCCGTCGTCGGCCGGGTGAAGGAACTGCTGGAGCGGGTCGGCCTCGACCCGGAGTGGTACCACAGGTACCCGCACGAGTTCAGCGGCGGACAGCGCCAACGCGTGGGTATCGCACGGGCCCTGGCGCCCGAGCCGAAACTCGTCGTGTGCGACGAGCCGGTCTCCGCGCTGGACGTCACCACGCAGGCGCAGGTCGTCGCGCTGCTCGCGGAACTCCGCCGCGACCTCGGCCTGTCGCTGGTCTTTATCGCCCATGACCTCGCGGTGGTACGGCAGGTGAGCGACCGCGTCGCGGTGATGCGCGGCGGCCGGATCGTGGAGTCCGGCACGGTCGACGAGGTCTACGACGCTCCCCAGGACCCGTACACCAAGGGCCTGTTGGCGGCCGTCCCGGTGCTGGACCCGGCCGAATCCGCGGCCCGCAGGGCGGACCGGAAGGAACTGCGGAGCGTGATGGTGACCGCACCTTAGGTCACATCAACGCGTGGCAGTGTGAGAAGTTACGCCCGTTCACCCCTTTTGGTGGCGCGGTGGACAACCGTCCGCCGCGCCACCGCCGTACCGGAATAACGTCTTCGCGCCGGGCGGACGCAGGTCCCGTGGGCGCCACCCGGCCGAGATTCCGTTGTGGCCGAGCCAGGGAGAGAGGGGGCGTACACGTGCGTATCGCATTGCTCACCGAGGGTGGTTACCCGTATGCGCGAGGTGAAGGGGGTGCGTGGTGCGACCGGCTCGTCCGCGGTCTCGCGCACCACGAATTCGACGTGTACGCGCTCAGCCGGTCACCACGGACGGAGGCGGGGGGCCGCGTCGAAGTGCCGTCGCACGTACGGCGGTTCCGCGCGGAACGCCTCTGGGGGGAGCCCCCGGCCGCCGCCCTCGCGCCGACGTGCGGCGGCGGCCGGGCGGCCAGACGCGCCAGACGCGCCGACTTCCTCACCCACTACCGCGACCTCGCCGCGGCGCTGGCCGGCGGCGCCGGGCTCGGCTCCGCCGACCGGGCGGACCGTTTCGCCTCCGGGCTGTACGGTCTCGCCGAGGTCGCCGCAGAACACGGCGGCCTGCCCGACCTGTTGCGCGGCGAGGACGCCCTCGCCGCCCTGGAGTCGGCGTGCCGCGCCCCCGGCGTACGTCCCGTGCTCGGCGACATCGTCGTCACCGAACTCCTCGCCGTAGCCGAGCTGTTGGAACGCCAGCTCAGGCCGCTGTCCGCGCCCTGGTACGGGTCCGGTGAACTGGGCGCCGTCGACGTCTGCCACGCCGTGTCCGGCGGCCCGGCGGCCTTGCCCGGACTCCTGGCCAAACGGTTCTGCGGAACGCCGCTCATCGTCACCGAGTACACCGTGCGGGTACGGGAAGCGCTGCTCGGGAACCGCGCGGCCGGACTGGCCGGAGCCGTACGGGTGTTGCTCGGCGACTACCACCGGCTGCTCGCAGGGGAGGGCTACCGGCAGGCCGCGCTCGTCACGCCCGGCTCCACGCATGTGCGGCGCTGGCAGGAGCGGTGCGGGGCGCCGCGCGACCGGATGCGGACCATCTATCCGGGGATCGACGCGGCACGGTTCGCCCTCGCGGGCGAGGCCGCGGAGGCCGAGGCCACCGCGCCCGCCGCGCACGCAGACCCCACGCTCGCCTGGATCGGCAGGATCGATCCGGCGAAGGACCTCATCGCGCTGCTGCACGCCTTCCGCGCGATACGCGCGGACGAGCCGAGGGCGCGGCTGCGGATCTTCTACCTGCGGCTGCGCGCCGCCGACGAACGCGCCGCCTCCTACCTCGGGCACTGTCGGACGCTCGCCGCGCAGCTCTTTCCCTACGAGGCCGCCGACGCCAACGCCGTCGGCGAGAGTCCCGTGAGCTTCGAGGAGATCGGGTCGCCCGGCGCGCCCGAACTGGCCGACGCGTACGCCGCGGGCGACGTCGTGGTGCTCTCCAGCAGCGCGGAAGGCTTTCCGCTGAGCCTGGTCGAGGCGATGTTCTGCGGGCGGCCCACCGTGTCCACCGACGTGGGGGCCGTCCGCGAGGTCATCGGCGGCACCGGGCTCGTCGTGCCGCCGCGCAACCCCAAGGCGCTGGCGGACGCCGCCGTCGATCTGCTGCGCGGGCCCGAGCGGGCGTCGCGGCTCGGCGCCGCGGCCCGGGAGCGGGCGCTCGCGCTCTTCACCGTGACCCGGTGCGTGGACGCCTTCCGCGAGAGCTATCTCGACGTGGTCGCGCACCATCCCGTGCGGCGCGAGCCGCTGCTCGACGCGGCGGGCGATCCGCGGCCCTTCACGGTCCCCGCCGAGTCGCACGTCCCGGCCCGCCTCGCCCCCACCCCCGCCCGCCCCGCCTGGTCCCGCACCCCCGAACCCGTAGGTGCCCCGTCCGCCTCCGGAGGCTCCCCCTCATGACCACGCCCACCCCCGCCCACGCCTTACTCACCCGCCTCACCGCCCAGGCCGCCCCGCCCGCCCCGCCCCTCCCGTTCTTGCCCCACGAGCCCGACGACCCCACCGCCATAGACGCCATAGACATAGACGCCTACGACGACGAGGCCACCCCCCACTCCCTCGACGAGACGGTCACGGCCCTCTTCGGCGCCTCCCGCCTGCCGGCGCGGCAGCCGCACTCCGACGAGGCCCCGGCCGGGCCGCGCCCCGCCGTCCCGGCCGACCCGACCCGCGCAGAATCGTTCGGAGCTGCCTCCCCCCGCGACGATGCGCGCCCGGGTGCGGGCGCTTCCGCATCCGAAGTGCCCTTCGTGGACCGGGACTCAGCGGCGCCCGGCGAGTCGCGCTCAGGTACGGACCTCCGAGTCGCCGAGGCGCCGGAGGCGGACGCGGATTCGGCGCGGCGGCCCGAGCCGTGGCCGGCGAACCCAGGTGGAGACAGGGCGCACGGCTCGCGTGACGCCCGCGTCACGGACCCGGACGGTGCCGAATCGGTGACCGGCGCGGACCTCATGCGGGCCGAGACGCGCGCGGGCGCGTCCGTATCCGAAGGGTCCGTCGTGGACGGGGACTCGGAGGTGTCCGACCGTCCCGTTCCCGAGGGGCGCGGGCTGGTGCCGGTCAGCTCGGTCGCCGATGGCGTGCCGCGCGCAGGCGGGGGTCTCCGCGTTACCGAGGGGCCCGAGGCGGAGGCAGATTCGGCGGGCTGGGACGGCGGCGCGGACCCTGTGCGGGCCGAGACGCGCGCGGGCGCGTCCGTATCTGAAGGGTCCGTCGTGGACGGGGACTCGGGGGTGTCCGACCGTTCCGTTCCCGAGGGGCGCGGGCCGGCGCCGGTCAGCTCGGTCGCCGATGGCGTGCCGCGCGCAGGCGGGGGTCTCCGCGTCACCGAGGGGCCCGAGGCGGAGGGGGATTCGGCGGGCCGGGACGGCTGCGCGGACCCTGTGCGGGCCGAGACGCGCGCGGGCGCGTCCGTATCCGAAGGGTCCGTCGTGGACGGGGACTCGGTCCTGGTCGGCGGCCAGGTTCCTGAGCGGCGACGGCCGCGACCGGGCGGCGCTGAGGACGAGGGTGCGGGCGCTGCGCCCGAAGGGCCTGACGCGGGTGGGGAGGCGCGGCCCGGAGGGCGGTTGGTGGGGATCGACGGCGGGCGACGGGCCGCGCGGGACGAGCCGCGGCGCAGGGGGCCCGCCGACCCCGTACGGGGAGTGATGCACCGGCACGAGGCGCTGATCGCGGGAGCCGTGGACGAGTGGGAGATCGCGGCCGGGCTGGAAGCCCACGGCGTGACGGACGGAGCCGCGCGGCGTCTGCGGCACCGGGACGTGTTCGGGCTCGCGGAGGAGCTGTACGCGCGGGTGCCGAGGGCGGTACGCCGGCTGGAGGCGCCGCCGCAGGAGCGGGAACGGGCCCTGCCGCGCCGGCGGATCGGAGCCGCGCAGGCGGTGCCGGGCGCGGTGTGCGCGCTGGCGGCCGGAGCCCCCGGGAGCGTACGGCTGCCGCTGCTGGCGTTCGTCGCCGTCGTCCTGTGGGCCGCCGTGCGGATCGGACCGCTGAGGGTCGAGCGCGGCGCGGGCGCCGCAGTATGGACGTACGGCCTGCTCGGCTTCGCGCTGTACGCCGGGCACGCCACCGGCCGCACCGCCGGCGCCGCCACCATCGCGGCGCTCACCTTCACCCTGCTGCCCGCCGCGTACTGCGCGCACTGGCTCGCTGTCCGCTCCAGGGCCCAACTCGCCCCCAGCCACGGCCTGTCGGACTTCGCCGACGCCGTACGCCCCCGCCTGGCCGCGGCCCTCGCCGCGTACGCCGTCGCGCTGATCGCCCTGCTCAGCATGGCCACCGCCGTCGCGGGCTCCGCGCCACTGGCCGGACCGGCCGCCCTCGGCCTGCTGCTCTTCGCCGCCCGCGCCACTGGCCGGACCGGCCGCCCTCGGCCTGCTGCTCTTCGCCGCGCGCCTGCTGTCCGTGCACGGCTTCCCCGGCCGCGCGGCGGCCGGTCTCGGCGCGGCCCGCGCAGATCGGAAG
>NZ_MECL01000077.1 GCF_014596445.1 Streptomyces sp. CBMA29 | reverse complement strand
GCGCGTACGTCGGCGTCCGGGCCGTCAGCGGCCACCACCTCCAGGGCGTCGCGCTGGCCGTGCTCGTACTGACCCCGCTGGCCGCCTTCGAGGCCGTCGCCGGGATGCCGCTCGCGGCCCAGCAGCGGCAGCGGAGCCGGCGCTCGGCGGCGCGGGTGAGCGAAGTGCTGGACGCGCCGCTGCCCGTACGCGAGCCGGAGCGGCCCGCGACCCCGCCCGCGTCACCGTTCCCGCTGGTCGTACGGGAGGTGACGGCCCGCCACCCGGGCCAGGACGTACCGGCGCTGGACGGCGTCGGCCTCACCCTCACCGAGGGCCGCAGGATCGCGGTCGTCGGCGCCTCGGGCGCGGGCAAGACGACGCTCGCGCACGTACTGCTGCGGTTCCTTGACGCCGAGTCGGGCACGTACACGCTGGCGGGGCAGGACGCGGCGGGTCTGGACGGCGACGACGTACGCCGCCTCGTCGGCCTGTGCGCCCAGGACGCGCACGTCTTCGACAGCACCGTCCGGGAGAATCTGCGGCTCGCCCGCCCCGGCGCGGACGACGGCGCACTGCGGGACGCGCTGGCCGCCGCCCGGCTGGACATCGACCTGGACACCCTCGTCGGCGAACACGGCGCCCGGCTGTCCGGCGGCATGCGCCAGCGCCTCGCCCTGGCCCGCGCGCTGCTCGCCCGTTTCCCCGTCCTCGTCCTGGACGAGCCCGCCGAACACCTCGACCTGGCCACCGCCGACGCCCTGACCGCCGACCTGCTGGCCGCCACGCGCGGCCGCACGACGCTGCTGATCACCCACCGGCTGGCCGGTCTCGCGGGCGGCGCGGTGGACGAGATCGTGGTGCTGGAGCGCGGACGGGTCGTGCAGCGCGGCGGCTACGAGGAACTGGCGGCGGCCGAGGGGCCGTTCCGCCGCGCCCTGGAGCGGGAACGGCTCGCGGACACGGCCCTGGCCGGTGCCACGGCCGCCGCCCCGGGGCCGCGTTCGCTCGTGGGCACGGGCACGGCCTGACTTTCCCGGACATACGCCAGCAAATAACCTCGGTTCATGGCCTCAGACAGCGAGATGCCCGGCGGGATGCCCGGCGGGACGCCCGCGGGAGCGGGCACGGAGACGGCCGGGGCGGCACCGGCCTCTTCCGGACAGGCACCCGGCGACGGGGAGCCCCCCGAGCCGACCACCCTCAGCTTCCAGGGCATCGCCTCCCAGATCACCGTGCGGCTGCCCGACCTGCTGGAAGCGGTCGTCTCGGTCGGCACCGGCATCGAGCTGCACACCACGCTGCGCCGCATCGTGGAGACGGCGGCCGAGCTGGCCGGAGCGCGTTACGCCGCGCTCGGCGTCCTCGACGCGGACGGCTCGGGACTCGCGGACTTCATCACGTACGGGATCAACGAGGCCGACGCCGAGCGGATGGGCGCGCTGCCCGACGGCCACACCGGGCTGCTCGGCGAGGTGATCCGGCACCCGGTGCCGCTGCGGCTGGCCGACCTGTCGAACGACGCCCGCGCCGTTGGCCTGCCGCCAGGACACCCGCCGATGAACACCTTCCTGGGCGTCCCGATCCGCGTCCACACCGAGATCTTCGGCAATCTCTACCTCACCGAGAAGCGCGGCGGCTGGCAGTTCACCGACGAGGACACCGCCATGCTGCGTGTCCTCGCCATGGAGGCCGGGATCGCGATCGGCAACGCCCGGCAGTACGAGGCCACCCGGCAGCGCGAGCACTGGATCAGCGGCGCCGCCGCCGTCACCACGGCCCTGCTCACCGGGGACGGCACCAGCGACGCGCTCGACGTCGTCGCGGTGTGGGCCCGCAAGCTCGCCGAGTCCGCCGCCGCGCTGGTCATGCTGCCGAGCCTCGACGAGAACGGGGCCGGGGACGGCGGCCTCGAAGTCGTCGCGGCCTCCGCCGCCGAGCCGGCCGGCATGGTCGGCACCGTCATCTCGCCGCAGAATCCGATCGCGGCCCAACTCCTCAACGGCGAGGCCGTCTTCGTGGCGGACGCCGCCTCCGACCCGCGCACTACCACGCGGCTGGCGGAACGCTTCGGGCCGACCATGATGCTCCCGTTGCGGAGCAACGACCGTGTCATCGGCATCCTCGCGCTGCCGCGCGGGCCCGGCGGCCGTCCGTTCACCGAGGCCGAGCACGTACTGGCCACCCAGTTCGCCGCCCAGGCCGCGCTCGCGCTCGTCCTGGCCGACGTGCAGCGCGACCGCGAACGCCTCGCCGTCTACAAGGACCGCGACCGTATCGCCCGTGACCTGCACGACCTCGTCATCCAGCGGCTCTTCGCCACCGGCATGATGCTGGAGGGCGCCGGCCGCAGGGCCCGTACGCCCGAGGTGCGCGAGGGCATCGGCCACGCCGTCGACGAACTCGACGCCACCATCCAGGAGGTGCGCACCGCCGTCTACGCCCTCCAGCAGGCGCCCGACGACGCCCCCTCCGGCCTGCGCGCCCGCGTCCTGCGCGAGGTCGGCACCGCCGCCGTACCGCTCGGCTTCCAGCCGTCCGTACGTTTCGTCGGCCCGGTCGACGCGCTGGTGGGCGAGCCCACCGCCAAGAACCTCGTCGCGGCGCTGCGCGAAGTCCTCTCCAACGCCTTCCGGCACGCCCGCGCCTCGCGCATCGACATCACCCTCGACGCCACCGCCACCCTCCCCGGCGGCGCCGACGCGGTCCGCCTGACCGCCACCGACGACGGCGTCGGCATCCCCCCGGCCGGCCGCCGCAGCGGCCTGCGCAATCTCTCCCGCCGCGCCCAGTCGCTGGGCGGCTCAAGCCGCTTCGGGCCTGGCCCGGAGGGTGTGGGTACGACGGTGCGGTGGGAGGCGCCGCTGCGTACGGACTGACCGGGCGGTGCGGTGTGGCTACGCGGTTCCGTCGACGTGCCGGGCGGCGATGATCCGCTCGATGACGCGGGCGACCCCGTCGTCGTTGTTGGACTCGGTCCGGTGCGTGGTCGTGGCCAGCACGCGGGGGTGGGCGTTCGCGACGGCGTACGACGTACCGGCCCATCCGAGCATCGCGAGGTCGTTCGGCATGTCGCCGAAGGCGACGACCTCCGCGGCCGACACCCCGCGCTCGGCGCAACATCGCGCCAGCGTCGTGGCCTTGCTGACGCCCTCGCCGCTGATCTCCAGCAGCGCGCTGTCGCTGGACCGGGTGATCTCGCCGTGCTGCCCCGCCACGCTCAGGCCGATGGCGAGGAATTCGTCCGGGTCGATGGACGGGTGCTTGGCGAGCAGCTTCAGCAGCGGCTGGCGCTCGTCGCGCACGGCGAGCAGTTCCTCGATCGGGGCCGTGGGGCCGAAGTCCGGCTCGATGACACGCGGGTAGTCCGGCTCGCGGTAGAACGTGTCGGCGCGTTCGACGGCGAAGGTCGTGCCGGGCACGGCGGCGCGCAGCGCGTGCGCGACGGCGAGGGCGTCGTCCTCCGGCAGCGGGAACGCCTCGATCAACTCGCCTTTGCGCAGGTCCCAGACGGAGGCTCCGTTGGCCAGGATGGCCATGCCGTGCCCCGCGAGGTGGTCCGCGACGGTGTCCATCCAGCGTGCGGGGCGCCCGGTGACGAAGAAGACCTCGATGCCCGCGGCCTCGGCGTCGGCGAGCGCCGCGACCGTACGCGGGGACACCGTCTTGTCGTCGCGCAGCAGCGTGCCGTCCAGGTCGGTGGCGATCAGCCGCGGCGGAGGGGCGGAGTAGGAGGCGGCGGACGACACGTCCGCTGATCGATGCTGCCCGCTGGGCTCATTGGCTGAGGTCACGGGCCCATCCTTGCGCATCCTTGCCCCGCCCGCACAAAGGTGCGGATACCCGCTCAGCCGAGCCCGTTTCGGCCGTGATTCCGGCTTGATCCCATCGCTCCCGGGGACGTCACAGGGGCGCGGGTCACGCGATCACGGCAGGGGTACGGGCTGACGGACTGGCTGCGGATACGGCTGACGGTGCGGCTGGCTGGTGGGGCTGCTGGTGCGGCTGCTGGTGTGGCTGCTGGTGTAAAGAGGGTGAGCGCTGCGCTTGTCGGGCGCAGAAATCTGTGGGGTCGGTGCGGTGCTGGCGGTGCTGGTCGTACAAGAAGCTTGTACAGAAGGGGAGTTCGTGCGGGGACTGCGTACGCGGTCCGGCTCAGCGGACGAGCACCGCTTCGTCCGCGGTGCTGGTCAGGGCGTGGTCCGCGAGGGCCGGACTCGCGGGGTACGGCAGTGCCTCGCCGGTGTCCGGGGCGATGCTGCGGGCGGAGGGGGAGGAGCCGTGCGCCTCGGCCCTGATGCGCTGCTTCATCGTGGGCGGCAGCGAGCGGCTGCCGGGGCGCGGGGCCGGCAGCAGCGCGGCGCAGGACGGTGTCCTGGCGGGTGTCGGCGCGGCGTCCGGCGCGGCGGCCGTACCGTTCGCGACAGCGGCGGCCGGGACGGCGGCGGCCTGGGCGGCGGCGGTGCGGACGCGGGCGGTGCGGGCCGGAGTGGCGAAGCCGAGCCCGGCGACGAGCTTGAGGAGCACGCCGACGAAGGCGTTCCAGAAGGCGGTGACGTTCGTGAAGACGTTCATGACCTCTCGATTCCTTGGTGCGGAAATCTGACTTCTCCGATCATGAGGAAGACGGCACGGAATCGTGGGAGCCGCACCCCGGATTCGCGGATATACACATAAACGCCACTCATTCGGACCAATGGGGCCCTGGCCCCGCCTGGCACCCACCCGGCTCCGCGCCGTCTGCCACCACAACGCCGCCCGCCTCTCCGCCCTCCCGGCCCTCCCCGACGGTCGGCGTGACCCGGGAGTGCCCCCCATGCCGCGCTAGGTGTTCTGTCTCGGGAGGTCTCGTCTGGCTGGCGGCGCCTGGTACGCGCTCCCCCGGACTTCGTCCGGGGGAGCGACTTCGCGGACACGCCCTAGCGGTCCGGGTCGGGGTCCTGGGGGGTCAGCATGTGGAGGAGGAGGGTGCGGAGTTCGGCGTCGGGGAGGGCGGGGAGGTGGGTGAAGGCGCCGGAGCCGCGGGCCAGGACGACGCCGATGAAGGCGGCGGCGATGAGTTCGGCGCGCAGGGCGGGATCGGCGGTGCCCTCGGCGAGCAGGCGCCGGTGGAGCGGATCGACGACACGGCGATGGAGCTCCGCGCGGGTGGCCTGCTGACCGGCGGGGTCCTCGTGGGGGCGGACGGCGACCTGGTAGACGGGGTTGGGGCCGTGGCGCCGGGTGCGGTCGAGGATGGTCGCCAGACGGTCGGGGTCGAGGAGGTCGACGATGTCGTCCGGGCCGTCGTTGGTGCGCAGCGTGGCGATGTAGAGCTGGGCCTTGCCGCCGAAGTAGCGGGCGATCATCGCCGGATCGACCCCGGCGCGGCTGCCGATGGCCCGCGCGGTGGTGCGGTCGTACCCGTGCTCGGCGAACAGCTCGCCCGCGGCCTTCAGCAGGCGTTCGCGGCTGCCCGCCGCGTCGCGCCGGTGCTGGCCCGCCCCGGCGGGCCGTTCGCCGGCCGGTGTCGTTCCACTCATTCCGCGGCCGTTCCGTCCAGTTCGTGAAGGTCGTCGTGTTCGCCGGGCCGCGCCCGCATCTGGGGCCGCGCCGACGCCTGGGAGGGCGCCCGCACCTGGGAGGGCGCCGGCACCTGGGAGGGCGCCTGGGCCGGAACCGCCGGCCGTGCCGACGAACCGCGCCGGCGCCACGGCACGGCCACCGCCACCACGGCGGCGGCGAGCCAGACGCCGCAGCTCAACAGCCCCACCGCACTGTACCCACCGGACGTGGGGAACGCCGCTCCTTCCGGGGTGTGCGCTTCGAGCACGGCCGCGCTCAGCGCGCTGCCGACCGCGTAACCGATGTAGCGCAGCACCTGGTTGAAGCTCATGGCGCTGCCCGTCTCGTGTGCGGGCACCGCGCGGACGAGGAAGCCCGGCACGACCGCGAAGATGACCCCGACGCCGAGCCCCGCGACGAACATGACCGCCATGATCTGCGCCATGTTCCCGCGCCATGCGGTGAACAGGGCCATCGCGGCGAGCAGCACCAGGCAGCTCATCGGAAGAACCCGCTGGGGCGAGGTCCGGCGGACCAGCGCCGGGGTGAGCCGGTTGGCCAGGAAGCTGCCCAGGGAGAACGGCGTCAGGGCGAGACCGGCCACGACCACCGTCCGGCCCAGCCCGTACCCCGTGGCGGCGGGCGTCTGCACCAGCCTGGTGACGGTGGACAACAGCAGGTACATGCCGACGCCCGCGAGCACCGCCGCGACGCTCGCGGTCAGCACCGCCCGGTCACGTACCAGCCGCAGTGTGACCAGCGGATGATCCGTACGCAGTTCCCACACCACCCAGCCCGCGAAGAGCAGGACGGACGCGGCGATCATGCCGTCCACGCGAGCCGAGGCCCAGCCCCAGCTCTCGCCCTCGCTGATCGCGACCAGCAGCGACGCGGTGCCCAGGGCCAGCAGCACCGCGCCGACCCCGTCCAGCCGGACGCGGGCACGATGCCGCGCGGCCGGTACGACCCACGCGGCGGCGGCCAGGCCGAGCACGCTGACGGCCACGCCGAACCAGTACGCCGCGCGTACGCCGCCGCCCTGCGCGATCAGACCGGTGAGCGGATAGCCCAGGCCCACCCCCGTCACGGCGGTGATCGACAGCAGGGCGATCACCGGAACGGCGCGGGCGGCGGGCAGTACGTCCCTGGCCACGGCGATGGTCAGCGGCGTGAGCCCGAGGCCGATGCCCTGGAGGGCGCGGCCGACGAGCAGCGCCGCGAAGCCCAGGGGCAGCGCCGCCAGCACGCAGCCGACGACGACCAGCGCGAGGGTGCCGACGACGACGGTCCTGCGGTGCGGCCCGTCACCGAGCCGCCCCATCACGGGGGTCGCCACCGCCGCCACCAGCTGGGTGATCGTCAGCGACCACTGCGCGTCGGTCACGGACACGTGGTCCATCGACGCGATGGACGGTATGAGCGGTGCCCCGAGGCTGCCGATCACGGCGGTGACCAGGCATATGAACGCCAGACAGGGCACCAGTGCCCGAGACCGTGCCGACTCCATCGTGCTCCTCGCGCCCGCGCCCTGAGGTCACCGTGTGATGCCTACAGCCGATGTCTACACCTGATGATATGCAAAGGTGATCGGCGCGATCACCGGCGCCCCCGGGGCCCGCCCCCCCACGGCTCCAGCTCCGGCACCGGGACCGACCGGCGTGTCCCCGCTCAACGCGATGCGGCGCACGCCGCGGTGCCGACGCTGACGGCCGCCGCCGGGGCCACCGAACGGATCCGGCTGGGCACCCTCGTGACGTCGGTCAAACCGCGTTCACGCATCACGGGCTGACCTGCGGGTACTCCTTTGAGAACCGTGCCTGCGCGTGCGAATGTCAGATCGGCTCGATTGCGATGCGCGGATGGCAGAGCCGCCGCAGGTTGTCCACGTTGCTGGTCACAACCGTCACATCGCCGTGTTCCGCGTGTGCGGTGGCCGCCAGCATCGCGTCGATGGCGTACTTGTGACCGTGAAGTCCTTCAGCGGCCAGGAGCTTGCTTGCGGCGCGGGCGGCCTCTTCCGTGATCGGTCGCACCTTGGTGAGGGAGATCGCGAAGTCGAACGCTGCCTGGACGACTTGGGGATCGCGTGCCTCAACCAGCGTTGCAGCACTGGTCACGATCAGCAGGTCGAGGCTGCGAGCCACGTCCAGCCAGACCGTCATGTCGCGGTGCCGCCTCGACAGCTTGGACAGGGCCTCGCTGTCCAGAACGAGCGTGCCGCTCACGCAGCGTCCGTCGGCGTGGCCTCACCGCGGTGAGCCGCGTGGTGCGCCCGGATTCTCTCCGCCCGCGCCGCCACCTCGGCCTGGTCGACGGGACCGTGCTCGGCTTCGTACTCCGCGATGTACTCGTCCACGGCCTCACGCTGAAGCTGGCGCTGCACGGCTTCCTCGATGTACGAGGACACACCCTGCTTTCCCGCGCGCGAGCGAATCGCCTCCAGTGTCTCCGCGCGCAGGGAGACGCTGGTGACCCGGGTCTTGCCGGAGCGGGGAGTATCCATGGCGCGCAGTGTAGTACATAGTGTGTTAACTACGAGCGACTCTCTGCGCCGGGTCGGTCAACACGGATGGCCCCCACCTACGGAGCGAATACCGTGCCTTTCCACTTCTCCTTCACCGGCCCTTCGCCGGAGGCCGTCGCGCGTGTGCGCGCAGTGCCACGTGGACATCTTGAGGACGAGAAGGACTACTACATCCTGGCCTTGGTGGCATGCGGTGTTCTGGACGGGACAGACGCTGCCTTCCGCATCGGCGGCTTCGGCCGGGACGACTGGGCGTTCGACATCGGCTACGACATGTCGGCCTATGTGGAGGAGTTGCCGCGCCTGATCAACGCTTTGCGTTCGGGCCGGGAGGTGGAGCTGGATCTCTACTCGCAGGGGGTTGAGCGCACCTTGACCTTCAGCCCCGATGGCGATCGGGTGCTCATCAGGTGCGTCTCGCGTACTTCTTGGGTGCCGCAGCCGGAGGTCGAGGTTTGCGATGCCAGTGATCTGCTGGGCATGTGCGTGCGGCTTGCCCACGATTTCGCAGGTGCCGTAAGCGCGGTCGCCCCCGCCATCGCCCGACTGGAGCCGTTCGACCGTTGGCGGCGCGGGAAGGTCTGACGGGCGGCCCGTATCGTCGTCCTCATGCGACTGAGCACTGTGATCCTGCCGATCTACCGTTGGGCCGCCGAGGGGCGGGAGGTGTGGCGGCGGGCCGAGGAGCTGGGCTTCCACACCGCTTATACCTATGACCATCTGTCGTGGCGGACGTTCCGGGACAAGGCGTGGTACGGCGCGGTGCCGACGCTGACGGCCGCCGCCGGGGCCACCGAACGGATCCGGCTGGGCACCCTCGTGACGTCGCCGAATTTTCGGCATCCGGTCACGCTTGCCAAGGACTTGATGACGCTCGACGACGTGAGCGAGGGGCGGGTGACGCTGGGGATCGGCGCCGGGGGGAGCGGGTTCGACGCGACGGCGCTGGGGCAGGAGCCGTGGTCGCCGCGGGAGCGGGCGGACCGGTTCGGGGAGTTCGTACGGCTGCTGGACCGGCTGCTGACGAACGGCCAGGTGTCGTACGAGGGGGAGTTCTACGCGGCGCACGAGGCGCGGACGATTCCGGGGTGTGTGCAGCGGCCGAGGATTCCGTTCGCGGTGGCGGCGACGGGGCCGCGGGGGATGCGGCTGGCCGCGCGGTACGGGCAGGCGTGGGTGACGACGGGGGACCCGGCGCTGTACGAGACGGGGACGCCGGAGGAGTCGCTGGCGGCGGTACGCGGGCAGGTGGAACGGCTGGGCGAGGCGTGCGCGAAGGCCGGGCGGGACGTGCTGAAGGTGCCGAAGGTGATGCTGACCGGCTTCACCCCTGACCAGGGGCGCCCGCTGGAGTCGGTGGACGCCTTCGTGGACTTCGCAGGCCGGCACGCGGAGGCCGGGATCGACGAGATGGTCATCCACTGGCCCATCCCCGACAGCGACTTCGACACCGACCCCGCCGCCTTCGAGCGGATCGCCCTGGAGGCCCCCGCCCAACTGGCCTGATCCGCGAGTCGGGTGGTCAGCGAGTTGGGTGGTCAGCGAGCCGCGTCGTCGGGGCGCCGGTCTGTCAGGGCGTCCATGCGGCGGGCCGCTATCTCCCGGTCGGCGGCGGCCGTCACGAACTCCGGTACGTGGTCGGGCCCGACCAGCTCACGGACCGCGGCGACCGTGGCGGCCGGGAGGGGCACCGGGACGTGCGAGGGCGGCTCGGCGGCCGGGCGCGGCGGCGGCGCGGGGAGCACGGCGTCGCCGAGGTGACGGCGTACGTGCTCGGTGGCGAGCATCCGCATGGCGCGCGCCAGCTCCGCGTCGACGGTCTGCTGGGCCAGCGGGCGCAGCCGCCGGACCAGGGTCGCCGCCTCCTCGGCCTCCTCGTCGGTGGGCGGGTGGCGCAGGAACCGCTCGAAGACGTACTCCGTGGTGAACTCCAGGAACCGCTCCGAGATGTGCTCGACCTGGACCCGCAGCTCCCGCAGGTGGCCGGTGATCGCTGGCAGCGGCACACCGGCGGCGTGCAGTTCCGCGGCGACGGCCAGCTCCTGGGGGCTCGGTACGAGGAATTCGTCGTCGCTGCCCGGCACCGGCTCCAGGATGCCCAGTTGCAGGCCCTCCTCGACGGCCGTCAGATCCGCCGTCCCGCCGAACGCCTCGATCAGCTCGGCCAGGCTGATGCGCGCGGGCGTCTCGTCCGACCACGGCCGGTCCACCTCGCCGACCAGGCCGAGGACCCCGCCGAGGCCGGTGCCCGCGTCCCACGCCGCCAGCAACTCCTTGATGCTGGCCAGCGTGTAGCCGCGCTCCAGGAGATCGGCGATCTGCCGCAACCGGGCCAGATGCGTGTCGTCGTACACATTGGCCCGGCCGCGGCGCTCCGGCTTCGGGAGCAGCCCGCGATCGGTGTAGGCGCGGATCGTACGGACCGTCGTCCCGCTCAGATGGGACAGGTCCTCGATCCGGTACGCGCGCTGTTCGGCGGCGGTGGTCACGCCCACACTCCTCGGTGCTCCTCGGTGGTCAGGAGGCCGCGGTGCGGCCCGCCGGTCTTTCGCTGGCCCTGGCCGCGGGGGACATGGCCAGATACTCGACGGCCTTGCTCAGCGACCCTTCCTGTGACGGATGGTACGACCGGCGCAGGTACCTGGGCATCGCCCCGTTGAGCGCGGCCCAGGACGGCAGCAGGCCGCGGCGGGCGGCGGCGCGGTGGTTCCTGAACCGGTACGTGCCCTTGACCAGCGCCGGGTCGTGCCGCATCAGGTAGCGGGCGCCGACCACCCACAGATAGAACAGCGTCGGCCACGCGAACGCCATGCCCTCCACGCGCCGCAGATACCGCGCCGCGCCGCCCCCGCCGACGTGCTGGTACATGTCGAACGCGACCGCCCGGTGCTCGACCTCCTCGGCGCCGTGCCAGCGCAGCAGATCCAGCATCACCTCGTCGGTGTCCACCTCGTCCAGCGCGTCGGCGTCCAGGATCCAGTCGCCGAGTACGGCGGTGAAGTGCTCGATCGCCGCGATCAGCGACAGCCGGAACCGCAGCCACTCGCGCCGGGTGACCGGCGCGCCCCACGGCGGCTTCTCGCCGAGCAGCACGTCGAACATCCACTCCACGTGCCTGGTGTAGCCGCTGGTGTCGAGATTCTGCTCGGCCAGATGCTCCAGCACATACGCGTGCTGCACGCTGTGGGTGGCCTCCTGGCCCATGAACCCCTTGACGTCCTTGAGTAGTTGCTCGTCGCTGACGTAGGGGAGCGCCTCCTTGAACACCTTCACGAACCACCGCTCCCCCGCGGGCAGCAGCAGGTGCAGCACATTGATGACGTGCGTCGCGGTCGGCTCGCCCGGAATCCAGTGCAGAGGGGTCTGCTTCCAGTCGAACGTGACCCGGCGCGGCTTGATCGCGTAACTCATGGCGGTGCGTCCTCCTTCGGAGAAGATCGGCGCTGTCGGTGTGGGGATCGGTGGTGCCGGTGCGCCGTCGGTGGTGCGCTGTCGGTGGTGAGCTGGCTGCGGCGGGGTCTAGAGCGGCGGCTCTACAGCGGCGGGTCCACGCGGGCCAGCGCCCGCAGCGTCTTGGGGGAGAGCCGGGACAGCAGCCGCGCCCCGCGGGCCTCCGGCGTGACCGGGACGACCGCGGAGTTGCGCTCCACCGCCCGGACGATCGCGCGGGCGACCTTCTCCGGCGGGTAATTGCGCAGCCCGTAGAGCCGGGCGGACCGTGCCCTGCGCCGCTCCTGCTCCTCCTCGCCGACCCCGGCGAACCGCGCGCTGCGGGTGATGGGCGTGTTGACCAGACCCGGGCAGATCGCGCTCACCCCGATGCCGTGCGGCGCCAACTCCGCCCGCAGGCACTCGCTGAGCATCAGCACCGCCGCCTTCGACGTGCTGTACGCGGGCAGCGCGCGGGACGGCTGGAAGGCGGCGGCCGACGCGGTGTTGACGATGTGACCGCCCTGGCCGCGCTCCACCATCTGCTTGCCGAACAGGCGGCACCCGTGGATGACGCCCCACAGATTGACGTCGAGCACCTGCTTCCAGTCCTCGGGCGTGGTGTCGAGGAAGGCGCCCGCCAGGCCGATCCCCGCGTTGTTCACCACCACGTCGGGGACGCCGTGGAGGTCGGCCGTGCGCTCGGCCAGTTTCTCCATCGCCTCGGCGTCCGACACGTCGACGGTCTCGGGCCACGCGTCGGGCGCGCCGATCAACCGGGCCAACTCGGCGGTTCTCGCGGCGCCTTCCGCGTCCCGGTCCACCGCGACGATCCGTGCGCCCGCCTCCGCGAAGGCGAAGGCGGTAGCCCGGCCGATGCCGCTGGCCGCGCCGGTGACCAGCACCAGTTGGCCGCCGAACCGCTCCTTGGCGCCGGTCTCCGACGTCCCGAGGACCGTCTTGGCCGCCCCGGCGACGGTCGAGGGCGCGGCCGGGACGGCGGGGCCGCCGTACTCGTGCGCCGTGACGAACTCGCCGATCCAGCGCGACAGTTGCTCGGGCCGGGAGCGCGGCACCCAGTGCTTGGCTGCCACGGTGCGCCGGGTCAGCCGGGTCACCCACTGCTCCAGGTCGTCGTAGAGCCGCTGCGACAGGAAGGCGTCGCCGGTCGGCGTGATGAGCTGCACGGGGACGTGGGCGTACGCGTCGGTGCGCGGACTGCTCAGCCTACGGCGGACGTTGTCCCGGTACAGCCAGGCGCCGTGCGCCGCGTCCTCGGGCAGCGAGGCGGTCGGGTAGCCGTCGGACGGCAGCTTCTCGGCGCGGGAGAGCAGCTTGGGCCACTGCCTGCCGAGCGCTCCGCGCCAGGCCAGCTCCGGCAGGACGGGGGTGTGCAGCGCGTACACGTACCAGGATTTGGCCCCCTGGCCGAGAACTTGGGCGACCCGGCGCGGGGTGGGGCGGCGCACCCGGCGTTTGATCCAGTGGCCGAAGTGGTCGAGCGACGGGCCCGAGACCGAGGTGAAGGAGGAGATCCGGCCCTCGGTACCGCCGACCGTGACGAATTCCCAGCCCTGCACCGAACCCCAGTCGTGCCCGACCAGGTGCACCGGGCGGTCCGGGCTGACCGCGTCCGCCACCGCCAGGAAGTCCTCGGTGAGCTTCTCCAGCGTGAAGCCGCCCTTGAGCCGCGCCGGGGCACCCGACCTGCCGTGCCCGCGCACGTCGTAGAGAACCACGTGGAAGCGGTCGGCGAGCAGCCCGGCCACCTCCGACCACACCTCTTTGCTGTCCGGGTAGCCGTGCACCAGCACCACCGTCGGCAGCGCCGCGTCCCCGTACTCGGCGACGCACAGCCGTACGCCGCCGCCCCCGGTCACGAACCGCTCCCGCGCCGCCGGGTCCGCCGACCCGTCCCGTGCCGCTTCGCCCAGGCTCTCGCCGCCGCCCTCGCCCGGAGCCGCGCCCTCGTCCTGGTCGTCCCGCTCTTCCCACTCGTCCCGCGTCATGCCGCCACCCCCGTCCCCGAACCCGATTCCGTGCTCGTCCCCGTCCCCATTCGTGACCTCGACATCGATCCCGTCCTCGTGTCCGCGTCCGTCTCCCGCCAGCGCCTGACGTGCGGCAGGTCGTCGTCCAGCCAGTAGGCGTCGGTCTCCGTGACCACGAGGATCTCCTCGAATTTCGCGCCGGTGCCGCGGAATCCCAAATGTGGCTCCACCGCCCACAGACCGGGGTATGGGGGGTGGTCGGACATGCGGTGCGGACTCCACAGCGGGGACCAGCCCTCGCGGTGTCCGTGCAGCGCGTCGGAGGCCAGCCCCTTCAGGCTCCGCGTGCCGAATCCGGCGATCCGCGGCGACCAGCGGCGCTCGCGCACCCGGTCGACCTTGTGGGCGATCACGCCGAAGGGATACGCGCGATGCCGGTTGGCGTACCCCTGCCTGACCATCAGGTGGTCGACGTCCTGGTAGACGGTGCGCAGCGGGCGCCGCTCGCGCACCCCGCGCAGGATCAGCTCGCGGTGCTCGCGCAGATCCGCCATCAGCCGTTCCTGCACCGGGCTGGGGCCGAGTGAACCGGAGTAGCCGACGTCGGCGGTGCGGCCTCCGTATACAGGGGCCAGGTCGAGGATGAACGGCATGCCGGGTTCGAGCCGCCGCCCGGTCGGGAAGAACTGGAGCGGCACCTTGAAGCCGGTGAAGGCCGTACGGTCGCCGAACCAGGCGAAGGGCAGATGGAACCAGTCGCGGACCCCGCGCTCCCGCGCCCACACCCGCATCGCGTGCGCCGCGTCCCGCTCGGTCATCCCCGGCCGCAGCTCCGCCGCGACCGCTTCCGCGCACGCGTACGCCAGCCGCTGCACCTCACGGAACCCGTCGAGCCCGTCGAGTGCACCGCGCCGACCGAGACCATCGGCTTCATCGGCTTCACCGACCTCACCGAGCCCGTCGAGCCCCTCGACCTCACCGCGCCCGTCGCGTCGACCGCGCACGTCAAACCCGTCGCGCCCGCCGTCCCACCCCTCACCCATGGCCGCTCACCCCAGACCCCGCGCCGACATTCGAAAGCTGACAGCAATCAATGTGACATCGGCTCGTGGCAGGGTCAAGAGCCCCGCGACCCCCTGTGGATAACTCCCGGAAACCCTCCGACCCCTACGGGTGGTCAGCCCGCAGGACTACCCCGAACGCGACGGATCCGATCCTCGGGACGGACGCGGGAGTGCGGCGCCCGCCACTACGGTCGGACACGTGACTGTGATCGCTACCGAAAGCCTGAGCAAGCGGTACCCGAGGGTGACCGCTCTTGACCGGCTGACCGTCGACATCACCCCCGGTGTGACCGGGCTGGTGGGTGCCAACGGCGCCGGGAAATCGACCCTGATCAAGATCCTGCTGGGACTGTCCCCGGCGACCGAGGGTCGTGCCGCCGTGCTCGGACTCGACGTGGCCACCAACGGCGCCGAGATCCGCGGCCTCGTCGGCTACATGCCCGAGCACGACTGCCTGCCGCCCGACGTCTCGGCGACCGAGTTCGTCGTCCACATGGCCCGGATGTCGGGGCTGCCGCCGACCGCCGCGCGCGAGCGGACCGCCGACACGCTGCGCCACGTCGGCCTCTACGAGGAGCGGTACCGCCCGATGGGCGGCTACTCGACGGGCATGAAGCAGCGCGTCAAGCTCGCGCAGGCGCTGGTCCACGACCCGCAGCTCGTTCTGCTCGACGAGCCGACCAACGGCCTCGACCCGGCGGGCCGCGACGAGATGCTGGGCCTGATCCGCCGCGTGCACACCGACTTCGGCATCTCGGTGCTGGTCACCTCGCACCTGCTCGGCGAGCTGGAGCGCACCAGCGACCACATCGTCGTCATCGACGGCGGCACACTGCTGCGTGCCTCCTCCACCAGCGACTTCACGCAGGCCACGGCGTCGCTCGCGGTCGAGGTCACCGACCGCGAGAAGGAGCTGCTGGCCGCGCTGACCGGCGCCGGGCTCACCGCCCAGACCAAGGGCCACCTGCTGCACGTCGACATAGCGGACGACACGACGTACGACACCGTCCGCGACGCCGTCGCCGTTCTCGGAGTCGGTCTGGTGCGCATGGAGCAGCGCCGCCACCGCATCGCCGAGCTGTTCACGGACGACGAGGACCTGACGTACGACGACCCGGACGACCCCGACCGCCCGCACGACCCCGGCGGCACGAACACCCCGCACGACACGAGCACTTCTCACGACACGAGCACCCCGGACACCCCGGACACTCCAGACACCCCGGACACCGCGACCCTGCCCAAGGAAGGAGAAGGCCGTGACGCAGCCTGACACGGTGACGCCCGGCACGCCGAACCCCGGCCCCCCGGTCACCGGCACCGCCCCCGACGTCATCCACAACATCGGTTACCGCAAGTACACCGGCCCGCGCCTCGGCCGCGCCTACGCCCGGCGCTCCCTCTTCAGCCAGAGCCTGCGCGGCGCGTACGGCCTCGGCCGCAGCGCGAAGTCCAAGGTGCTGCCGATGATCCTGCTCGCCGCGATGTGCGCGCCCGCGCTGATCATGGTGGCGGTCGCGATCTTCACCAACATGACGAAGCTGCCGGTCGACTACACCCGTTACGCGGTGATCCTCCAGGCGGTCATCACCCTCTTCGTCGCCTCGCAGGCCCCGCAGTCCGTCTCGCGCGACCTGCGGTTCAAGACCACGCCGCTGTACTTCTCGCGGCCCATCGAGCGCGTCGACTACGTGGCCGCCAAATACGCGGCGCTCGCCACGGCGCTGTTCCTGCTGACCGCGCTGCCCCTGCTCATCCTCTACATCGGCGCGCTGCTGGCGAAGCTCAGCTTCGGCACCCAGACCGCCGGGTTCGCGAAGGGCCTGGTGTCCGTACTCCTGCTGTCGCTGCTCTTCGCGGGCATCGCGCTCGTCATCGCCGCGATCACCCCGCGCCGCGGATTCGGCGTCGCCGCGATCATCGCGGTGTTCGTCATCACCTACGGCGCGGTCTCCAGCGTCCAAGGCGTCGCCTCCGTGCAGGAGAACTACGAGGTGATCGGCTGGCTCGGCCTCTTCTCGCCGATCACGCTGATCGACGGCTTCCAGACCTGGTTCCTCGGCGCGAGCTCCGCCTTCCCGCACGCCTCGGGACCGCCGGACGCGCTGGCCGGCGTCGTCTACCTGCTGGCCGTCCTCACCATCATCACCGGCAGCTTCGGCCTCCTGATGCGCCGCTACCAGAAGGTCGGTCTCTCGTGACGACGATCAGCATCGACAACGTCTCGCGCTGGTTCGGCAACGTGGTGGCGGTCAACGACATCACCATGACGATCGGCCCCGGCGTCACCGGCCTGCTCGGCCCCAACGGCGCCGGAAAATCCACCCTCATCAACATGATGGCGGGCTTCCTGGCCCCGTCCACCGGCACCGTCACCCTCGACGGGACGCCCATCTGGCGCAATGAGCAGTCGTACCGCGAGATCGGCATCGTGCCCGAGCGCGAGGCGATGTACGACTTCCTCACCGCCCGCGAGTTCGTGGTCGCCAACGCGGAGCTGCACGGCCTGGCCGACCCGGACGCCGCCGCCCGGCGGGCGCTGGCCACCGTCGAGATGGAGTACGCCCAGGACCGGCAGATCGACACGTACAGCAAGGGCATGCGGCAGCGCGCCAAGATGGCGTCCGCGCTGGTCCACGACCCGTCGGTGCTGCTGCTCGACGAGCCGTTCAACGGCATGGACCCGCGGCAGCGGCTGCACCTGATGGAGTTGCTGCGGCGGATGGGCGCCGAGGGCAGGACCGTCCTGTTCTCCTCGCACATCCTGGAGGAGGTCGAGCAGCTCGCCCACCACATCGAGGTCGTGGTGGCGGGGCGCCACGCGGCCTCCGGCGACTTCCGCAAGATCCGCCGCCTGATGACCGACCGCCCGCACCGCTATCTCGTACGGTCGAGCGACGACCGGCTGCTCGCGTCCGTGCTGATCGCGCACGCGTCCACCGCCGCGATCGAGCTGGACTGGTCGGAGAGGGCGCTGCGCGTCCAGGCCATCGACTTCGCCGGATTCACCGAATTCCTGCCCCGGATCGCCCGCGACCACGGCATCCGGCTCTTCACCGTCTCGCCGTCCGACGAGTCCCTGGAGAGCGTCTTCTCCTACCTCGTCACGGCATAAGGAGCCGACACAGATGTCCGCCACCCAGACTCCCGCGCCGCCGAGCGGCAGGGCCGCGGCCCCCGTCCGCTCAGGACCCGCCGTGTTCCACCCCACCGTGGCCCGGCTCACCTACCGCGCGCTGCTCGGCCGCCGCCGCGCCCTGCTGCTCTTCGCGCTGCCGATGCTGCTGCTGATCATCTCCGTCGCGGTCCGCGCGCTGACCGGCGCGGACGACTCCACCGCCAACGACATCCTCCAGGGCTTCGCGCTCAGCGCGATGGTCCCGCTGGTCGGCGTCATCGCCGGCACCGGCGCGATCGGCCCGGAGATCGACGACGGCGCGATCGTCTACCTGCTGGCCAAGCCGATCAGACGGTCCACGATCGTGTCCACCAAGCTCATCGTGGCGATAGGCGTGGTCGCCGCCTTCTCCGCCATTCCCACCCTGCTCGCCGGATTCATCCTCAACGGCAACGGGCAGAACGTCGCGGTCGCCTTCGGGGTCGCCGCCGCCGTCGCGTCCGTCGCCTACGCGGCGATCTTCCTGATGCTCGGCGTCCTCACCCGGCACGCGGTGATCGTCGGCCTGGTCTACGCCCTGGTCTGGGAGTCCGTCATCGGCAATGTGGTGCCGGGCGCCAGGACCCTCAGCGTCCAGCAGTGGTCGCTCGCGGTCGCGCAGAAGCTGGGCCACGGCGACATCGTCAGCTCCGACGTCGGTCTGCCGACGGCGATCGTGCTGCTCGCGGTGGTCACCGTCGGCACCACCTGGTTCGCCGGGCACAAACTGCGCACCCTCAAGCTCGCGGGTGAGGAGTAGAGACCGGGGCACGGCGCCCGCGAGAAGAGACCGGGGCACGGCGCCCGAGGGAACGGGAACACGGTGTGACGGCGGCGCAAGCTGTGAATGCGGTGTCAATGGGAGGGAGCGAGTCGCAGCCCGGCTGTGATCGGTGAAGACTGGTCGCGATGGCCCCGGCTCACGAGTCCTCCACCGCCGCCCGCGAGCGCCGCCGCGTCACCCCCCGTGACGCGCGGCGCTTCGCCGCGCAATGGATACGGGCCTCGCCCGGCACCCACTTCTGGCTGCTGATCCTGATCGTCACCAGCGGCATCGTCGCCGTCGTGTCGCCGCACGTCCGCTCATATCTGCTGCACCACGTCAGCACCAACCTGGTCCAGTTGCGGCAGCACCCGCTGCGGGTGCTGTTCGCCAGCGCCCTGTGGATAGAGACGCCCTCGGGCCTCGTCCTCTACTTCCTCCTCTTCGAGCTGATCCACGCCCCCGCGGAACGCTGGCTCGGCACCTGGCGCTGGCTGGTCGTCGTCGCGACCGCGCACATCGGCGCGACTCTCGTCAGTGAGAAGGCCGTCATGTTCGGCATCAGGGACCAGCGGCTGCCGCGCTCCCTCGCGCACACCGTGGACATCGGGGTCAGCTACGGCCTCGCGGGCATCGTCGGCGTCCTCACGTATCTGGTGCCGCGCCCCTGGCGCTGGGGATATCTCCTCGGCGTGCTGGGCTTCTTCGGCTATCCGCTGCTCGGCGACGCGACCTACACCGACCTCGGCCACTTCACGGCCGCGCTGATCGGCCTGAGCTGCTACGCGATCACGCCGCCGGGCCGCGCCCGCGAGAAGTCCGGCTGAGCGCCCCGACCCAGGCATGGTGCGGCTGAGGCGCACCCCGACCCAGCCCCGGCCGCCGACCCAGCCCCGGCCTCCCGCGCAGCCCCGGCACCAGCCCAGGCACACTCGCCCGCGCGGTTCAGAACGGCCCGAAGAGCCGTTCCAGCACCACCGCGATGCCGTCCTCGTCGTTCGACAGCGTGACCTCGTCGGCGACCCGCCGCAGCTCCGGATGGGCGTTGGCCATCGCCACGCCGTACCCCGACCAGGCGAACATCGGCAGGTCGTTGGGCATGTCACCGAAGGCGATCGTCTCGGCAGCGGTCACGCCGAGCCGCCGCGCGGCCAGCGAGAGCCCGGTCGCCTTGGTGAGGCCGAGCGGCAGCAGCTCCACGATGCCCTCGCCCGCCATCGTCACGCCCACCAGGTCACCGGCCACCTCGCGGGCGGCCCGCGCCAGACCGTCGTCCCCCAGCCCCGGGTGCTGTATGTACAGCTTGTTGACGGGCGCGGACAGCAACTCGGCCGGGTCCGACATGAGGATGACCGGCAGCTCGGGGTTGTACGTGTACCCCTCGCTGATCAGGACGTCGCCGGCCAGGCCGTCGCGGCTGGCCGCGAGGAACAGCGGGCCCACCTCGGCCTCGATCTTGGCCACCGCGAGCGCGGCGAGCTGCCGGTCGAGGGTGACCGAGGTCAGCAGCCGGTGCGCGCCCGCGTCGTAGAGCTGCGCGCCCTGGCCGCAGACCGCCAAGCCCTCGTATCCGAGGTCGTCCAGTACGTGCCGGGTCCACGGCACAGAGCGGCCGGTGACGATGATGTGCACCGCGCCCGCCGCCACCGTCGCGGCGAGCGCGTCCCTCGTCACCCGCGAGACGGTGTTGTCGCCGCGCAGCAGCGTCCCGTCCAGGTCGGTGGCGACCAGCCGGTACGGAATCCGCGCCGCGTCGGCGGCCCCGGCATTGTCGGCGGCCCCGGCCCTGTCCGCGGCTCCGTCCGCCGCCTTGTCCGCGGCCACGGCGCCCGGCCCCGTACCGGTGAGAGCCCCGGCCTCCGACTCGCTCACTTGGCGCTGGACGTGACGGGCTCCAGCAGCTCCCGGCCGCCCAGGTACGGCCGCAGCACTTCCGGCACCCGTACGGAACCGTCCGCGAGCTGGTGGTTCTCCAGGATCGCCACGATCGTGCGCGGCACCGCGCACAGCGTGCCGTTCAGCGTGGCCAGCGGCCGGGTGCCCTTCTCGTCACGCAGCCGGATCGACAGGCGGCGGGACTGGAACTCGGTCGTGTTCGACGTCGAGGTCAGCTCGCGGTACTTGCCCTGCGTCGGGATCCACGCCTCGCAGTCGAATTTCCGCGACGCCGAGGAGCCCAGGTCGCCCGAGGCCAGCTCGATCACCTGGAACGGCAGTTCCAGCGCCGACAGCCACTGCTTCTCCCAGGCCAGCAGCCGCTGGTGCTCGGCCTCCGCGTCCTCCGGCGTGGTGTAGACGAACATCTCCACCTTGTCGAACTGGTGGACGCGGATGATGCCGCGGGTGTCCTTGCCGTACGAGCCCGCCTCGCGCCGGTAGCAGGGCGAGAAACCGGCGTAGCGCAGCGGCAGCTTGCCCGCGTCGATGATCTCGTCCATGTGGTAGGCGGCGAGCGGGACCTCGGAGGTGCCGACCAGGTACAGGTCGTCCTTCTCCAGGTAGTAGACGTCGTCCTCGACCTGGCCGAGGTAGCCGGTGCCCGCCATCGCGGACGGCTTGACCAGGGTCGGGGTCAGGACGGGCGTGAATCCGGCGGCGCCGGCCTGCGCGACGGCCGCGTTGACCAGGGCCAGCTCCAGCAGGGCGCCGACGCCGGTCAGGTAGTAGAAGCGCGAGCCGGACACCTTGGCGCCGCGGTCGACGTCGATGGCGCCGAGCAGTTCGCCCAGCTCCAGGTGGTCCTTGGGAGTGAAGCCCTCGGCGGCGAAGTCGCGCGGCGCGCCGTGCTGTTCGAGGACGACGAAATCCTCCTCGCCGCCGATCGGGGCGTCCGGGTGGACGAGGTTGCCGAGCTGGAGCAGCAGCCGCTGGGCCTCTTCGGCCGCCTCGTGCTGCTCGGCGTCGGCGGCCTTGACGGCGGCCGACAGCTCGCCGGTCCGCTTCAGCAGCTCGGCCTTCTCCTCGCCCTGCGCCTTCGGGATCAGCTTGCCGAGCTGCTTCTGCTCGGCGCGCAGCTCGTCGAAGCGGGTACTGGACGACCTGCGCCGCTCGTCGGCGGAGAGGAGGGAGTCGACAAGCGCGACGTCCTCTCCACGGGCGCGCTGCGAGGCGCGCACACGGTCGGGGTCCTCACGAAGCAGACGAAGGTCAATCACGCGACCAGGTTACCGGGGAGCGGGCATCGGCCGCGACAACTTAAGGACTTTATGGTGTGCTTTGTCCGCTTCAGGAGTAAAGCGAGGAAATTCCGTAAAAGGGAGAAAGGGGTGACGGTCAACCACATTCGCCGCGTCCCTCCCCCGGGTCATCGCGCCTGTGGAGAACCGGAGTTGATCATCGCCGCCGGGGCTCCGGCGGGGCCTCCGCGGACCCCTCAGGGGCCCTCCGGGCGAAAGTTATCCACAGGCTGCTGGGGATTTCCATTCTTTGTCCACAGGGTGTGGGGAAGATCTGTGGAGAAGGGGGGAGATCATTCGGCCGGGCTCGATGCTCGGCTATGGATTCCCCCTTGAAACCCGTTCCACACTCACTTTCGAGTGAGAAGTGTTCCCTCGGGAGAGTTGGTCGGGGGAATTGGGGTGACGAGGGGTGACCTGCCCCGCTGTGGACAGTGATGGTGTCTGTGTACAGATTTGTCGACTAGGTCGCGTTGTCGTGTCGACATGTCCCCAGTTACCCACAGGCTGCGCTCGAAGCCTGTGGATAACTTTTCCCCACGGTGGAAATCCCGCCCGCTTCCCGCTCAGGCCCGTCCGTCCAGCGCCCGGTTCAGCCAGTCCGCCGCGTCCGTGAACTCCGCGTCCGTCGTCCCCCGCGCCACCCGCGCCTCGACCTCGTCGGCCCGCGGGTACGAGCCGAGGAAGCGGACGTTCAGGCAGCGGCGGCGCAGCCCCATCAGCGTCTCGCCGACCCGGCGGTCCGTGAGGTGACCCTCGGCGTCCACCGAGAAGCAGTACTGACCCAGGCCGCGACCGGTCGGCCGGGACTCGATCCGCATCAGGTTCACCCCGCGGATCGCGAACTCCTGGAGGAGTTCGAGCAGCGCGCCGGGGTGGTCGTCGCGCAGCCAGAACACCGCCGACGTCTTGTCCGCGCCGGTCGGCGCCGCCAGCCGCGCGGGGCGCCCGACGAGCACGAAGCGCGTCGTCGCGTTCTGCGCGTCGCGGATGTCGGTGGCCAGCGGTTCGAGACCGTACGTCGGCGCCGCGAACTCGCCCGCGAAGGCGCCGTCGAAGCGGCCCTCCTGCACCAGCCGCGCGCCGTCCGCGTTCGACGCGGCCGACTCCCAGACCGCGTCGGGCAGGTTGCCCGACAGCCAGTTCCGCACCTGCGACTGCGCGGCCGGGTGCCCGGTCACCGTCTTCACGTCGGACAGCGCGGTGCCCGGCCTGACAAGCAGCGCGAAGGCGATCGGCAGCAGCACCTCGCGGTAGATCATCAGCGGGTCGCCGAACGCCAGCTCGTCGAGCGTGGCGGTGATGCCGCCCTCGACGGAGTTCTCGATCGGGACCAGCGCACCGCCCGCCTCGCCGTTGCGCACCGCGTCGAGCGCCGCGGGCACCGACACCATCGGTACCAGCTCGCGCGTGGCGGCCTCGGGCAGCAGCCGCAGCGCGGCCTCGGTGAACGTGCCTTCGGGACCCAGATAGGTATAACGGCTCGCTGGCGACATGCGTTCAGCCTAATGGCCCGCACAGACCCGGAACGCCGGTCTGTTCATCAGCCCGGAACACCGCCACCAGATCGTGCGATCACCCTTCGAGCAGCCGCTGACCCACGTATTCTCCGGGCCCGCAGCCGCCCGGGACCGCGAAGAGGCCGCTCGCCTCGTGCCGCAGGAAGCGCGACAGGCCGTCGCCGCCGTCCAGCTTGCGCTGCACCGGCACGAACCCCTTGAGCGGATCCGCCTGCCAGGCCACGAAGAGCAGCCCGGCGTCCGGAGTGCCGTCCGTCCCGATGCCGTCGTGGTACGAGAACGCCCGCCGCAGCATGGCGGCGCCGCCGTTGGAGGCCGGGGCCGCGACCCGGATGTGCGCGTCGCCCGCGACGGCTAGGGCGCCGTCCGCCCCGACCTTCGCCAGGTCGACCGGCGTGGTCTCGCTGCCGCCCGACAGCGGCGCCCCGTCCGGCTTGCGGCGGCCGATCACCTTCTCCTGCCGGGCCACCGACAGATGGTCCCAGGAGTCCAGCAGCATCCGGATCCGGCGGACGACGGCGTACGAACCGCCCGCCATCCAGGCCGGGGAGCCGGAGTCGGCGGAGCCGCCCGCCGGTACGAAGATCCGCTGATCGAAATCGGCGTCGGTCGGCTTCGGATTGTTGGTCCCGTCGATCTGGCCCATGAGATTGCGGCCGGTCATCGGGTGCGCGGTCGCGCCCGGCGTCCGGTTGAACCCGTTCATCTGCCAGCGGACCGCAGCGGTGTCCCGAGCCGCCTTCTGGAGCACGCGCAGCGCGTGGAAAGCGACCAGCGCGTCGTCCGCGCCGATCTGCACCCACAGATCGCCGTTGCTCCGCTTCGGGTCGAGGGCGTCGCCCGCGAAGTCCGGCAGTGGCGCCAGCGCCCCGGGCAACCGCCCGGTCAGCCCCGTACGGCCGAAGAAGCTCCGGCCGAAGCCGAAGGTGACCGTCAGCGAGGACGGCCCGGCGTCGTACGCGACCTGATCGTCATACGACGCAGGCAGCACCCCTGCGCCACTTGCGCCACCCGTGCCACCTGCGCCGCCCGCACCGCCCGCACCGCCCGCGCCCGGCCGCGTCATCGTCCGTACCGCGTCCGACCAGCGGCGCAGCAGCGCGGCGGCGGCCTTACGGTCCGCGCCCGGCGCCAGGTCGAAGGCGACGAGGTGGCCGACGGCCTGCGCGGGCCCGACGATTCCCGCCTGCCGCGCGCCCTCGAAGGGGACGTACGCGGAACCGACCGTGCTCAGCGCGACCGGTTCGTCCCGCACGGCACGTGCGACGCCCGCACCGGCACCGCCGCCGACGACCAGTCCCGCCGCGCCCGCGGCCCCCGCCGTACCGAGCAGCCGCCGTCTGCTGAGCCCGGCGGGAGCCGCGTCTGCGGGCCGTACGGACTCCGCGGGCCGTACGGACTCCGCCGACTCCGCCGACTCCGCGGATTCTGCCGACTTCACGTGCTCCGCCGAATCGGTTGACTTCACGGGTTGACCTGCATGTTCCTCGTCTCCGTCACTTCGTCGATGTCCGAGGTGCGGACGGTGACGGCCACCTGCCAGGCGCCCGGCAGCGGCAGTTGGACGCCGGCCGCGGTCCAGTGGCCCACGGTCAGGTGCTGCAAGGGGACGTCGATGGGGCCGATCTTCTTGGCCGGCAGCGTGAACTGGAGGCGCACCTCCGGCACGTCCACCGAGCTCCCGGCGGGCGTGCTGAGGAAGAGGTGGACCTCGTTGGCGCCCGACCGGGCGGGGGAGACGGTCAGGCCCGCCGTGCCCTTGCCGTTGGGACCGCCGGTGTCGTACGGGATGGACAGGACGACCTCGGTCGGAGCCGTCGCGTTCCCGCCGCCGGTCGCCGCGGACGGCGCCTTGAGGTCCTTCTGCTCCTCGGCGGCCCGGCCCGGCTGCGAGCCGGTCAGCATCGTGGTGACGGTCAGCAGGACGACGGCGATGCCGACCTCTATCAGTACCGAACGCCGGAGCCGGTTGCGCGCGGGATCCGCGTCGCGCACCTTCTTCGCGTTCGCCGAGTCCCGCGCGTCCTGCTGCCGCCGCAACTGCGCGGCCCGCGCCGGATCGTCGGAGCCGGACCCCGTACCGGACGCTGTACCCGACCCCGTACCGGACGCCGTACTGGAACGCGTACCCGACGTCGTACCGGACCCCGTACCGGCCGATGCGGCGGCCGGCGCCCCCACCGCGGAGGCCACCGCCTCCGGCCGCGCCACCGGCGTTACCCCCAGCTCCCGCGTCCAGCGCCGCGAGAACCAGGCCACGCCCACCAGCGCGCACACCAGCCAGATCTTGATGAAAAGAAGCTGCCCGTAGTGGGTGTCGAAGAAGGCCGCCCAACTGCCCATCTGCCGCCACGCCTGGTAGGTGCCGGTGCCGATCAGGGTCGTCACGGCGGTGAGCGCGATGAGGGAGAAGCGGCGTACGGCGTACGGCTCGACCGTACCGGCGGTGGAGCGGGCGAACAGCGCGGTCAGCAGGGTGATGAGACCGCCCAGCCAGACCGCCATGGACAGCAGGTGGACGATGTCGACCGGCATCGCGACCTGCCGCTGGATGCCGACCGAGGCGTGCTCGGCCATCGCCCAGGTGGCGGCGATGCCGATCGCGACGACCGTGCCGCCGATGCCCAGACCCCAGGCCAGGTCGGCGCGTTCCTCCGGGTCCTCGCGCTTGGCGTAGCTGCCGAAGAGCACGGCGAGGAAGACGGCCGCCGCCGCGAGCAGCAGCAGCCGGGAGACGAGCGCCGCGCCCGGCCGGGTCTCCAGCACCGCGCGCATCACGTCGGGGTCGACCGCGTCGCCGAGCCCGGTGCCGTTGGCGTACGGGCCGCGCAGCATCAGCAGCGCGATGGTCGCCGCGACCAGCGTCGCCCAGCCGCCCGCCGCGATCCGCCGCATGGGACGCAGCAGGGCGCCGCGCGGCCAGCACACGGACAGGAACACCGCGCTGCCGACCAGCAGCGCGAAACCGGCGTAGGCGAAGTAGCGGGCGATCCCGTAGAGCGTGGACGCCGCGCCGCCGCCCGCCGCCGCCGCGCCCGACAGATCGACGCTGGTCTTGGAGGCCGCGCCGACCGAGAAGGTGAACGCCCCGGCCACCGGGTGGCTGTCCTGCGACACCGCCTTCCACGCCACGGTGTACGTGCCGTTGCCGATGCCCGGCCGCAGCCCGACGGTGGCCGTGGACCCGGAGTCCTTGCCG
Organism: Streptomyces sp. CBMA29; assembly: GCF_014596445.1. Taxonomy (GTDB): domain Bacteria; phylum Actinomycetota; class Actinomycetes; order Streptomycetales; family Streptomycetaceae; genus Actinacidiphila. The sequence continues at coordinate 67,481 of NZ_MECL01000077.1, read as the reverse complement.
CTGTCGTGCTGCGGCTTGCCCACCGCCACGTCCTTGCCCTGCGGGTCGAGCACCCGCAGCGAGTCCGCCGAGAGCAGCACTCCCTCCGAGAAGGTGAGCACCACGCGCTGCGGCGCGCTCTGCACGACCGAGCCGTCTGCCGGGTCGGTACGGATCAGCGCCGCGTGCGCGGACGCGGGCGCCGCGACGCCGAGCAGCAGGGCGAGCACGCCGCCGAGGCAGGCCGCGAGCGCCGCCAGCCGCCGCCCGCCGGTCTGGCGACGTGGTGGCCTCAAACGTGGCAACCGGGTGTTCTTCTTCGCTGGGGGCGCTGTGCGCGCTGGCGTCGCTGGGTTCACTGCGGTCAGCCCTTCGGGTCCGGGCGGTACGTCGTCGCCTCGACGGGCACGGTGACCGTGACCGTGGCGGGCGTGGCGTGGGCGAAGTGGAGTCGCAGGGTGACTGTTTCACCGACCCGCGGCTTGTGGGTGAGGTTCTCCAGCATCATGTGGTCGCCCCCGGTGCCGAGGGTGAGGGTGCCGCCCGCCGGTACGGTCAGGGCCGTCACCTGGCGCATGGTGGTGCCGGTCGTGCTGTGCAGGGTGACGTGCGCGGCCAGCGGGGTGCTGACCGCGGTGAGTTCGGCGTCCCCGCCCCCGGTGTTCTTGACGGTGACGTACGCGGCGGCCTCGTCGGTCAGCAGCGGCTGCGGTATGTACCCGCCGCTCACCGACACCTTGCCGAGGCCCCCGCCCTGACCCGATGTTCCGGACGAGCCGTCGCTGAGCGCGACGCCCGCGCCGGTCGCCAGCGCCACCGCCGCGACACCGGCGACGGCGCCGAGCAGCGCGCGCCGCCTCACGGCGCCTCGCTCCTGACGATCTTCGGCAGGTCGGCCGCGTACTGCTCGGCCGTCGTCCCCGACATGTAGAGGACGTGCGCCTTGTCGTCCTTGGGCCAGAACGCCAGCACCTCGGCGCCGTGCGTGACGGTGACGCTGCCGTCCTTCTCCTTGACCGGCGGGTCGATGCCGACGCCGACCGAGCGGGCCGCGGCCTGGATGGTGTCGAATTGACCGGTCAGTCCGATGAAGGACTTGTCCATCGCGCCGAGCCACGCCGTCAGCCGCGCCGGGGTGTCGCGCTCCGGGTCGGTGCTGACGAAGACGACCCGCAGCGCGTCCTGGTCGGCCTTCGGCAGCTTCGCCTTGGCCAGCGCCAGGTCGCTCATCGTCGTCGGGCAGACGTCGGGGCAGTGCGTGTAGCCGAAGAAGAGCAGCGTCGGGTGGCCCGCGGTCTCCTTCACCAGGTCGTACGGCTTGCCCTGGTTGTCGGTCAGCACGAGTGCGGGCTTCGTGAACGGCGTGTCGAGCAGCGTGCCCGCCTTCTGCGGCGCGTCGGCGGACACCGCCGCCACATTGGCGTTCGCCGACGAGTCGCCGGAACCGCCGCAGCCGGACAGCAGCAGCGCCCCCGCGACGGCGAGCGCGGCGGCGCCGGTCACGGCGGTGGTACGGGCACGGGTGCGGGTACGGGTACGTGTGCCGGTCGTGCGGGTGGAAGCGGTCGTGCGGGTGGAGCGGGTGGTGCGCATGAAGGTGATGCCCCTTCAGTGGACGGTGGTGCCGGGCGGCCACGGCTCACGTGGCCGCCCGGCGGGTTGTTCGGGTCGAACGGGACCGCGAGCGGTCCGGTGGATCCGGTGGATCCGGTGCTTCAGGTGGTTCCGGCGGATCGACGCCGGTCCTGCGAGGACCGGCGTCGGCCGTCAGTCGGACCAGCCGTCAGCCGGACCAGCGGTCAGCCGGCCGGCGTCAGGCGGACGGGTTGCGGCGGCGACCGGCGAAGACGCCGTAGCCGATCCCGATCGCGCCGACCACGATTCCGGCGACGCCCAGCGCCCGAGCGGTCCCGTCGCTCGTGTCGGACGAGGCCGCCTGCGTACCGCCGGACGAGCCGCCGGACTTGGCGTCGGCGGCCGGGGTCGCCGTCACGCTCGGCGAGGCCGAGGCGCCGTCGGAGGCCGCCGCCGCCGTCAGCTTCAGGGTCGGCGCCGGGTGCTGCGGCTCGGCCTGGCCCTCCTTCGGCACGTCGATCCAGCGCACGATGTCACCGTTGTCGTACGTCTGGAGCGTCTTGAAGACCAGCGCGTCGGTGGTGGCGGGCAGCGGCCCGAACGACACCGGGAACTGCTGGAACTGACCCGGCTCGATCTTCCCGCCGCTCCAGGTGATCTTCGTGACCGCCTCGTCGATGGTGCCGTCGTCCGACTTCAGCGGGGTCGCCAGCTTCGACTTCGTCACCTGCGCCGTCCAGCCGGGCACCGGCTGGATCGAGACCGAGGCGACCGGGTGGTCGGCGGGCAGGTTGACCTCGACCTTCGTCGTGGACGCGCTGTCCTCCTCGTTCGGCACCTTGAAGGCGACCGTGCTGTAACTGCCCTGGGCCGCGCTGTTCGGCGTCACCGTGACATGCGCGAAGGCGGGCACGGCGGCCAGCAGGACGGTGGCACCGGCGAGGGCGGCGATGGTCGCGGCACGGCCGCGCATACGTGAGCTGCTCATGACGAGGGTGCTCCAGTTCTCCACAGGTCTGTGGGAAGTGGGCTGACGGTGGCATGGAACCGCGGACCACGGCGCGTCAGGCGCCCGCGGTCGGCGGAGGCGTGGGCGGACCCGCGCGCCACCGTCGCCGTACTCCCTGGAAGACCGCATGAGTCCTATGGACCTATGCCGCATAAGTCGTATGGACCTACGTAGGACCGATGGACTCATCGGCCCAGTGAGGGCCTCTAAGAACCGCAAGGACCTGCAAGTCCCTGGGGATCTACGCCAAGGGGGAGTCGGCGGGGGTGCGTCGCGTCAGGCCGCCGCGAGGCCGAACGGCGGCCCGCGCCTTGCCAGCGAGTGCCGCAGCAGCCACACCGTGCGGTGTCTGGCCGCCGTCGCGTCCGCCGTGCAGCGCCGCCGCGGCCGTACGCCCGCGGTCCCGGCCGCCTGCGCCGCGAGCGCGGACAGCAGCACGTGGGCGCGGCGCAGTACGGCGGGCGAGAGCGCGGCCAACTCGGCGGCGCCGCGCACCGACAGCCGTATCAGCCGCCAGAGGGCCGCCTCGCCGCGTCGCAGCACCCAGCCCGCCACCACGGCGGCGAGCAGGTGGCCGAGGAACATCGGCAGGGAGCAGAAGGGCAGCGACACCACGGCGTGCGCGACGCTTCCCGTACCGCCCGCGGCCGTACCGCCGCTCATGTCCATGCCCGGGGTGTGCACGGGCGCGCCCATCGCGGACGGGTCGAGCCCCGCCTGCTGGACGACCCACTGCGCCTTCTGCGGAGTCAGCGGCCCGGCGGCCGTGCTCCCGCAGACCAGCCGGGCCGCGACGGTCAGCAGACCGCCGGAGCCGGAGCCGAACCCGGAGCCGGCGCCGGACCCCGCGCCGCCGCCGTGCCCGGCGGCCGTCGTACTCGCGCACATCTGCCCGGCGTTGAAGACGCTGTGCAGCGCGAGCTGTCCGACGGCGAGGGCGGCGGCGATGCCGGGCAGGGTGCGTTCGCGTCCCGCGAGCGGAGCGACGACCGCGAAGACCGAGAGCCAGCCGACGACCAGCGCCCACACCGGCACCGTGCGGCCGGACGCCATCGCGTGCCCGACCGCGGCCAGCACGACGCAGACCGCGGTGAACACCGCGGCCCGCAGCAGTCGCATTCCGGCGCCGGCGCGCACGGAGGGGACGGAGCCCCGCGTGGCAGTCATGACGGCGGTCATCTTCTCACCGCGCGCTCCGGGCGGATACGGCGGGTGTCCGGCTCGCGGTGGTGTGCGCGTGAAGTCCCCCTACACGCGTACGCCGGGCATTGGCATCCGCCGAATGAGCGATATCACGTCAACATCGCGCTTACGGGACGCTCTTCGCGGCAATACGTAACCTTATGTCGAGCCGCGGCCAGGAGGCTGGAGCATGAGCATCTGGTGGTCACTCCATTTGCGGCGCGAGGCTGCGAGCGTTCCGCTGGCCAGAAGGCTGCTGATCGGGACCATGGAGACGGCCGGAGTCGATCCGGAGATCTCCTTCGACCTGGCGGTGGCCCTCTCGGAAGCGTGTGCCAACGCCGTGGAACACGCCGGATCCGGCACGGAGTACAGCGTCACCGCGCGGATCGACGGCGACCAGTGCCGTATCGAGGTCGCCGACTCCGGTCCCGGATTCCCCCGCGACCGCTTCCGCCACCCGGCCCGGCCGCTGAGCCCCAGGGGCCAGCAGGCCGAGCACGGACGCGGACTCTTCCTCATCGAGGCGCTGGTGGACCACGTCCACTTCCAGAACCGGCCGGGTCACGGCACGGTTGTCTCCTTCGACAAGGTGCTCAAGTGGCGTGACGACGCCCTGCTGAAGGCGTCGTAGCGCCGTTCGACTCCGGTGGAACCGCTCGACTCCGGTGAGACCGCTCGACTCTGGTGGGACCGGCTGGGACCGGCTGGGGTCCGTGTTCAGCCGCGCAGCCCCGCCATCCACGCCTCGACCTCGTCCGAGCGCCGCGGCAGCGCGTCCGACAGATTGCGGTTGCCGTCGTCCGTCACCAGGATGTCGTCCTCGATCCGGACACCGATGCCGCGGTACTCCTCGGGCACCGACAGGTCGTCCGCCTGGAAATACAGGCCGGGCTCGACCGTCAGCACCATGCCGGGCTCCAGGGTGGCGTCCACGTACGCCTCGGTCCGCGCGTGCGCGCAGTCGTGGACGTCCATGCCGAGCATGTGGCCGGTGCCGTGCAGCGTCCAGCGGCGCTGGAGGGCCAGTTCGAGCACCCGGTCGACCGGGCCTTCGAGCAGCCCCCACTCGACCAGCTTCTCGGCCAGCACGCGCTGCGACGCCTCATGGAAGTCGCGGAAGGCCGCGCCCGGCTTCACCGCGTCGATACCGGCCTGCTGGGACTCGTAGACCGCGTCGTAGACCTTGCGCTGGACCGGCGAGAAGCTGCCGCTGATCGGGAGGGTGCGGGTGACGTCCGCGGTGTAGAGGTGGTGGGTCTCCACGCCCGCGTCGAGCAGCAGCAGGTCGCCGGAGCGGACCGGGCCGTCGTTGCGCACCCAGTGCAGGGTGGTGGCGTGCGGGCCGGCGGCGCAGATCGAGCCGTAGCCGACGTCGTTGCCCTCGACGCGGGCGCGCAGGAAGAACGTTCCCTCGATGTACCGCTCGGAGGTGGCCTCCGCCTTGTCGAGGACCTTGACGACGTCCTCGAAGCCGCGCGCCGTCGAGTCGCACGCCCGCTGCAATTCGGCGATCTCGAACTCGTCCTTCACCGCCCGCAGCGCGGACAGGAATTCGGTCAGCTCGGCGTCGCGCTCGGCCGTCACCTTGTCGCTGAGCGCCGCCTCGACGCCCGCGTCGTGCCCGCGCACCACGCGGACAGGACCCGCCGCCTCGCGCAGGGTCTCCGCGGCCTTGCGGACGTCACGGCACGGCATCCCGAGCATCTGCTCGGCCTCGGTGAGGCTGTGCCGCCGACCGACCCACAGCTCGCCCTGGCCGTCCAGCCAGAATTCGCCGTTCTCCCGGTTGGAGCGCGGCAGCAGATACGCGGTCGCCGCGTGCCCGCCGCCCTTGCGCGGCTCCAGCACGAGGACGGCGTCCTGCGTCTGGTCACCGGTCAGATAGGCGTACTCGGTGGCCGCGCGGAAGGGGTACTCGGTGTCGTTGGAGCGGGTACGGAGATTGCCCGCCGGTACGACGATCCGCTCGCCGGGGAAGCGCTCGGACAGCGCGGCGCGGCGCGCGGCGGCGTACGCGGCCTGCGGCAGCGGGGCCAGTCCGTGCAGTTCCGTGTCGGCCCAGTCGGACTTCATCACGGCCGCCAGCTCGTCGGAAACAGCCGGGTAGAGGCGGTTCTTGCGCTGCTTGATCGGCTTGTCGTCGCCGTCCGCCGCATCGCCGTCGGCCGCGTCCGTGGCCGCCGCGTCGGTGGCCGCTTCGACTGCCGCGTCCGTGGCCGCCTCGGCCGCCGTCACGGCCGTCCCCGTCGTCTCAGGAGTCTCGGGCGTCTCCTGTCCGACCCGATCGACCTGCTCGTCCGGCTGTGCCTGGGCCTCGGCCACGTCCTGTCCTCCTCGCTGTCGTCGCCATAGCTCCCTGGAGGTCCCGCCGGGACCCGCTATGGACCTCTACGCATCGTATGTGCGCGCGGAAGAGGACGTGCAGGGGGCATAGGTCCTGAATCGATCACGAATCAGGACCGGGCCGACCGAAGCGGACGCGGGTGTCCGCGGCCCGACTTTCTCAGCGGCCCGTGTCCCTAAGGGCCCGTGTCTCCAAGGGGCCGTCTCTCTCGGTCTCAGCCGAAACGATCTCGGTCGAATCGGTCTCAGTCTGAACGGTCTCAGTCGAAACGGACGGCGAGCAGGACGACGTCCTCGACGCCCTCGGAACGGTCGAGGCCGTCGGGCAGCACGGCGTGCAGGATGTGGTCGACGAGACGGTCGGGGTCGTCGCGGGCCGGGCGCGGGGCGCTCTGCGCGGCGGCGTGCAGCCGGGCGAGCGCCCGGTCGGCGGACTCCCCCGTACGGTGCAGCAGCCCGTCCGTGTACAGCACCAGGGTCTCGCCGGGCCGCGCGTACAGCTCGACGCTGGGCGCCTCCCAGCAGCTGAGCATGTTCAGCGGCGCGGACAGCGACGTCTCGACGTACTCGCAGCGGCGGTCGCCGACCACCAGCGGCGGGCAGTGTCCCGCGCCCGCCAGGATCAGCTTCCGGCCGCCGGGGCCGCCCGCCGGGCGCGGGCCGCCGTTCCCCGCCGCCGCCTCCACGTACGCGAACAGCGCCGTCGCGGACCTGGCGGGCTCGGTGAGCCGCATCAGCAGTTCCAGGTCGGACAGGACCGCGACCGGGTCCTCGCCCTCCATCACCGCGTACGCGCGCAGGCTCGCGCGCAGCCGTCCCATCGCGGCCACCGCGCCGGGACCGCGCCCCGTCACCCCGCCGACGGCCAGGCCGAGCGCGCCCTCGGGCAGCGGCAGCGCGTCGTACCAGTCGCCGCCGCCGCGCGGACTCGTGCGGTGCCGGACCGCCGCCCGTACGCCGGGGACGCGCGGCAGCCGTTCGGGCAGCAGTTCCGCGGCCAGCGCCGCCGTGGTGTCCCGTGCGCGGCGCAGGTCGAGCACGCGTGCGGTGTGCTCGGCGGCGAAACGCAGATACAGGCCCATCAGGCGGCGCTGCCGGTCGTCGGGCTCCGCGGGTTCGTCGTAGAACCACACGGCCGTGCCCAGCCTGCCGTGCGACTGCGCCGTCAGCCGCAGCGCGTAGCTCGCGCCGAGGCCGAGCTGGACGGCGACCTCGCGGTGCCGCCGGTCGAGGCCGGGTTCGTGCAGCAGGTCGGCGTGGACGCGTTCGCCGTCCGCGTCCCGCGCCTGCCATGCGTCCTCCGCCCCTGATCCGTCCCGCGCCTCTGATCCGTCCCGCGCCGCACAGTCGTCCCGCGCCCCTGATTCGTCCCGCGCCGCACAGTCGTCCCGCGCCCCTGATCCGTCCCGCGCCCCTGATCCGCTCGCGTCACCCGGCACGCCGGTGTCGGAGGCGGACGTACGGGGTACGGGCACGGTCTCGATCGTGCCGAGGTCGGCGTGGCCGAGGCCGAGGCCGACGGTGCGTTCGGGGCCGAGGCCGTCGGCCGGTTCCAGCGCGACCATGCCGCGGCGGGCGCCGACCAGGGTGGCCCCGGCGCGCAGCACCTCGTGCAGCGTGTCGTCCAGCGCGGTCGTACGGGCCAGCCGCTCGGTCAGCTCGTGCACCAGGGACAGGTCGCACACCCAGGAGGCCAGCCGGTCCTGCACGGCGGGGGAGCCGTACCGGTCACCGGCCGCATCACCAGGCGCATCACCAGGCGCATCACCGGCCACTGCCTCCGGCTCCCGAGGACGGCCCGCACCGGGTACGGTCACGGGCTTGGCCACGGCTCCGGTGGCCGGGTCGGCTACGGGCGCGGTCGCCGCGGAATCGGCCGCCGGTTCCGTCGCTGGTGCCGTCGATGGTCCTGCCGCCGGTCCTGCCGCCGGTTCCGTCGCGGGTGCGGGCGGAGCGGCGGGGGAGACGGCGGGGACCGCGGAGGCGGCCGTGACCTGCGCGGGGCCTCCCGCAGAGGACGCATTTTGCGCCGCCGCGGAAGGAGGTGGCTCGGTTCCGGCCACTTTTTTCATGTGAGCGGCGCTCATGGCCGGGGGCTTCCGGCCAGTCGCCGATGGATGGGGCATTCCGCGCTTTTCGTCCGCAAAGCGCGGAGCATCTGCATCAATAGCATCGCAAACCCCCATGTCGTGGCGCGCCGCTACCAAGGAACCCACTTGTACACGCACAATCGCGGGCATGTCCAGGATTGTCCTGGTAGACGGTGTGGTGTCGGGACGTGACCGGCGTCACGTGCCGTGGTGCGCCGGTGGCCTGGAGTAGCCGTCACGCCGCCACAGGTTGGCCAGAAAGCGCTACCCCCGTCTCATGCGCGCTGTCGACTGATCCCGGCCAACAGCGCGTCATATTTGCGGGTGATGGGTAGGAACCCGGAGTCCGGCTCAAGCGTCGTAGTACGTAAGCAATTGACAGCCGACCCCACCCCGAGTGGCGAGCGGGAGCTGCGCCCAACGGGATCCACGACTTGTGGCTCGCGATCGGGGCAAGTGAGCAAGCGCCATGCGCACGCCACCCACCGCCACGTTCCACGCTCGGCCGGCGGCGTGATGCGCTGCCTCGTAAACGGTGTGCTCGACAGATACGTGTGCAAGGGCAGATCCCTGGGCGTTAACGGAAAGGAACGAGCGCTGATGCGCGAGATCCTCGGAAGGCGACGCAAGCTCTCACTGCCGCGAAAGGGGCGGACCGCGTTGCGTGACGCGGCGCTCACCTATGCCGAGCAGTGGCAATGGCCTGTGGTGCCCGGTGTCGGATACGACAAACGCGGCACATGGCGGGCGACCGGTGCGCAGCCGTGCGCCTGCGCCCGCCCCAACTGCCCGGTGCCCGGCGCCCATCCGCACGAGCCGGGACTCCTGGCCGCCACCCGTGACCCGCGCATGGTGCGCTGGTGGTGGACGTGCAGGCCGGACGCGCCGGTGGTCCTCGCGACCGGCGACCGGGTGTCCGCGGCGAGTCTGCCCGCGGTGGCCGGCACGCGGGCGCTCGACGCGATCGAACGCCTCGGCGTACGGCTCGGCCCGGTGGTCGCCACCCCCACCCGGTACGTGATCCTCGTCGCGCCCTACTCGCTCGCCGAACTGGGCGAACTCCTCGACAGCCAGGACTGGGTGCCGACGTCGCTGCGCTACCACGGCGACGGCGGATACGTGGCGCTGCCGCCGTCGAGCAGCAGCGCGGGGCAGCTCCGCTGGGTGCGGCCCCCGGTGCCCGAGGCGACGGGGCCCGACGCGCCGGTCGGGCTCGGCGGCGCCGCGCCGTGGCTGCCGCGGATCGGCGACCTCGTGGACGCCCTCGTCCGCGCGGGCCGCACCGCGCCGGACGGCGACCGGCTCACCTATTGATGCGCTTATTTGATGCGCGTATCGATGTGCTGCGTTGACACCGCGCCTGTTCTGAACGCTGTTCAGGGCGGGCGCGGTGTCGTGATGCCGCGCGCGCTGTCACTCGTTCGGGTAGCCGAGGGCCCCGGCCCTGCGCTGAACGGCGCCTGATCGTCCCGAAGTCCCCGGTCCGCCCGCTACGTTCGGCGGACCGCAACCGTCGAGCGCAGGTGGGGTCGTGCCCATGGAGCCGAAGTCACAGTCGCAACCGCAGTCGCATGCGCTAGCCGTTCAGCAGGTGGCGCAGGACCATGTGTCGGGGCTGCGCATGGTCGCCCTCGCGAGCGTCGCCGCCCTGGCCGTCGTCCTGCCGCTGGCCGCCGCCACGGACGGCCCCTCGGAACACCCGGACCACGGCGGCCACTCCGGCCACGCGGGCCTCGGCGCCCCGCACGCCAGGACCACGTCCGTGGACGGTTACGGAATGCTTCCGCCGCCCGCCGAAGGCACCTGAACCGCTACCGACCGGTACGACGAAAAGCGTCGCCGTCGTATCCCTCGCATGGCGAAAAGCGCCGTCCGGCGCCCCGCGGGCATGGAAACGCCCGGTCGCTGGCGACGGGGGATGCACCAGCGACCGGGCTGCCCAAACGGTAACAAGACTTCGTCCGTTCGCAAATTCCCCGACGGCGCAGGGGCGCCGATTAGGCGCGATTCAACGGGAGTTGTGACCGGAATCACGGCCCGCCCTCCGGCCACGTTCTGCCCGCCAACGAATCGGGCGCCCCCCTTGCGCCAACGCCGCGCCTCGCCCAGGACGTGCCCCGTCAGGGGCGCGGGGAACCGCGCGCCCAGCCACAACGGTGGCGAGCTTTACATACCGGCCCCAGCGGGGCAGTTGCTGTGGTTTTTCGGGCCGCAGGCCCGGTGGGGGCTGGTCGCGCAGTTCCCCGCGCCCCTTAGAAGATCGGCGCGGCGTCCTGCGCCAGCGCGGCGCCTCGCCCAGGACGTGCCCCGTCAGGGGCGCGGGGAACTGCGCGGCCCGCCCCCACCGGCCGGTGGTCCGGCGACAGCCGACGTGCCCCGCTGGGCCGGGTGGTGAGAGCGGCTGCCGCCGTGTGGGCGCGGGCAACCCCCCGTACGGCTGGAGGCCGTGGAATGGCTCGCCGCCAGGCGGCGGCCGGCGTCAGCTCAAGGTGATCTGGCGGTTGGTGAAGCCGCTGCGGGCGCGCCGCTCGTCGGCGGTGAGGGGGCCGGACTTGGCGAGCGTCTCGGCCAGGCGCTCGTTGAAGGCGGCGGCGGGCTTCTCCACCTCGTCGGCGCCCATGCCGACCGGCAGGTCCCACACCGGCACCACGAGCCCGTGCGCGCGGAAGGAGCCGACCAGCCGCGTACCGTCACCCAGCGACGACACCCCGGCGGCGTGCAGCCGGGCCAGCGCGTCGAGCAACTCCTCCTCGGGGTGCGGCATGACCCACCGCAGGTGGTTCTTCTCCGGCGTCTCGCACCAGTACGCGGCGTCCACGCCGGTCAGCCGTACGGTCGGGATCGCCGCCTGGTTGGCGCGCTCCAGCGACGCGGCCACCTCGCCGGTCGCCGCGTCGGCGTCCTCCAGCCAGAACTCGAAGCCGCTGTGCACCTCAGGCGTGAAGGGCGCGTCGAGGTCGAGCACGTCCTGGAGGCGCGGCCCGTCCTGCGGCGGGCGGCGGCCGTCCACCGGATTGCCGGGCGCCGCGGTGAGCGCGCGCAGCAGCGTGTCGGCGAGGTCGCGGCTGACGTCACCGGACGCCGCCTCGTTCTGGAGGCCGAGCAGGACGGCCCCGGTGTCGCGGCGCAGTCCTGGCCAGGCCATCGGCAGCACGGTGCCGAGCGTCACCGAAGGAACGCCGTCGGGCAGCGCGTCCTTGAGGGTGAGCGGGGCGGTCGCCGCCGGGACCAGCTCGCGCAGCGCGACCCAGTCGCACTCGCCGGGCAGCCCCTCGAACGGGCGACGCACCAGCTCGGTCACCGCGTGCGACGCCTCGCGGCCGTGACACGCCTTGTACCGGCGGCCCGAGCCGCAGGGGCAGGGCTCGCGCGCGCCGACCACCGGGACCTCTCCGCTCGTCGGGACCTTCGTCTTCGTCGCGGTCGCGCGCTTCTTGGCCATGGCTCGGTCTCTCCCGTAACGGCGGTGTTCCGGCCGCGAGCCTAGCGCCCGGCGAGGCCGCCGCCGGACCACGGCGAGGCGTGTGGAGGGGCGGGGGAGGTCACCGGGGCGCCGCCCTGCGCGCCGCGCCGCGTGCCGTGCCCCGTGCCGTGCCCCGCGCGGGTGGGTGCGGCCCTCCGCGTGGGCCCGCGACCTCAGCCGCGTTCGTCGACCGCCTCGACCGAGTCGAACGCGGTGTTCAGCGACCCGAGCGACCCGAGCGCGTCGAACGCTTCGATCGATTCGGCCAGGTCCATCGACATGCCCATCGACATGCCCACCGGCAGGCCGCCGCCCGCACCGACGATCGGACTGATTCCCGTACCGCCGATTCCGCCGAGTCCGGCCCTCTGGCCGCGCGTGCCGTCCGTAGGGCCTGTGCCGACTGTGCCGCCCGCGATCACCGGGTCGTCGCGGCGCGCGTGCCGGGCGCGTACCGCAAGGACCGCCCAGACCGTCACCTCGCCGGGCGCGTCGTCGCGCACGCCCCAGCGCAGCGACAGGCTCCCGACGATGCCGAGGCCCCGGCCGCCGTGCGCGCTCAGGGAGGGGGTGGAGGGGCGTGGCCTGGTGGGGCCGCCGCCGTCGGTCACCTCGACCGCGAGGAGTCCGTCCGTGCCTATCGCCCACGCGGCGCGTATCCCGCACTCGCCGCAGTCGGTGCGGCCACTGTCGCTGCGGCCACCGTCCGTACGGTCGTTGGCCGTACGGCCGCGGTCCGTCTGTGGGTCGTCCGTCCGTGGGCTGTCGTGACGGCCGCCGGCCGTCCAGTCGTCGTTCCCCGTACGGGGAGTGTCCCGGGCGGACCTTGTGCCATTGGCGTCACCGGCGTCCCCGCCGCCACCGGCCTCGCGCGTCTCCAGCGGACGCGCGTGCCGGAAGGAATTGCTCAGCAACTCCGACAGGATGAGGACGGCGTCGTCGATCACCGGCTCCGGCACGTCCTGCGCGCACAATTCGTTCCGCAGTTTCCGGCGCGCCACCGCGACGCCGGTCGGACCATGGGGCAGGGCCATGGTCGAGGACGTAGGCACCTCCTGCGCCACCATCAACGACACCCCCGAGACCTCCTTCACGCCCTTGCGCCACGGGATGGATGCCCTCTGCGACTCGGCCGGAAACAAGCCAACCGCGATCTATTGACGTACTCCGTACACATTCACGACGCACAATTGCAGCCCGAACACGATACGAACGCGCCGGGGTACGCCCTGTGACGGCAGTTGCCTGTTGATGTCGGCTGCTCTGTGTTGACTCCTGCTGTGGCCTGCGGACATCTGTGAACTTCAGCGACCCAGCTGGGACAGAACCGCACTCGGGCGGTTGGTGATGATGGAGTCCACTCCGAGCTGTACGCACAACTCGACATCGGCGGGTTCGTCCACCGTCCAGACGTGCACGCGGTGCCCCGCCTGGCGCGAACGCGCCACGTATCCCGGGTCGGCGCGCACGATCCGCATGCTCGGCCCCGCGATTCCGACGCCCGCCGGCAGCCACCCGCTCCAGCGCCGGGGGAGCGCGTGGCGCACCAGGAAGACGGTCGGAACCGCGGGCGCGGCCAGCCGTACCCGGCGCAGTGCCCGCGGCGAGAAGCTCATCACCCGCACCTGGGCGGGCTCCCCGCGCGCCGGGCGGTCCATACCGAAGTGCCGCAACAGGTCGAGCAGCCGCCGCTCGACCTGGCCCGACCAGCGCGTCGGGTGCTTCGTCTCGATCGCCACCTCCACGCGGCGGTCGGTGTCCGCGACCAGTTCCAGCAGGCGGCGGAGCGTGAGGACGCCGCTGCGTTCGCGTACGGCGTTTTCGTCCTCTTCTTTTACGCGTCCCGCGCGGGCCCCTCTTATACGCGCGCTTATATGCGCGTCTTTCGTACGGGCGTCTCCTGGGTGACGGTCCCGGCTTCCTGGGCCGCCAGGTTCTCCGTGGCCGTCCTTCCAGGAGCCGAAGTCCAGCGTGGCGAGGTCGGCCAGTGCGAGGGAGGAGACGGCGCCCCGGCCGTTCGACGTACGGTCCACCCGCCGGTCGTGGACACACACCAGTTCGCCGTCCGAGGTCAGCCGGACGTCGCAGTCCAGGGCGTCGGCCCCGTCCGCGATGGCTTTCCGGTACGCGGCGAGCGTATGTTCTGGTACGTCCGCGGAGGCGCCTCTGTGGGCGACGACCTGGACAGGTCGCCCGTCCGCAAACCCCTCCGGGACCGCGCGCGCGTAAGTCACCGTGCCATGGTGCCACCGTCTTCCCGGCGGCCCGGTAACACGGCCGTACGACGGGTACGCGAAGATGCACAGCTACCGCTTACGGCGGTCCGACACGCCGTGGGAAATGCTGTGTTCGGCCCACCACCTTGTTCCGCACCCGGTTCGGAATCCTGTTCAGAACCTGTCACGACCCTGAGGAGAATCGCTGTGAGCACCGAGAACGAAGCCGGCTCCGGCTCGGCTGCGGAGTCGGCAGCGCCCGCGCCCGACGGTGCCTCGGCGGCCCAGGCCCCCGTACCTCCTGCCGCTCCGCCGCTCGCCCCGCCGACCGCTCCTCCGACGGCCCCTCCGGCCACTCCGGCCACTCCGCCCGCGCCCGCCGCTCCCCCGGCGTCCGCGGACGGCGAGTCGCGTACGGAGATCCTGCCGGAGGTACGGGACGCGGCTCCGATGCCGCCCGCGGATCCGTACCGGGCCCCGGCCGACCCGTACTCGTCGTCCTCCTCCTTCTCTTCCTCCTCTTCGCCCGCACCTTCTCCTTCGCCTTCGCCCTCGCCTTACGGGCCGCCGAGCGGGCCGCCTTCGCCTTACGGGACGCCGCCTGCCTCGGTGTTCGCGGCGGAGCAGCCGCCCGCGGCGTCGGGCGCGTTCGGTGCGTCGGGTGCGTCGGGTACGGAGCAGGGTGCGGGGTCGGGGCATGGCGGGTCCGGCCACGGTGGCGGGCCGCACGATCCGTTCGCCGCGCCGTCGTCCCCCTACGGCGCGGCGAACGCGCCCGGTACCGGCCAGCCCGGCGGTCCCGGCGGTCTGCCGCCGGCCTGGGGCACGCACGTTCCCCCGCCGCCGAACGACGGCCACAAGCGCCGCGGCGGCATCGGCGGCATGGTCGCCGCCGTCCTGGTCGCCGCGCTGGTGGCGGGCGGCGTCGGCGGAGGCGTCGGCTACGCGATCGCCGACCACAACGACAAGGGGAGTTCCACCTCCTCCACCACCGTCTCCGACTCCGGCAGCCAGAAGGCGTTCAACCGGGCCCCGACCTCGGTGGCGGGCATCGCCAACAAGGCGCTGCCGAGCGTCGTCACCATCAAGGCCAGCGGCAGCCAGGAGAGCGGCACCGGCACCGGTTTCGTCTACGACACCGAGGGCCACATCCTCACCAACAACCACGTGGTCGCCCCGGCGGCCAACGGCGGCAAGCTCACCGTCACCTTCTCCAACGGCAAGACGTACGACGCGGCCGTCATCGGCCGCGCCCAGGGGTACGACGTGGCCGTCGTCAAGCTGAAGAACGCCAGCGGCGTCAAGCTCACCCCGCTGCCGCTCGGCAACTCCGACCAGGCGCAGGTCGGCGACGCCACCATCGCCATCGGCGCCCCCTTCGGCCTCTCCGGCACGGTCACCACCGGCATCGTCAGCGCCGTCCACCGCCCCGTCGCCTCCAGCGACGGCCAGGGCAGCAGCGCCTCCTACATGAGCGCGATCCAGACCGACGCCTCGATCAACCCCGGCAACTCCGGCGGCCCCCTCCTCAACGCCAACGGCGCCGTCATCGGCATCAACTCCGCCATCCAGCCCGCGGGCAACAGCGACCCCGGCACCCAGGGCGGCAGCGTCGGCCTCGGCTTCGCCATCCCCATCAACCAGGCCAAGCGCGTCGCCGACCAGCTCATCAAGACCGGCCAGCCCGTCTACCCGGTGATCGGCGTCAGCCTCGACACCCAGTACCAGGGCGACGGTGCCAAGATCTCCACCGACTCCAGCACCGCCATCACCTCCGGCGGCCCCGGCGCCAACGCCGGCCTCAAGCCCGGTGACGTCATCACCCGCTTCGACGACACCCTCATCGACAGCGGCCAGACCCTCATCGGCGAGATCTGGCAGCACTCCCCCGGCGACAAGGCCACCATCACCTACACCCGCAACGGCACCTCCCACACCACCACCGTCACCCTCGGCCAGCGCACCGGCGACAGCAACTAGCCCCCACCCACTAAGCTGTCCCCGCGCCCCGCGCCAGGAGGCTTGCCCGAGCGGCCTAAGGGAACGGTCTTGAAAACCGTCGTGGCAGCGATGTCACCGTGGGTTCAAATCCCACAGCCTCCGCCGAGGTGGATGTAAAAGCAGGTCAGAGCGGGTGCCCCAGGATCTGGGGCACCCGCTCTGCTGTTGGTTGTCTCACTCTGCGTCGCCGGTATCCCGGCGTTGGTCGGTGCGTGCGGGCCACGCACGGGCCAGATTCGTCGGTTACGCTCCGTCGTTGACGTCGGCGTCACCGCTGGCCAGAGCCCTGGTGATGCGGGCGTTGTCCGCGTCCTGCCGCCCCTTGATGACTTTCGCGTAGAAGCGGTAGAGCACGGTGACGCTGTGGCCGGCGCGACTCGCGACCTCCACCGGATCGACCCCCGCCTTGAGCCACAGGGACACACAAGCGTGGCGCAGGGAGTAGGGGACTTCCGCCAGCGGAGTTCCCTGGTCAGCCGGAGCGAGGGTTTCGTGTCGCGCGAGCTGCCACACGTCGGCGTACTCCGTAGAGCGCAGACGCCCTCCTCCGGCAGCCCGGAACATGCGGCCGTCCGGTGCCGTGCCGTACCGCGCGAGGTGCGTGCGGAGCATGGATACGAGGTCCGGCGGGATGGGCACCGACCGCGTCGCCTTCCTCGCCCGCTTCTTCAGCCCGCGTTTCTCGTACGACAATCCGTCGTCCGTCCATCCGGCGGCCACCTCGGGACGGCTCTCGGAGAGCACGAGTTCTCCCCAGGCGCCCGCGTCGCCTTCGTCGGGAAGCCGACAGGCGGATTCACCTAGCGCGGCGACTTCTGACGGACGCATGGCGGCGTAGTACATGCAGCCGAAGAACGCCTCCAAGTGCTCGCCACGCACGCCTCGTTCGCCCACAGACTGGATAAGGGAACGTGCGAGCTTGGGGTTGGGGACGTAGCGGAAATCGATCTCATCGTCCGTCTGCGGGGGACTCCAGTCGATCCGGGTGAGGGGATTGACGGCGAGGAGGTCGCGTTCCACCGCGTAGCGCAACGCGTTGTTGAAGACGCTGTATTTGCGGCGAGTGGTGTTCTCCGCGGCCACCTTGCCGTCGAGCCGGTGGGACAGAGCGAACAGGGCGTCCCGGAGGACTTCCGAACCCTTGAGTTCGCTTACCTTCATGGAGTGTTTGGCCATCCACGCCAGCGCCGTCGCCATGTCCTCCGGAGGCGTTTCCACGTCCTTTCGGGCCTGGGGACGGCCGTCGTCGTTCAGGACCACCCTCCCTTTGTCGTCCCGCGCGGCCTGGAACACGTACGCCTGAAGGGCTCGCCGAAGCGTCGCCGCAGGCGGGCGCTTCTCCTTGCTGGCGACAACCAGTGTCGGAGTCACCGCCGTGAGCGCGTCGGCGATGCCTGCCCGATGCTTGGCAGAAATGTCAGGCCACTTCATCAGGGCGTACGTGCACGCGTGCTCGTACCAGGTCGGCGACTTCAGTTCGTGCAACTCGGAGGCTGGCAACCCGGTGCCGACGTCGAACTGTTCACGTTGCCGCAGGGCTTCGAGGAGCTGAGACTGTCGGCCCTCAGCTTGCGTCTTGAGCCGGAAACTCTGCGAGTGCGGGCGATCCCCTACGCGCCAGCGCAGTTCAAACGGCTTCCGCCGATTCTTGCGCTGGCGGATCGCCCAGAACTCCACCTCATACGTGAGGCTCATTGGGTTCTCCAAACCGGAACCGCCCCGGCTATGAACGCCGGAGCGGCTCCAAACGGGGGTGGTCAGTCGACGCCCTGCTCGCAGGAACTCAGCCACGTGTCGAGATCGCTGCGGCGTACGCGGATCTGGCCGTTCGGGAGCTTGATGCACCTGGGTGCCTTGCCGCGCGCCCGCATCCGGTAGAAGGCAGACCGGGACATGCCGATCTCGTCCAGGACTTCGGGGAGTTTGAGGCTTCGACGGCCGGACGTCTGGCGAGTCGGGCCGCGGGAGGCGAGCCTCATACGGCGGCCTCCGATACGGCGTCGCCGTAAGGGAAGATGACGTAGAAACGGAAGGTCACTCGGTCGATGTCCGCCGTGAACTGGAGCTGCACGTCGCCGTGGAGGTCGTTGAACTCGACGGATTCCGCGGGTGCGTGGAGCGCTTCGCGCCAGGTCTCCAGGGTGCTCGGGCTGTCGAGCTGGGCGCGGATGCGGTCGAACTCGTGCCTGCCGCAAGCGATGTACGGGGCCGGAAGGTCCGGATACTGCTCGGCGAGTCGGAGCATGGCGCGTAAGGCGTCCGCCTGGTCCGAGATGGTCGGCGGGGAGTTGGTGTTGTGGGGCATGCTGAGGGCTCCTCCTGTGTCGTGTTCGGGATGGGAGGGCCGGGGCAGCGGGCGTTCTTGGCGGATTGGTCGCTGCCCCGGGCGAGGTCAAGTCGCGGTGACCGGGGCGACTTTGACGCTGGCGATCAGCGAGACGGTGCCTTCGGGGTCGCCCTCGAAGAAGGTCTCCATCCACTCCCAGGCGGTGTCGGCGCTGAGCGGCGCGTAGCCGAGGGCACGCAGGGCGGCGGTACGGGCGCTGACGGTGGGGACGCCGTCGCCGACGGGGAACGGGATGTGCGCCCAACGGGCTTCGTCGGGCTCGGCGACGAAGACCTCCCAGGCGGTGCCGTCCCAGGAGTGGATCATGTGGGCGTGCAGGGGGCGGGTGTGGGCCACGGTCAGCCCGCCTGAAGGAAGCCGTGGGCGTCCGCGAAGCGGATGAGGTGCTGGAGCGTGCGCTCGGCGCGCTCGCCGTACGCGTACGCGGCGTCGGCGAGTTGGTCGGTGAACTCCTCCTCCCCGTCCGCGGGTTCGCACGCGATGACCCGGGCGCGGAGGTCGGCAAGCTCGGCGCTGCCGGCGTCGCGGGTGAGGGACGGGCTGACGTCGGGGATGCCGTCCGCGGTCACGGTGTAGTTGCCGTTCCGGTCGCGGGGGAGTTCGACGTGCCGGGGGCGCTCGCTGCGCAGGACGGCGGCCACCGCCGAGGCGGCGCCGTGCGCGTAGCCGAGAGCGGTGTTCTCGTACAGCTCGTGCGTGTGGTGCTCCAGGACCATGTAGAGGTCGCTGAGCTGCCAGAGCGCTTCGTCGTGCGGGCGTACGGGTTCGGCGTCGGGCACGGTGAGCAGGCCGACGACGGGCACGATACGGGCGGGGTCCGCAGTCCACGCGGCGTGGCGGGCATGGCTGTGGGCGGTGCGCAGTTCACGGGCGGCTGCGCCGAGGGTGTACACGCTGTCGGTCAGGCTGGGGTGCCAGTCCGGGGCGATGTCGGGCATGGGGTCCCTCCGTTGGGCGGGCCGGGCGGTCTGTCCGGTCCTCCGCACGAGCCCAACCTCCTTCTGTGGATGGGAGGTTGGGCCCGCACGGGGGTGCGTCAGGCCAGGTACGGGAGGACCGGGGCGCCAAGGGAGGCAGCCTGGAGGACCGTGCGCAGGTCGCCGCCGACCGCCGCGAGCCGCTGCTCGATGGCCTGCCAGGACTCCGGGTCGATGGCCATGAGTCCGGCGACGGCAGTGGGACCCTGGCCGAGTTCGAGAGCGGTGAGGACGTCGCGGAGTTCGCTGATGGCCATCAGGGAGATGCGCGGCTGGGATGCCGCGAGTGCGGGCGTACACATGAAGTTGCCTCCTTACGAGGTCACTTGACGGCTACTTGCCGGAGTTGGGGATCGCGTCCCTGAGCGCGGACATGAACTGGTCGATCGAGGGCGCGGCGTTGCTGCGTGCGAGGTAGAAGCCGAAGAGCAGCGCGACGACGGCGGCCCCGGCGCCGACCGCGCGGTAGCGCATGAGCAGGGCCAGCAGGACGCCGAACAGCGCGAGGGCGGAAATACTGAAGGCCATCAGCGGACCCCCTCACGGTGCAGACGAGTGGCCACGTTGTAGAGGTGACGTCCCACGCGGATCCGTTGGCCGTATCCGCGGCAGCGACGGCACTCCCGGCCGCGCACGATCCGGCCGCGCCGGTTCTGCTTGACCTTGAAGCCGAATCCGCGGCACCTGCGGCAACTGCCGAGCGCACTCGCGGCGCACAATGCGGCGTAACAGAGTCCCGCGATGACGATGAGGGCTATAGCGGTGACGAGCGAAGGCATGAGAACCCCTTCCAGGGCGGAATCAGGGCATGCGGAAAGTGGGCCGCTAGCAGCTAGACGCCAGGTCAGAGGGCCATTGGGGCGCTAGCGGGGGTGCTAGACCTAGCGGGATGCGACGCTAGAGAAACGGCTGTTCCGATGTCGCGAGCAGCGTCCGCAAACGCCGTTGCTTGGGAGTCACCTGTCGACGTAGCCTTCTGCTCCGAGCGGACAGAAAGCGAGGTTCCGGTGCGGAGGTCCCCGCAGGAGAAGAAGCAGTTGAGTTACCGTAAGGACCGCCGAAACGCCTTCGGCGAGAACGACAAGAGTTCTCGTCGCAACATTCGCCGGAACAAGCGGGCGGTCAGCAGCGCCAACCGACGGCGCGAGCAACTCGCGCTTGCAAACTTCCCGGACCTCTCTTCCCCGACCGAGGCTGCGGACACGGTGGACGAAGCCCTCCACAGGCGACGTCGGAAAACGTGGAGGAAGGTCCCCGACCAGCCGCTCGGGCTGGTGGTCGCCCAACGACTGGAGCGGCGAGCAGGCGTCGGGATGGTCGAAGGGCGGCAGACGTCTGCTCAAGATGCGGACAGGCCAGGGCTGGCCTGACAGGGCTTACGCGGCGCTCGGCCGGTCCGACTCTTCCCATCGATGGCGGCGAGCACATCAGCACGCCGCACCCCACGCCGATTCGCGCCCTTGCCGTCCTCCGTCGTGCCCCACACCTGTACGGTGCGGATGCCGTACGGCTTTACGGCGGAGGCCAGTTGCTCAGGGCTCCACTCGCTGTAGACGTCGGGCCGGAGTTCGGCGAGGCGGGCGATGATGTCCTCGCTCCACGTCTTCGACGTCCCGGCCGGGATGGCGGTGAGCAGATCGGCGAGCAGGTCGTACGAGGGGGAAGCTCCGCCCTCGGGTTCCTCGCCGAGGGCGTGCCCGGTGAGGCGACCCGCCGCCTTGCGCAGCTCGTACAGGCGCAGCGCGAGCGCGTCAGCCGTGGGCGCGTCGAGATAGACGGAGCGCACGATCCGTGCGTCCGAGCCCTCGCCGACGAACCACGCGATGCCCTTGTCGGCCCAGGCGAGCAGATTCGCGCGGATGCCGCGCTTGTACGAGCCGGTGCCGAGCACCATGTCGTTCTCGATCTGGCCCATGACCTTCAGGCACCAGCGCAGCGTGGCGTTCGCGGAGATGCCCGTCGGCAACGACTTGGAATCCGGCCGCTGCGTCGCGAGGAGCAGCGTCATCCCCAGCGCGGGGCCGCGCTTGACGAGGTCGGTGCAGTGCTCCTCGAACTCCCCTCCGTAGGTGGGGTGTTCGAACCACTTCTGGCACTCATCCACCCCCACGACGATCGGGTGCAGCCCGAGCTTCCTCATGTCCGCCAGCGTTGACGTGACCTTGGACTCGGGACAGAGATCTTTGGGCAATTCGCGAATGACCCTCGCCCGCCGCCTCAACTCCCCCCGGAGCTGCCGGAGATCAGCGAGCGCGTACGCGATGTCGTCCTCTTCCTCACCCGCCCGATAGCGGTGGGCGACGCGGCCGACGGTCGACAGATCGCCCGTCCCCTTGAGGTCGTACGCGTGCACCTCCGCTCGCGGGTCCATGCACGCGATGAGCAGCAACAGACGCAGAAGGAAGGTCTTGCCCATCCGCGGCACGGCGCCGACGATCCCGGACACGTACATCAGGGACGTCACCACCCACCGCCCACGTTGGTCGGTCGCGAACGGCTGTGCCTTGAACAGATCCAGCGGCTTGACGTCCAGAAGCGGCCACTTCGGCTGCCGCGTCTGCGACATGTCCTGATCGCCGACCCACAGCCGCAGCCTGCCGGTGTGTTCGTCCGGCACCGCCTCCGGCCATACGCAGCCGAGCGGACGCCGCAGCCCGGACGCGAGCCGCTCGCGGCGGTCGATCACGTCGGTGACGGTGACGCCGTACGGGAGGTCGCCCTCGGCGAGCCAGCCGGGACCGTCGCGGGTGATGGGTGCAGTGAAGGCGAAACCGGGTCCGCCCTTGGCCTGAGCCTGGTTGATCGCGGGGATGCCGAGCGCGCCCAGGGCCCGCAGCACGATGTCGCTCGTGAGCTTCGAAGCCTTGGGAATCTCCACAGCCCTGTGAATAACCGGATCATCAGCCGGTTGCCCGAGCCGTCCCATCACCATCACGGCTGCCACACCCGACAACGCGAGCAGCCACGCCGGCGCCAGCACGTACAGACCGATACCGACCACGGGCACGACGACCGACGCGACGACTCCAACGGCCGACCGCCACCGCACCCGCCGATCCCGCTGCCGCGACAACTTGAGGTACTCCTCGATGTCCTCGCGCGTCGCCGCGGCCTGCCGCAACGGCTCGCCCTCGGCGTCGACCAGCCACCGCAGCGAGCCGCCCACGAAACGGGCGACTCCGCGCGGCGCCCGAAGCGTAAGCCGCAACGCGTACCAGGGCGTTCGCACCGCGTGATACGCGCTGACGTGCCCGGCGTACGCGACCACGCCCTTGCCCGCGGCCCCGAACTCCCGACGCGACCGCGCCCACGCCGGCACAACGGGTCGCCGCTTGACACCCCGTACGCGATCGACCAACCCCGGTCCGCTCGGACCGCGCGATGCGTCGACCTTGACCACCGGAGAAGTCGCTAACGGCACATGCCCCGGGTCCTGCTTGTCGTGATTCACTGGCGATTCCTTTCCTGTTGGGAAGGGATTCCGGGGCCCGGCCCTACCCGCCAAAGCAGCGGCCGGGCCCCGGTGTTGGGATTGAACGGCGAGCCGTCAAGGCTGCTTCGCCGTACGCGTTGATCCGGCCGGGCCGTTCACCGGGCGGGGACCGCGTTCTGTGTCGAGCCGTACGAACACGCCGTGTACGTAGCTCGGCGCCCGTGTCGCCCGCCGCGCCGTTTCGCGGACGCTGAGACCGTCGGCCCACCCTCGCTCGATCGCCGCCGTGGCCTCGGCGGTGCCGAGCTTGGCGGGGGCGCGTTCAGGTGATCGGCCACCGTCGTCCGCGCCGTCCACCGGCGGAAGGTCGGTGAACAGCGTGCGCGGGTAACGGCGGATGCTCGCGGTGGCTCGGGCCATCTGATCCCGGGTGTGCGCGGCGAGAGCGGACGCGGCGGGGTCCGGTGAACGTTCACCCCACGGCGACACCAATTCAACGGTCGCCAACGCCGCCGCGTTCCGCCGTGCGGCGAGTTGGTCGAGCATGACGCGCCGCTGCTCGCGGTCGCTGCCGACCGAGGCACGGGCAACCGCGACGGAGAGACGGCGCGCGATCCGCCGCCCTCGCCGCTTGCCCCGCCGGGCGGGGCTCATTTCGGCGAGGCGTGACGCGAGAGCGACCGCTCGTACGGTGGCCCGGTCGCGGGTGATCTGCGCCGCGTCCCGGTGCCGCTCGGCGACGCCGAGCCGGGAGAGGAGCCGCTCACGCAACTCCCTTGCCACCAAAGCCCCGAAGCCGTTGGACGACGCCTCGGGCTTCCGGTGCCGCAGCTCGATCCCCATGGCGAGGTGCCAGAGCATCGCGGCCATAACTGGGCCGATGAAGGCGCGCACGGTCCCGCCGACCGGCCCGGACTCGGCGTACGCCGGGATGATCTGCACCCCGGTGATGACCCACGCCAGGACTCCGGGGACGCCCGGCGCCGCGTTCGGCCCGTTGAGGTTCTGTCGGGCCATCAACGCGGTCGCGAACAGGGCGAGTTCAGCGGCGCCGAACATCGCCGCGCGCTCGACCGTACCCGCGATGTCGAGGTAGTCGGCGGCGAACCGCCTCGACGTATCGGCGCTGTACGCGGTGCAGCCGACTGCCGCGAGGGCGGCGACCCCGATGGCAGGCGTGCCGCGCCGCAGGTGCCGGACAGTTCGCCATACGACGAGGCCGGCGACGCCGAGCCCACCGCCAATCAGGATGGTCTGCGACGCGATCATGCCGCTTCCCCGAACCACATCGGGCGCCCGGACAGCCGACTGTTCCTCAGCAGCGCAACGCCACCGAGCCACAGGGCACAGACCGCGTCCTCCCGGGCGAGCGCGTCGGAGGCGCCCTCTTCCAGCAGTTCGGCGAGTACGTCGCGGGCCACCGCCTGACGAGCGGCGCGTTCGTCATCCGATTCACCCGGGATACCGAGGAACAGCTCCCGAAGGAACTCCCGGGCATCCAGTAACTCGCCCTCGTCGCAGAGGACTTCACACCGACCTCCGTACGTACACATGGCTCTCCTGAAGTTGGGGGTGGGAGAGCCGACGGCGGTGTCCGCGCTGGTACGACGGCTGCTGCCGTCGGCTCACGGGACGAGTGGTCATGACCTCCGGCACCGCAGCTCACAGCAGCCGTGCCGGGATCAAAAGCACTCGTTCGTTCAGGCGCTCTGTGGAGTTTTCAAGGAGCCGGCGCTGCCTTCGGACCCGTGTCGCGGGGCCCTCCGGGCGTCCTTCTCACGTTTCTCCTTAAGAGAACCTGTCCTCAAGTCCTCTTTAGGAGTAAGGATGAATATGAGGCATGGGTCACTCACTCGTCAAGACCTCTTGATGACTTGTATCCTGGGGCTGCTAACGGATCAGGACGGTGAGGCCCCATGGCCAAGGCATACGAGCGGATCGCTGACGATCTCCGCCAGCTCATCCGTGCAGGTGAACTGCATCCTGGTGACCAACTGCCCTCCGAGACCAAGCTCGTTGAGCAGTACGGGAAGAGCCTTCCGACCCTCCGGCAAGCGCTCAGCCTGCTTCAGGCCGAGGGCCTGATCGAGAAGGTGCACGGTCGCGGCAACTTCGTCCGCCTCCCCCGCACGCTCGTCCAGCGCACCAACGGCCGCCACCAATGGGAGAAGGACCGGGCCCGTGAGCCCGAGCCCCTGCGGGCACAGACCGGTTCGACTGAGCGCGACACCGGTCTCGAACTGAACGACCTCGTCTTCTACGCCGCGTACCGCGAGATCAAGGCGGAGGGGGCGATCGCCGAGGCGTTCGGTATCCCGGTCGGGACCGCGCTCCTGGAGCGGACCTACCGCACCCGGTATCGGGCGGAGAGCGCGCCGTTCAATCTCGTACGGTCCTATCTCGTACGGGACATGGTCGCGGAGAACCCTGACCTCCTGGACGAATCCAAGGAGCCCTGGCCAGGGGGGACTCAGAGCCAGCTCTTCACCGTCGGGATCGAGCTGGGCCGGATCGAGGAGCGCATCACCGCCCGCCCGCCGACCGCCGAGGAAGCGGAGGAGCTGGGGCTGCCACCCGGGACTTCCGTCCTCGTCCTCCGCAAGACGTCGTACGACGTCGCCGGCCGTCCGGTCGACATCTCCGACGTCACACTCCCCGGTGACCGCACGGAACTCCTCTTCACCACCGACCTGGAAAGGTGGTGAACGCCGTGACCAGGCGCACCATCGACGTCATCACCGCCGTCCACGCCCCCGCTGCCCCGTACCTCGCGGACGCGTACAAGTCCCTGGTCGCCCAGGAACTTCCCGACGGCTGGCACTGGCACTGGATCATCCAGGAGGACGGCAAGGGGGACGCGGTCGCCCCGTACGTACCCGACGACCCTCGCGTGACCTTCGGCCAGGGACGCCCCGGCGGCCCCGGCGTCGCGCGCATGATGGCGATGGCCCACTCGGGCGGGGACTACGTCAAAGTCCTCGACGCCGACGACCAGTTGACGCCCGGCGCCCTCGCCCGCGACCTGGCCCTCCTCGAAGCCGACCCCGCCCTCGGCTGGACCACCTCCCGCGTCCTGGACCTCCTCCCCGACGGCTCCACCGCCGGCTTCGACCAGGACCCCGCCGACGGCCCCATCGAGCGCGGCGCCGTCTTCGACCACTGGAAAGCCCACAACTTCCGCGCCCAGGTCCACCCCGCAACCCTCTTCGTCCGCCGCGACCTGCTCCTCGCCCTGGGCGGCTGGATGGCCCTCCCCGCCTCCGAAGACACCGGCCTCCTCCTCGCCCTGAACGTCGTGAGCCCCGGCTACTTCACCCGCGAATACGGCCTCCTCTACCGCAAGTGGGAAGGCCAAGCCACGGCCCAGTCCACCCACACCGACGACGCCGAACGCGCCGCCCGCATGGCCGTCATCGAGGCCCGCGCGGAAGCACTCGCGATCGGTGGGTGGAACTTCTCTGCGAGATGAATAGGTGAAGCCAAAGCAAAAAATGTGGTGGGAGGGTACAGGCGTACCCTCCCACCACAGTTGCTTGCGCTACCCGAGCGAAAGCTTTGAGCTGTGCTCCTGTGCTACCTCAAGCAGGGCAGTGAGATTACTGGAGTCCCAGTTTTTCCCGTACCCCTGAAGGGCGGTCACGCGACCATCCTCGAAGCCGATGGAGATCTTGGGCGTGCCCGGGAGAGCGAACTCGGTCGCCTCGCCGTTCTGGGAGCTCACCACTTGAGCGCCACACGATTTCAGGTGTTCGCGGTAACCCTTGATGAACGTGTCCTTGTACTTCTCATCAGGGATGAAGACATGCTCCTTGAGCACTGTCCCGTCTGACGCGGTCAGAGTGGACTGACTCCACTCCCGTACCCCGGATGCGAACATTTCGACGTTCTGAGAGGACGGCGATGATGCCCAAGGGAATTCAGACGTATCGCATGACTTGGCTACGGTCGAAAATCCGCGTCCTGAGCCGCAGTCGTCCGCAGCAAGCTTGATCGTGCGGACCGATTGCGACTTTGGCCCCGACTTGTTCCGGTAGGCATCCTGTAGCGAGAGCAGGCCATCCCGTTGTACCGGCACGTCCTTCCCGCACTGGGACGGTGCGTATTGCGCTGGCTTCGCCGATGAGTTGCTGTTCTGTCCGCCTTGTTGATGGGCTTGAGTCGACGTGCATCCAGCAGTCGCCATACCCATGAGGCAAAGGACCGCCCCCACCGAGCGGTACAGCGCGCTTCGTTTCATCACCGCTCGACCTCCGTAGTTCCGCCGCGACTAGCTGGCTTCCGAGTAGTTGTCCGCCAGGTACGCGAAGTTCGTCACGGTCTTCACAGTACAGTTGCTGTACGTGTGGTCCCACTTGACCCTGATGGTCCGCTTCAGGATGCCGTCCTTGTACTTCACCGTGGTGTGCGCGGGGGCAGTCACAGTGAATGCCTCGGACTTCGTGTACGACGCCTGGATGGCCGTCGACAACCCGAGCTTCGCGTTCACCTGGGCGACGACGTAGTTCGCCGAAATCTGGAGCTCGGAACTCACCGTAGTCGTAAGTGACTTGGTCGACGAGTGAGTGTAGGTCTTGCTGATTGTACCGGCGGAGTTGTTCGCCAGAGTGCCGGAATCGTACCCGTACCACGCGGAGGCTGTCTGCGTGTACGTTCGGTCGTCCTCCGGAGGGCAGTACATGCTCTTAGGAGTGACCGGGGTTGCGGCAACTGCGGTTCCACCGGATATGGCTGTGAGAACCAGCGCGGCGCCGACCGCAGACAACTTTCCTCGTGCCTTCATTAAACCCTCCCCAATCCAGAACGCCATCGTGCGGCGCCCTCTGTGGTTCAGACCTTAGGGGGAGGTGATCATCGAAACAACCACGGATTTGATCGCTTGAGCCTCACTTGAGGTGCGCTGGGACGGTTGGCATCCGGCCTGTTGGGGCTCTCGGTCTCGCCGGAAACTCCAGGTTCGGTCATGGTAGGAGCGGGAGTTGTTCGTCAATGTGGTTCCTGAGATAAGATTCTGACTGCCCATCAGTAAATGTACCTATGCCACACGTCCGATGCCTTCTGTTGCCCCCCGAGTCCGCGCGAGGGGCGGGCGGAGCATTCCCAGAGGTATTGCGTGATCGCGCACGTGCGCAATCGCGCCGCAATGGCGAGTGTTCCAGGGGGCGACGGTAATCCTTGATGATTGATCTGGCAGAATGCGTGGGTCTCACGACTGCGCTCGTCCCGTACTGAAGGCAGCTCGATTGCGCCGTCGGTAGGCGCCTCGTCAGCGGAGCGCATGGACCTTCAGCAGCGTGCCGTTCTGCATCGAGGGCGATGCAGATGGGCCTACCCGTGGACAGGGACCTCGTAGACGATTTCGCAGAGTGCCGCGGGCACCACGATGTCCGCCGTCTCCACCGGCTGGCCCTCGTCGCTGTAGTACGTGCGGCGGATGTGCGTGACCAGCGAGCCGCGCTGGATGCCCAGGAGGGTGGCCTCCTCCGTCGTGGCGACGCGGGGTTCGGGCCGCTCCACCGCGTGGCTGACCGTGATGCCGATCTCGGCCATGCGCCTCACGACTCCCGCGCCGGCGTGCGGGCCACCTTCCGGGAGGACGACCAGGGTGCCCGCCGTGAGGGCGTACGGCTCCCAACTGGTCGAGATCTGGACCGGCTTGCTGTCGGCCAGGAATTCGTAGGCGGTGCGGACGCCCAAGTCCCCTTCGTTGACGCCGAGTCGGGCGGCGATGTCCGCGGGCACCGGCACCTTGGCCTCGGTCCGGCTCTCCCAGGTCCCCCGCTTGCCGAGCGCGGACATGTCCGCGCGGAACGGTGAGCCGCCTGCCTGCTCGCGGTACGTGGCGCGCACGATCCGCACCCGTTCGCGCGGCTCGGCGACGT
This sequence comes from Streptomyces sp. CBMA29, assembly GCF_014596445.1. GTDB lineage: Bacteria > Actinomycetota > Actinomycetes > Streptomycetales > Streptomycetaceae > Actinacidiphila. The sequence goes on along the minus strand of NZ_MECL01000077.1, from coordinate 38,984 downwards.
ACGTCCCTGATCCGGCGCGGCCTTCGAGGATGCCGCGCGAGATCAGCAGCTCCTGGGCACGCCGTATGACGTTGTCGCCGACGCCGTATTCGGCGGACAGCTCGCCGCGAGACGGCAGGCGGTCCCCCGGTGTCCACTCCTGGCTTTCGATGCGCTCGCGGAGCACGTCGGCGATGCGGAGATACGGCGGCTGCTCAGGCATGTGGACAATCTAGTCCACTAGCTCTAATCTAGTTAACTAGCTTTACTGAGAGTGCTTCCAAGGTGACGGAGATGAGTCGTGCCCGAACCCGAAGCCCGCACCGAAGGCATCCGCGCGGGCCTCGCCGCCGTAGGACTCACCCCGGTCATCAAGCAGTACCGGGACCACACGCGCATCGAAGCGGCGATGCCGACCACCTTTCCCGCCGACGCGTGGGGCGAACTGCTCGCCCTCCTCGCAGAAGCGGACTGGTTCGGCTTCGCCGACAGCGGTGTACGCGGCCGGTCCTTATGGGCCGCCGTGCGGAAGCACCCGCCCGCATCGCCCGGCGACGGCGAGGGTGACGACACCTGACGCCGCACGGGCACCACCATCAGCCATAGGAGCTGACCAGCGTGTTCAACCACCTTTGCCGCGCCGCCACTTGGATAGCGCGGCGCCCCGCTCGCGCGACGAGCCGCCAGGGTCCGCCCGTACGGCTCCCGCAGCCGAGGCGTACGACGCCGACGTTACGAAGCCACCGGCCCGCACAGCCCGCGCACTTCTGGCCGGCCGACGACCTCCCGCTCGTCCGCCCGTACGTCCTGAGCGCAGCCGAACTGGCCCGGCTCCGGGGGAGCGAGTCGGCCGAGGAGGTGCTCGCCGCCACATGACCGCCCGTCACCAGCAAGTGGCCGACGACCTCCGGCGCCTCATCGCATCGGGCGCCCTCACGATCGGCGAGCGCCTCCCGCCGGAGACCCAACTCGCCGCCCGCTACCGCGTCAGCACGCCAACGCTCCGCGAAGCCCTCGAACTGCTCCGCACCGAGGGCCTGGTCGAGAAGTTCCAGGGTCGAGGCAACTTCGTACGTCGCCCGGTCGAGCGCCTCGTCTATCCCCGCGGCGCCGTCAACGGCCTGCACATCTACGTCAGTTCAGGCGTGATTACCGCCACCGTCGACCTCGCCGCCCGTCTCGGCACGCCGCTCGACACCCTGATCACGGAATACGTGTGCGTGAGCCACCGCGACGACACCCCGCAGAGCATCGCGCACGCCTACGTACCGAACGGCACCCCGTACGTCACCGACGCGGCCACCGAGTCCCCTTGGGGCGACGACCTGGTCCTCGCGGCCGGCGACACGGCGCCCGCGGCGTACAGCACCGACCTGGTCACCGCCCGGTTCCCCACCGCGGCGGAAGCACAGTCGTTGCGCATCTCCACCCGTATGCCCGTCCTCGCCGTCGAGCGGACCTTCACCACGGACGACGGCCAAGTCGTCGCATACGCCCACCTCGTACTCCCTGGCGATCGCACGGAGGCCGCCTTCGTCACCCCGATCGGTACGACGACCGAGACGACCGAGAAGAAAGCTGAAGCGCGATGAACGCACTGCCGTACCCCGAAAGCGCGACGCCGATCTCAGTACGCCGATGGCCCAACAACCGCAGATGCGTAGGCCGCGCGCGCCGCGATCTGCGCGACGTACTGACCGCGTGGGGGCTGGCCGAGCTGACGGACCCGGCGGAACTCGTCCTCTCCGAACTCGTCACCAACGCCGTACGCCATGCCCGCCACCCCCTCGGGCGCGAGATCGAGACCCGGTACGAGCGCGCGGACGGCGGTGTGCGGATTGAGGTGCACGACGCCAACGACCAGTGGCCGGAGTTGCAGAAGGCTGATGAAGAGGCGGAGGCCGGGCGCGGTCTGGTGCTGGTCGACGCGATCACGGGGCAGCGCTGGGGAGCGAGTAAGCGTGAAGGTGTCGGCAAGCTCGTCTGGGCGCTTGTCACCGCCGACGGCGCAGGCCAGTGGGCGGACCTCGGTGAGTGACGGGAGCCGCGCCATGAACAGCGATACGACGGAGCCGCGTACGTCCGACGCCGGCGAGCCCGTACGGCGAGGCCGTACGTGGACCATCACGACCACCTGCGGATGCACCGTCTCGGGTTACCTGCCCGCGTGGGCCGACGCCGACCCGAGCGAGACGGGTGTCCTCCTGGACGAACTGACCTCGCTCATCGCCGACATGAACCACTGGACGCGCTTCCCCGGCCAGCGCATGGCTGTCGCTCACCGTGGCGTGGAGGGCGAGGACTCCGAGGTCTTCCGGACGAGCATCGATTGCAACCCGTACGTCGGCGGCCCGCTTCCCCGGCTGCCCGTGGCCAACGTCAGGATCGTCGGTGACTACTGGCTGCACGGCCTTACCCCGACCGCCCTCGCCGAGGTCGCCGCCCAATTACGAGCCCAGGCGGCCTTGTTGGACGACGAGATACAGCCGCAGCTCGTTGCGGCCCGGGAGGACTGGCTCACTCAGCAACGGACATGACCGGTGAACGCGGGCAAGGCCCGGCACTCCAATTGCCGGAGTGCCGGGCCTCGTTGCGTCTAGGGCAGCGTCTCGGCGTCCACTCGCGAAAAGATGAGGTCGCTCTCGTCGGCCACCGGGCCGCGCCACCGTACGGGTACGGCCGCCGGGCCGTGCAGCGCGGAGGGATACGTCGCCGCCGCATACTCGTTGGCCAGCCGGTAGACGTGGAAGCCGGCGCCGCGCATCGTGTCGAGCAACTCCTCGACCGAGTCGCCGAGTTGCTCCATCCGATCCGGGGTGACCTCGACCGTCACCTCGGCGTCCGGCCGCAGCCGTTCGAGCAGCGGTGCCATGCCCCGTACGACACTGCCCTCCGCACCCTCGACGTCGATCTTGATGACGCGCGCCCTCGCGATCTCGTCCTCTTGCAGGACGTCGGGCAGCGGGAACGCCTCGATGTCGAAGGTCGACTCCGCCGGGCCGTCCCACGGCACGATGCTGTTGGCGCCCATGTTGGCGGAGCTGGCCAGTATGAAGGTGAGGGTCTGCTGCTTGTCGGAGACGGCGGTGTGCACGGCGCGGATGTTGGTGAGGTCGTTGAGCCGGGCGTTCTGCTCAAGCCGTTCGTTGAACGCCTGCGACGCCTCGATCGCCACGACGCGCCCCTCCGGGCCGACGAGCTGCGCGGCGAGCACGCTGAAGTAACCGACGTTCGCGCCGACGTCCACGTACGTGTCCCCGGGCCGTAGCCGCCGCTGGAGCCACTGCGTCATCCGCGGCTCCCACACCCCGAACAGGTACAGGTACCGCTGAATGAGGTCCTGCGTGTCCACGGCGAACCGGGCCCCGGTCGCGGTCTCGGTGACGCGCCGCCGCGGCTCGTCCCGCAGCCGCGGATTGAGGTAGCGACCGGCCAGCGGCGCCTTCCCGACGGTGCCCGGCGCGTTGCGGACGTACCAGCGGCCGAGCGTGACCAGGGCCTCTGAAGTGGGGTTGCTCATCCGTTCGCCTCTCCGCAGGTCGCCACGCGCACGGTAGCACCGCGGCCCGTCGCCGCCTTCGAGCCAGAAACCCGAAGCGCGCCCCCAAGCCTCCGGCACGCCCCTAAAATCCTCAAGACGTCTTTATGACTCACGGGGGAGGGCGAGGACGGCGTGAGCACTTCCGAGCAGCTTTTGACCATCGCGGCCGTCCTGCTCGGCGCCCTCACCACCTACGTCACCAACTACTGGACCGAGCGCCAACGCATCCGCCGCGAACTCCTCACCCGCTGGGACGACAAGAAGCTCGACGCCTACGAGGGCTACGTCGACCGCGTCCGCGCCGGCGTCTTCCTCGCCGTCGAGCTGTACGAGCACACCGAGGACATCCGCCGCAGCGACGAGCCCGAGTCCGCGCTCCGCGCCCAGCTCACCGAGGCCGCCCACCTCCGTGGCCGCGCCTTCGAGCGCATCATGCTCCTCGCCGGCGACGCCGTCGTAGAGGCCGCCCACGAACTCAACGCAGCCGCCCTAGCCGTCGACTGGCAAGCCACCGGCAAGACCCCCGACACCCTCACCACCTGGCGCGACCGCAACCGCGCCGTTTTCCGCGCCATCAACGCTTTCCACGAGGTGGCCCGCGAAGACCTCGGCGTCAGCGGCACCCTCACAGGCGACACCCACCCGGACCGCGATCTTCTCCTTCCGCATGTTCGCCGAGCTGACCGCGGTTGATACCACGACGGACGCGGTGCGTGAACGTCGGGCACGGGACACATAGACGCCAGCCCATCGGCCACTTTCAGTTCACTCTTTTAGGACGGTTCATCAGCTCGTCAGCGAACCAATCAGTCGGTCCGGTCTCTTGCGATGCCAGGCGCGTGACGAATTCTCTTTCCCTCTTTTCAATATCATCACGACTCATGGGATCCCAAGCGAATGGATCGCTACCGAGCGTCCATACAGGATAGTCGACAAGAAGATTATCGTAAGTCAAGGAAATTCGGGAGTATCCGCTCGGCGATTTTTTAATTAGCCCAGGAATTATATCCCCTGCTTCGCTTCCGTACTGACACGCTACAGCGACCGACCATGGTGATCCCAAAAAGGAAGCAAGGTGGTCAATTTTCCCGACTTCCTTGTCGATGAACCCTGAGGAGGTTCTCTTCACCTCCACAGGGATAAATTCTGACTTTCTAGTGAACAGGAGAACGTCTGCTTCTCCCTCAAGAGATGATCGCCCCTTTCGTCGGATCTCCATGCCCGGATGAAGACCGATTAGTCTGCTTGTTTTTCCGTGACTGAAAAGATGGTGAAAATATCGAGCCACCAACAGATGACCCATTGCATCTTGCTCGTACACGCGCCGTAGCCGTTCGGAAATTCGATAGCGGAACTCAACGTTACTCCGGTCGCCGAACGGGGTGCTCATCTCGTGTGCGCATCCTCGGCAAACGATGGGGGGTATGAATCCTGCAATCGGAATCCATTGCTTCGCCTCGCATGCAGCGCAAGTTAGCTGGAATCCTTTGAGGATCAAGTTTGATTTTTCTGCCCAGAGCAACCAATATTTAGTGGCCTTATCGCTGTTCCCTAGTGCTTTCTTGAACTCGTTGAATGTCTTCTCTGGAAGTTCGTCCGTCGTTGGCCCCACAGATTCTAGTGGGTCTGATGATTGGCTAATTTTCCGCATCCGGTCTTTATACCAGCCGAAACCCTGGCGTGCTGCCATCTCTTCAAGCATCGACAGAAGGGGAGCGTGCGCAAGATTCCCAAGCATTCCAATGTCGCTGATTCCCGCAAGCAGTACCCGAGCGGCACGACCAGGCTCGGACTCTTCAATTTCGAATCCCCTCCCAGCGGCAATAGCCTTCGCCATGACCAACCTGCTAGGCCACTCCAGGTCACGCACCTCGGAGCGCCGATTAGGCGAGCAGGAAATGCTACAGTTTCCGGCGCGATATACGTTACTGAAGGAGTTGACTCGTACGTCAGCTCCTTGGGGGAAAGGCGAGTCCAGCACTGTGACATCAGTCTGCATACTCATTAGTGGCATAATGGGCCTCTTAGTGAAGAGACCACTGTGAGCGTCTGTTTGTAGAGCAACGAATTGGGTTCTCCCGCTGTCCCAAACTAGGACTTCATTCCTAGTGAGGCTTCCAGGTTGCCCGAGATGAAGAATTTCGGCGTAACCGGCGATACCTATGTTCTTGCCGCTGTTTCCTACGAGTGCGGAGAGCTCATCTGTGGAGAGACTCGCACTAGTGACATAAATGGATTTAACCGAAATACCGTTCCGTGAAATTTTGGGTTCGCGCACTAGAGCTTGGAGACGCTCAGGTGTTGCATCGTCAGCTAGGATTCCAATTGGTAGCGGACCTGAGTCCCCGTTTGCGCCGCGGAGGTTCCAGAGCAGTGCGGCATCTCGGATATTTTGAGGTGAGCAAATTACGACGATGTTCGGTCCGGCGTCAAATCGGGAAAATTCCGGCTCAGGAAGGGTAATCGTCCCGCTTCTAATGCCAGTGCTTCCAGAGTTTCCGTATGCGAGTCCTTGCATCGAAAGTTGGCGGGGTGTGACAAAATCTCTGGAATTGAGACGCCCCAGCAGGTCGTCAAAAGACCCTCTCGCTTTCACTCTGTCCACTCGGATTGCGTCCTCAAATTTCAAATCCGGAGTTAGGCGACTCTCATGCAAAAGCTCGGCGTCAGGTTTTTCTGGAAGAAGCCCCAGGCATGAGGCATAGATAATCCTCCAAGGATCTCCCGGCGAAAGTTCTACGACCTGAACGGGTCGGTATTGGTCGGCTTTATCGAATCCCAAAAGCGTAAAAGCTAGCTGAGGTCCATATTTCGACCGTTTGCTCGATTTTTCTACTGTGGCTTCGGGCAAGTGAAAAAGATTAAAAGGATGCATTCCCTGCAGGGCGTCAATTGCTGAACCAGGCAGAATTCTGGCATAGCTTTCCTCGACGGTACCGTCAGAAATAACCGGTATCAGCGGAACGACGGCGCCACCCCAGATCTGACTCTGGTCGCGTACTACACTAATGAAGTAATCTTCGGTCTGGGGTGTCAATGGCACTGCGATGCGTTCCGGGCGGTAGGAGATTTGAACCTCATGCGCACCTGTGAGTTTCTCGTCGTCGAGTAGACCCCTCATGGCATCCCCTGATCTCAAGAAGGTTAACCAGCGAAGCTGGCGCCGATGTTGTACCCTTCGTGCCCGCATGGCGAGCCAGAGGCGCCAATCGCTCCATTATCCAACTCCACTACGTTGTCGGCCAGCCGGTGGGTGAAAATGTGACCGGCGAGATGCTATGGCATCCTCCTTTCGGAGATTCGCAAAAGATCTTGCAGAGGTACGCCGCGTGTCCGAGCCCTCCAGGTAGGCACTCGGTTGACAACGGCTCGTACGACGAGTTGACCTGGCGCAGCGTGATAAGAGGAAGTCGATCTTGAAGATGGCTTCCTGGACGCTGGCTCGGCGTTCTCGGCGGATGTCGAGCCGTTTGAAGCCGGGCTTCTACCAAGGCGCGTTCGGCTCCCGCCCGCGGCAGCCGCCGAGTACGGGCGCCGGCGACATACGCTGGTGAGGAGGCATCAGGGCCGTGTCAGGTATGGGCCATGCGCGGGCCAGAACGGCGCAGTGAGCCGACCAGGCAATGGATCAATCCTGGTCAGAGCTATCTGTCGTTCTACGGCGCGCTCCTCTTGAAAACCGTCGTGGCAGCGATGTCACCGTGGGTTCAAATCCCACAGCCTCCGCGCTAGCGGAGAACGCACAGGTGGGGCGGGTCCTCGATCCATTCGAGGACCCACCCCACCTGTTGTGCGTCCCGCTCGTGTGGCACCGAATCCCACCGATGACCAGTGCGGGTGGTCAACCTGTGGTCAGGGCTGCTGCTACCCCACGCAGACAACGTTCTGTGATTCCTGCTGCCCAGAGCTGCGTGTACTACGAGGCCACGCGGCTCTGACGGATGCTGTCCAAGCTACCGGACGACGTTACAGAACGAGTTCTGGTGCTGATTCTTGCCAGGTCTATCAGCCGCGGATGGCTGCGATCAACGCAGCGAGTGCACCGATCAACGCTGCGGCGGACGAGATGCCCGCCAGCCACAGATTGACCTTAGGCCGGTCGTTTTCACTAGGCTCCCCTTCGGGAGGGCTTTCGAGATCCGTCACGCTGGTCCTCCGCTTGATGTAGGCCCCAGAGCAGTAGCCACTGCTCCCGGGCCGTCGTCAGGCAAGCCCCGTCCTGGTCAGCGAGACAGAGGACGGGGCTTCTCTATGCGAAGGGAGCGTAGATCCGGACTGACCTGCGGGTTTCTCAACGAGGCAAAATTCGGCTCTCGTTTAGACGCGCAGTAGGGCATACTTCAGTCATCCTCCAACTCCTCTGGGAGACGTGTGTGCTGCGGCATATGACAGAGGCAGTTGACGGAAATTCTAGACCGTCTTCCAGCTTTTCGGACATAAGGCTATAAACCATGCTCCTGTGGATTGGCTTGATCTCGCTCGTTGGCTGGTGACGTCCAGTGGCAGTGAGATAAAGCCCAGTGGCTCACACCGAATGGCACCTCGTTCCGACTCCACGATCTTGCACTCGGCGGACGTGCCACCTTCTCGGTGCAGAGACCTATGGGCAATGCGGGTACGACTGGCCCTGGAGTCGATGAACCGTGCAGCCAAGCTCACTAGTTGGAGCGGTAGATCACCGGAGGGGATCGGGGGTGACTGCCTTCTGGAGTTGCTGCACCGAAGGGGCAGCGTTCACACGCTGACCGAGAGAGCCCAACCCGCTCTCCTCACGTGTTCGAAGCTTGTTTGATCAGCTCGTTGGCGTGATCCTGGACGCCGCGAAGGATCTTCGCGTAGAAGCGGAAGAGCACGGCGACGCTGTGCCCGGCCCGCCGTGCGGCCTCCACCGGGTCGACGCCCGCCTTGATCCACAGGGAGATGCCCGCCTGGCGCAGGCAGTACGGCGCCTCGGCGAGTTGCGTCTCCAACTCCTCGGCGGAAAGCACCTTCTCCCGCGCCGCCTGCCACACCACGGTGTACTCGGTGGAACGGACGCGCCCGCCACCGACAGCGCGGAAGAGCCGACCGTCGGGCGCGGTGCCGTACGCGAGCACGGCGTTTGAGCCCCCGCTTCACCGCGAGGGCATCCGCCGCAGCGATGACCCCGAGTCCCAGATGCTCGCCGACGTGGCCGCCGCCTCCCGCTCCCGGGGCCGCGCCTTCGAGCGCATCATGCTGCTCGGCGGTGATGACGTGGTCGAGGCCACCCACGACCTCAACGCTGCTGCCCTCGCCGTCGACTGGCAGGCCACCGGCAAGACCCCCGACACCCTCGCCGCCTGGCGCGGCCGCAACCGCGCCGGTTTCCGCGCCATCAACGCCTTTCACGGAACAGGCCGCGTTGACCTCGGTGTCAGCGGCACCGTCACGGGCGACACCCACCCGGACCGTGACCTCCTGCTTCCACCAGCCCGCCGTGACAACAACGCCGGCACCTGAGGGTGGTGCGGGGCCCTCCGTCCTTGCATCCCCTTGGCCGTTCGTGGCCCCAGGGCGGCAATGGATGCTAAGGATGTTGTGGAGCCGTACCTCCAGCCTGCACATCGGCAGGCTATTCCGATAAGGGAGGTATGTCCGAATCTCGTCAAGTGAGTAAAATCCGCCGCCGAACCGAGTAAAGCCCCAGGTCATTTGCTCTGCTCCCCGCGCCCGCGGGGCTGTTCCCTGCGTGACGCGGACCGTGTCGCCCCGGTACCCTCGCTCCCCGCGCCCGCGGGGCTGTTCCCCGGCCCGGCGACATCGTCCTGACGATCCCGCCCTGCTCCCCGCGCCCGCGGGGCTGTTCCCGGCACGGGCGAGGTATGGCTCGACGCCAGAGACTGCTCCCCGCGCCCCGCGGGGCTGTTCCCAGCAGCGCCTTGCCCTTGGGCAGGGCGCGGATCTGCTCCCCGCCCGCGCGGGGCCGCCCGCCTCCTGGACGGGTGAGCGATGAGCGTATTTGACCGATTGGCGATCGCGGTCGATCGGTTGTTGTCACGTGCGGACTTTCGGTCTGTCGTCGGCAGGTCTTGTGGTCGAGTGCTGCCATGAGCGGCGAGTCACCCGCGGGGCGGGGGGGTGTTCGAAGGGGTTTCGGGGGCCGCGCGGAGTGCGTGGGGGAAGCATGATCGGGACACCGATGGGTGGCTGCCGTTGTGGCGGCACATGGCGGACAGTGGGGCTGTGGTCGGCCGGTTGTGGGATGGGTGGCTGCCGGGGAATGTGAAGGCGCTGGTGGGGGAGGCGCCGCCTGGAGGGGTGGAGGACGGGCGGCGGTTGGTGGGGTGGCTGGCCGGAGTGCATGACATCGGCAAGGCCACGCCGGCCTTCGCGTGTCAGGTCGATCCGCTCGCGCAGGCCGTGCGGGACCGCGGTCTCGACATGCCGTCGTTCGAACGGCTCAGGGAGGACCGCATGTTGGGGCCCCATGGGCTGGCCGGTCAGCTCTTGTTGGGTGAGTGGCTCGACGAGAGGCACGGGTGGTCCAACCGAGTCAGCGGACAGTTCGCCGTGGTGATCGGCGGCCACCATGGTGTGCCGCCAGGACATCAGCGCATTCACGACCTCGCGCTGCATCCCGAGCTGATACGTACGCGGGGGAAGAGCGCATCGCGTTGGAAGGCCGTGCAGTTCGAGCTCTTGGCCGCCTGCGCGGAGGTGGCGGGCCTGCGTGAGGACGACTTCAGTGCGTGGAAGTCGGTGAAGCTCTCCCAGCCGGTCCAGGTCACGCTGACCGCCATCGTGATTCTCGCGGACTGGATCGCCAGCTCGGCAGACCTGTTTCCTTACATCACGGCAGAGGGGACGCGGCGGTCGCAGTCGGAACGGTTGGAGGCGGCCTGGCTCGGCCTCGACCTCCCCGGTCCCTGGGAGCGGGACGAACCGGCAGGTACGGCAGCCGATGTGTTCGCCGTGCGCTTCGACCTACCGCAGGGCGCGGCCGTCCGTCCCGTGCAGGAGCAGGCGGTCGGCATCGCGCGGGAAATGGACCCGCACGGCCTGCTGATCATCGAAGCCCCCATGGGGGAGGGCAAGACGGAGGCGGCTCTCGCGGCGGCGGAAATCCTGGCCGCGCGCACCGGGGCGGGCGGTTGCATGATCGCACTGCCCACGCGGGCGACCGGCGACGCGATGTTCGGCCGGCTGATCGACTGGCTCGGCCGACTGCCGTCCGACGGGCCGCAGTCCGTCTTTCTCGCCCATGCCAAGTCCGCTCTCAACGACACCTGGGCGGGCGTCGCCAGCCGCAGCGCCCGCACGGTCGCTGCGGTCGATCTCGACGGCGGGGACGAGTTCGACGGTCCCAACACCCAGGAACGACGCCGTGCTTCCGGACTCCAGGCCCACCAGTGGCTACGCGGACGGAAGAAGGGGTCTGCTCGCGTCCTTCGCGGTGGGGACGATCGACCAGGTGTTGTTCGGCTCGTTGAAGAGTCGCCACCTGGCCCTGCGGCACCTCGCGCTGGCGGGCAAGGTCGTCGTGATCGACGAAGTCCACGCCTATGACGCCTACATGAGCACGTACCTGGAACGCGTGCTGGAATGGCTGGCCGCATACCGGGTTCCGGTCGTGCTGCTCTCGGCGACCTTGCCCGCCGGGCGCCGCCGGCCGCCGCCGGGCGCTCGCCGAAGCATATGCCGGTCACCCTGTGCCCGAGACCGACCGGTTCGGCGACACCGCCGCCGAAGCGTCCGCTTCCGCAGGGACGTATCCGCTGCTGACCGCGGTCTCGCCCGGCGGCCCCACCGTGGTCCGGCAGCCTCCCGCCGCCTCCGGGCGCCGCACCGACGTCCATGTTCAGCCGCTCGACGACGACTTGACCATTCTGGCCGACCGCTTGGAGGACGAACTCAGCCAAGGCGGTTGCGCGCTGGTCGTACGTAACACCGTCGACCGCGCGCAGGAAGCGGCGGGGCGGCTGCGGGAGCGCTTCGGAGAGGAGCGGGTCACGGTCGCCCACTCGCGCTTCGTCGCTGCCGACCGGGCCCGCAAAGACGTTGAGCTGCTCGACCGCTTCGGCCCCAAGAGCAGACGCCTCGAAGGCGCGCACATCGTCGTGGCGACCCAGGTCGTCGAGCAGTCACTCGACCTCGACTTCGATCTCCTGGTCACCGACCTTGCCCCGGTCGACCTGATATTGTAGCGGATGGGTCGGCTCCACCGGCACGACCGACCGCGCCCGCCTCGTCTCCGGGACGCGCGCTGCCTGATCACCGGCGTAGCCGACTGGGCACACGATCCGCCGGAGATCGCCCCGGCTCCGTCAAGGTCTACGACGGAGAACACCTGCTGCTGCGCTCGCTCGCCGTCCTCCGGCCGCACCTGGAAGGGCGCCCCTTGCGCCTACCCGAGGACATCAGCCCGCTCGTACAGGCGGCGTATGGCGATGATCCGCTCGGCCCGGACAGTTGGGCCGCGAAGATGGCGAAGGCCAGGGTCGCCTACCGCGCGCTTCTGGCCGAAAAGCGCGACCGGGCCGAGGCATTCCGGCTCGGTCCGGTACGCCGCGAGGGCCGGCCGATCATCGGCTGGATCGACGCCGGAGTCGGCGACGCCGACGACACCGCGGCAGGACGGGCCCAGGTGCGCGACACCGACGACACGCTCGAAGTTCTCGTGATCCAGAGGCGAAGCGACGGAACACTGACCACTTTGCCGTGGCTGGACAAGGCAAGGGGCGGACTCGACCTGCCCGAGCACGCCGTACCGCAGGGGAGAGCGGCCCGCGCCGCCGCCGCGAGCGCGCTGAACCTCCCTTGGCACTTCTCCAAGCCCTGGGTGATCGACCGGACGATCCGCGAGCTGGAGGAATTCTGTCCTGCGGCCTGGCAGGTGAAGGAAAGCCCCTGGCTGGCGGGGGAGTTGTTCCTGGTTCTCGACGAGGACCGCCGAGCCCGGCTGGCCGGTGCCGAGGTCCGCTACAGCCCGTCCGACGGGCTTCTCGTGGTGCCGGAAGGTGCCCACGGCGTAAGGGTGGTGGAGGGAGTGCCCTCATTCGACCTGGTGTCCCGGCCGTGGATTCCCGTGCAGCGGCTGGACGGGAGGACGGACGAGATGTCCCTGCGCGACGTCTTCGCCGAGGCTGCCGGGCTGCGGCGGATCGTCGGCGACGTACCGACGCAGGAGTTCGCGCTTCTCCGACTGCTGCTCGCCGTTCTGCACGACGCCGTGGACGGTCCGCGAGAGATCGAGGACTGGGGCGAACTGTGGGAGTCCGAGGAGCCCTTCGCCGTCGTACCGGACTATCTCGACCGACATCGTGACCGATTCGATCTGCTCCATCCCACGCAGCCGTTCCTTCAAGTCGCCGGTCTGCGGACGGAGAAGAACGACATCGGCCCACTGAGCAGAATCGTCGCCGACGTACCCAACGGCGATCCCTTCTTCAGCATGCGTCAACCCGGTCCCGAGCGGCTCGGATTCGCCGAGGCGGCGCGCTGGCTCGTGCACACGCACGCCTTCGACACGTCTGGGATCAAATCGGGAGCCGTTGACGATCCGAGGACGAAAGGCGGCAAGGGCTACCCGTCAGGTGCTCTGGGCGTCGGTTGGGCCGGCAACCTCGGCGGCGTCTTCGCCGAAGGCGACACCCTCAAGGAAACCCTGCTGCTCAATCTGATCTCTGCGGACAACGACTTCCTCCAGGTCCACACGGACGACAGGCCCGTATGGCGCCGACCTCCCCTCGGCCCGCAGCCGATCGCGGCGGACCCCGACGACCCCCGCCCGTCCGGCCCTCGCGACCTCTACACCTGGCAGAGCCGACGCATCCGTCTGCACCACGGCGACGGCGAGGTGACGGGTGTCGTCCTCTGCTACGGCGACCCCTTCGCCGTACGCAACCGGCATCGGCGCGAACCCATGACCGCCTGGCGCGACAGTCCGACTCAGGCGAAGAAGTGGGGTGAGCATCAAGTCTTCATGCCGAGCCAGCACGACCCGAGCCGTGCCGCGTGGCGCGGCCTCGCCGCTCTTCTCAGTGACAAGGGCCAGGGGAGGGAAGGCGCCGAGCAACGCCAGCGAGCAGAGCGCACTCTGCCGCCCGGAGTCGTCCAGTGGCTCGCCCGGCTCACGTACGAGGAGTATCTGCCGCAACTCGGCCTGCTGCGCACCGCCGCGCGTTGCTCGGTTCGCCGCACCGGATGCACGCCGCTGTCGCAATGGCGTTCCCCGAACTGCCCACGCGAGACGGCTCCGGACCGCGTGTGCTGTGGCGCGTCGACCGCAACTCGGCCGCCGAAGTAGTGCTGTTCGTCGTCAGCCCCACCCGTCCTGACCTGACGCATCTGGTGGAACAGGCCGGCTGGCCCGCCGCCTCGGACACACCGGGCTGGCAGACGTACGACTACGGGGCCTTCCTCGACCGGCTGTCCGTCGGGAGTACGTGGACCTTCCGCCTCACCGCCAACCCCGTGAACTCCATCCGCCGTACCGTCTCCCTCACCTCGGTCACGTACGACGGCCGGCTCACGGTGACCGACCCGGAAGCGCTGCGCCGCACCCTCACCCAGGGTCTGGGCAAGGCGAAGGCGTACGGGTGCGGGTTGATGACCCTCGCTCCGGTGGGCTGACCGATGAGCACGGTCGGCAGGCGCGCCGCCGCCACGCCTCGCGAACTCGCCCGTATCGGGGACCGGTTGTCCTTCATCTACCTGGAACGGTGCGTCGTCCACCGTGACGACAACGCCATCACGGCCGAGGATGCCGACGGCGTGACACACATCCCGTCCGCCACGATCGGCACGCTGTCTCGGTCCCGGCACGCGTATCACTCACCAGGCGATGAGCGTCCTCGGCGACTGCGGGGCGGGCGTCGTCTGGGTCGGGGAACACGGAGTCCGCTTCTACGCGGGCGGGCGCGCTCTGACCCGCTCCTCCGGGCTGGTCGAGGCCCAGGCACTTGCGTGGGCGAACCCGCGGCGACGGCTGGACGTCGCCCGTGCGATGTACCGGCTGCGATTCCCCGACGAGGACCCGGCGGGCAAGACCCGCCAGGAACTCCTCGGCATGGAGGGACGCCGCCTGCGCCAGTGCTACCGAGCCGAATCAGAGCGCACCGGCGTCCCGTGGCGCCGCCGTGAGTACCACCGGGACGACTTCGCGGCCGGCGACCCGCCCAACCAGGGTGTCACCGCCACCGCTCAGTGCATGTACGGCATCGCGCACGCCGTCGTCGCCGCCCTCGGCTGCTCGCCGGGCCTCGGATTCGTGCACTCGGCCGATCGACCACGAGGGCCTCACCCTCATCCACCGCCCCCACCCCGGCCGCCGTTCCCCCTCCTCCCCACCCGCCACCGGTTGGAGCAAGGCAGCGAAGCGCCGCCGCTTCGGCGGTGGACGCTGAGGGTGCGCGATGCGGCGTCGCAAGGCCCGCGCCTTGCCGTGCGCGGCGCGGGAATGAAGGGGGGACATCGAGGCGATATGTCCGAATCTCTCAACCTAAGTAAAATCCAGTGCCGGCCGTTCCAAAGCACCAGGCCAAGCACGTGCTCCCCGCGCCTGCGGGGCTGTTCCCTCCGGCACCGTCAAACCCTTCGCTGCGCTGCTGTGCTCCCCGCGCCCGCGGGGGTTGTTGCTCGGGTGGGAGGGTGTTGGTTCTGCGCCCGCGGCGCAGTTGTGCGTGGGGTCAGCCTGTGGTCGGGACGTTGGCTTCTTGAGAGGAGGGGCCAGCCTTTTTGGCAGGTCAAAGACGGGGCGAGTCTGTGTGGCTGAGCGGTCTTGAAAGCGTCGTGGCGGCGATGTCACCGTGGGTTCACATCCCACAGCCTCCGCGCTAGCGGAGAACGTACAGGTGGGGCCGGTGTCGATTCAATCGGGACCCGGCCCCACCTTTTCTGCGTCCCGCGCCTGTGCGACCGGTGCGTGTGGGTCGGGTACGTCAGGGAGAGGGTGGGGGAAAATGGCTGAAAAGGGGCAGGAACGTTTTGGCGTATGGGGGGACTGGGGGGTGGAGGGGGGCGCGGGGTGGGGTGGGGAAAAAGGGGGGGATGGGGGTTTGTCGACAGATCGTCACGCTTGCGGGGGAAAAGAGGGGGAGGGGTGGGTTCGGGAGGGGTGGGGTGGGCAACTCTGGTCTCGGCGACGCCGCTCGAAGAAGCAAGACGGCACCGCGGTCGGCCAACCGTGGTGCTCCGGATCGGACCGGACTTCCACAAGTCCGGACAGTTCAACTAGTCCCGCAACATGTCCCCTTGGAGGGAACACCATGGCAAGCATCCGTACCGTCCGTGCCCTGGCCGCCGTTGCCGCACTGCCGCTGGCGGCCGTGCTGTTCGCCGGCACGGCCTCGGCAGACGACGGCGCGTTCGCGGGTGGCCACTCGAACGCGACGGTGGTGAGCAACTCCGGCGGCAACGTGGGGGGTGGCAACTTCGGCAATGTGACGACGACGCAGCAGGCGGCCACCGGGGCCGGGGCGTCGAACCAGAACAACACGGCGAGCGTGGCCGGTTCCGGCTTCACCGCCATCCACCAGGACAACGTCAGCATCCACTTCTCGCAGCTCTGGTGACCCGCGGCGGGGGTTCGGCGGCGGCGTGAGGGGGCGCCCCGCCACTCCTGACCGGTGACGCGTACGCGCGGCGGCACGCCATGTGCCGCCGCGCGCACGCGTTCCACGGCAGGATGATCGAAGCGGGGAACGGCGAGGACGGTGAACGGTGGGCAGGAGTACGGCGGACGGTGTGACGCTGCTGGTGGTGGGGTCGGCCAACGCCGACCTGGTGGTCAGGGTCGACCGCCACCCGGCGCCCGGCGAGACGGTGCTCGGTACGTCGGGCGTGGCCGTGCACGCGGGCGGCAAGGGCGCCAACCAGGCGGTCGCCGCAGGCCGGTTGGGCGCGCGGGTGGGTTTCTGCGGGCGGGTCGGGGCGGACGCGTACGGGGAACGGCTCGCCGCCGAACTGCGGTCCGCCGCCGTGGACACGACCGCGCTCGGCACCGAGAAGACGGTGCCCACCGGCATCGCGCTCATCACGGTCGCGGCCGACGGCGAGAACGCGATCGTGGTCGTACCGGGCGCCAACACCGCGCTGACGGCGGCCGAAGTGACCGCCGCGGTCGGGCCCGCGGTGCGCGTGGTGTCCGCGCAGTGCGAGGTTCCGATGGACGCGGTACGCGCCGCCGCCCGCGCGGCCGGGCGGCACGGCGCCCGCCTGGTGCTCAACCCCTCACCGCCCGAGGCCGTCAGGGACGACCCCGAGGCGGGTCAACTTCTCGCGTGCGCCGACCCGTTGGTGGTCAACGAGCACGAGATGCGCGTCCTGCTCGGCGCGGCGTCCGCGGCGGAGGCCGACCCGCGGGACCTGCTCCGGCTCGGTGTCCGGTCCGCCGTCGTGACCTTGGGCGGCGCGGGCGTGACCATCGTCGAGCGCGAGGCCGTACGCGGGGACATACGCCAGGACGTGCGCGAGGACGGAACTGCCGACCGACCTGCGGGCGTACGCGAGAACGTACGCGCGGACGCGGAGCCACCTCGCGGGCGTACGACGCGGCTGCCCGCCGTCCCGGTCGAGGTGGTCGACACGACCGGTGCTGGCGACGCCTTCACCGGGGCGCTGGCCTGGCGGCTGGCGGAGGGGGACGGGCTGGTCGAGGCGGCGGGCTGGGCGGTGCGCGTCGGGGCGGCGGCGGTCGGCGAATCCGGTGCCCAACTTTCGTCCACAGCCTGTGGAAAACTTCTGGCCGAGAGTGAGGGAGGTCGCGGGCCGGGCGGGAATCCCGTGCAGGAATCCGCCCCCGACTCCGGGTCCGCCCCCGCGCCCGGCGCGGAAAGGCCCCCGGCCTGAACTCGCCACCCCCGCACGCCCATTGACAACAGCGGCCCTCCCGACCGAATCTGACGAACAGTCAGATTGTCGAGGGAGGGCGGCACCGCCATGGACGGATCGGACGGAACGGCGGAAAACGACCCGCTCCACGCCGAGTTGCGCTGCTACGAAGGCACCCCGGCCGCCACGGGCGGCATCGGCAAGGACCCCGTCAACGCCCCGATGATCCGCCACTGGTGCGAAGCCCTCGGCCACCCCGTACCCCCCGACGGCGCCGCGCCCGCCACCATGCTCCAGGTGTGGACGATGGGCGGGCTGTCCGGTCACGAAGGACGCACCCCCGGCTACGACGACCTGCTCGGACGGCTGGACGAGGCCGGTTACGCGGCCGTCGTCGCGACCGACTGCGAGCAGGAGTACGCGGCGCCGCTGCGGCCGGGCCAGCGGATCACCTTCGACGCGGTCGTCGAATCCGTCTCGCCGCGCAAGTCCACGAAGCTCGGGGCCGGTTACTTCGTCACCACCCGCACCGAGGTCCGCGCCGACGGCGTACTCGCGGGCACCCACCGCTTCCGCATCCTCAAGTACGCACCCACGCAGGCCACTTCGGTGCGCGACCAGGCCCCCGCCCCCGCCCCCGCACGTACGAAATCCGCGACCCGCCCGCGCCCGGTCGTCAACAGCGACAACGCTCCCTACTGGCGGGCCATCCGCGAGGACCGCCGACTCCTCATCCAGCGCTGCACCGGCTGCGGCGCCCTGCGCCTGCCGTGGCTCCCCGGCTGCAACGCCTGCGGCTCCCCCGACTGGGACACCGTCCCCGCCTCCGGCACCGGCACCGTCTTCTCGTACGTGGTGATGCACCACCCGCCGTTCCCGGCCTTCGACCCGCCGTACTCGGTCGCGCTCGTCGAACTGGCCGAAGGCGTAAGGCTGTTGGGGAACGTCATCGGTGTGCCGTACGACAAGGTCCGGATCGGCGCGCCCGTCGTGCTCGACTTCCTGGACGCGGACGACGACCTCACTGTGCCGGCCTTCCGCGCCGTCGACACGGAACCCGTCCCCCCGGAACCTGCCGGTACGGGACCTGCCGACACGGAACCCGCCAGCACGGTCACCACCCCTGAAGCGGAGGCTCCCGCATGACCGCCGTCGGCGACACTCTCCCGCCCCGCCGTATCGACGTCACCCGCACGCTCGTCGTCGCCGGGGCGCTGGCCACCCGCGACTTCCAGGACGTGCACCACGACCCCGAACTCGCCCGCGCCAAAGGCTCACCCGACATCTTCATGAACATCCTCACCACGAACGGCCTGGTCGGCGGCTATGTGGCCGCGCACTTCGGCCCCGACGCGGTGACGAAGGCGGTACGCATCCGACTTGGTGCGCCCAACTACCCCGGAGACACGATGGAGTTGACAGGTACGGTCACGGCGCTCGCGGGCCGGACGGCGACCGTCGAGGTGGTGGGCGTGAACGCGCTGGGCCGGCACGTCACCGGCACGGTCACCGTGGAGATCCCCCAACACCCGGAGGGATCATGAGCGTTCGGCGGCGGGACGCGCTCGGCGGGCGGGCGGCCGTCGTCGGGATCGGGGCGACGGAGTTCTCGAAGGACTCCGGGCGCAGTGAGTTGAAGCTGGCCGTCGAGGCGGTGCGGGCGGCGCTGGACGACGCGGGGCTGACGCCCGGGGACGTCGACGGCATGGTGACGTTCACGATGGACACCAGTCCCGAGATCACGGTGGCGCAGGCGGCCGGAGTCGGCGAGCTGTCCTTCTTCTCGCGCGTCCACTACGGCGGCGGCGCGGCGTGCGCGACGGTGCAGCAGGCCGCGATGGCGGTGGCGACCGGGATCGCGGACGTGGTGGTCTGCTACCGGGCGTTCAACGAACGCTCCGGCCGCCGCTTCGGCTCGGGCGTCCTCGGGCGCGAGCCGTCCGCGGAAGGGGCGGCGCTCGGCGTCAACCTGCCGCCCGGTCTGCTCACCCCCGCCTCGTGGGTCGCAATGTCGGCAAACCGATATTTGTCCGTCTACGGACTGGAACCATCGGTTTTCGGCCATGTCGCGGTCGCCGACCGCAGGCACGCGGCGAACAATCCGGCCGCGTACTTCCACGGCCGCCCGATCACCCTCGCCGACCACGCCGCCTCGCGCTGGATCGTCGAGCCGCTGCGGCTGCTCGACTGCTGCCAGGAGACCGACGGCGGCCAGGCGATCGTCGTCACCTCCGCGGAACGCGCCCGCGACCTGCGGCACGCCCCCGCCGTCGTCACGGCCGCCGCGCAGGGTGCGGGCCGCGCGCAGGAGCAGATGACCAGCTACTACCGGGACGCCGACGACCTCGCCCGGCTGCCCGAAATGGGCGTGGTGGCACGGCAGTTGTGGCGCACGAGCGGCCTCGGCCCGGCCGCCGTCGACGTGGCGGTGCTTTACGACCACTTCACGCCGTTCGTGCTCATGCAGTTGGAGGAGTTCGGCTTCTGCGGCCCCGGCGAGGCGGCGGACTTCGCCGCGGACGGCGGCCTGGAGATCGGCGGCCGCCTCCCGGTCAACACCCACGGCGGCCAGCTCGGCGAAGCGTATCTGCACGGCATGAACGGCATCGCGGAAGCCGTTCGCCAGGTGCGCGGCAGCAGCGTCAACCAGGTCGCCTCCGTCAGCCACGCCCTCGTCACGGCCGGCACCGGCGTTCCCACCTCGGGCCTGATCCTGTCGGCGGACGGGGCCTGAGGCGGGCGCGGGGTTCGAGACGGGCGCGGGGCCTGGGGCACCGGGCCCCCGGAGGGAAGGGCGGCGGCCGGCCGGTTCAGGCCGTCGGAATCGTGTCAGGCCGTCGGAATCGCGCGGGTCGGGCAGTAGTCGGGATTCGGCGCGTTGAACCAGGCGTCGCCGCTGAACGCGTTGTACCGACAGGACAGCTCGGCGTGCGGGCTGTAGCTGCACACCAGCCAGCCCTGCCCGTACGTCCACACGTACAGACCGTGCGCGCCGTCGTTGAGGAAGGAGGGGCACATGTACGGGGTGGGCGGGGTCGACGCCTGGGCGGACGGGGCGGTGCCTGCGGCAAGCCCTGCGGCGGCCAGCGCCACGGCGACGCCCGCGGCGGCGATACGAGCACGGAGCACGAGAAGGTCCTCCCTACGGGGCCACGCGGTCGACGCCGAAGCGGCCCCTCCCGCGCGGGTGCAAATAGCGACGGGATGACCGTAGCAATCCGACGCCATCATGCAAATAACCCATGCACTACGGTAATTCGCGTATCAGGGCCGCGTGCGGTCGGCGTATCCGAGTGCCGGGGAGCGCGCACACGCCACCGCGCGCGGTGGCCTGGTCAGCAGGTCCGGGACGGGCCAGGGGCAGGCCCGGGGCGGGTTCGGCCTCAGGTCCGGCGCCGGGCTCGGCGGGACCGCCGCGGCGGCAGTGCCCGCCGCCCGAGCGGTTCGGGGCCCGTACGGCCCGACCCGGCGGCGTGTCTCCGCCAGCGCGGGCCGCCCGCCGCGTTGACTCGGCGAATGACCGAAACAAGTAGGTTTATCCGTTACGCGCACCGCGTGCGCCGTACGCGCCGCACTCGTTACGTCCTCGCCGCCGCGCTGACGCTGACCGGTCTGCTGTTTCCCGCGGTGTCGGCCGTCGCCGACAGCGACATCCCGGTGGCCAGCGCGGGCCCCGCGAGCGCGGGGGCAGCGGCGGCCGACGGGAACATCGACCCCGTCGACACCAGGACGGACCCGGCCGGCTGGATCGCGGACGCCGAAGCCCAAGCCGCGGACGCCGAAGCTCAGGCCCAGGCATCGGACGACGGCCAGGCCACCGACGACGGCCAGGTTCCGTATGACGCCCAAGCCCCCGACGAGACCGGGTTCCCCGGCGCCGACGACGCGTCCGACGACGCGTCCGACGACGCCGCCGCCTTCCCCGAGGACGCCGCCGTCGCCCCGCGCGTCTTCAAGGGCCGCGGCTTCGACACCTGCCAGGCCCCCGACCTCGCCACCATGCGCGCCTGGCGCGCCTCCTCCCCGTACCGCGCCGTCGGCGTCTACTTCGGCGGCCGGGCCCGCGCCTGCAAGACGCAGCGCAATCTGACGAGTAACTGGGTACGGCAGACCAACGCGGCGGGCTGGAGCCTGCTGCCGATCTACGTCGGTTCGCAGAGCCCCTGCGTGACAGGGTCTAACAAGAACCCCTTCCGCATCGACCCCCAGCGGGCGACGGCCCAGGGCACGAGCGAGGGCGCGGACGCGGCGAAGGCCGCGGGCGCGCTCGGAATGAAGCGCGGCAGCGCGCTGTACCTCGACATGGAGGCGTACGACGCCAGGAAGGCGAGCTGCGCGAACGCGACGCTGTCCTTCGTGCGCGCCTGGGACCGCCAGGTGCGGGCGCGCGGCTATCTGCCCGGCTTCTACAGCAGCGCCGACTCCGGCATCGCGCACATGGAGAAGGCGCGCAGGGCGGGCACGGCCGACCTCCCGGGCGCCATTTGGTACGCCCGTTGGGGCGTCGCCCCCACCCTCACCGCCGAACCGGTCCTGCGCCCCTCCGCCTGGGCCTCGCACAGCCGCATCCACCAGTACACGGGCGCCGTCACCGAGACGTACGGCGGTCACAAGCTGTCGATCGACCGCGACCTGATCGACGCGCCCGTCGCCAAGCTCTGAGCGCCCAGTCCTGAGCGTCCGGTCCTGAGCGCTCAGTTCTGACGCCGGTCCGAGGCCGGTCCGAGCTTCCAGGGCGCTCGGACCGCGCTCATGTGCGACCTGGGGCTGACGTAGAGGTCGTACGGGGCTGACCTGGGGATGACACCGGGGCCGCCACAGGGTGGACGTCAGGGCCGATCCCCGGCGCGGCCTGTGGGCGGCCCCGGCCCGCGCGCGTACGGCGGCGGTCCGCCCGTACGGCCGCCAGGGCAACGCCCGTACGGCGGCCACGGGCCCGCTCAGGGACCGGGTTCGCCCGCCGAACCCCGCCTTTCTCCGGAGGAACCCCTGCGGGACCCCGACCCCCGGCTCCCCCCTCGGGGGGTGGGGACAACCCCCGTCCTACGACCTGAGAGTGATCCCGCTTCGGCACCTGCGGCCGATCCGCCACGGGTATGCCGGCTCCTAACGTGAAGCCATGACCACGCCTGTGTGCACCAGCGCCAATACGACGCAGTTCACGGCCTACGTCCGGACCAAGGGCCCGACGCTGCTGCGCACCGCGCGCTCCCTGACCCCCAACCCTTCCGACGCCGAGGACCTGCTCCAGACCGCCCTGACCAAGACCTATCTCGCCTGGGACCGGATCGACGACCACCGGGCCGTCGACGGATACGTACGCCGTACGCTCGTCAACACGCGCACCTCGCAGTGGCGCAAGCGCAAGGTCGACGAGTTCAGCACCGACGAGGTGCCGGAGCCCGCCGCGACCGGCGCCCCCGACCTCACCGAGCAGCAGGCCCAGCGGGACGCGCTGCTGCGCGCGGTCGGTCGGCTGCCGCCGCGGCAGCGGGCCATGGTCGTCCTGCGGTACTACGAGGACATGAGCGAAGTGCAGACGGCGGAGGCGCTGGGCGTCTCGGTCGGCACGGTGAAGAGCGCGGTCTCCCGCGCCCTCGGCAAGCTGCGCGACGATCCGGAGCTGGAGCTGTGCGTCGCCTAGGGCGGGCGCCGCATACGCCTCACCGCGTACAGGCTCCTCCGACACGTGCCACGCCGTCCGGCGGACCGCGCCCAGGGCCCCTCGACCGCCGGGCCGCACGGAACGAACCGGTGGCAATACCGCGCGGGGTAGTGACGTACCGATCGGTATGCACGCAGAATCGCGAGGACATTACCCTCGCGTAGCCGCCGGAGGCCCCCTGTGCTGAGCACGATGCAGGACGTACCGCTGACCGTCACCCGCATCCTGCTCCATGGGACGCTGGTCCACGGGAAGTCGCAGGTCACGACCTGGACCGGGGAGGGCGAGCCGCAGCGCCGCTCCTTCCGCGAGGTCGGTCTGCGCGCCGTCCGGCTCGCCAACGCGCTGCGTGACGGGCTCGGGGTCGCCGAGGGCGACCGGGTCGGGACCCTCATGTGGAACAACGCCGAGCACCTGGAGGCGTACCTCGCGATCCCCGCCATGGGCTCGATCCTGCACACCCTCAACCTCCGGCTGCCCGTCGAGCAGCTCACCTGGATCATCGACCACGCCGCCGACCGCGTGATCCTCGTCAACGGCTCGCTGCTCCCGCTGCTCGCGCCCCTGCTGCCGCGACTCGACTCGGTCGAGCACGTCGTCGTGGTCGGCCCCGGCGACCGCTCGGTGCTGGACGGCGTACGTCCCTCCGTACACGACTACGAGGAGCTGCTGGACGGGCGGCCGACCACGTACGCCTGGCCGGAGCTGGACGAACGCACCGCCGCGGCCATGTGCTACACCTCCGGCACCACCGGCGACCCCAAGGGCGTCGTCTTCTCGCACCGGTCGATCTACCTGCACTCCATGCAGGTCAACTCCACCGAGTCGATGGGGCTCAGCTCGCACGACACCTCGCTGCCCGTGGTGCCGATGTTCCACGTCAACGCGTGGGGGCTGCCGCACGCCGCCTTCATGTCCGGCATCAACCTGCTGATGCCGGACCGTTTCCTCCAGCCCGGCCCGCTGGCCGAGATGATCGAGAGCCAGCGCCCCACGCACGCCGCCGCCGTCCCCACCATCTGGCAGGGGCTGCTCGCCGAACTCACCGCCAAGCCGCGTGACATCACCTCGCTCAAGCAGGTCACCATCGGCGGCTCGGCCTGCCCGCCCGCCCTGATGAAGGCGTTCGACGAGCAGCTCGGCGTACGCCTGTGCCACGCCTGGGGCATGACGGAGACGTCGCCGCTGGGCACGGTCGCGCAGCCGCCCGCCGGGGTCACCCCCGAGGAGGAGTGGGCCTACCGGATCACCCAGGGCCGCTTCCCCGCCTCCGTCGAAGCCCGGCTGATCGGCCCCGACGGCTCCGTCCAGCCGTGGGACGGCGAGTCCGCCGGTGAGCTGGAGGTCCGCGGGCCCTGGATCGCCGCCGCCTACTACGGCGGCGTCGGCGAGGAACCGCTGCGGCCCGAGGACAAGTTCAGCCCCGACGGGTGGCTGCGCACCGGCGACGTCGGCGTCATCTCGGACGACGGTTTCCTCACCCTCACCGACCGGTCCAAGGACGTCATCAAGTCCGGCGGTGAGTGGATCTCCTCCGTCGACCTGGAGAACCACCTCATGGCCCACCCGGACGTCGCCGAGGCCGCCGTCGTCGCCGTCCCCGACGAGCGCTGGGGCGAGCGCCCGCTCGCCACCGTCGTCCTGCGCGAAGGCGCCACCGCCGACTACGCCGCCCTGCACGACTTCCTCGCCGGGCGCGTCGCGCGCTGGCAGATCCCCGAGCGCTGGGCGATTGTTCCGGCGGTGCCGAAGACGAGCGTGGGCAAATTCGACAAGAAGGTCATTCGCAAGGCGTTCGCCGAGGGCGAGTTGGACGTCACGCAGCTCTGAGGGTGCCCCCTCGGGGGCGCCGATCTTTCGGGGGCGCTGGGGGCACCTCCCAGCGGTAGCTGGGGGAGGAACTGCGCGGCTGGCCACGACGGTGGCGCGGGTGAAGAACCGGCCCCGGTGGGGCAGTTGCTGTGGGTTTTCGGGCCGTAGGCCCGGTGGGGGCGGGCCGCGCAGTTCCCCGGAGGGGCTTCCTCAAAACGCACGTGACGTGCGGGAGGGGTAGGCGGACCATGGAGAGCATGTACGCGACGACTATTGCTGGCGATGACGGCGGCGGGGGCCGTGCGGGCGGGCGTGGTCGGGGTCGGGGTCGGAGGGCGCGGATTCCGGCGGGGCCGGTGACGGCTTATGACGGATGTGGGAAGTGTCTGGTGGCTGTGCGCAGGCTCAGCCGGAAGAAGGACGCGACGTCATCGCCGGAGAAGCAGGAGGCTCAGGATCTCAAGGCGGCGGCGAGTGTCGGTGGTCACATCATCGCTTGGGCGGACGACTGGGAGGTGTCGGGGGCCACGGACCCGATGACCCGTCCGGGTTTGGGGCCGTGGCTGCGAGGTGAGATGGGGCAGTATTCGGGCATTGTCGGCCCGAGTGTGGACCGGATCGGCCGCAATCAGCGGTGTGTGCTGAACACCGCGCACTTGATCCACAGGCAGAAAAAGCTGTTGGTGACGGACGGGCACGACGGCCCGTGGAACTTGGACGACTCAGCCGACGAGGTACGTCTTTCCATCGACTCTCTCGGTGCCCAGATGGAGCATCGGGCCATGCAGAAGCGCAATCGGGATGGGGCTGTGACGGCCCGGAGCATGGGGAAGCCCAACAACGCGCCGTCGTACGGCTTTCAGTACGTGCGCCTGGTTCCCATGGGCAGGGTCGATCATGTGGAGTTGCACGAGGGGGCGGCGGAGACGGCCCGTGATGTGGCGAACCGGCTGTTGGCCGATGAGACGGGAAAGATCACGCCGTATACGGAGGCGGCGCGGCTGACGAGGGCAGGGGTGCTGTCGCCGTCCGATCACATGGCGGTGATGTACGGCAGGGAGCCGGAGGGCATTCCGTGGTCGGCGAAGTCGCTGATCTACGTTCTGACCAATGAGGCATCTCTGGGGTACCTCACGCACCAGGGGCGCCCGGTGCTGGACGAGCGGACCGGTCAGCCGGTGCGGTTGTGCGAGGGACTGTGGGACCGGCCCACCAGGGACCGGCTGGTGGAGAAGTGCAAGCCCGTGAACCCGCAGGCGCCTACGGAGCCGCGTGCGCCGAAGGGGACGCGGCTCGGGTCGAAGCTGGGCACGTGCGGGAACTGCGGGCATGGCGTGACTGTGGGCAGCCGTGGCAAGGACGGGGCGTCCTATCGGTGCACTGGTAGGGCGAAGGGCGTCAAAGGGTCGGAGGGCTGCGCGCCAGCACCGTCGATCAAGCTCAGCATGGCGGACGAGCTGATCACCGAGTGGTTCCTGTCGCAGTACGGTTCCGGTGAGATCGTGGAGAAGGTGTGGGACCCCGGCAGCGGGCACGGGTCGCGGATCGCAGAGCTGAAGGCGGACCGGGCGCGGTTGCGCGCGGACCGGATGGCGGGTCTGTACGACGACGAGGACGACGCCGAGTGGTACCAAGCTCAGTACACCCGCATCGGAAAGGAACTCAAGGACTTGCGGGCGCTCCCGGACCGTCCCGCAGGCATGCGGATGGTGCCCACCGGCAAGACCGTCGCCCAGGCATGGGCCGAAGCCCCGGACGACGCCGCACGGCGTGAACTACTGGCCACCTACGACGTGCGTTTCACGCTGTTCCCCCAGGGCGCGAAGGAACGGCTCACGATCACGGGCATGGACATGTATGCCGTGGCTCTGGCCGCCTAACGGCCCCGCACTACACGGAGGGTCCTGGCAGGCAGCAACCCCTACGGGACCCTCCACAACACGTCACCGCCCCCTCAGACGGCGGGCAGCACCAGCACCGGAAGCCGATGGACCACGTACATCCCCGTCAGCGTCCGGATCTCAACCCGCTTGATGATCAACCGCGCCCCGGCGTCCCGCCCACCCGCCCCGGTCGCGCCGTCGTGGCCGCAGGTGCGTGTCATCTGGTCGAGGGTCCACGGCGCGGGAGAGAATTCGAACCGGCCAATGCCGGTACTGCCTTCCAAGCAGAACCCCAAGTGGGTGCCGCTCCTGCTGGCCATGACCACCCGCACTGAATCAGCCTCTGTCACGACTTCCAGCCCGCCCCCAGCCGCCAGGGGCACCGGACGCGGCATGCCACCCAGCAGCCGGGCAACCTTCGCGGCGACGTTCGGATCAACAGTCGTCACCCTCCATGTCCGCAGCGCCTCCACCCGTCCGCCGACCGCGTACGCGAAGTGGAACTCCCCGACGACCAGCGCCTCAGCCATCGGGCCCACCACCCCACGCCGACGCGTGCAGTCGGGTGATCTCCCGCAGGACCGCCAGGTCTTCAGCGATCCCGGCCGCGATCTCCGCCGCACCGGGGGTGTGACCGGAGCCGACGTAACGCCACGAGGAGTCCGTCACCAGCCCGACCCCGGAATCTTCTTGCCCACCCGTCCGGAAACGCGAACGAGCGGCCCGCAGAGCCCCGTAAGTCGTCGAGTACAAACGGGACTTCGTCAGGCAATGGCCCCGGTAGCCCAGCGCGTGAGCCCAGGCCCGCAACCGCAGATACGCCAACTCCGGCAGACCGCCCAGCCGCCAACACGTACCCATCAGCGCCCGCAGATGAGGCGAGACCGCCGCCAGGTCGATGGCAGCAGCCGAGGTCACCCGACGGTCCAGACCCCCACTGTCGCCCAGGCTCTTGGACACGTACTTGGCGACGTACGCGGCGACCGCCTCATCGGTGATGGCCGAGCCGTCGCCGAACGCCCGGATCGGGTGCACATCGATCTGTTCGCCCCACCGGAACACGTACTCGCCGAGGGCCGCCGTGTACGGCATAGGGACACGCACGGCAGCGGCAGCAGCGCGAACGGTGTCGGTCAACAGACCTGCGTCCGCCCATGACGGTGGAGGCGTGTCCGGGCCGTCCGGGCCGTCGAGGCGGATCACCGCGTGAACGTGGACAGCGCCACGCCGCTGGTACTCCACCACCTTCGCGAACGACACCCGCAGATGCTCGTTCAGCGCCGCCTGACCAATCCCCGCAGCGGTCGCCAGGTGCCGCCGGATGGCACGGCAGGTGCGGTTCCACAGCTCCCCGGCGTGCGCGTGCCACAACGCGTGGGCGGGGTAGTCGTAACACTCACGGCACAGTGGCTGACCGATCAAGCGGTCGCCGTCAGCATGGACTTTCCCGCAGTCGCCCGGCCGCCCGTGCTCGCACTCGCCGCCATCACGTCGGGGTCGGCAACGCTCCGGGCCCGCACGGTGCACCGCGCCGAACGACGGGGCGGTGAGGGTAACGAACAGCCGGGGGTGCTCCACCACCCGAGTCGGAGTTCCCTTGCCGCCCAGCAGTCCGGCGCGCACCAGATGGAAGGTGTCCCCGGAGTGCTCACGGGAACACGGCGCGCAGACCGATGTGCGGCGGTTGCGGCATCGGACCGCCAGCCGCCCGCCAGGCTCACCGGCCGTGTCGTAGTGCCCCACCACCAGGCCCGTAGAAGGGTCTGCCGTAGTGGCGTGCCCGGACAGATACACCGGGTGGGCACAGCCTCCTGTCGCCCGGATCTGCTCACGCCAGCGCGTGTAACCGGGTTCATTGGCGAGCCGGATCAGGTCCTTTTCGGTATCGCTCAAGTGCCGCAGGCGCTCCGCCAGGTCGAGCGCGGAACGCCGTGCGGCACGGTCGTACAGGTTCACAGCCATGACGGCGGAGCCCTTTCGTGCCGTGCGGACAGGACCGAGAACGGCATGACAAGCCCTCCTTTCCGTAGCGGTTGAGCTGCGATGATGACGGAATCCGCCCGCCGGCCAGCACGGCCAGCACGGCCAGCACGGCCAGCACGGCCAGCACGCTCAGCGGCGAGGCGGCTTACGGGAACGCGGATGACGACGGCGCCAGGTGCGGCGGCAGTACCGGCAGCGCACCAGACGCCCACGCCGCCGGTACTCCCGCTGGCGCCCGCAGATCGGGCAGCGCGGAGGCTCACTCTCAGGCACAGGACACCGCCCCTCAGCCCTGAAAGCGGTCAAGGACCCACTGCACCAGCTCCGAGACCATGAAGACCGCCGGAGTCAGCGCCACGTAGAACCCGAACAGCGCGATCAACGCCGCCTGCCACCACGGCACCTCACGGGACCGGACGAACAACACCGTGATGATCCCGAGGACCACGACCAACGACAGCGACGCCGATTCCGAGGTCACGACAAGTCACCCCCGCCGACCGCGTGAACCAGCCCCGGCATGGCCGGGGTGCTCTTCGCGTGCATCATGGCCGTCAACCGGGCTTGTTCGGTGGTGGTGTGGGTGGACCGGACCCGCAGCCAGCTCCCGCCGACCGTGGCCACCGCCACCCCGCGTTCGTCCTCACCGATCGACTGCGCGACCGCCACCGCGTCCGGCCACAGGTCTCCCAGCGCCATCAACGCCGTCTGCTCGTCATGGACGCGATGACAGACCCGCCCGCCGAGCTGCGCACGCAGAGCCGTCACGCCAGGGCCCAGATCCGAGCCGACACGCTGACCCGCGACGATCAGATGCAGGCCCAGAGCGGCCCCGAGCTGAGCCAGCCGCAACAACGCCGTCGAGCACTCGACAGCGAGCCGCTTACTCTCCCTTGAACCATCACTCAGATACAGCTCGGCCAGCTCATCGACCAGGACCACCAACGGCACCGGCCGCGACCCGTCAGCCAGCTCCCACACCGAACGTGCTCCCGCCGCACGGCACTCCGCCATCCGGCCCTCGATCTCGACCACCAACGCGGCCAGCAGGGCCGCAGCTTCCCCACGGTTGCTGGCCAAGGCCGACAACCGCGCCTCGAAGAGCGACAGTTCAAGGCCGCCCTTGCAGTCGATCCCCACCAGCGCTACCGGCTGGGGAGCAAGCTCCGACACCAGCGAGGCCAGCAGCGTGGACTTGCCCGACTGTGTAGCGCCGACCACCAGCCAGTGAGGAACCGCGCGGAAGTCGATCCCCCACGGGCCGCCGTCTTCCGTCAGGCCGACGACGGCCGACAGCAACCGCACCGACCGCGCCACCACACCGGCCGCACCATCCGCCAGCGGATCACGCGCCGTCGCCGTGATCGTGACCCAGCCCCGCCGAGGCGAGACCACCCGCACCCCGTAGACCCGCCAGTCGTGCGTCATCGCTTCGGCCGCCGCCAGATACAGCGCCGGAGTCTGACCCGGCAGCATCCGGATACGCAGCCGCAGACCCGACCGTGTCAGCCGAGGCAGCCCCAGACGCGGCACGGACGGACGCAGCGGACTCCCGCTGACCATCAGGTCACCCGCGATCACCGCATGGCGCGGCCGGTTGGTCACCGCCAGATCCGTGGCGATGCACAGCCGCCGCCAAGTCGTCACCATGCGCCCGACCGTCAGAGGAAACCCGCCCAGCGCCCAGCCCCACGCGATCCCGTCCAGCCAGCGCGGCAACGGGTACTCCCACACCGGCTGCATGAGCAGCACCACGCACAACGCCGCCGAGATCAACCAGATGATCAACTCCCACGGCATCACGAACCACCCCCGTCCACCGCGTCACCCGCACCCGGCGCGGCATCAGGGGCGTACTCCGACGCCAGCAAGAACCGCGCACGGCCAGCCGCGAACGTCGCATGCCGCACGATCAGCCGCAGCATCACCGGAACGAAATCCCGGTCATGCCCCGCCACTTCCAACAGCAGGCCCGCGCCGGTCAACGCGTCCAGATCACGGCCCAGCCGTGCCAGCTCCGCATGCACCTCACTCACGACCGCTCACCCCCGCCGCCGCGTCCGCCGCTTCCGTCTCCGCCAGCACGCGCGCCGCCGAGGCCGCAGCCTCGCAGTCCCGCGCCACCCGCAGCAGCGACAGCCGACGCGTCCCCGGATCAAGCGGAGCAGCCGCGACCTCACCGAGCGCCGCCAGACGGTCCATCAGATCCAGCCACGTTCCGGCCATCACCCCTCACCCCCAGGACCAGCCTTGGACCTGCCCGCAGCAGGCGCGGCCGGAGCCGAGACCGAAGGACCCGACCCCGGCGCAGGAGTGATCGCCGCCGCCCGGAACGAGGTGCCGGACCGGTCGCCCATCTGCCACTGGACCGCCATGAGATCCCTGACTTCCACGCGCATCCCCGCGTCCAGCCCGCGTGGCTGACCAGGCACGGCCACTTCAACGGTGTCCGCTTTCCGTCCTTCCGCCTGCCGGATGACCAGCCCCACGACATAGACCGTGTTGCCGTCCCGGTCCACCCTGATCTGGCCCGTCTCCGGATTCACACGCGGTTCCGGAGGGACCACACACAAGATCGCCCCCAGCCGCGCCGTATCCACCGGGATGGATTGCATAGGCGTACACACCCTCTCCATGACCACGACAAGCACCGAACACCTGTCCGGTTAGATACTTGTCCTAATAGGTTGCGAGTGTGCGCCGCTTGACCGCAAGAGGCAAGCACTTATCCTGACAACCGATGGGTAGACATGTACCTAGCACGCCCACTGACAGCCCGACGACACGGGGACACGGGAGCCAGTCCAGATGCCAGAAGAGACCGCGAAAGCCGTGCACCTCTACGAGGCCGTAGCCATCAGGCTCGCCGAGCAGATCAGCCAGGGCCAGTACCCGCCCGGCAGCATGCTCCCCAGCGAGACCGACCTGATGAACACCTTCGCCATCTCGCGGCCCACCGCCCGCGCCGCTGTCGCCGAACTCCGGTCGATGGGACTGGTCGAGAGCCAGCGCGGCAAGGGGTCATTCGTCCGCCAGGCCGCCCGCCAGGCCACCGTCGACCAGACGATCACCCGTCGCGGGAAGCGTTTCTCCTCCTACGGAGCCCAGTTCACCGAGGCCGGACCCGTACGGGTCGCCCGCACCCACGTCACCACCGACGAGGCCGCGATGATCGGCCACGAGGACCAAGCGGCCTTCTCCGTCTACCGGTTGCTGCACGACCCTGCCACTGGAACCCGCGCCACACACCGGGGGCTCGTCCCCTTCGACCTGGCAGCCCGCCACACCCAACTGCACGAAGACCCCAACACCGGTCCTGACGACATCTACGGACTCCTCACCGCCGCAGGCCACAACCTCACCTGGACCGAGTACGTCACCGCCCGCCCCGCCACCCCCGACGACCGCGCCGCCCTCCAACTCCCCGACGCCCCATGGCTGCTCATCGCCCACCGCGTCACCCACTCCGCCGACGAAGGCCCGCTCCTGCTCGAAACCCTCACCACCAGCGCGGAGAACGCCCGGCTCGCCTACCACCTGACAGCCGCCCGAGCGCCCGCCGCAGCCCGACCGGTCTAGATCTTCTCTACTTCCTCAAGGGCGCGCCTGCGGCGCGCCGGGCGGCTCTGCCGCCCTCCGGCCGGGCATGCGGCCTGACGGCCGGTCCCGTCCGGAGCGGCACCCGCCCGCACGAGCCCGCAGCCCCCTGAACAGCACAAAGCCCCCTGCGCCTCGCCGGCCAGGGGGCCCATTTCACGTGCACACGTCACCGCGTACACGTCTTCGCGTGATCTCGCGCGGCGAACTTCGCGGGAGTGATCCCAGGAGCGAACGCGTCCAGCTTGCAGCCGGAACATGCCACCCAATGGCCGCCGCGCTCATCCTCTTCGACCCGGACCTTGCCGCGTCCGCCCTGGGTACGCCACGCCGCGCCGACCGTCTTCCGCCTCATCGCTCAAGTCTCCCCGCTCAGGAGTGCCCAGGAAAGGACGCCGTCAACTGCGCCTCCACGCGGACCGCAGGCTCGCGGACATCTAACGACCGCTTCCCCCGCAACGGGCAGTACGGCGAATCCGGGATCGTCCCCATATCCACGTGCGTCAGTACCCACGTGATCCAACGGACCAGTTCCGGCGACCCCTTGAACCGCACGCTGCCCGAACCCTCGACAGCCGTCCCCGCCGCCACCCGGAACACCTCCTCAGGAACGCCCAGGCCCGTCAGCAGCTCCCGGAACTCCCGGGCCGCCGCGTCCGCTTCCACCCACCCCGCGATGGCCTCGACCCCTCTGATCCACACCGTCTCGACAAGGTCGTCGTCCCACCGGCCCGACCCCGACCCATCCCCGTCGCGCATGGCGCATGCACCCATCCCGCCACTCGGCATATGCCTGGCACGTGCCGGTGTACGTCGTAAACAATGGTCTTTGCGAAAGCGAACGGTAGCACAGAATGACGATACGACAACCGTACGATGCGACGAGGGGCAAACTTGGCACACTCACGCCACAAACACGCAGGACCGGCCCTCCCGCACCAGCAAGAGGGCCGATCTCATCTAACGGTGCGTCACCACCGCGTCATCGCCACGCGCTGCACGGCCACGACTTGTACGACGAGCACGACGGCCCGTACAGGTAGCTTTTGGCCACCCAGCCCGTAGCCCCCGCCCGCGACCCGCCACCGCTGCGACGCGTCAACCGCACATGCATCCACGGCCCACTGGACCCGAGCACCCGCACCCGGTCACCCCGGTACAACAGCCCTCGAACCGTGCCGTAGTAACTGGCACGCGTCCGGAACCGCAGACCGTTCACGCGCACGCTCGAATTCTGCGTCCGCGCATACGACGGCTGCGCCGGAGCCCGCGCCACATGCGTCACGACGGCGGGCGTTCGGCCCCCGGCCAGTTCCACCGATCCGGCAGCCGACGCCGAACCCGCGCCGATGCCCAGCAATGCCGACGCCGACACTGGCACCGCAACCAGCCCGGCCCGCAGCCGAGTGCGCGTGATCTTCTCCATGAGAACTCCTCTCGCCGATCCGAGACGAGCAGCGACAGGAGGCCGCTACTTGTCCTGACAAGTAGCGAGCATGAGCTGACCAAAGAGGTTGGGTCAACCGCTTATCCTAATAAGTAGTTCGGGCAACGGGAGGCTCCGCCCGGACTGTTCCGGGCGGAGCCGATCGACTGCCGTGTCGCGTTGTTCGCCGCTAGGGGCGCATGTACCGGTAGGGGTCACTGACGACAGCCAGCGGAACGATGAGCGCGATCCAGAACACCACGATCACCACACTGAACAGCATCTGCCTCACGACGAACCGCCGTTCACCGTGCTGCCCGCATGCCGGGCGGTCCACTCGCTGCGGGCGGCCGCAAGCAGGGGGCGGACCTCGCCGTCGAGATAGTCAGCCTGAACGCGCAGGCGGGCGGCGAACTCGGCCAGGCCGGTGGGATCAAGCCCGTTGACCCAGTAGTCGTCAACGATCCAGACGTTCGCCACCGGAAGACGCCCCGCAGGGTCTTCGGCGTACGGCGTGCAGTCGATGGTCCCGCTGAACACCGCCGACTCCTCGCCCGCCTCGCGGGCACGCACGACGCGCATCCACTGACCACTGAAGTGAGCCTGGTGGCACATGTCACCCAGCAGGACGACGAGCCGCGCCAGCGATACGCCGGACGCGCTCGGATCATCATCCGCCCAGGCGGGAAGGTAGCCAGTGGCGGTGTATCCGTCCGTGCTGGCGATCGTCCACGTCCGGCCGGGGAGCACGCGTACGTCGGTGTCAGAGTCGGAGTCGGCCGCAAGTCCAACGTGGACCGTCCTCATGCCGCTCACCGGCCCGGCACCTCGCCCTCGGCGTCCGCGTCGTCCTGCGCGACCACCGCCCATACCCGCTTTCCGACCCCTTCTCGCGCGCTCACACCCCAACGTGCCCCGGTAATCGCGTCCACCAGCGCGAGCCCTCGGCCGCACTCCGCGTCCGCCGACGGCTCCTGGAGTACGGGCCAGGACTCGTTGGCGTCATGCACCTCGATCTGCACTCCGCCGTCGAGGCGTTCGTACCGCGTCTCGATCAGCCGTCCCTGTGGGGAACGCGCGTGGCGCAGGGAGTTGGTCAGTAACTCCGAGAGCACGACCTCGGCCGCGTCGGCCAGCGTGGGCATTCCCCAAGCTCCCAAATGGCCCCGCAGCTCATGCCGAGCCTCAGGAACACACCGGGGATGGTGGGTCCACCGCTTCACGACCAGGGACCGCCCCTCCGCAGCGGGGGGCACAGTCAACGTCACCGAACTGCCCCCACCCACACGAACGAACGCCGGTTAAGCTCCTGCATGTCAGCCTGCTTTCTTCAGGTTGGCCACGCCCCCGGGCCGTTCACCCGGTCGCGGGGGTCGTATGGCGAATCCGCCAGGAGAACGGCTTGCACGTCCTGACCCGAGTAGCGTTGCTTGTCGGCAAAGTCCGGTGCAGTAGTTACGTGTCCGCGCTCGTCCGCACCTCTGCGGACACAGCGGACAGCGGAGGACTCATGAGCGAGTCATTCGGTCAGGCGTTGAAGCGGCTTCGCGGAAGCCGGTCGCTTCGAGACGTCGCCCGATTAGCGAGTGTCAGTAAGAGCCAGGTGTCTGATCTCGAAAACGGTCGGCGCAAGCCAACCGTGCAGTCAGCGACGGCACTTGACCGGGCGTTGGAGGCACACGGAGAGCTGGTGGTCCTGGCCGAATCGGAGTCCGGCCCGTCATCACTGGAGCAAGCGGACTCCTTGCAGCGCGGGTTGCACGAAGCCCTCGCCGCAGGTCCCCTCTCGGGGGTGAGTTTGGACGAGGTGGAATGGACGGTCGCACGCCACGGCAGAGCCACCCGATACCGTCCTGAGTCCGAGCTGTTGCCGGATCTGATCACCGATTTCGCAGATCTCCGCCTCTTGATGACGGGGCGTCAGTCGGAGCGCGTACGTAAGCGGCTCACCATCGCCGCCGCACGTATGTCCGGTCTCGTCGCCCTGACGTTGCTCAAGTTGGGAGACGAGCGATCGAAGAGTTGGTGGCGCACGGGGCGCGCCGCAGCGGCGTCCGCCGAAGACCGGGCCACCCTCTCGTGGATCTACGCGCAGGAGGCGTACCAGCTCTACTACAGCGGTGACCTCTACGGGGCGGTCGAACTGGCTGTACGGGCCCAGCATTGGGCCGGTGGCCTCCCTTGCGTCGGGCCTGCTCTCGCCGCGCCGCTTGAAGCGCGTGCCCACGCCTTGCTCTCCCGGCCCGACGCCACGGCGGTGGCGCTGGCTCACGCTCAAGATGCGCTGAGCCGACTCCCGGACGAAGACCGGGAGGAGTCCGCGTTCAGCTACTCCGAATCGCAGATGGCCTTCCACGCCGGGAACGCCTGGACGCACCTTGAAGACACCGACCGTGCCAGCGCGGAGCTGACCCGCGCTCTCGATCTCTACCCATGCTCCGATCACACGGACCGGGCTCTCGTCCGACTGGACTTGGCCATGTGCACGGCGATCGCGGGCGATCCCGCCTCGGCTGCCGAACAGGCCATGAACACCGTGGTCGAGTTGCCCGAGGAGCACAGGACCGCACTGATCATGTACCGCGCCCGAGATGTCGCCGATAGGGTGCCGGAGGCTCGAAGAGTGCTGGAGGTGAAGGCGCTGCGTGAGATCCTCGCGCGACCTTCGGAGTGAGAAAGGGCGAGCGCGGTGCAGATCAGCGAGGCGACAGAGGTGGACACGGACGAAATCTCCGTGATCCTCGGGGAGATAGAGCACTACTACGGCGGCGAGCCGACCGCCGCCGATCCCGAGCAGATCCGCCGGGCCCTGTTCTCCTCCAGGCCCGCCGCGACCGTTCTCCTCGCCCGGGATGACGGCAACGTCGTCGGGCTCGCGTCCTACACGTTCCTCTGGCCCGCAGCGGGCGCGGACACGTCGCTGTACCTCAAGGAGCTTTACGTACGCGAGAGCGCTCAGCGTCGCGGCGTAGGCCGTGCCCTGTTGGCCGAACTGAAGAGGATCGCCGCCGAATCCGCGTGCTCCCGGATCGAATGGACGGCGGACACCGACAACCCCCCGGCCCTCGCGTTCTATGAGGCACTGGGCATCGAGCAGAAGGCGGGGAAGGTCTTCTACCGTCTCGGCCTGTAGCACTAGATGTTGCCGTCGACAGACCGCACACCGGTTCAAGCAGCTATGGCTGATGGGCGGCTGATCGGGGCTTTAGGCAGCCACCATGGGGCGAGCCTCTAAGATCGGGGCCCACTTCGGGCCATTGCGGGCAGGTCCACAGCCTGCCCGAGTCGCGCGAGCTTACGGGCCCCGATCTCTCGCCCCATGGCAGCTCCCGCCCAAAGCCCCGCCCAACCGCCAGCCCACACGCACACGCCGCCTCTGGCACACCCCAACCCACCAGGGCGAATGTCTCATTTTCCCTGGTCAGGGCACCTTTGACCCACTAGAATGGGCAGTGTCTTTAGACGAAGTCCCCCCGCGCCCCTTTGGGGCACGACCCGCCGTGCGGACAGCGGGCCGCCGTCGTGACTGGACGCGCCGTCGTGCGCAGAGAGCCGGTGGGGGTGGGCCGCGCAGTTCCCCGCGCCCCTTTGGGGCACGACCCGCCGTGCGGACAGCGGGCCGCCGTCGTGACTGGACGCGCCGTCGTGCGCAGAGAACCGCTTGGGGGGCCGGGGCCCCGCGAACACCCCGCGCCCGGGGGCGGAGCCCCGAAGCTGACCGCCCTGGCCAGGGGGCCGCCAGGGGGCCGCGCCCCGAGAACAGGCGACCTCCCCGGAGGGGTCAGGCTCCGATTTTGGCGAGCAAGTCGACAATTCGGGACTGGACGTCCGGGCTGGTGGAGCGCTCGGCGAGGAAGAGGACGGTCTCGCCGGAGGCGAGGCGGGGGAGTTCGGCGGGGTCGATGTCGGCGGAGGTGTAGACGACGAGGGGGGTGTTGTTGAGGCGGGCGTTGCCGCGCAGCCAGTCGACGATGCCCTGGCGGCGACGCCGGATGAGCATGAGGTCCATGACGACCAGGTTGGGATGCGTCTGGGCGGCCTTGGACAGGGCGTCGGTCTCGGAGTCGGCGTGCGAGACCTGCATGCCGCGCCGTTCGAGAGTGGCGGCGAACGCCTGGGCGATCGGCTCGTGGCTCTCGACGAGCAGAACCCGCGGGGGGTGCTGCTCGCTGTCGCGCGGGGCGAGCGCCTTGAGGAGTACGGCCGGGTCGGCGCCGTAAGCGGCCTCGCGGGTGGCCTGCCCGAGACCGGCGGTGACCAGTACGGGCACGTCGGCCGCCGCGGCGGCCTGCCGTAGCGACTGGAGGGCCGTACGCGTGATGGGTCCGGTGAGCGGGTCCACGAAGAGCGCGGCGGGCGGCTCGGCGATCTGCGCGTCGACCTCCTCGCGGGAGCGCACGATCACCGGCCGGTAGCCGCGGTCGGTCAGGGCCTGGCGGGTGGAGGTGTCCGGCTCGGGCCACACCAGCAGGCGGCGCGGCTCGTCGAAGGACTCCTCCATGCGGTCGTCGGCGATGTCGGTGACGTCGACCGCGCCGTTGGGGCCGTCCAGCGGTTCCGGCCCCTCGGCGGCGCCTTCCGCGGGCGCGCCTATGGCGTACGCCCGGCCGCCCGCCTCACGCGGCACCAACGGCTGGGACCGCGGCTGGGACTGCGCCAGGGACTGCGCCTGGGACTGCGGTACGGGATCGGCCGACGGGACCGGCCGCAGCAGCGCCGTCTCGCGGTCGTCGTTGTCCGGGGCCGGTGCCTGGGCCTGGCCGGGGATCGCGGACCGGCCCGCGCCGCGCCGCGGCTGGGGTTCGGGGCGGCGGATGGGGAGTTGACCGCTGTCGGGGTCGGCCTGCGGGTGCTGACGGGCCTGCGTCTCGCCGCCGGGACCGTGCTGTTGCTGTTGCTGTTGCTGCGGCTCAGGCTGACCGTTCTGCTCAGGCTGACCGTTCTGGACGGACTGACCCGGCTGCGCGGGCTGCGGCTGTTGCGGCGGGTTCAGCCTGCGGCGGCGGCCGGAACCGCTCGCCGTCACCTGCGCGGGCAGCCCCGACTGGGCCTGCACCGCCTGCGTCTGGGTCTGCGGATCGCCCGCCTGCTGCCCGAACGGCATGCCCTGCCCGAGCGTACGCACGCTTATGGCACGGCCGTGGCTGCTCTGCGACGGGTCCTGCTGCGGTGCCGGGCCGCCGCGCTGCTGGGACGGTCCCGCCGTGCCCGGTCCTGCCGCCGACGCGGCCGGAGCCTGCGGCGGCTGACCCTGGCCGGGCGCCGGCGGCTGCGACGACGGTGCCTGCTGCTGCGACGGCAACGAGG
>NZ_MECL01000076.1 GCF_014596445.1 Streptomyces sp. CBMA29 | reverse complement strand
GCCGCCCCGGCCGTCCCGCCGCGCGCCCACGGGGGCGCCGGATCACCGGCACCGGCCGCCTCGCCGACGAGCGCGCGCGGGGACCGCTGCGCGTCGTCCTCGCCGACGACCAGGCCCTGCTGCGCGGCGCGCTGCGCGTCCTGGTGGAGTCCGAGCCCGACATGGAGGTGGTCGGGGAGGCCACCGACGGCGCGGAGGCGGTCGAACTGGCCAGGACCGCGAACCCCGACGTGGTGCTGATGGACATCCGCATGCCCCGTACCGACGGTCTCGCCGCCACCCGCGAGATCACCGCCGACCCGGAGCTGACCGGGGTCGCGGTGCTGGTGCTGACCACCTTCGAGGCCGACGAGTACGTGGTGCAGGCGATCCTCGCCGGGGCCGCGGGCTTCCTCGGCAAGGGCGCGGAGCCCGAGGAACTGCTCGGCGGCATCAGGACGGTGGCCGCGGGCGACGCGCTGCTGTCGCCGTCCGCGACCAAGAGCCTGATCGCCCGTTTCGTGTCGCAGCAGATCGACGCCGGGGTGCGTACGGTCGCCGGTCTCGACGCGCTGACCGTCCGCGAGCGGGAGGTGCTGATCGAGGTGGCCGGCGGGCTGTCCAACGCGGCCATCGCGGTGCGCCTCGGCGTCAGCCCGCTTACCGTCAAGACCCACATCAACCACACCATGGCCAAGCTCGCCGCCCGCGACCGCGCCCAACTGGTCGTCGCCGCCTACGAGTCGGGCCTGGTCCGCCCCCACCCCCGCTGACCGCCCTGCCGTCGCCCCGCCCGCCCGCAGCGGAGCCGCCTCGTCAGAGGAAGGTCCGCGAGGGGATGTACGGCATCGGCGGGCGCATGCCGCGCAGGCAGACGAATCCGGCGTTGGTGATCTCCAGGCCGGCGGCGATCCCGACGTCCAGGGCCCAGTCCTGCTCGGCGGTCAGCCGGTCGACGCGGGCGGTCTCGCCCTCGGGGACGCTCAGCAGCGCGGCGGTCAGGAGGCGGGAGGCAAGGCGCCGTGAGGTGGCGGCGATCAGTTCGACGCTGCCGCCGCGCAGGTAGCAGTAGCCGCTGCCCGCGAGGTCGTCGACCACGAACAGCCGGTGGTGGCGCAGCAGTTCCTCGTGGTCGGCGCCGTGCGCGCCGCCCCGGGTCCTGCGGTCGAGGGAGTCCAGCAGGTCGCGGTGGCGGGCGGTGCCCTCGTGCACCGCGCCGTCCGGCGGCTTGAGACCGGCCGCGTCCACCGGTCCCGTGAGCCGCATCGCGGGGTGCAGCGTGAATCCGGCCCTGCGGTACGTGCGGGCCGCCACCGGGTGCCGCGAGCCGCAGATGATGCCGCGCAGACACGCCCGGCCGTGTACCAACGCCCGTGCGAGCAGCGCCTTTCCGACGCCCTTGCCCTGCGCGCCGGGCACCACGGCCAGCAGCGACAGGCCCCAGGTGCCCTCGCGCCGGGTGGACAGCGCGACCCCGACCGGGCCCGCAGTGCCGTCCTCGATCAGCCAGCAGCCGCCGGGGTCGCTGCGCGCCAGATGCCGGGTGGTGCTGTGCCGCATGGCGATCTCCGCGGCCGGTAACGGCCCTTGCGGCGCCCCGCCCAACAGCTCGTGCGAGGCGCCGAAGGCGGCGGACGCGATCACCCGCACGACTTCGGCGTCCTCCTCGTCGTCACGTACCGGTCGAAGGATCACGCGTCCATCATCGCGCCGCGCGTTACGGCAGGGCCAGCATCTGCTCCAGCGCCAGCTTCGCGAAGTGCTCGGTCTCCGCGTCGACCTGGATGCGGTTGACGAGCTTGCCGTCGGCCAGCGACTCCAGCGTCCACACCAGGTGCGGCAGGTCGATCCGGTTCATCGTCGAGCAGAAGCAGACGGTCTTGTCGAGGAAGACGATCTGCTTGTCGGGGTGGGCGTTGGCGAGCCTGCGCACCAGGTTCAGCTCGGTGCCCAGCGCCCACGCCGAACCGGCGGGGGCCTCGTCCAGCATCGTGATGATGTGCTCGGTCGAGCCGACGTAGTCCGCCGCCGCGACCACCTCGTGCTTGCACTCGGGGTGCACCAGGACGTTGACGCCGGGTATCCGGGCGCGGACGTCCTCGACCGACTCCAGCGAGAAGCGGCCGTGCACGGAGCAGTGGCCGCGCCACAGGATCATCTTGGCCGCGCGGAGCTGCTCGACGGTCAGACCGCCGTTCGGCTTGTGCGGGTTGTAGACGACGCAGTCGTCCAGCGAGAAGCCCATGTCGCGCACGGCGGTGTTGCGGCCGAGGTGCTGGTCGGGGAGGAAGAGCACCTTCTCGCCCCGCGAGAAGGCCCACTCCAGCGCGCGCCGGGCGTTGGACGAGGTGCAGATGGTGCCGCCGTGGCGGCCGGTGAAGGACTTGATGTCGGCGGAGGAGTTCATGTACGACACCGGCACGGTGACGTCGGCGACGCCCGCCTCGGCGAGCACGTCCCAGCACTCCGCGACCTGCTCGGCGCTGGCCATGTCGGCCATCGAGCAGCCCGCCGCGAGGTCGGGCAGGATGACCTGCTGCCGCTCCGAGGTCAGGATGTCGGCCGACTCGGCCATGAAGTGCACACCGCAGAAGACGATGTACTCGGCCTCCGGCCTGCCGGCGGCGTCCCGCGCGAGCTTGAAGGAGTCGCCGGTGACGTCCGCGAACTCGATCACCTCGTCGCGCTGGTAGTGGTGGCCGAGGATGAAGACCCTGTCGCCGAGGCGGGCCTTGGCGGCGCGGGCGCGCTCCACCAGATCCGGGTCGGACGGTGCGGGCAGGTCCCCGGGGCACTCGACTCCGCGCTCGCTGCGGGGGTCGGACTCCCGGCCGAGCAGGAGGAGCGCGAGAGGCGTGGGCTGTACGTCCAGCGGTTGCGTCGTGGTCACGGGCCCATAGCCCTTTCTTTGCAGCGCAGACCTTTTCGTCTACTTGACGTTATCTATGATAGCCCGTTCGTGTCAGATTGACGATGCCG
Source organism: Streptomyces sp. CBMA29 (assembly GCF_014596445.1). Lineage (GTDB taxonomy): Bacteria > Actinomycetota > Actinomycetes > Streptomycetales > Streptomycetaceae > Actinacidiphila. The sequence goes on along the minus strand of NZ_MECL01000076.1, from coordinate 28,180 downwards.
GTTTCGTCAATGTGACGCATTCGCTTTCGCCGCTCCGTACGCCCTCCCTCACCGCCGCCGCGGTGTGCGAGCATGGAGGGGAATAAGTCGTAGCGGACCTCGACACGCACGGAATGAATCCGCGCGGTTGCCGGTTAGCAGTCGGTAGCCAGCAGTCCGTACAACCCGGGAGAGAAGCACATGACGGTTCAGGACGAGACCACCACGACGGACGGCATCCTCCTGTCCGACGCTGCCGCCATCAAGGTGAAGACCCTGCTGGAGCAGGAGGGCCGTGAGGACCTCGCTCTGCGCGTCGCCGTCCAGCCCGGTGGCTGCTCGGGACTGCGCTACCAGCTCTTCTTCGACGAGCGCTCGCTCGACGGCGACGTGGTCAAGGACTTCGGCGGCGTCAAGGTCGTCACCGACCGGATGAGCGCCCCGTACCTGGGCGGCGCCTCGATCGACTTCGTCGACACCATCGAGAAGCAGGGCTTCACGATCGACAACCCGAACGCCACCGGCTCCTGCGCCTGCGGCGACTCCTTCAGCTAACCGGGCGGCGGCCGGGCCCACGCCCGGCCGCACCGGAGCACGAAGGCGGCGGCACCCCTGCGAGGGGGTGCCGCCGCCTTCACGTGTGCCCGGCGTGCGCGGTGCGCTCAGCGCGCCTTCAGCGGGTGCCCGCTGGAGGCGTCCACGACCGTACGGCCGCCGAGCGGCTTGTCCAGCGTCACCTTCTCGGTGAACTCCTTGGCGAGCGTGACGCACATGCCGCCCTTGTCGGCCGCGGTCACCGTCACCCGCACCTCGTCCGCCGACTCCGCGGCCTTCGCGCTGTACGTGCTGCACACCCCGCCGTAGAAGGTCAGCGACAGCGTGCCGCCGTCCGCGTGGTACGTGCTCAGGCCGACCGTGTGGTGCCGCTGGGCGGGCCCGCTCGGCTGCTCCGGCACGCTGGAGGGCGGCACGGCGGTACCGGGCGCGTCACGCTGGACGTACGCCGGGCCCACCGCGGGCTGCGCCTGCACACTCGACCGGCTCACACCGGGCTGCGCGACCTCGAAGAGCCAGGACGGCACCAGCACCTGGGCACCGGACACGTAGTCGAGCGACAGCCCGAACTCGGCGCCGCGCACGTCCATCGGATGGCCGTTGCCCGGCACGCACGGCAGCGTGTGGGGGAGCGTCCTGTCCTCGCCTGGAGTGGTCGGCAGGGCGCTCGGCTTCGGCGCGGGCGCCGACTTCGCCGGACAGGCGGCGATCCCGTGATCGGGGTGCATCGCCTGCCCGTTGAGGTCCTTCAGCGCCTGCGCGGCGCTCACCACCGGATAGCTGTCGCCCTTGTCGAGCGCCGATAGGCGGCCGTGCGCCAGCGTGATCAGCCCGTCGGAACCGACGTCCAGGCCGGTGCTCCAGTTGTGCGTCGGCAGGCCGTCCACGACCGGGTCGGCCGTCACCGCGCGGAGCGCGCCCGCCGTCTCGTGCGCGTCGACCTCGGCGCCCGACAGGCCGAGACCGGCCAGTACGGGCGCGGCCACCGCCTTCGCGCGCTGCTCGGACACCGGCGGCTCGGGGGTCGGCGCCTGCGTCGAGCTCGTACCGCTCGCGGGACCTGATCCGGTGCCGGACTCGTTGCCGGACCCCGCGCCGGGGCCGCTTTTCTCCGGGCCGTTCTTCTCCAGGCCGCCGGGGTTCACCGGCCGCGGGGGATAGGCCGGTTCCGCCGGGCTGACGGTGGTCGCGCCGTACCTGCTGTACGACCAGGTGCCCGGCGCGGCCTTGGTGACCAGCAGCGTCGGCCCGGCGCCGTCGCCCGGCCCCACCCGCCACGAGTCGCCCTGCGCGGTGGCCGGGCCGCTCATCCCGAGCAGCTTCGCCAGCCTTTCCACATCGCCCGCGACGACCGGTCCCTGCCCGCGGTAGACCGCGGCGGAGTCGGGGCCCTTGGGCAGCGTGCCGGTCAGCGTGTACGTGCCGCCGGTGGCCGGACCGCTGCTCGTACCGTTGTCCGCGCCGCTGCCGTCCGCGCTGCCCGAGCCTTCGCCGGGGGCGTCGTTCAGCCGCAGCGGGGCCGGCTCGGCCTTCGGGTGACCGGCCTCGTTCGCGGTCGCCGCCCAGTACGCCCCGCCGCCACCGGCCAGCAGTACGGCGGCCGCCACCGCCGCCACCAGCAGCCGTGGCCTGGGCGTGGACCGCTCGGGGCGGGGCTCTTCCGTCGTCGGGTCCGCGTTGTCGTCGTCGCGTTCGGTGCTCACCGCGTGCTCCTTCGGCTCCGTACGTCAGATGCGGATCTGACGCGACGGGCCGGATTCCGGTTCCGCCGGGGCCGTTGCGCCGTCCGGGGGAACGGCGACGCGGGCCCCGCCGAAGGAGCCGTTCGTGATCCGCCGGACAGCTCCTAGTCGCCGAATTCGGCCATACCGCGCACCACGTGCGCGGACGCGGGCGGGACGACGATGCCGTGCAGGCTGGCAGGGGCGACCACGGCCTGGGCCCTGGCGGCCGGGGTGTGCCAGTGCGCGGCCATCCGGCGGCAGTCGCCGAGCAACTGGTCGAGCGACTCGGGCTCGGCGAGCGGGAACGACGCGGTCACCGGAGGGGTGGCCGAAAGGGCCGAAAGAGGGGAAGGGGAGGACGGCACGGGTGCGGCGGGGGTAGACCTCATACCTTCGACCCTAGGCACGGGCGGACCATCGAGAAAGCCCTACTATCGGGTAGTTTCGCCGTGTCCGACTGCTACGGCGCACCCGGTAGCGTGGGACGCCTGCTCTTCTCGTCGATCCCCCGCAGGAGCCTGCCGCCGTGCGTATCGCCGTAACCGGATCCATCGCCACCGATCATCTGATGACCTTCCCCGGCCGTTTCGCCGATCAGCTCGTCGCCGACCAGCTTCACACGGTGTCGCTGTCCTTCCTCGTGGACGGCCTCGACGTGCGGCGCGGCGGGGTCGGCGCCAACATCTGCTTCGGCATGGGCCAGCTCGGCACCTCGCCGATCCTGGTCGGCGCGGCGGGCAACGACTTCGCCGAGTACCGCTCCTGGCTCCAGCGGCACGGTGTGGACACCTCGTCCGTACGGATCTCCGAGGTGCTGCACACCGCCCGCTTCATCTGCACCACCGACGCCGACCACAACCAGATCGGCTCCTTCTACACCGGCGCCATGAGCGAGGCCCGGCTGATCGAGCTCCAGGCCGTCGCCGACCGCGTCGGCGGCCTCGACCTGGTCTCGATCGGCGCCGACGACCCCGAGGCGATGATCCGCCACACCGAGGAGTGCAGGACCCGCGGCATCCCCTTCGCCGCCGACTTCTCCCAGCAGATCGCGCGGATGGACGGCGACGACATCCGCGTCCTGCTCGAAGGCGCCGCGTACCTCTTCAGCAACGAGTACGAGAAGGGCCTCATCGAGGCCAAGACCGGCTGGAGCGAGGAGGAGATCCTGGACCGGGTCGGCACCCGCGTCACCACCCTCGGCTCCCACGGCGTCCGGATCGACCGCAAGGGCGAGGAGCCCATCCAGGTCGGCTGCGCCGAGGAGCAGACCAAGGCCGACCCCACCGGCGTCGGCGACGGCTTCCGCGCCGGATTCCTGTCCGGGCTCGCCTGGGGCGTCAGCCTGGAGCGCGCCGCGCAGGTCGGCTGCATGCTGGCGACCCTCGTCATCGAGACCGTCGGCACCCAGGAGTACGAACTGCGCCGCGGCCACTTCATGCAGCGCTTCAGCAAGGCGTACGGCGACACCGCCGCCGAAGAGGTCCGCACCCACCTCGGCGGGCGCTGAGCCCTCCCCGGACGAGCGCCCGTCAGGCCCTGCGCCGCACGGTGTACGCGGTGCCGCGCTCGGCCGGGCGCTCACCCAGATAGTCGTGGCCCCGCATCTCGCACCACGCGGGGATGTCGAGCCGGGCGGCCTCGTCGTCGGACAGGACGGTGACGAGGCCGCCGACCGGCACGTCGTCGATCACCCGCGCGAGGTCGATGACCGGGATCGGGCAGAGCTTGCCGAGCGAGTCCACGACCAGGGCGCCCGAGCCGCCCCGCACGTCCGCCGACGGCCGCGCGCCCAGCGCCGAGCGGACCTCGGCGACCACCTCGGGCAGCACCGTCAGGAACCGCTCGACCTCCTCAGCGGCCGTCCCCGGCGGCAGCGACACCCGTACGTTCCCCTCGGACAGCACACCCATCGCCTTGAGCACATGGCTGGGCGTCAACGTGCTCGATGTGCACGACGATCCGGACGACACCGAGAAACCGGCCCGGTCGAGACCGGTCAACAGCGCCTCGCCGTCGACGTACAGGCAGGAGAAGGTGACCAGGTGCGGCAGCCGCAGCGTGCCGTGGCCGACCACCTCCACATCCGGTACGACCCGCGGCACACGCGACCTGATCCGGTCCACCAACGCCGAGAGCCGGACGGCCTCCCGGGCCGCCTCCTCGCGCACCGCCCGCAGCGACGCGGCGGCGGCGACGATCGCGGGCAGGTTCTCGAAACCGGGCGCGCGCCCCGACTCCCGTTCGTCCGCGGGCCCCTGAGGCGCGAAGCGGGTGCCCTTGCGGACCACGAGCAGCCCGACCCCGGACGGCCCGCCCCACTTGTGCGCGCTCGCCGTCAGCAGCGACCACTCGCCCTCCACCCGCCCCCAGCCCAGCGACTGCGCCGCGTCCACCAGCAGCGGCACCCCGGCCGCCCGGCACAGCGCCGCCGCCTCCGCGACCGGCTGCACCGTACCCACCTCGTGGTTGGCGGACTGGAGGCAGGCCAGCGCGGTGTCCGCGCGCAGCGCCGCCGCGAAGTCCGCGGCGGCCACCCGCCCCGACCGGTCGACGCCCACCGTCACCCGTTCGTACGCCTCCGCCGCGTGCAGCACCGACGAGTGCTCGACGGCGGAGACCACCACCTGACGGCCCGTCCGACGGCGGCCCGCCATGGCGCCGGACACACCCGTGTGCACCGCGCGTGTCCCCGAAGGAGTGAAGACCAGTTCGTCGGGGCGGCAGCCGACCGCGTCCGCCGCGGCCTCGCGGGCCGCGTCCAGCAGCAGCCGCGCCCGGCGCCCCTCGCGGTACAGCCGCGCGGGGTCGGCCCACCCCTCGTCGAGGGCGGCGAGCAGCGCCTGCCGGGCGACAGGGTGCAGCGGAGCGGCCGAAGCCGTATCGAAATAGGACACCTCCGCACGCTACAACCCGCCCGTGCCGACCGGCCGGGCGCACTGTCAGAAGGCCCCCGGAGCGCGGGATTCCATTCCTTCGGGGTGTGCCCCGGCGCGTTGTACCCCCTCCCCGCGTGACCTCAAATAGCGTCCAGTAGGGTTTGGTCCGCATAAACATCCACACCTAATTGCCCGTGCACGGACCGACCGACCAGCAGGCGGCCGGGCACCCGGACGCTCGGGCGAGACTCTCGGGAAGGCGCTACGTGAGTCCCAACGGCTCCGACCTCCCCCACGGCCAGAACGGCGTGGGAGGTACCCCCTCGTCGCGGCGCCCGGTGCGGCGATGGCTGCCGCGGGCGCTGGCCGCGGGCCTGGTCCTTGCGACCGCCACCGGTTGCTCGTACAAGGACTATCCCCGCCTCGGCATGCCCAGTCCCGCCACGGAACAGGCACCCCGGATCCTCGCGCTCTGGCAGGGCTCCTGGGCCGCCGCGCTGGTGACCGGCTGCCTCGTCTGGGGCCTGATCCTGTGGAGCGTGATCTTCCACCGGCGCAGCAGGACCAAGGTCGAGGTCCCCGCGCAGACGCGCTACAACATGCCCCTTGAGGCCCTGTACACGATCGTCCCGATCATCGTCATCGCGGTGCTGTTCTACTTCACCGCCCGTGACGAGTCGAAGATCCTGGACACCTCCAAGAAGCCGCAGCACGTGATCAACGTGGTCGGCTTCCAATGGAGCTGGGGCTTCAACTACGTCGAGGACGTGGACGGCAACCCGGCGACCCCCACGGGCGTGCCGAAGGAACTGTCCGAGATCCCCGCGAACAAGCTGCTGCTGCCCCCCGGCGCCGAGGGCGTCTACGACGTGGGCACGCCGGCCAGCAGGAACCCGGACACCGGCAACCCCGGTCCGACGCTCTGGCTCCCCAAGGGAGAGAGCGTGCGGTTCGTCCTCACCTCGCGTGATGTCATCCACTCCTTCTGGATCGTTCCGTTCCTGATGAAGATGGACGTCATCCCCGGCCACACCAACGTCTTCGAGGTGACTCCGAGCAAGGAGGGCACCTTCCTTGGCAAGTGCGCCGAGCTTTGCGGTGTGGACCACTCCCGGATGCTCTTCAACGTGAAGGTCGTTTCGCCCGAGGAGTACAAGCAGCACCTCAAGGACCTGGCGGCGAAGGGCCAGACCGGGTACATCCCGGCGGGCATCGCCACCACGGGCAACGCGAAGAACTCGGAGCCCAAGACCACATGAGCATTCTGAACGAACCGCAGGGCGCCGCCGCGGCGGACGACTCCTACGCGGACGAGATCCCGGCGCGTCGGCGCAAGCCCGGCTCGGTCATCGTCACGTGGATGAGCACCACGGACCACAAGACGATCGGCTCGATGTACCTCATCACGTCGTTCGCCTTCTTCCTCATCGGCGGCGTGCTCGCGCTGCTGATGCGCGCGGAGCTGGCCCGGCCGGGCAACCAGTACCTGTCGAACGAGCAGTTCAACCAGGCGTTCACGATGCACGGCACCGTGATGCTGCTGATGTTCGCGACCCCGCTCTTCGCGGGCTTCGCCAACTGGATCATGCCGCTCCAGATCGGCGCCCCCGACGTCGCGTTCCCGCGGCTGAACATGTTCGCCTACTGGCTCTACCTGTTCGGCTCGCTCATCGCGGTCGGCGGCTTCGTGACCCCGCAGGGCGCGGCCGACTTCGGCTGGTTCGCGTACTCGCCGCTGTCGGACGCGGTCCGCTCGCCGGGCATCGGCGCCGACATGTGGATCATGGGTCTGGCGCTCTCCGGCTTCGGCACCATCCTCGGCGCGGTCAACTTCATCACCACGATCATCTGCATGCGCGCACCCGGTATGACGATGTTCCGCATGCCGATCTTCTGCTGGAACGTGCTGCTGACCGGTGTCCTCGTCCTGCTGGCCTTCCCGGTGCTCGCCGCCGCGCTGCTCGCCCTGGAGGCCGACCGGAAATTCGGGGCGCATGTGTTCGACGCCGCCAACGGCGGCGCGTTGCTCTGGCAACACCTCTTCTGGTTCTTCGGCCATCCAGAGGTGTACATCATCGCGTTGCCCTTCTTCGGCATCATCTCCGAGGTCATCCCGGTCTTCAGCCGCAAGCCGATGTTCGGCTACATCGGCCTGGTGGCCGCGACGATCTCCATCGCCGGTCTGTCCGTGACCGTGTGGGCGCACCACATGTACGTCACCGGCGGGGTGCTGCTGCCGTTCTTCTCGTTCATGACCTTCCTGATCGCGGTGCCGACCGGTGTGAAGTTCTTCAACTGGATCGGCACGATGTGGAAGGGGTCACTGAGTTTCGAGACCCCGATGCTGTGGTCCATCGGCTTCCTGATCACCTTCGCCTTCGGTGGTCTGACCGGTGTCATCCTGGCGGCGCCGCCGCTGGACTTCCACGTCTCGGACTCGTACTTCGTGGTCGCGCACTTCCACTACGTCGTGTTCGGCACCGTCGTGTTCGCGATGTTCGCGGGCTTCCACTTCTGGTGGCCCAAGATGACCGGCAAGATGCTGGACGAGCGGCTCGGCAAGATCACCTTCTGGACGCTGTTCTTCGGCTTCCACGGCACCTTCCTCGTCCAGCACTGGCTGGGCGCCGAGGGCATGCCTCGCCGGTACGCGGACTACCTGGCGGCGGACGGGTTCACCACGCTGAACACCATCTCCACCATCAGCTCGTTCCTGCTCGGCCTGTCGATCCTGCCGTTCCTCTACAACGTGTGGAAGACCGCCAAGTACGGCAAGAAGGTCGAAGTCGACGACCCGTGGGGCTACGGCCGTTCGCTGGAGTGGGCGACCTCGTGCCCGCCGCCGCGGCACAACTTCACCACGCTGCCGCGCATCCGCTCCGAGTCCCCGGCGTTCGACCTGCACCACCCGGAGATCTCGGCGATCGACGCACTGTCCAACCGGGGTCCCGACCCCGCGCTCTCGGGCGTCAGCGGCGACCTGCACAGCGAGCGCAAGGAGGCCGGCCAGTGAGGGTCCAAGGCAAGATGTTCCTCGGCCTGGCCGTCTTCATCCTGGCCTCGGCCATCGTGTACGGCCTGTGGTCCAAGGAGCCCGCGGGCACCACGGCGCTCTTCCTCGCCTTCGCGCTGAGCACGATGATCGGCTTCTACCTCGCGTTCACCGCGCGCAGGGCCGACACCGGCGCGCAGGACCGGGAGGACGCGGAGGTCGCGGACGACGCCGGCGAGCTGGGCTTCTTCAGCCCGCACAGTTGGCAGCCGCTCGCGCTGGCCACCGGCGGCGCGCTGGCGTTCATGGGCATCATTTTCGGCTGGTGGCTGCTGTTCGTCTCGCTGCCGGTGATCCTGATCGGCGTGTACGGCTGGGTGTTCGAGTACTACCGCGGTGAGAACCGCACCCAGTAGGCGCACGTCACCCCTGGAACAGAAGTACGGGCGGGCCCTGACACCTGGTAGGTGTCAGGGCCCGCCCCTTTTGCACGCGTCCACCGAGCGGGATCACCCGGTTGTTCCTAACTTGAGTGCATGAGCCACAATTCTCTACGCCGTAACGCGCTGCGCTGCTCCCTGCTGGTGGCGCCCCTCGCGGTGGGGCTCACCGCTTGTGGCGGAGGCGGCAATCCGCTCGCCGCCACGCCGCACGACGCCGCCGCCAAGGTCGCGTTCGGCTCCGCGGCCGGAGGCAAGGCCGACCCGTCCAAACCACTCCAGGTGACCATCAAGAAGGACGGGAGCCGGATAACCGACGTGACCGCTACGGACGCCGCAGGGCGCTACGTACGCGGCGAACTCGGCTCCGACGGCCTGAGCTGGCACTCCACCGGCGCGCTGGCCGCAGGCGCGCACTACACGGTCCGGGTGAGCACCGAGGACTCCGACGGCCGCCCCGGCCGTAAGACGCTCGGTTTCGACACCACGCCCGCGGACGCCGGACTGCACGTCGCCTTCGGCCCCGACGCGGGTACGTACGGCGTCGGACAGCCGATCACCGCCGAGCTGAGCGTCCCGGTCAAGGACCCGGCGGCCCGCGCCGCGGTCGAGGGCAACCTCAAGGTCAGCTCGGCCCCCCAGGTCGCCCCCGGCTCCTGGTACTGGGTCGACGACCGCACCCTGCACTACCGGCCGAGCACGTACTGGCCCGCCGACGCCAAGATCGACGTGACCAGCACCCTGAACGGCGTGCGCGTCCAGGACGGCCTCTACGGCGGCGCCGACAAGTCCCTGGAGCTGCACACCGGCGACCGGGTCGAGGCGCTCACCGACGCGGGCACCCACCAGATGACGTTCAAGCGGAACGGGAAGGTGGTCCGTACGCTCCCCGTCACCACCGGCAAGCCCGGCTTCTCCACCCGCAACGGCGTCAAGGTGGTGCTCGGCAAGGAGCAGTTCGTCCGGATGCAGAGCGAGAGCATCGGCATAGCGGCGGGCAGCTCCGACTCCTACGACCTGCCGGTCTACTGGGCCACCCGGGTGACATGGAGCGGTGAATACGTGCACGCCGCGCCGTGGTCCGAGGGCTCGCAGGGGTACGCCAACGTCAGCCACGGCTGCACCGGCATGAGCATGGACAACGCCCACTGGTTCTTCGACAACGTGCGGCAGGGCGACATCGTGGAGGTCACCCACAGCCTCGGCGACACGATGACGCCGTTCGACAACGGCTTCGGCGACTGGAATCTGAGCTGGGCGCAGTGGAAGAAGGGCAGTGCCCTCGGCGCCGCGGGTCAGTCCGCGGCGACGCAGAACACCGCCACGACCGCCAACAGCTCCAGCCCGGCCCGGCTGCGCCCCCAGGCGCTCTGACCGGCCGCCGCGGCGCTCAGTGCGCCGTCGTCGCCACCGCCGTGGTCTTCGGCGCCAGCCTGGCCCGCAGCAGCCCCGCCAGGGACTCGCTGAGGGCGACCGGGTCGACGGGGTGGGCAACCGCCGCGTCGGCCCGGCTCCAGGTCGCCAGCCAGGCGTCCTGGGGACGGCCGATCAGCACCAGCACCGGCGGGCAGCGGAAGATCTCGTCCTTCGCCTGACGGCACACCCCCATGCCGCCGGCGGGGGAGGTCTCACCGTCGAAGACACAGACGTCGATGCCGCCGCGCTCCAACTCGGTGAGCACCGCGGGCATCGTCGCGCACTCCACGTACTCCACCGGCGGCAGGTCGGCGGCGGGCCTGCGGCCGACGGCGAGCCGGACCTGCTCCCGGGTGTTCGCGTCGTCGCTGTAGACCAGCACCGTGGCGGTCGCCTGCATCGTGGTTCCTCCTCGTGAAGGCGTTCTCAAGTGCGTCGGATGCTACTCCCGCCAGCGCCTTCGCGAGGAGGGTTCGCGCCCCGCGAAGATCGGCGCCCCGGTTGTCCGACGCACCGTCATCCCTCCTTCGGGGGACGGTGGCGCTAGGCCACGCGGGTCTCCTGCGGGCCTTGACACACCGAATGGCACCCCCCGGAGTCAGCGCCAGATAAGCGACCGACATAATGTCGGACGTGGCGACAGCAACAGCAGTAGATACCGGGCACGCGCACCCGTCGGTCAACCGGCCGAACCTCACCAGCGTCGGAACCATCATCTGGCTGAGTTCCGAGCTGATGTTCTTCGCGGCCCTCTTCGCGATGTACTTCACCCTTCGGTCGGTCACGGGTGCCGACTTCTGGAAGGAACACGCCCATGCGTTGAACGTCCCGTTCTCGGCGACGAACACGACGATCCTGGTGCTCTCCTCCTTCACCTGCCAGATGGGCGTCTTCGCCGCCGAGCGCGGCGACGTGAAGAAGCTCCGCTCCTGGTTCATCGTGACCTTCATCATGGGCGCGATCTTCGTCGGCGGGCAGATCTTCGAGTACACCGAACTGGTCAAGAAGGACGGCATCTCGCTCAGCTCGGACCCCTACGGCTCGGTGTTCTACCTGACGACCGGGTTCCACGGGTTGCACGTGACGGGCGGACTGATCGCGTTCCTGCTGGTACTCGGGCGGACGTACGCGGCCAAGCGGTTCACCCACCAGCAGGCCACCGCAGCCATCGTCGTGTCCTACTACTGGCACTTCGTCGATGTCGTGTGGATCGGCCTCTTCGCCACGATCTACCTGATCAAGTAGCCGGTCGCACACCGCACACACATTCCAGAAGCATCGACGCAAGAGATCCTGACACCGGGGTAATCCGTGAAAAAGCTCTCCGCACGACGGCGCCACCCGCTGGCGGCGCTTGTCGTCCTACTCTTCGCGCTCGCGGTCACCGGGGGGCTGTACGCCGCGCTCGCGCCGGCGCCGAAGGCGCAGGCCGACGACGCGGCCCAGTCCCTCGCGATCACCGAGGGCAAGAAGCTGTACTCCGTCGGCTGCGCAAGCTGCCACGGCACGTCGGGCCAGGGCAGCTCCGACGGGCCGAGCCTGGTCGGCGCCGGCTCCGCCGCCGTCGACTTCCAGGTCGGGACCGGCCGGATGCCCGCGCAGCAGCCCGGCGCGCAGATCCCGAAGAAGAAGGTCATCTACGACCAGGCCGAGATCGACCAGCTCGCCGCGTACATCGCGTCCCTCGGCCCCGGCCCCGCCGTGCCGAGCAAGGACCAGTACAACCCCGCGGGCGCGGACGCCGGCAAGGGCGGGGAGCTGTTCCGCACCAACTGCGCCCAGTGCCACAACTTCGTCGGCAAGGGCGGCGCGCTGACCAACGGCAAGTACGCGCCGACGATCCAGGGCTCCTCGCCCAAGCACATCTACGAGGCCATGCTGACGGGTCCGCAGAGCATGCCGTCCTTCCCGGACAGCACGATGCCGCAGGACACGAAGGCGGACATCATCGCGTACCTCCACGAGGTCAACAGCAGCGAGACGAAGAACCCCGGCGGTCTCTCGCTGGGCAGCATCGGTCCGGTGTCCGAGGGTCTGGTCGCCTGGGTCTTCGGCCTCGGCCTCCTGCTCGTCTGCACCACCTGGATCGCCGCCCGGACGACCAAGGCCAAGAAGTCATGAGCGACGAGACTGGATCGCACAAAGACGTGTCAGAGAACCCAGAGAACCTGCCAAGTGAGCACGGCGCTCACGGGAGCGAACCAGCCGTCCCCGACGACCCGTTCGCCAACCCCGGCCATCCCCCCCACGAGTACCGCCGTCAGGACATCGACGAGCGGGCCGAGAAGCACTCCGAGCGCGTCGTTGCGGGACTGTTCGGCCTGTCGATGCTCGGCACCGTCGCGTTCATCGCCTGCTTCGTGATCTTCCCGGTCGACAAGATCGTCTTCATCTTCCCGTTCGGCAACGTGAGCGCGCTGAACTTCTCCCTCGGCCTCACGCTCGCCGTGGCGCTGCTGGGCATCGGCGCGGGCGCGGTCCACTGGGCCCGCACCCTGATGTCCGACGAGGAGTTCGCCGACGAACGCCACGCGGCGGGCGCGGACGAGGAACTGCGCGAGAACATCGAGCAGCAGTGGGCGCAGGGCGCCCGCGAGAGCGGGTTCGGACGGCGCAAGCTGATCCGCAACACGATGTTCGGCGCCCTGACCCTGGTCCCGCTGGCCGGTGTCGTGATCCTGCGCGACCTCGGCCCGCTGCCGGAGGACAAGCTCCGGCACACCCTGTGGGCCAAGGGCAAGGTGCTGATCAACCAGAACACGAACAAGCCGCTGCGCCCCGAGGACATCGTGGTGGGCTCGCTCACCTTCGCGATGCCCGAGGGTCTTGAGGAGTCCCAGGAGGACTTCCAGGAGCAGATCGCCAAGGCGGCTCTGATGATCGTCCGGATCAAGCCGGACGACATCAAGGACAAGCGCGAGCGTGACTGGGCCCACGAGGGAATCGTGGCCTACTCCAAGATCTGCACACACGTGGGCTGCCCGATCAGCCTCTACGAGCAGCAGACGCACCACGTGCTCTGCCCGTGCCACCAGTCGACGTTCGACCTGTCGGACGGCGCGCGGGTGATCTTCGGCCCGGCGGGGCACCGGCTGCCGCAGCTTCGGATCAGCGTCAATGGTGAGGGCAATCTCGTCGCTCTCGGCGACTTCGATGAGCCCGTCGGTCCGGCATTCTGGGAGCGCGGATGAGTACTACGACGGAAAGCTCGACCCGTCGGGGCAAAAAGCCGGTCGGCCAGCGGGCCGCCGAGTGGACTGACCCCCGGCTCGGTATCTACAAGTTGGCCAAGGCCAACATGCGGAAGATCTTCCCGGACCACTGGTCCTTCATGCTGGGCGAGATCTGCCTCTACAGCTTCGTCATCCTCATCCTCACGGGTGTGTATCTGACGCTGTTCTTCCACCCCAGCATGAACGAGGTCGTCTACCACGGCCCGTACGCGCCGCTCCAGGGCGTGCGGATGTCCGAGGCGTACGCCTCCACCCTGCACATCAGCTTCGAGGTGCGCGGCGGTCTGCTGATCCGGCAGATCCACCACTGGGCCGCGCTGATCTTCATCGCGGCGATGATCGTGCACATGATGCGCGTGTTCTTCACCGGCGGTTTCCGCAAGCCGCGTGAGATCAACTGGCTGTTCGGCTGGACGCTGCTGTTCCTCGGCATGTTCACCGGCTTCACCGGTTACTCGCTCCCGGACGACCTGCTGTCCGGCACCGGCATCCGGTTCGCCGACGGCGCGGTGCTCGCCACCCCGGTGGTCGGCTCGTACCTGTCGTTCTTCCTGTTCGGCGGGGAGTTCCCCGGGCACGACATCGTCAGCCGGTTCTACTCGATCCACATCCTGTTGCTGCCGGGGCTGATGGCCGGTCTGCTGACCGCCCACCTGATCCTGGTCTTCTACCACAAGCACACGCAGTTCCCGGGTGCGGGCAAGACCGAGAAGAACGTCGTCGGCATGCCGCTGCTGCCGATCTACACCGCGAAGGCGGGCGGCTTCTTCTTCCTGGTCTTCGGCGTGATCTCGGCCATCGCCGCGACCGTGTCGATCAACCCGATCTGGTCGATGGGACCGTACCGGCCGGACCAAGTGTCCACCGGCGCCCAGCCGGACTGGTACATGGGCTTCTCCGAGGGCCTGATCCGTGTGATGCCGGGCTGGGAGATCAACGCCTGGGGGCACACGCTCGTGCTGGGCGTGTTCATCCCGCTGATGATCTTCCCGGTGGTACTGGCGGCCATCGCCGTCTACCCGTTCATCGAGGCGTGGGTCACCGGGGACAAGCGCGAACACCACCTGCTGGACCGGCCGCGCAACCGCCCGGTGCGCACCGGCTTCGGTGTGGCCTGGCTGACCGAGTACTTCGTGCTGCTGGTCGGCGGCGGCAACGACCTGTGGGCCACGCACTTCCACCTGTCGCTCAACTGGATCACCTGGTTCGTCCGTGTCGGCTTCTTCGTCGCGCCGGTCCTGGCCTTCATGGTCACCAAGCGGATCTGCCTGGGTCTCCAGCGGCGTGACCGCGACAAGGTGCTGCACGGTCGGGAGACCGGCATCATCAAGCGGCTGCCGCACGGTGAGTACGTCGAGGTGCACGAGCCGATCTCGCAGGAGCAGCGGCACATCCTCACCGCGCACGTCCAGCCGGAGCCGATCGACGCGGGCCCCGAGGAGGACGAGAACGGTGTGGAGCGCAAGCTCAACCCGATTGAGAAGGCACGGGCCAAGCTCTCCCGCGGCTTCTACGGCGAGCACAGCCAGATTCCGAAGCCCACGGCCGAGGAGTACGAGGAGATCACCAGCGGGCACGGCCACCACTGAGCCGCCGCCGCTGAGCTGAGCCGCATACGGGCCGGGCCCGGATGTTTCCCCGCAGGGGGGACGTCCGGGCCCGGCCCTTCGGCGTACGGGCCCGGCGGTGTCCGCAGTGCGGGCACCGGGCCGTCAGGCCCTGTGGCGCGGATAGGCTGAGCGCGCAGTTCCCCATCCCACCACCAGGAGCGTGGACCATGAGCGTTGTGACCCCGGCAGGCGGCGAGAGTCCGGCGACGCGGTCCTGGCCGGACGTGCTGACCACGCTGCTGGCAGGGCGGAATCTGGGTGGGGACGACACCGCGTGGGCGATGGACGCGATCATGCGCGGCGAGGCGAGCGACGTACAGATCGCCGGATTCGTCGTCGCGCTGCGGGCGAAGGGGGAGACCGTCGAAGAGGTCTCCGGCATGGTGCGGTCGATGTACGCGCACGCGAACACCATCGAGGTGCCCGGCGCGACCGTGGACATCGTCGGCACCGGCGGCGACCGGGCGAAGACGGTCAACATCTCCACCATGTCGGCGATCGTGGTCGCGGGCACCGGCGCGAAGGTCGTCAAGCACGGCAACCGCGCCGCGTCCTCGGCCAGCGGCGCCTCCGACGTCCTGGGAGAGCTCGGCGTCAATCTGCAACTGACGCCGCAGCGGGTCGTGGAGGTCGCGGAGGAGGCGGGCATCACCTTCTGCTTCGCGATCAAGTTCCACCCCGCGCTGCGCCACGCGGGCACCGCCCGGAGCCAGTTGGGGGTGGCGACCGTCTTCAACTTCCTCGGCCCGCTGACCAACCCGGCCCGGGTACGGGCGCAGGCCACCGGGGTCGCGGACCCGCGGATGGCGCCGATCATGGCTGGCGTGCTGGCCGAACGCGGCTCGTCCGCACTGGTGTTCCGCGGTGACGACGGCCTGGACGAGCTGACCACCACCGCCACCTCCCAGGTGTGGGTGGTGCGCGACGGCAAGGTGGAGCAGACCGCCTTCGACCCGCGGGACGTCGGCCTGCCGCTGGTGCCCGTGGAGGCGCTGCGCGGCGCCGACGCGGCCCACAACGCGGACGTCGCCCGGCGGCTGCTCGCGGGCGAGACCGGGCCCGTACGGGACGCCGTGCTGCTCAACTCGGCGGCGGCGCTGGTGGCCCTGCGGCCCGGCAGCGGGCCGTTGGAGGAGCAGATCGCGGCCGGTCTGGTGACGGCGGCCGAGTCGATCGACTCGGGCGCGGCGGCGGCGACGCTGGAGCGCTGGGTGGCGGCGAGCAACGCGTAATCGCCACTGTGGCGGAATTCGGATAGGTCCCCCGGGGGCCGAGCACAAGGCGCTGTCCAATTTCTGGACGGCGTCTTGTGCGTTCGGCGCCTTGTGGCAGAATGCTGTTCAGGTCACGAGTGACAGCGTCAAGGCCCCGGCTCGCTGTCCGGCAACCCTCCGTCCGAGGCGGGGTGCCCCGGGTGATGACCAGGCCGTGAGCAGCGAGGCTCACGGCAAGCCGGACTTGGGGAGTTCTTTCATGAGCAAGCGAATGCGATAGGGCCTGTCGGCCCGGTTCCGCCGTTCCGCCTTTCGTTCGACGTTTCCATCCCGCGCGCCAGTACCGCGAGCCATTTCTTTTCGGCTTCGGGCGTGCGGTGATTTCGCCTGCCGTAATCC
This sequence comes from Streptomyces sp. CBMA29, assembly GCF_014596445.1. Classification (GTDB taxonomy): domain Bacteria; phylum Actinomycetota; class Actinomycetes; order Streptomycetales; family Streptomycetaceae; genus Actinacidiphila. Next base: position 11,742 of record NZ_MECL01000076.1, on the reverse strand, counting down.
GGGAGACCGCCATGACTGTGTCCATCGCTGCCGCCGACCGTGAGATTTGTACCCCGCTGCCCGTTCTGGGCCGGGACGTCCTCGTGCCGCTCGTGACGGGCGGCGAAGTGACGTACGCCGCGCTCGACTACGCCGCCAGCGCCCCCGCGCTCCAGCGGGTGTGGGACGACGTGGCCGCCTACGCCCCCTACTACGGCAGCGTGCACCGCGGCGCCGGCTACCTCTCGCAGCTCTCCACCGACCTGTTCGAGCAGAGCCGGGCCACGGTCGCGGAATTCCTCGGCTGTCGGGCCGAGGACCAGGTGATCTTCACCCGTTCGACGACCGACTCGCTCAATCTGCTCGCCGCCGTCATCCCGGCGGGCACCCACGTCTTCGTCTTCGAGACCGAGCACCACGCCTCGCTGCTGCCGTGGCAGACGCGGGACGACGTACGGGTCACCGTCCTGGGCGCGCCGCGTACGCCCGAGCAGGCCGTCGCCGCGCTCGACGTGGCCCTGCACGGCGCCCCCAAGGGGCCCAAGCTGGTCTGCGTCACCGGCGCCTCCAACGTCACCGGTGAGCTGTGGCCGGTACGGGAGCTGGCCGCCGCCGCGCACCGGCACGGCGCCCGTATCGTCCTGGACGCCGCCCAACTGGCCCCGCACCACCCGGTGGACATCGCCGCGCTCGACGTCGACTGGGTCGCCTTCTCCGGCCACAAGCTGTACGCGCCCTTCGGTTCCGGTGTCCTCGCGGGCCGCGCCGACTGGCTGCGCGAGGCCGAGCCGTACCTCGCGGGCGGCGGCGCCAGCCGCAAGGTCGCGCGGCGTGCGGACGGCGGTGTGGACGTCGAGTGGCACACCACCGCGGCGCGGCACGAGGCCGGGTCGCCGAACGTCATCGGCGTCTACGCCATCGCCGCCGCGTGCAAGGCGCTGACCGAGGCCGGGTTCGGCCAACTGGTCGCGCGCGAACAGCGGTTGCTCGCCCGACTGCGGGAAGGGCTCGCCTCCGTGCCCGAGGTGCGGGTGCTCTCCCTGTTCGGCGAGGACGCGCCCCGGGTCGGCGTGCTCTCCTTCGTCGTCCAGGGCTGGAACAGCTCGCACTTCGCCGCCGCGCTCTCCGCCGAGTACGGGATCGGGGTCCGTGACGGTCTCTTCTGCGCCCACCCGCTGGTGCGGACGCTGCTCGGCGCCGAGGGCGACGACCCCGGCGAGTGCGGCGCTCCCGAGGCCGCGCCCGGTGAGCGCGTCCTGAACGCCATCCGCGTGAGCTTCGGGGCGGGCACGCCCGAGGAGCACGTCGACCGCTTCGTCCGCGCCGTCCGAGCCCTCGTGCGCGACGGCGCCCAGTGGAACTACCGCACGGAGGACGGCCGTTGCGTGCCCGACCGGGGGTAGGGGGCGGGTCGCTCATTCCCCGGACGGGCTCGTGGTGACGGCTCGGGTGCGGGACTCGATGGTCTTGAGGACGGCGATCATGTCCGCGGCCGGGTCGGCGCCGGCGGTGTCGGTGAACAGGGCGAGGCAGGTGTCGAGCAGGGGAGTGGCGGTGGCGGAGGCGCGGGCGGCCTCCGCGATGAGGCGGTTGTTCATGAGGACGTCGGCGGCGGCGGCCTGGACGGTGAAGTCGCGGGCGAGCAGCTTGGGGGCCTTCATACGGGAGACGCCGCTGGCCATCGGCCCCGCGTCGAGCACGGCGAGGAACTGACGGGCGTCGACGCCGTGCCGCTCGGCGAAGTGGAACGCCTCGGTGAGCCCGGTGACCACGGTGATCAGGAAGAGGTTGACCGACAGCTTCATGAGCAGGGCGCCGGGCACGGGCCCGCAGGCGAAGGTCTCGTGGCACATCGGCGCCAGCAGCGGCCGTACCGCTGAGACGGCGGTGTCCTCGCCCGCGAGCATCGCCACCAGGCGGCCCGCCTCGGCAGGGGCGCGGGAGCCGGAGACCGGGGCCTCGACGTAGCGGCCGCCCGCCGCGCGGACCTCGGCTTCGAGGCCGAGGGAGTACGCGGGCGAGGTCGTGCCCATGTGCACCAGGGTGCGCCCCGCGACGTTCGCCGCGAAGGCGGGGGTGCCGCGGCCGAGGCAGGAGTCGATGGCGGCGCCGTCGGCGAGCATGACGAAGACGGTTCCGGCCCGGCGGAAGAGGTCGGCGGGGCTGTCGGCGGTTTCGGCGCCCGCCGCCCGCAGGGCCTCGGCGGCCGGCGCGCTACGGTTCCACACCACCAGCGGGGTCCCGGCGCGGACGAGATTGAGCGCCATGGGCCGGCCCATGACCCCGAGCCCCAGGAAACCGATGTCCACGACGCACCGCCGCCTCTCTTGCCGTTTATGACAGCCGTCATAATACTGGTCGTTATGACAGTGGTCATAGGGGCAGCGGCCATAGAGGCAGTGGTCATAGAGGGTGCGGAGCGGCGGACGTCCGCCGTCGCCGACGGGATCGACCTGCTCAGGCCCGCCGACGCGGACGCGGTGGCCGGCCTCTTCGCGGCCTGCTCGCCGGAGACGGTCCGGCTGCGCTTCCTCGGCGGCGCCCGCGCATTCCCCCGTGACCACCTGGCCTCCCTGCTGGCAGGACCGCCCGCGGCGCACGACGCCGTGGTCGCGTACCGCGGCGGCCGGGACCGCCTGGTGGGAATCGCGGGTTTCGCGGCGGCGGCGGCGGCGGACGACGGCGCCGGGCCGGGAACCGGCGGCGAGCTGGGCGTGCTGGTCGTGGACGCCTGGCAGCGCCGGGGCATCGGCAGCGCAATGGCCGGCCTGCTGCTGGCCCGCGCGGGGGCCAGGGGCGTCGAGCACGTGACGGTGAACGTCCCGCACGGCAGGCGGGGGCTGCTCGCCGCGCTCGGCCGCCGCCTGGAACCGGTCCGCGCGTCGTACACCCCGGACGGTATGACCGCCGTCTATAAGGTGGCCCGGATGGCCGAGGTGGCCGAGGTGGCCGAGGTGGCCGAGGTGATCCCGGTGGCACGGGTCAGAACGCAGTAGCTCCGTGGAGGTGTCGACGATGGCCGGGTCCGAACGCGGACCGCGCGAGCGGATGGTCTTCAGCGCGGCCCAGCTCATCCGGCGCGAGGGCGTCGGCGCGACCGGCATGCGCGAGGTCGCCGTCCACGCGGGCGCCCCGCGCGGCTCGCTCCAGCACTACTTCCCCGACGGCAAGGAACAGCTCGTCAACGAGGCGGTCACCTGGGCGGGGAACTACGCCGCCAGGCGCGTCGCCCGTTTCCTGGCCGCGCTGCCCGAGCCGACCCCGGGCGGGCTGTTCGCCGCGATGGTCGGCCAGTGGACGGACGAGTACGCGGCCGACGGCTTCGACGCCGGATGCCCGGTGGCCGCCGCCGCGGTGGACTGCGCGCGGGCCACCGAGTCCACCCGGATGGCGACCGCCGCCGCCTTCGCGGCCTGGACCGCGCCGGTCGCCGCGGCGCTGACCGGCATGCGCGTCCCCGAGGACCGGTCCGTACCGTTGGCGACCCTCATGATCAGCACCCTGGAGGGCGCGATCCTGATCGCCAGAGCCGAGCGCGACGCCCGCGCGCTCACCACCGCCGCACGGGAGTTGGGCCCGCTGCTGGACGCGGCGCGGGTCTGATCGCGCAGGGGGACCGGCGCTCAGGCGTCGAGGCCGATCGCGAACGCGGCCTCCAGGTCGTGCTGCGAGTACGTACGGAAGGCGACATGGGTGTCGGTGGCCTCCACGCCGGGGATCTTGGAGATCCGGCCCGGAATGATGTCGGCCAGGTCGTCGTGGCGGGCGACGCGGACCAGCGCGACGAGGTCGTACGTGCCGGTCACGGAGTAGACCTCGCTGACGTTGTCCAGCGCGGCGATGGCCTCGGCGATCTCCGGAATCCGGTCGACGGAAGTCTTGATGAGCACGATCGCGGTGATCACGGCTGGATGTCTCCTTGGGTCGACCCGACTACGACGCTCAGCTTACGACGCGGCCGGTAGCACACCCAGGCGCACAGGAAGCCGAAGGCGAAGCCGACGACATGGGCGAGATACGCCACCCCCGGGCCGTTGTTGCCGGTCTGGGCGGCGAGCCACTGGAGGACGAACCAGAAACCGAGCACCATCCACGCGGGGAAGCGCAGCGGGATGAAGAAGAGGAAGGGGAACAGGCTCGTCACCCGGGCCTTGGGATACAGGTAGAGATACGCGCCGAGCGCCCCGGAGATCGCCCCGGACGCGCCGACCAGGCTCTGCGTCGACTCGGGGTTGGCGAGCGCGAAACCGTACGTCGCCAGATAGCCCGCGACCAGGTAGAAGAGCGCGAAACGCACCCGGCCCATCCGGTTCTCGACGTTGTCGCCGAAGACGTAGAGGAAGAGCATGTTGCCGATCAGGTGCAGCCAGCTCCCGTGCAGGAACATCGCCGTGAGCACCGAAAGCAGCGGCGACTTCGCGTACGCGTGCGGGGCCGCGCAGCCCGCGGGCAGGTCGAGCCGGTCCATCGGGAGCTGGCCGTGGAACAGCTCACTGGGGATGACACCCCAGTGCGCGAAGTAGAGGCCCTGCGCGCACTGGAGCTTGTCGCCCGTGCCGTAGGAGGCGTTGAAGCCGGACAGCGGTCCGAGGAGAAAGACCACGGTGCACAGGGCGATCAGCGCATACGTCACGACCGGCGTGCGGCGGACCGGGTTCTTGTCGTACACCGGGATGACCATGGACCGATGATGACGCAGCGGTCGTAACGGACATAGGCCGCCTCGCCGCAGCGCGTCGCGGGTCGGAGGCCGTAAGGTGACCCCGATGTACGCCCGTCAGCACTGATACGCCCGATCGTCCGACCGATCGCCCGACCGAGGAAGAGGTGCAGGACCGATGCCGGTGCCCATGCCCACCGCCACCACCCGGTGGCGCTGCACGCAGTGCGGCAATCTGACCCGGTTCGACGTGACCCGCTCCACGCGGCTCGTGGAGTACGTCCATCTCGACCTCGGCGGCGAGCCGCGGATCGAGGAGACGGACGTGCTGACCGAGACGGTCGAGTCCGTGCGGTGCCGCTGGTGCAACGCCGCGGACCAGATCGAGCTGGTCGACCGGCCGGGCGCGGCCTCGTCCACGCCTGAGGAAACGGACTCCGGCGCGGACGCGGAGACCGGTTCGGCGCGGGATTGAGCCTCCTTACGGGGACAATGGATGCAAGAGGCGGCGGCCGGAGGGATCGAAGGGGGCCGGGGAGGCGCCGTGCAACCGGACGGGAGTGACTGGTGGACGGTATCGGCGGCTTTCCGCGGGCCGAGGCGGGCGGGTCCGGGACGGACGCCGCCGATGGGCCGGGCGCCGACGCGTCCGGGGCCGCGGCGCCGGACCCCGACACACCGCGGGCCGACGACGTACCGGGCGCCGAAGCACCGCCCGGCCGTGACGGCGGCGGCACTTCCGACGGCTCTGCCGACGGCAACACTGCCCCCGGCCCCGACACTCCCGGCGCTCCCGATGACACGGCCGCCGACGTCGCCGCTGTTCACGAACCCGCCCTCGACCGGCCGCTGCCCGAAGGCGTACGCCACCGCGTCGTCGCCGTCGCCGCCGACGCCTTCGGCGGCTTCACCTTCGCCGAACTGCCGGTCTCGCTGCGGCCGTACGCCCGTTTCACCCCGTCCAGACGTGTGAAATACGCGGCGACCGCGCTGGCCACCGCGCTGGAGGGCGACCCGGCGTTCCGGCACAAGGTCGCGGGCAAACTGCGCGAGGCGCAGCCGGAGCTGACCGGGGCACTGGACGCGGGCACCCCGCCGCCCGCCGCGGACCCGCTCGACGTGGCCGCCGCGGCCTATCTGCTCCGCCCCGCGGGCTGGGCCAAGCTTGTCACCACCGCGGGCGAGGAGGCCCAACGGGCGCACGCCGAGCGGGCCGACGAGGAGACCCTGCGCGAACTGGCCAAGCTCCGCGAGGAGGTCCAGGGCCTGCACACGCAGCTCCGCTCGGACGCCGTACGGGCCCGCGCCGAACTGGACGCCGTCCGCAAGGAGGGCGACTCGGTGCACCGCAAGCTGCGCAGCGCCCTCAGCGACGTCAAGCGCGCCGAGGCCGCCCAGCGCAAGATCCAGGCGGAACTGGACGAGGCGCGGGCCACCGCCGCCCAGGACAAGGCCGCCGCGGAGAGCGAGGCGCGGCGGCTGCGCACCCGGCTCGCCGAGGCCGAGGCGGCGGTCGAGTCGGGCCGCCGCGCCGCCCGTGAGGGCCGCAGCATCGAGGACGTACGGCTGCGCCTGCTGCTGGACACCGTCCTCGACGCGGCCTCGGGGCTCCGCCGCGAACTGGCCCTGCCGCCGCGCGACACCCTGGGCGTACGCCCCGCCGACACGGTGGACGCGGTCGCCCCCGGAGCCTTCAGCCCGCGCGACATCGCCACCCGCGCGCTGTCCGAGACCGACCCGGCGCTGCTCGACCAGTTGCTCGCGCTGCCGCAGGCGCACCTCGTCGTCGACGGCTACAACGTCACCAAGACCGGCTATCCGTCGATGCCGTTGGAGAAACAGCGGCTGCGGCTGCTCGGCGGGCTCGCGGCGCTGGCCGCGCAGAGCGGCGCCGAGGTCACCTGTGTCTTCGACGGCGCCGACCTGGACATGCCCGTGCTGCTCGCGCCGCCGCGCGGGGTGCGGGTGCTGTTCAGCAAGGCCGGCGAGACCGCTGACGAGTTGATCCGGCGGCTGGTGCGGGCGGAACCGCCCGGCCGGCAGATCGTGGTGGTCTCCGCGGACCGTGAAGTCGCCGACGGCGTCGCCAAGGCGGGCGCCCGCCCGGTCGCCTCCGTCCTGCTGCTGAAACGTCTCGCACGCGTCTGAACCGCCCCGCCGCCCCCGGCTCCTGGCCGCCGCCCCGCCGAACTCCTCACTATTCGCTCGGGCATTCGGTTCGCGAACGCGCCATCGTCGACGGAGCGTTGATCCACCCTCACTGCGCGTACGAAGGTCGTAAAGAATGTGCGAACCGGTCGAGATTTTGCCAACAAGGATTTGAACCGATCACAGATGGGTCACTAAGGTCGGGCGTCGAACCTCCGCGCAGTCGATCATCCAATCCGGATGGCGCGCCGGGGGCCGCCCGCCAGTCAACCGGTAGGCGGCTGAAGGAAGAAGGAGCTCGCCTTCGTGGCGTCCCACCGTCGTCCCAAGCCGGCAAGCCGCACGCGCGTGACCGTGCTGACCGCCACCGCCGCAGCCGCGGTGGCCCTCACCTCCCAGGCGGCCCAGGCCGCCCCCGCCAAGCCGACCGTCAAGGACGCCAAGGCGAAGGTGGACGCGCTGTACGAGCAGGCTGAGCAGGCCTCAGAGAAGTACGACGGGGCCAACGAGAAGCTGCACACCCTCCAGAAGGAGGCGGGCACTCTCCAGGACCAGGTCGCCAGGCAGCAGCAGCACCTGAACCAGCTCAGGGACGGCCTCGGCGCCATCGCCGCGTCCCAGTACCGCAGCGGTGGCATCGACCCGTCGCTCCAGCTCTTCCTGTCGTCCAACCCGGACAACTACCTGGACCAGGCGACGACGCTCAACCAGCTCACGTCGATCCAGACCGACTCGCTGCACCAACTCCAGGACGCCAAGCGGACCCTGGACCAGCAGCGCGCCGAGGCGACCGCCAAGCTGACCGAGTTGCAGACCACCCGCACCGAGCTGGCCAAGCGCAAGGCCGAGGCGAAGGACAAGCTGGCCCAGGCCCAGCAGATCCTCAACTCGCTGACGGCCGCGCAGCGCGCGTCCATCGCCGCCGCCGACGCCCGCGCCAACCGCTCCACCACCCGCGTGGACCTCGGCGACGCGAAGCCCGCCTCGCAGCGTGCCGCCGCCGCCTTCTCCGCCGCGCAGTCCAGGGTCGGCCTGCCGTACGTGTACGGCGCCTCGGGCCCCAGCTCCTTCGACTGCTCCGGCCTCACCTCGTGGGCGTACAACCAGGCCGGTGTCTCGATACCGCGCACCTCGCAGGCCCAGGCGAACGCCGGGACCCGGATCTACTCCACCTCCCAGCTCGGCGTCGGCGACCTCGTCATCTTCTACGGCGACTACCACCACGTCGGCCTCTACGCGGGCAACGGCATGGTGCTGCACGCGCCGAAGCCGGGCGCCTCGGTGCGGTACGAGTCGATCGGCAACATGCCGTTCCAGTTCGGCGTCCGCATCTGACGTCTTCCGGCGTCGTTCCTCACCGGTTCCACGGGTCCGCGGGAGTCTCCCGCGGACCCCGGTGCGTTCATACGGCGTTCGGACTCCTACGGCGTTCGGGTGATGAACACGTGCCCGGTGCCGGTCGGCGCGGGCGTGTGACCTGCGCGGGAGGCGCGGCGCGGCAACGCGGAGGCCGCGCCTTCTTTGAACTCTCCGCGTCGCGCTGACTACTGTCAGCTCCCGTGGCTTCCCATCGACGCTCCCCCCAGCCGGGCTTCGCCGCCCGCACCACCCGGGTCACCGTGCTGTCCGCGGCTGCCGCGGCCACCGCGGCGCTGTCCGGCGGTGCGGCGCAGGTCGCCTCGGCCGATCCCGGCGGGGGCGCGCCCGACACGGCGTCCCGGCTCGACCGGCTCTACCAGCAGGCCGAGCAGGCCACCGAGAAGTACAACGCGGCGCAGGAGCACGCCAAGCAGCTCCGCGCCGACCTGAGCACCCTCCAGGACCGGGCCGCCGAGGGGCAGCAGCGGGTCAACGACATGCGGCAGGAGCTGGGCTCGCTCGCCTCCGAGCAGTACCGCAGCGGCGGCATCGACCCCTCGCTCGCCCTGATGATGTCCTCGGACCCCGACCAGTACCTGGACCGGGCCACCACCCTGGACCGGCTCAGCGCCCAGCAGGCCGGGCGGCTGCGCCAACTCCAGGAGGCCGAGCGGCTGTTGCTCCAGCAGCGCTCCCAGGCGGCGGGCAAGCTCGCCGAACTCGACAAGGCCGGGGCGGTGCTCCAGGACCGCAAGCGGTCGGTGCAGCGGGCGCTCGCCGACGCCCAGCGGCTGCTCAACGCGATGCCCGCCGCCCAGCGCGCCGGATACCGCCCCGGCATGGACGCCGGGCGCGCCTCCCGGGACCGTACGACCGCCGACCTGCCGGACATCCCGAATCTGCCCGCCGCCTCGGGGCGCGGCGCGATGGCCGTGGCCGCCGCCCGCCAGATGATCGGGGCCCCTTACGTCTGGGGCGCCACCGGGCCCAACTCCTTCGACTGCTCCGGCCTGATGCAGTACGCGTACGCGCGGGCCGGGGTCTCGCTGCCGCGCACCTCGCAGGAGCAGATGAACGCCGGGCAGCGGGTGTCGCTGGACCAGGCGCGGCCCGGCGATCTGGTGATCTACCGCGGCGACGCCAGCCATGTCGCGATGTACGTCGGCGGCGGCCAGGTCGTCCACGCCCCCTACCCCGGCGCCAGGGTCCGCTACGACCCGGTCGGCATGATGCCGATCACGGCCGTGACCCGGCCGTAGGGGCACGGCGCCCCGGCCGTAGGGAGCGTCTTCGGAGCCGTACGATCGGGCCCATGGCCGTGGCGCCCCTCCGACGTACGCCGACCGCTTCCCGTGTCCGGGCAGCGGTGCTCGGCCTGTCCCTGGCGCTGCTCGCGGCGCTCGTCGCCGGGTGCGGCGGGACCGCCTCGGGCGGGCGGCCCACGGCGGACGCCACCGACGCCGGAATCCGGCAGGCGCTCGACCGGCGGGCCGCCGCGGTGCTGCACCACGACCGGGCGGCCTTCCTCGCCGGGATCGACCCGCGGGCGACGGGTTTCCTCGACCGGCAGAAGGCGATGTTCACCGACATCGCGGACGTGCCGCTGGCCGACTGGTCGTACCGGCTGGTGCGGACCGGCGCGTTCGGCCTGCCGCCGGCCGCCGACGGCACGGTCCGGGCCGCGGCCGAGGTCCAACTGCGGTACCGGCTCAGCGGATTCGACGCGGCGCCGGTCGCCGCGACCGACTACCTGACGCTGTCCCGGCGGGGCGGGAGCTGGTACGTGGCCGGGGACGACGACGGCGCCGCGTCCGGGCACCGCGGCGCCGTACAGCTGTGGGACCAGGGCCGGGTGACGGTGGTGCGCGGCACGGACAGCCTGGTGCTCGGGCTCGGCGACGCCGCCGGGCTGCGCGGCTACGCCGAGGACGTCGACCGGGCGGTGCCGGAGGTCCGGCGGACCTGGGGCGGCGCCGGGTGGTCGGGCAAGGTGGTGGTCGAGGTGCCGCGCACGCTGGACCAGATGGCCGCGCTGACCGACGCGGACCCGGCCGACTACCGCAACATCGCCGCCGTCACCACGGGCGAGGGCGGCGGCACCGCGCGGGTCGGCTCCGACCGGGTGATCATCAACCCCGAGGCGTTCAGCGGGCTCTCCGCCTTCGGCCGGCAGACCGTGCTCACCCACGAGACCACGCATGTCGCCACCCGCGCGTGGACCACCGCCCGCACCCCGCTGTGGCTCTCCGAGGGCGTCGCCGACTGGACCGCGTACCGCACGGCGGGCCGTACCGCCCGCGAGCTCGCCCCGGAACTGGCCGCCGCCGTCGCCGCGGACCGCGTCCCCGCCGCGCTGCCCGCCGACGCCGACTTCCACTCCGCCGACGCCGACACCCTCTCCCGCGCCTACGAGGGCGGCTGGCTCGCATGCCGCCTGATCGCCGACCAGTGGTCCCCCGACGCGCTCGTCGCCTTCTACCGCGCCGTTGCCTCCGGCGGCACCGTCGACTCCCACCTGCGCACCACCCTCGGCACCACCCTCCCCGCCTTCACCGCCCGCTGGCGCACCTATCTCCACCAGGAGCTGACATGACCCGTGACTCCGATACGGGGAGCCCGCAACACCAGGAACCGCCCGCGGCGGGAGCTGGACCTGGACGACCCCCGCAGACCCCGCCTCCGGCGGTCCCGGAACTCTCGGCGGACGCGGGATCTTCGCCCTCGGCGGACGCCGGATCTTCGGCCTCGGCGGCGGGGGCGTCTGCCGGGGGGGAGGGCTCGGACGGAGGGGACTTCAGTGGGGAGGAGGTCGGGCGGGCGCGGGCTTTGCGGCGGGGGGTGTGGCCGGTCGTGCTCGGCGGGCGGGTGGCGGCGCTGGGGCTGATGCTGGGGCTGGGGTTGACGGCCGGGGGAGCGGGGCTGGTCGCGGCGTTCGGCGGGGGGACGTGGGGCGGGCGGGTGGCGGGCGCGGCGGTGTCGCTGGTGCTGCTGCCGGAGGTGCTGGGGCTGCCCTTCGCGGCGCGCGGGCGCGTGGTGCGCCGCCGGTTCGGGCTGGTGACGCAGGGCTGGGGCGGGTGGTGGGCGGACGTGCTGCGCGGCCTGCTGATCTCGCTGCCGCTGACCTTCGGCGCGCTCTTCGCCGTCTACGCCCTCGCCGGGGTCACCGGCCACTGGTGGGTGTGGGCCGCGCTCGGCGCCGCCGCGCTGACCGTCCTGATGTCCTGGGCGGCGCCCATGATCTTCGAGCCGCTGTTCAACCGCTTCACGCCGATGGAGCCGGGCCCGCTCAGGGACGCCCTGCTGGCGCTCGCCGCCCGCGACGGCGTCACCGTCGAGGACGTCCTGGTCGCCGACGCCTCGCGCCGTACGACCGCGCTCAACGCGTACGTGTCCGGCTTCGGCCGCACCCGCCGCATCGTCGTCTACGACACCCTGCTGACCACGGCGCAGCCGCGCGAGGTGGAGCTGGTGGTCGCCCATGAACTCGGCCACGTCGTGCACCGGGACGTGCCGCGCGGCACCGCGCTCGGCGCGGTGGGCGCGGCCGTCGGCGTGTGCGTCCTGGCCGCGGTGGTGACCTGGCGGCCCCTGCTCGA
>NZ_MECL01000075.1 GCF_014596445.1 Streptomyces sp. CBMA29 | reverse complement strand
GCATCAGCCCCTTTCACCCCTGCCCTGCGACCGCCTTTCCCTCCGCCTTTCGCCCTACGCCCCCCCCCCCCCCCCCCCCCCCCCCCCCCCCCCCCCCCCCCCCCCCCCCCCCCCCCCCCCCCCCCCCCCCCCCCCCCCCCCCCCCCGGGCCCCCCCCCCCCCCCCCCCCCCCCCCCCCCCCCCCCCCCCCCCCCCCCCCCCCCCCCCCCCCCCACCCCCCCCCCCCCCCCCCCCCCCCCCCCCCCCCCCCAGCCGTCCGGCGTCCGCACGGCTGGGCGGGCCGGGCAGCACGGCGCGGGCGAAGAGCGCGCGGACCGCCGTACGCACCTCGACGACGGTGGCGCGCGCGGCCTCGTCGGCCGCGAACCGCGCCGCCGCGCCCGGCACTTCACCGAGAACACCGCTGAGCGCGTCGGCGTGCCCGCGCACCCACCGGGTCAGCCCGGCGGGGTCCGCGAGGTCGTCGGCGACGCCGCCGTGGCCGTCGTGCCGGATGGTGACGGCGAGGTCGAGCGCGAGATGATCTCCGGTCATGCCCTAATGCTATCGTCGTCGTAAGCCATTAACCAATGAGGGGGTACCTGTGTCCGACCTCCGCGAGATCCTGCGCGGTCTCGATGTGTTCGACGGCGACCTGCCGCCCTTCGACATCGCGGAACTGCCCACGGATCCGCATGAGTTGTTCATCGATTGGCTGCTGGCGGCCGTCGCGGCCGGGGTCCGCGAGCCGCACGCCATGACGGTCTCCACGCTGGGCGCCGACGGCGACCCCGCCGCCCGTGTACTCATCGTCAAGAACGTGTCGGCGGCGGGCTGGGAGTTCGCCTCCGACACCGACAGCCGCAAGGGCCGCGAACTGGCCGCCCACCCCGCGGCGGCGCTCACCTTCTACTGGTCGCCGCTCGCCCGCCAGGTACGGATCCGCGGCCGGGTCGAGACCGCGGGCCCCGAGGCGAGCGCGGCGGACTTCCTGGCCCGCTCCCCCGGTGCCCGCGCCGAAGCGCTGCTCGGCCGCCAGAGCACACCCCTGAGCGACCTGGCCACCCGCGACGCGGCGGTGCGGGAGGCCGCGGGGCGGATCGAGCGCGACCCGGACCTGGTGGCCCCCGGCTGGGCCCTCCACACGCTGCGCGCCGACAGCGTCGAGTTCTGGCAGGGCGATCGCGACCGCAGACACACCAGGGTCAACTACGTCCGCACCGAAGGCGGTTGGGAGCGAGGTCTGCTGTGGCCGTGACCGGACCCGCCACCGGCCCGACGACCGGAGGACCCGCGCTCGCGGCCGTGCTCGACGCGGGGCAGACCCGGCTGCGCACGCTGCTCGACGGCCTCGGCGACGACGCCGTCCGCGCCCCCAGCGCGCTGCCCGGCTGGACCCGCGGCCATGTCCTGACGCATGTCGAGGGCGTCGGCCTCGCGCTGGCCCGGCAGGCGCGCTACGCGCTGCGCGGCAAGCTGATCGAGGTGTACGACGGCGGTCGCAGCGGCCGGGACGCGGCCATCGAGGCCGGGCACGGCCGCTCCGCACCGGTGCTGACCGCCGCGCTCGGCGACGCGCTGGACGAGATCGAGGCGTCCTGGGCGGCCGTCGGCCCGGACGACTGGGACCGGCCGGTGAGCTACCGCGACGGCACGGTGACCACGGCGGCGCTCGCCTGGTGGCGCGAGCTGGAGATCCACACGGCGGACGCGCTGCTCGGCCCGACCCCGGCGGACTGGTCTCCCGAGTTGTGCACGCACCTGGTCGACTTCCTGTCCGCGCGGGCGCCGGACGGGATCCGGCTCACGCTCGGCACACCGGGGGACGCGCCGGACGACACCTGGTCGTTCACGCGGGGCCAGGGCACACCCGTGGTCGTACGGGGTCGGCTGACCGACCTGGCGGCCTGGCTGGCCGGACGGGTGCCGCCGCGAGCGCTGACCGGCGATCCGCTGCCGACGCTGGGCAGTTGGCCGTAGCCGGGCCGCTGACAACGGTGACCCGCGGCGGGCGGCGGAAGCCTCCCGGCCGCGGGTGGGCGGCGGCCGACGCCGTACGCCCGGGGCTGCCGCACTCAGGTGAGGTCGAATTCGCCGTCCCGCGCGCCCAGCACGAAGGCCCGCCACTCGGCGGGGGTGAAGATCAGCGCGGGCCCCTCGGGATGACGCCCGTCCCGCATCGCGATGTAGCCCTCGACAAAGGCGATCTGTACGTCGCCGGTGCCCTGGCTGCTGGAAAGCCACTCCGCGTCCGTCAAGTCGACCTGCGGCTTCTTCCCGTTGGCCAACGGCTGTCCGATGGTGCTTTCGGCCACGTCCGCTCTCCTCCCACGTCGTCGTCCGTCCTCCAGCCTATCCACCCGATCCGGAGCCCGCGCAAGTCCGCGGAAACCACCCGGCGCACGGCGTACTTCAGGTAGTGGGGGGCTCGCTGCCCACCACCCACATGGAGAAGAACTGCGACCCGCCGCCGTAGGCGTGTCCCAGGGCCCGTCTGGCGTCGGCGACCTGGTGTTCCCCTGCCTCGCCGCGTACCTGAAGGGCCGCCTCGGCGAAGCGGATCATGCCGGACGCGCCGATCGGGTTGGTGGACAGCACGCCGCCCGACGGGTTGACGGGCAGGTCGCCGCCCAGCTCCGTGACGCCGGACTCGGTGAGTTTCCAGCCCTCGCCCTCGTCGGCGAAGCCCAGATTCTCCAGCCACATCGGCTCGTACCAGGAGAAGGGCACGTACATCTCGACGGCGTCGATCTCGCGGCGCGGTTCGGTGATCCCGGCCTGCCGGAAGACGTCGGCCGCGCAGTCCCGGCCGGCCCGCGGGCTGACGTAGTCCTTGCCCGCGAACATCGTGGGTTCGCTGCGCATGGCGCCGCCGTGCATCCAGGCCGCCGGGCGCGGCGCCCGGTCCGCGCCCGCGGTGTCGGTGAGCACCATCGCGCAGGCGCCGTCGGAGGACGGGCAGGTCTCGGAGTAGCGGATCGGGTCCCAGAGCATCGGCGAGGAGCGCACCTTCTCCAGGGTGATGTCGGTTTCGTGCAGGTGCGCGTAGGGGTTGAGCAGGGCGTTGCGGCGGTCCTTGTAGGCGACCAGCGAGCCGACGGCGGCGGGCGCTCCGGTGCGGCGCATGTAGGCGCGTACGTGCGGTGCGAAGAAGCCGCCCGCGCCCGCCAGCAGGGGCTGCTGGAAGGGGATGGGCAGCGACAGGCCCCACATGGCGTTGGACTCCGACTGCTTCTCGAAGGCGACGGTGAGCACGGTGCGGTGGACGCGGGCGGCGACCAGTCCGGCGGCGACCAGCGCGGTGGAGCCGCCGACCGAACCCGCGGTGTGCACCCGCAGCATCGGCTTGCCGACCGCGCCGAGCGCGTCGGCCAGATACAGCTCCGGCATCATGACGCCCTCGAAGAAGTCGGGCGCCTTGCCGATCACGACGGCGTCGACGTCCGCCCAGTCCAGTTCGGCGTCGTCGAGCGCGCGGCGGGCGGCCTCGCGGACGAGTCCCGCGATGGACACGTCGTGGCGGGCGGCGACGTGTTTGGTCTGGCCGACGCCGACGACGGCCACGGGCTCCTTGGGCATGGGTTACTCCCCTTCCAGGACGGCCACGAGATTCTGCTGGAGGCAGGGGCCCGAGGTGGCGTGGGCCAGCGCGCGGTCCGAGTCGCCGCGGTGGATGCGGGCCGCCGCCTCGCCGAGCCTGATGAGCCCGGCGGCCATCATCGGATTGGCGGCGAGCGGCCCGCCCGACGGGTTGACGGCAACCTCGGAGCCGAGCCGCAGCGCCTTGCGCAGGACGACTTCCTGCGAGGTGAAGGGCGCGTGCAGCTCCGCGGTGTCCACGGGCGCGTCGAAGGCCCCGGCCCGCTCGGCCGCGAGCCGCGTCGAGGGCGAGTCGGTGAGGTCGCGCACCCCGAGCGAGGGCGCCTCGATGCGGTGGTCCATGCCCCGGATCCAGGCGGGCCGCGCGCACAGCCGCCGCGCGGTGTCCCCCGCCGCGAGCACCACGGCCGCGGCCCCGTCGCCGACCGGCGGGCAGTCGGCGCGGCGCAACGGGCGTACGACATAGGGGTCGTCGGCGGCGGGCGCGGTGCTGAGCTGCGCGTTCGGGTTGGTACGGGCGGCGGCGCGGCTGCGGGCGGCGATCCCGGCGAGCTCGCGCTCGTCGGTGGCTCCCGCGTCGATCAGCGCCTGGGCCTGGAGCGCGGCGAGCGCGACGGAGTCGGGCCACAGCGGCGCCATGTAGTACGGGTCGAGCTGCCGGGTGAGGACCGAACGCAGGTCGCCGGGCGAGGACTTGCCGTAGGAGTAGACCAGCGCGGTGTTGGCCTCGCCGGTGAGGATCCGCACCCACGCCTCGTACAGCGCCCAGGCGCCGTCGGTCTCGACGTGCGACTCGGAGATGGGCGGCCAGGCGCCGACCCCGTCCAGCGCCATGGTGAAGGAGAAGGCGCGTCCCGCGAGGTAGTCGGCGGAGCCCGAGCAGGTGAAGTCGATCTCACTGGTGGCCAGTCCGGTCTGCCCGAGTGCGTCGTGCAGGACGGGCATCAGCAGTTCGACCTCGGAGACCTCGTCGGTGCGCGCGCGGTGGCGGGACTGCGCGAAGGCGACGATGGCGACGTCGGGCATCTAGACCAGCTCCCGGTAGGTGTCGTATTCGGCGTCGGGCTCCCCGGTGGGGCGGTAATGGTCGGGGTAGCGTCCGCCCTCGGTCCAGACCGCCTCCACCCGCAGGCCCATCCGCACCTGGTCGTACGGCATTCCGGCGATCCGTCCGTGCAGCGGGAGGTCGGCGCCGTCGAGCGCGATGTGCGCGTAGACGTAAGGGACTTCTATGTCCATGGCCTTCAGGTGGGCGCTCTTGATGTTGACGATGCAGAAGGTGGTGACCGTGCCGCGCGGGCCGACCTCGACCTCTTCCGCGGTGGCGACGCCGCAGGTGGGGCAGGCGCCGCGCGGCGGGACGTAGACCTTGCGGCAGGACGGGCAGCGCTCGCCGACGATCCGCCGGTTTTCGGCGGCGCGCAGGTAGCCGGTCTGGGCGCGGCCGGGCGAGTAGGTGTAGTCGAGGCGGGCCGGGGCGACGATGCCGGTGACGGGGTCGGCGAAGGCGCCGTCGTGGGCGGTGGCCGCGCCTCGCGTACGGCCGTCGTCGTACGGCTCGAAGCAGGCGATGTCGGTGATGGCGCCCTGGCGTTGTCCGGCCCAGCGGATCGCGACGCGCATGCCGGTGCTCACGTCCTCGGGCGCGGCGGCGTCGAGCGCGTGCAGCAGGGCGGTGTCGGCGCCGTCGAGGCGGACCAGGACCCAGGCGAAGGGCGTGGCGAGCGGCTGGTTGGGGCGCGGGTCGGGATTCCAGGCCCAGGTGGTGACGGTGCCGGTGGCGCCGACCTCGACCAGGTCGCGCACCTCGGCCGCGGTGACCGGGTCGTACTCGACGGGGGGTACGAGGACGCGGCCCTCGGCGGTCCGCACGCCGAGCACGGTGCGCTCGCGCAGCCCGGTGAGGAAGGCGCTCTGCACGGGGCCGAGCGAGCGGGTGAAGGGGAATTCCACGACGAGCGGGGCGCTGAGCACGTCCGGTGCGTGGCCTGGTGTCATGGGCTGGCCTCCTGGGGTGGGGCGGCTCGTCGGGGTGGTTCCGGTGGGGGCAGTGAGCGGGGGTCGTCGACGCCGGGTGCCGGGGTTCAGGCGCGGCGGAAGACCGGCTGCCGCTTCTCGGCGAAGGCACGCGGTCCTTCCTTCGCGTCGGCGGTGGCGAACAGCGGCCAGCCGCGCTCGAGTTCGAGCTTCAGCCCCTCGGTCTCGGGCAGTTCCGCGGTGTCGTAGACGCTGGCCTTGACGGCCTCGACGGCCAGCGGGCCGTTGGCGTTGATCAGCTCCGCGGTCTCCAGGGCTCTGTCCAACGCGGTCCCGTCGGGCACGACATGGCCGATCAGGCCGATGTCGCGGGCCTCGTCGGCGCTGTACGGGCGGCCGGTCAGCAGCATCTCCAGCGCGTGGGTGCGGGCGATCTGCCGGGTGAGCCGTACGGTCGAGCCGCCGATCGGGAAGAGGCCGCGACGGACCTCGAACAGGCCGAAGACCGCGCTCTGTCCCGCGATCCGGATGTCGGTGCCCTGGAGGATCTCGGTGCCGCCCGCGACGCACGGGCCTTCGACCGCGGCGATCACGGGTTTGCGCGGCCGGTGATGCCGGAGCATCGCCTTCCAGTGCAGATCGGGGTCGTCCTTCAGCCGGGCCCGCGCCTGCGTGGCGGTCTCGTCGGCGCCCTCCGACAGCGCTTTGAGGTCCATCCCGGCACAGAAGGCGCCGCCCGCTCCGGTCAGCACGATCGAGCGGATCGCGTCGTCCTCGTCGGCCTCGACCCAGCCGTCGTACAGCCCGACGAGCATCGGCAGCGAGAACGCGTTGCGCGCCTGCGGCCGGTTCAGGGTGAGGACGAGGGTGGCGCCCGCGCGCTCCACGGTGAGGTGTTCCGTACCGCCCATCACGGTGCTCCTTCCGTCCGGTACTGGAACAGGTTGCAGTAGCCGCAGGCCGGGGACAAGGGTTTTCTGACTACTCGTCAGATTTGTTGGACGGGAACCCTTCCCACCGCACGCCCGGACCGCTCTAATGACCGCGAGCCCACCCCACCACTTCACCTTCATCCTCACCGACGACCGACGCGGGACCGCGCGGGACGGGAGACGCCGTGGAGTACAACCTTGCCGACCTCTTCGAGTCGGTCGTCGACGCCGTACCGGACCGGGAGGCGCTGGTGTACGTCGACCACCCCGGCACCGGTGCCGAGCGGCGGCTGACGTACGCGCAACTCGACGCGGCGGCCAACCGGCTCGCCCACCACCTCCTCGCGGCCGGCCTGCGCCCCGGCGAACACGTCGGACTGCACCTCTACAACGGAGTCGAATACCTCCAGACCGCCTACGCCTGCCTCAAGGCCCGCCTGGTGCCGGTCAACGTCAACTACCGCTATGTGGCCGATGAGTTGGTCTACCTCTACCGGGACGCCGACCTCGCGGCACTGGTCTTCGACGCCGAGTTCACCGACCGCGTGGCCGCGGCACTGCCGCAGGCGGAACGGCTGCGGCATCTGATCCGGGTGGGCGGCCCGACCGCCGCCGAGGACGCGGAATCCGCCCTGGAGACGGAGGAGTTCGCCGACGCGGTGGCAGCGGAGTCGCCCTTACGCGACTTCGGCCCGCGTTCGGCCGACGACCAGTTCGTCATCTACACCGGCGGCACCACCGGCATGCCCAAGGGCGTGATGTGGCGTCAGGAGGACCTGTTCTTCTCGGGGATGGGCGGTGGCGCCCCGACCGGCGAGCCGGTCAAACGGCCGGAGGAGCTGGCGGAGCGGGTCGCCGCCGGCGGCGAGGGCCTGGTCTTCTTCCCCACCCCGCCGCTGATGCACGGCACTTCCACGCTCACCGCCTTCATCGGCTTCCACTTCGGCCAGAAGGTGGTGATCCACCGGAAATTCGCGCCGGAGGAGGTGCTGCGCACCATCGCGAAGGAACGGGTCACCAGCGTCTCGCTGGTCGGCGACGCGATGCTCAGGCCGCTCGCGGACGCGCTGGCCGGACCGCTCCAAGGCACCGACTGCTCCTCGCTGTTCACCCTGTCCAGCTCGGGCGCGGTGATGTCGCGGACGGTCAGGGACCAGTTCCAGTCGCTGGTGCCCGGGGTGCTGATCCTCAACAACTTCGGCTCGTCGGAGTCCGGTTTCAACGGCACCGCGACGGCCGACGCGGGCCCCGACCGCGGCTTCCGCATCTCGGTCGACTCGCACATCGCGGTGGTCGACCCGGCCACGCTCGAACCGGTGACCGGCGCGGCGCCCGGCCGTATCGCGCTGCGCGGCCACGTACCGCTCGGCTATTACAACGACCCCGCCGCGTCCGCGGCGACCTTCTTCCGGCGGGACGGCGAACGCTGGGTACTGCTCGGCGACATGGCCACCGTGGACGAGGACGGCGTGGTGACGGTCCTCGGACGGGGTTCGCAGTGCATCAACACCGGTGGCGAGAAGGTCTATCCGGAGGAGGTCGAGGAGGCGCTCAAGGCGCATCCCGACGTCTACGACGCGCTGGTGGCGGGGGTGCCGGACGAGCGCTGGGGCCACCGCGTGGCGGCGGTGGTGCAGCCGCGCGACGGGGCGGACCCGCTCACCCTTGAGGACGTGCAGGCGCACTGCCGCGCCCGGCTCGCCGGGTACAAGATCCCGCGCAGTCTGGTGGTGACCGACCGCATCCAGCGCTCCCCCAGCGGCAAGGCCGACTACCGGTGGGCCCGTTCGATCGTCGTACAGGGGGCCGGATCCGGCGGGTAGGGTCCGATCATGACCGTACATGATCACCAACGCGGCGCCGGGCGGAACTCCGGCCGCGAGTCCCCGCATGCGCCGCGCTCCGCCCTGTCCCCACTGTCCACCGGCCTCGACCCGGCCCGCACCGCGCTGGTGCTGGTCGACCTCATGGACCGGATCGTCGCGTTACCCCTGGCTCCGCACAGCGGGCCCGACGTGCTCACCGCCGCGTGCGGCCTCGCCACGTCCTTCCGGGACGCGGGCGCGACGGTCGTCGCCGTCCGCGCGCAGCGCACCGGTCCCGCCGAACAGCCGCCGGGCAGCGGCCTGGTGGAGGGGGTGGCGCGGGACGGCGACGTGCTCGTCGTGAAGCGGACCATCGGCGCCTTCCACGACACCGGCCTCCACGACCGGCTCCAGGAGCGCGGCATCGACACCCTCGTCCTGGCCGGGATAGCCACCAACATGGGCGTGGAGTCCACCGCGCGGGCCGCCGCCGACCACGGCTACCGGCTGGTCTTCGCCGAGGACGCGATGTCCGGCCTCACCGCCGCCGAGCACCGGGCGACGGTCTCCCTCGACTTCCCCCGGTTCGGCACCGTCGTCTCCGCCGCGGAGGTGGGATTCGCCGGTCCCGCCTGAACCCGCCGGTCCTCGTGACCCTAGGGCGTGTTCGGTCCGCCGTCGGTCGCCGCGCCCTGGGCGAGGTCGGCGACCACGGCCGCGTGGTCGGAGGGCCAGACGCCGTCGATCCGGCGGTCACCGGCCCGGTGGGCGCGCTGGACGGCGCCGCGCGTGCCTCCGGCCGTCGGCATGCCGACGAAGATGTAGTCGAGGCAGGTGGGCCGGTTGCCGAAGTTGGCCGAGTCCTGCCGGGTGATGTCCCAGGTGCCGTTCGGCAGCGCGGGGTCGGCGAACCGCCAGGCGTCGACCAGCACGAGCCCGGGAACGGCGGGGGCCGTCCGGTAGCCGCCCATCAGCCGGATCTCGTCGAAGTCCGGTTCCGCGTTGAAGTCCCCGGTGACAACGGGCGGATGTCCGCCGGTCGACCGCTCGGCCACGAAGGCGGCCAGCTCCCGCACCTGGAGGCAGCGGGCCGCGGAGTCGGCGGCCCCGGAGTTGAGGTGGGTGGTGAAGAAGGGCAGCGGGCCGCCGGGCGCGTCGATCAGCGTGTGCAGGGCCGTCTTGCCGTCGTCGGCGGCGGCGCCCGCGGGCAGCCGACGCTCGGCGGTCTCCAGGATCGGGTGGCGGCTGAGCACCGCGACCCCGACGTCGACGGTGGTGTCACCGCCGTTGCGCCCGTGCCAGCGGTCCTGCACCGGGGCGCGCGACCAGGCCCACTCCATGCCCAGTTCGTCCGCCAGCCACCCGGCCAGATTCCCGTCCGCGCTCCCCCACACCTCCTGGAGGCCCACGACGTCCGGCCGGACGTCGGCCAGTGTCCGCACGATCGCGTCCCGCCGCTCGCGCCAGTTCCCGAACCGCCACCAGAGATTCCAGGTCATGACGCGGGTGGTGTCCGCCGCGCCGGAGCCGCCGCCGGACCTGCCGTCGAAGCCCGTGTCCGAGCCGCTGCCGATATCCACTCGCCGGTTCCCCTCGCCGCGCCTACCGTGTCGGGATGTCCACTGAGGTGATCATTCTCAACGGCGGATCGAGTTCCGGGAAGTCCGGGATCGCCCGCTGCCTGCAAGATGTGCTGCCGCGGCCCTGGCTGACCTTCGGCTGCGACACCCTGGTCGACGCGCTGCCCGCCGCGATGCGCACCTCGCAGGACCCCGAGGGCGGCATCGGCTTCGGACCCGACGGCTCGGTGTCGGTCGGCGACGACTTCCGACGGCTGGACATCGCCTGGGCGCGGGGCATCGGGGCGATGGCCCGCGCGGGGGCCAGGATCGTCGTGGACGAGGTCTTCCTCGGCGGGCCCGACTCCCAGCAGCGCTGGCGCACCGCCCTGACCGGACTCGACGTGCTGTGGGTCGGGGTGCGCTGCGACCCCGAGGTGGCGGCGGCCCGCGAGGCCGGACGCGGCGACCGCGCCACCGGCATGGCCCGCGCCCAGGCCGACCTCGTCCACCGCGGTGTGCGCTACGACCTGGAGGTCGACACCAGCCGCACGAAATCGCTGGCCTGCGCCCGTACGATCGCCGCCCGCGTCACCGGCTGACCGCTGCCGGGCACCGGACGCCGGGCGCTCACG
This sequence comes from Streptomyces sp. CBMA29, assembly GCF_014596445.1. Taxonomy (GTDB): domain Bacteria; phylum Actinomycetota; class Actinomycetes; order Streptomycetales; family Streptomycetaceae; genus Actinacidiphila. Next base: position 22,276 of record NZ_MECL01000075.1, on the reverse strand, counting down.
ACGGCTCCCGTCGTCGGACGGCACCGACCGTTCCCGTCGGGCCTCAGCCCTGCGCGCCGGCCGCCGGCCGAGCGGCCGGGACCGGGGACAGGAAGGCCCGCACCTCGCGGAGGAAATCGTCCGGGCGCTCGTCGTGGATCATGTGACCGGCCTCGATGGTGACCAGGCGGCAGTCGGGGATGCGGTCGGCGACCCGGGCGAGCTGGTCCTGGCGCAGGTGGCTGCTCGGGCCGCCCGCGACGAGCAGGGTGGGCGCGGTGATCGCGGTCAGATCGCGCCACCAGGCCAGGTCGGGGTCGTTGCGCTGTGCGGCGACGGCGGGCAGCAGGCACCAGTCGTACGTGCTCGGCTCGTCGGGAGCGGCGGTCGGGACGGGCCGCGGCGGGTCGGCGGGGAAGGGCACCGGGCCCTCTTCGAGGACCAGTCGGCGTACCGCGCGCGGTCGTGCCATGGCGACGAGCGACGCGGTCATCGCGCCCAGCGAGTGGCTGACCACCGTCACCCGCCGCAGGCCCAGAGCGTCGAGGAAGCCGAGCACGTCGTCCCGCAGCAGTTCGAAGGAGTACGTGCCGGGGTGCTCGCTCGCGCCGTGGCCGCGCAGGTCGGGCGCGTACGTGCGCCAGCCGTCGGCGGCCAGCGCGTCCGACACCGCGCGCCAGGACGTACGGTCCTCGCCCAGCGCGTGCAGCAGCAGGAGCGGCGGCCCGTCCGCCGGACCGGCCACCTCGTAGACGAGCCGCACACCGTTCGCCTCGACGTTCGCAATCTCACCCATACGCCGAGGCTACGTCGCCGCGGGGCCGCTCACAGCGGACGTTCGCGCTCGGCCCAATACGGCTCGCGGAGCCGTCGCTTGTAGAGCTTGCCGTTGGGGTCGCGGGGCATCTCGGCGACGAAGTCGACGGTCTTGGGCCGTTTGTACCCGGCCAGTTTCCGGCCGCAGTGTTCGAGGATGTCGTCCGCGAGCGCCGGTCCCGGCTCGTGTCCGGGGGCGGCCTCGACCACGGCCTTGACCTCCTCGCCCCACTCGTCGTGCGGAATGCCGAAGGCGGCGGCGTCGGCGACGGCGGGGTGGGTGAGGAGGGCCGCCTCGATCTCGGCGGGGTAGATGTTGACGCCGCCGGAGATGATCAGGTCGATCTTGCGGTCGCGCAGGAAGAGGTAGCCGTCCTCGTCGAGATAGCCGAGGTCGCCGACGGTGAAGAAGTCGCCGATCCGGTGGGACCGGGTCTTGGCCGCGTCCTTGTGGTAACTGAAGCCGCCGGTCTTCATGTTGATGTAGACGGTGCCGACCTCGCCGGGCGGCAGCCGGTTCCCGGCGTCGTCGTGGATGGCGATCTCGCTGATCGGCCAGGACCGCCCGACGGTGCCGGGCTTCTTCAGCCACTCCTGCGCGGTGGCGAAGGTGCCGCCGCCCTCGCTGGCCGCGTAGTACTCCTCCACGCACGGGCCCCACCACTCCAGCATCGCGCGCTTGACGTGGTCGGGGCAGGGCGCGGCGCCGTGGATCGCGTGCCGCATGGACGTCACGTCGTAGCGCCCCCGTACGTCCTCCGGCAGGGCCAGCAGCCGGTGGAACTGTGTGGGGACCATGTGCGTGTGGGTGCAGCGGTAGCGGTCGATGACGCGCAGCATCTCCTCCGGCGTCCACTTGTCCATCAGCACCACCGGGTGCCCGATGTGCAGGGCGGCGCCCGCGAATTGCAGCACGGCGGTGTGGTAGAGCGGTGAGCAGACGAGGTGGACGTTGCCGTCGAAGGGCTTGATCCCGAAGATCCCGAGGAATCCGCCGAGATACGTCTCCTCGGGCGGCTTGCCCGACAGCGGGCGGCGGATGCCGCGCGGGCGGCCGGTGGTGCCCGAGGTGTAGTTCATGACCCAGCCGCTGGTCCTGCCGTCGGGCGCGGTGGCGGGCTGTCCCGCGAGCAGGTCGGCGAAGGGGCGGAAACCGTCGATGTCGCCGACCGCGTACCGCCGGTCCAGGGGAAACCCCGCCTCGTCGGCCGCCTCGCGGGCGGCCTCGGCGAAGCGCTCGTGCGTGATCAGCACCTTGGCGCCGGAGTCGGCGAGTATCCAGCCGATCTCGGGGGCCACGAAGTGGTGGTTGACGGGCACCAGGTAGAAACCGGCCTGGAAGGCGGCGAGATAGGCGGTGAAGAACTCGACGCCGTTGGGCAGGACGACGGCGAAGGCGTCACCGGGCTCCAATCCGGCCGCGCGCAGCCCGTGCACGAGCCGGTTGGACGCGGCGTGCAGCCGCTCGGCGCTCCACCGCTCGCCGTCGGGCGCGGTGAGAACGGTGCGGCCCGGGTCCTGTTCGGCCTGTGCCCAGAAGCCGTTGGGCGTGGACGTGCTCATCCGGTCCTCCTCAGCGGTCGTGTCTGCCGGAGCAGACCTGTCGTGCGCGTGCGGGCGTTCAGCCCTGGTCACGCCCTGAGCCGGGGGCGGCGCCGTCCTGCGCGCCGCGTCCGGCGATACGGTTCAGCCGGTCCATCGCGCGCTCGAAACCGCGCGTGAGGTCGTCGAAGACGGCCTGGACGGGGCGCTCCTCGGTCATCGCGCCGACGATCTGGCCGACCGGTGTGCCGAGCAGCGGGCCGACCTCGTAGCGCTGGATGCGGGAGACGGCGTCGGCGACCAGCAGGCCCTGGAGCGGCATCGGCAGGGTGCCGGGGCCCGCCGGGTCCTCCCAGGCGTCGGTCCACTCGGTGCGGAGCTGGCGGGCGGGTTTGCCGGTGAGGGCACGGGAGCGGACGGTGTCGCCCGAGCCCGCGGCGAGCAGCTTGCGGGTGAGGGCGGGCGAGTGCAGATCGGCCTCGGTGACGGTGAGCCAGACCGAACCGAGCCAGACGCCCTGCGCGCCCAACGCCAGCCCGGCGGCGACCTGTTCGCCGGTGCCGATGCCGCCTGCCGCGAGCACCGGCAACGGGCCGACGGCGCGCACCACTTCGGGGACGAGCACCATGCCCGCGATCTCTCCGGTGTGGCCGCCCGCCTCGTAGCCCTGGGCGACCACGATGTCGATGCCCGCCTCCTGGTGGTGCCGCGCGTGCCGGGCGCTGCCGGCGAGCGCGGCGACCAGCACACCGTGGTCGTGGGCCCGGCGCACGATGTCGGCGGGCGGTGAGCCCAGCGCGTTGGCGAGCAGCTTGATCGGGTAGTCGAAGGCGACGTCGAGCTGGTCGCGGGCGACCTTCTCCATCCAGCCGGTGATCCGCCAGCCCGCGCGCTCGTCGGCGGCGAGCGCGGGAACGCCGTGTTTGGTCAGCAACCCCTCGACGTAGGCGCGGTGTTCCGGCGGGATCATCGCCTCGACGTCCGCCTCGGTGACTCCCTCGACCTTCTTCGCGGGCATCACCACGTCGAGGCCGTACGGCAGTCCGTCGGTGTGCCCGTCCAACCAGTCGAGGTCGCGGACGAGTTCGTCGGGGGCGGAGTAGCGCACCGCGCCCAGGACGCCCAGGCCGCCCGCGCGGCTGATCGCGGCGGCGACCGCGGGGAACGGCGTGAAGCCGAAGACGGGGTACTCGATGCCCAGCCGTGTGCTCAGCTCGGTCTCCATGGGGGGCAGGATGCCGCAGCCGGTGTGGAGAGGGAAGAGATTTTCTGACGCAGTGTCAGATTTCTGCGACCGGCACCCGTCACGCGAGGCCGCGACACCCGAGCGCGTCCCGCCCGCGGCAGCGTCCCCCGTCACGCCGACCGCGGTCCCCGGCCGCCCCCGTCACCTCAGCGGCTGTCCCCGCTACCGTCACGTCAGCGGCTGTCCCCGCCCGCGTCGCCGCGCCGTACCGTCATCACCGCCGCCGCGACCGCGGTCGCCGCCAGGATCGCGGCAGCGGTGCCGAGGGCGGCCTGCGCGGCGGCGCGCGGTGCGCCGTCCCCCGCGAGGTAGACGCCGCCGATGACGGCGACGCCGATGGTGCCGCCGAGTTGCTGGACGGCGTTGAGCAGCCCGGCGGCCGAGCCGGTCTCCTGCCGGCCGACGCCGCTCAGCGCGGTGGTGAAGAACGGCGGGGTGAACAGCCCGGTGCCCAGGCCCGCGACAGCGAGCGCGAACAGCAGCGCCGTCGGGTACGCGCCGGGCGCGGCGGACCGGTAGGCGAGGACCGCGCCGCCGATCCCGACAGCGAGGAAGGCGATCCCGGCGTGCATGACGCGGGTCCCGTAGCGCGGGACCAGACGGCCGCCCGCGGCCACCGACCCCGCGGACAACCCGACCGACCAGGGCAGCATGGTCAGTCCCGCGGTGAGCGGGCCGCGGTGCAGGCCCAGTTCGAGGTGGAGGACCACCGTGATCATGACGCCGTTCATGACGGCGAAGAACAGCGTGGAGGTGGCGAGCGCGGCGGGAAAGGCACGGCCGCGCAGCAGGGCCGGTTCGATCAGCGGCGCCCCGCCGCCGCGCGCGGTGCGCCGCTGGTGGACGACGAACAGCGCCAGTACGGCGGCGCCGACGGCCGCCGCCGCCCATCCGGCCGCTCCGGGAGAGCCGGTGGCCAGCGGGCACACCACCAGCGCGGTGCCCGCCATGGCCAGCGCCGTCCCCACCGGGTCGAGGCGCGGCCGGACCGGGGCACGGTCCTCGCGCAGCCGTCGCGCGACGGCCAGCACGACGACGGCGAGCGGGACGTTGACCACGAAGCAGGCGCGCCAGGACGAGCCGAACAGGTCGGCGTGCGTCAGGACCCCGCCGAGCACCGGGCCCAAGACCGCGGACAGGCCCATCACCGGGCCGATCGTGCCCAGCGCCTTGGACAGTTCGTCGCCGTCGAACATCGCGCGGATCAGGCCGAAGGTCTGCGGGATGATCAGCGCCGCCGCCGCGCCTTGCAGCGCGCGCAGCCCGATCAGCGCCTCGGGGGTCGGCGCGAGCGCGCACGCCAGCGACGTGACGGCGAAGGCCGTCACCCCGGTCCGGAAGACCCGGCGGCGGCCCGCGATGTCGCCGAGCCGGGCGCCGGTCAGCAGCCCGAGCGCGAACGCGAGGGTGTAAGCGGCGCTGAACCACGGGATGGCGGCCGCCGCACCGCCGAGATCGGTGTGGATGACCGGGCCCGCGACCTGCACGATCGTGGCGTCCAGCAGATTCATCGCCTCCGCGACCAGCACGGCGGCCAGCGCGATCCACCGCCAGGGGTACGCGGGCGGCGGTACGGAACCGGCCGCCGGTCCGGCCGCCGTAGCGGGGCCCTCGGTCACGGCGGACGCGCCGTGCGGGCCGTACGCGTCATGCGGGCCGTACGTGTCATGCGGGTCGTGACCTGTGCTGCGGGACATGCCTCTCCCCTGCGGGTACGGGTGCGTGGTCCGTCGTCCGTGCGCGTGGTCCGTCTCGCGACGCCCCGGCCCCGTGACCGACGACCACCACCGTCCCGCCCGGACCGCACCCGCTTCCATCCCCATGGCAGAATTCGATGATTACTTCCATCAAGGTCGGCTGACATGGCGAACGCACTCGCGCTGGACGATCTGGACCGTGGCCTGATCCACGCCCTGCAAGTGGACGGCCGGGCGCCGTTCACGCTCGTCGCGGACGTCCTCGGCTGCTCCACCCAGACCGTCGTACGCCGCTACCGTCGCCTGTACGCGCACGCGGGCCTTCGGGTGGTCGCGCTGCCCGCGCCGCGCAGCGCCGGTATCCACCAGTGGTTCGTACGGCTGACCGCCGCCACGCGCGCCGCGCACGACATCGCGGTCGCGCTCGCCCGGCGCCCCGACACCTCGTGGGTGCGGCTGACCTCGGGCGGCACCGAGATCGTCGCGATCATCCACACCGCGCCCGCGGGCCCCGACGCGCACGCGCTGCTGCTGCGCGACATCCCCCGTACCGCCGGGATCACCGCGGTGTCCGCGCACTACCTCCTGCACACCTACGTCGGCGGACCGACCGCCTGGCACGGACGGGTCGGTGTCCTGGACGCCGCACAGCGCGCGCGGCTGCGCACCGAGAGCGCCGCCGAGGAACCCGACAGCTCCCCCTGTCTGCTCACCGGCTCCGATCGGCTCCTGCTGGACGCGCTGCGCGACGACGCCCGGATCAGCTACGCGGACCTCGCCGCCGCGACCGGTTCCACGGCCGCCACCGTCGCCCGCAGACTCACCGAACTGCGCACGCGCGGCGCGCTCTTCCTCGACGTGGACATCGAGCCCGCGGTACTGGGCGTGACCGTGTCGGCGCTGCTGTGGATGCAGGTGAAGCCCGCGCATCTGGACGCGGTCGCCACGGAGTTGGCCGGGCACCAGGAGCTGGCGATGGTCGCGGCGACGACCGGGCCGACGAATCTGGTCGCGCAGGCGCTGTGCGGGGACGCGGAGGAACTGCACCGCTATCTGACCCGCAAGGTCGCGCTCGACCCGGTCGCGCGGATCGAGACGGCGCCGGTCCTGCGCACCTACAAGGCCGCCGCGACGCTGCGGATCGGCTGAGGACGGGGCCGAAGGGCCGGGCCGGGCCGGACACGCCGCTCACAACCGCTCGGGCGCGCCCTGCTGTTGGGCGGAGACACGGCGGTACAGGGCCTGCGCCTCGGCGGTCCTGCCGAGCTGTTCCAGGCAGTGCGCCTCGTCGTTGCGACTGGTGAGGGTGTCGGAGTGGTCGGCGCCCAGCACCCGCTCACGCGTCTCGGCGACCTCGTGGTAGACGGCGAGCGCGGTCGACCAGCGGCCCAGCCAGCCCAGGCCCACCGCTGTCTCCCGCTTGCTGACGAGGGTGTCGGGGTGCTCCGCGCCCAGTACCCGCTCGCGCACCGCCGCCACGTCGCGCGCCTCGGCCAGCGCCCGGTCCCAGTGGCCGAGCCGTCCCAGATTGACCCCGAGCGCGTGCCGGGCCCGCAGCGTCTCGGCGTCGGTGGAGCCCCCGGTCCTGGTCCTGGCCTCGACCAACTCCTCGTACAGCGCGAGAGCGTCGCCGCTGCGGCCGAGCCGTCCGAGGCAGATGCCGGTCTCGTAGCGCGCGGCCAGCGTGTCGGAGTGGTCGGCGCCCAGCACCCGGGCGCGCGCGGCGGCCACGTCACGGTAGGTGGCCAGGGCCTCGGCCCAGCGGCCCGCACGGCCCTGCGCGTAGCCGACCTCGAAGCGGGTCACCAGCGTCTCGGCGTGATCGGCGCCCAGCACCCGCGCGCGGGCGTCCGCGACCTCGACGGCCATCGCGTACGACTCGTCCGTCCGGCCGAGACGTCCCAGGTTGAAGGCGAGATTGTGCTTGCAGTGCAGGGTGTCGGGGTGGTCCGCGCCGACCGTGCGCTCGCGCGCCGCCAGCACGGCGGAGTAGATCTGGTGGGCCTCCAGGTAACGACCGAGGCCGCCCAGCGCGTACGCGGCCTCGTGCCTGGCCACCAGCGTGTCCGGGTGGTCGGGGCCGAGGACCCGGCGGCGTACGTCCGAGATGTACTCGTACAGCCGCAGCGACTCCTCGGTGCGGCCGAGCCTGCCCAGGCAGAAGGCGGCCTCGTGGCGGCTGGCCAGGGTGTCGGGGTGCTCGGTGCCGAGCGCGCGGTCGCGGGCGGCGGCGACGGAGGTGTGCAGTTCGTACGCCTGCCGCCAGTTGCCGACCCGGCCGAGGTCGATGCCCTCGGTGTGCCGGGCGACCAGCGCGGCCAGGGTGTCGGGGCCCGCGGCGGCGACGACCACGCGGGTGGACCAGGCGCCGGTGAGTTCGTGGTGCGGCGCCTCGGGGATGCGGTGGGCGCGGGTGGAGCGCGCGGCGGAGCCGGTGGTCAGTCCGCTGGCCCAGGACGGCAGCGCCGAGGGACGCTCGGCGGCGGCAGCGCCGGCCGCCGCCCGCATGGCCTTGAGCCGGCCGCCGACGTCCGCGGCGTCCTGCGGGCGGTCCTCCGGGTCCTTGGCGAGCAGGTCGAGGATCAACCGGTCCAGTTCTGCGGGGAGTTCCGGCCGCGTCATCCGGGGCGGGTCGGGCGCGGTGTCACGGTGCCCGACCAGGATCGACCAGGCGTCCTCCAGGTCGAACGGCGGCCGTCCGGTGGCCAGTTCGTACAGCACGCAGCCCAACGAGTAGAGGTCGCTGCGCTGGTCGACCTCGGAGACCGCGCCGATCTGCTCGGGCGACATGTAGTGCGGGGTGCCCATCGCCATGCCGGTGCCGGTGAGCCGGGAGGTGAAGCCGATGTCGTGGCCGAGCCGGGCGATGCCGAAGTCGCAGATCTTCACCGCGCCGTCGCTGAGCCGCATGATGTTGGCCGGTTTCAGGTCGCGGTGCACGATGCCCTGGGTGTGCGTGTACGCGAGGGCGTCCGCGACCTGCTCGGCGATGTCGGTGATGTCGGGGACCGGCAGCGGATGGCGCCGCGCGTCGTCCAGCACCTGGAGCAGATTGCGGCCGTCGAGCAGTTCCATCACCAGGTAGAGGACGCCGTCGTGTTCGCCGAAGTCGTGCACGACGGTGACCCCGCGGTGCTGGAGGGACGCCGCGACGCGGGCCTCGCGGCGGAAGCGCTCCTGGAGGATGCGGGTGAATCCCGCGTCGCCCGCGTGGCCGACCGGTTTCAGGCACTTCACCGCGACCCGGCGGCCCAGCGACTCGTCCAGCGCACGCCAGACCTCGCCCATGCCGCCGCGGCCGATCAGTTCGTGCAGCCGGTACCGCCCCTGGATGAGGGTCCCCAGTCCCTCGGGGCCGTTCCCCTGCCCGCGTCCCGGTCCGTGTCCCTGCTCGTGTCCCTGCTGGTAGGTCTGTTCGCGTCCCTGGCCGTGTCCGTCGTGATGTCCAGCCGCCATCGCCTGCCGCCGCCCCCGTGGTCCTCGGTGCTTCCCCGGACCCAGTATGGCCGCGACCGCCGACAAGCGGCACAGCGCATCAGGGCAGAACGGCCGCGGACTCGCGAAGCCTGGGGCCTGTCCGGCGGATCACGGGCGGACCGGGCGCTGTCCGGCGCTCCCCCCAACTCCGTCCGGGGGAGCGACTTCGCGGACAGGCCCTAGCGGCGGACGCGCGGCATCCCCAGGCCGATCCAGGAGATGATCTCGCGCTGGATCTCGTTGTTGCCGCCGCCGAAGGTGAAGATGACGGCGCTGCGGTAGCCGCGTTCCAGCTCGCCGTGGAGCACGGCGCCCGTCGAGCCCTCCTTGAGCGGTCCGGCCGCCGCGGTCACCTCCATCAGCCAGGCGTACGCGTCCCGCCGGGCCTCGCTGCCGTAGACCTTGACCGCGGAGGCGTCCTGCGGGGTGAGGGTGCCGCGCTGGAGGGCGTCCACCATCTGCCAGTTGAGCACCTTCATGGCGTCGAGCCGGGTGTGCGTGCGGGCCAGCCGGCCGCGGACCCAGCCGAGGTCGATGACGCGGCGGCCGTCGTCGAGCTTGGTGTCGGCGGCCCAGCGCTGGACGTCGTGCAGGGCGCGGATCGCCATGGTGCCGTGCGCGGCCAGCGTGACCCGCTCGTGGTTGAGCTGGGTGGTGATCAGCCGCCAGCCCTTGTTCTCCTCGCCGACCCTGCGGGTGACGGGCACGCGGACGTCGTCGTAGTAGCTGGCGGTCGTGTCGTGCGAGGCCAGGGTGTTGATCACCGTGCAGGAGTAGCCGGGGTCGGTGGTCGGCACCAGCAGCATGCTGATGCCCTTGTGCGGCGGCACCGTCGCGTCGGTGGAGGTGGCGGTGCGCACCGCGAGCCACACCCAGTCGGCGGTGTCGCCGTTGGTGGTCCAGATCTTCTGGCCGTTGACCACGTACGTGTCGCCGTCGCGCACCGCGCGGGTCTTGAGCGCGGCGAGGTCGGTGCCCGCGTCGGGCTCCGAGTAGCCGATGGCGAAGTCGATCTCACCCGCGACGATCTTCGGCAGGAAGTACGCCTTCTGCTCGTCGGTGCCGAACTGCATGATCGTCGGACCGACGGTGTTGAGTGCCATCAGCGGCAGCGGCACCCCGGCCTGCGCGGCCTCGTCGAAGAAGATGAACTGTGCCATCGGCGTCATCCCGCGCCCGCCGAATTCGGTGGGCCAGCCGATGCCGAGCCAGCGGTCGGCGCCGAGCTTGCGGATCGTCCGCCGGTAGAAGTCCTTGCGTGCGGCGGGGTCGTCGTGCCGGGCGTAGGCGTTGTCCGGTACGAGACCGGCGAAGTAGTCGCGCAGTTCGGCGCGCAGCCGCCGCTGTTCGGGCGTGTATTCCAGGTCCACGGCCCCTCCTGAACTCTTCGGGACTCCCGTCGGGACGCACCGGCGGTGCCGGCCGCTGCCCCGATACCGGCGCACACAGTAGAACGCGTTCCAGAAATTCGGAAGGGCCGCGGGAGGGGCGGCGACGGCCGACACGCGGCGCGGGAACGGGGGCGGCGGGGTGCCACGGCGGGCCACGACACCCCGCCCGCGGGCAGCCGGGATTCGCCGCCGCCGTGGGTGATACTGCAATTTCGCTGGTGGGCGCCGTGTCCACCGGTCCGTGGACGGACGCGAGGGACGCACACACGTATGGCCGACGGGCAGGACGACCCCCACCAGGACGACCGGACCGGGCGGCCGGAGGCCGGCGGGGAACCGGTGACCGAAGGCGGGGAATCCCGGCTGGCGGGCGCACCGTCCGTGTCGGGCGCTACGGCCCTCGGCGTCCGGCGGTACCGCGGGCGGCGGACGATGCGGGTGACCGCGCTCGCCGTCTCCGTACTGGTCCTGCTGACCGCCGCGACCGGCGCCTTCCTCTACATCCGCCTGGACGGCAACATCCGCGACCTGCCCCTGTTCGGCGGGGTCGGCGGCGACGCGGGCACCGAGCGGCCCGACGCCTTCGGCAGGACCCCGGTCAATGTGCTGGTGATCGGCTCCGACACCCGCGCGGACCCGGAGGACTGCCGCCTCGGCGGCGACTGCGGCCCGGGGCAGAACGCGGACGCGGGCATGGTGCTGCACATCTCCGCCGACCGCTCGCACGCCTCGGTGCTCAGCATCCCCCGCGACACGGTCACCGACCTGCCCGCCTGCCGCGACCCGCACGGCGGTGTCACCAAGCCCCGGCACGGCCAGATCAACTCCACGCTCCGCTACGGCCCCGGCTGTACGGTCGCGGCCGTGCACGCGCTCACGCGGATCCCCATCGACCACTTCGTGATGGCCGACTTCGCGGGCGTGGTCCGGATGTCCGACGCGGTCGGCGGCGTCCCGGTCTGCGTGGACCGCGATGTGTACGACTCCTACTCGCACCTCAAGCTGGCCAAGGGCAGGCACGAACTCCAGGGCACGGCCGCACTCCAGTTCCTGCGCTCGCGCCACGCGTTCGGCGACGGCAGCGACCTCGGCCGTACGGACGCGCAGCATCTTTTCCTCGGCGCGCTCGCCCACCGGCTGCGCGAGAACAGCACGTTCACCGACCCGGCCTCGCTGCTGGACCTCGCGGACGCGGCCACGCAGGCGCTGACCGTGGACACCCGGCTCGGGAGCGTCTCCCGGCTGGTCGGCCTGATCGACGACCTGCGCAAGGTGCCGTCGGCCCGGATCGCGTTCGTCACCATGCCCAACATGCCGGATCCGGGGAATTCCGACCGCGTGGTCGTCTCGCACTCCGGCCGCCGCCTCTTCGCCGCCATCGCGGCCGACCTCCCGCTGACCGTCACGGACTCCCGGGCACTCGACGGCAAGCCCGACGATCCGACGGACGCCACGGGCTCCACGGCGGGGGTCACGGGCTCCGCGGGCTCCACGGCGGGGGTCACGGGTGGCGACGACGGCGACCCGTCGGGGGACGCGACGCGGGACCCCTACGGCGGCGGCGAGGCGGCCACCGCCACCCCGCGCCCGACCCCGACCCCGACCCCGCCCCTGACCTCGCCCCTGACCCACACCTTCGGCCGTACCGCCGGCGGAAGGACCGCCTGCGCGCAGGTCGCCACCGGGCCCGCGGTCACCGTGCGTGGCGAGACCCTGACCCCGAGCGCCGCCTTCCGGGCGACCCCCTGGATCCCGGTCTCCGCGCCCTGACGGCCCCGCCCGCCGGAGCCCGCGGGTGCGGAACGCGCTGTGCGGCGCGTATGCGGCGATACTGGGGAGGAGACGCGACAGCCCGGCCGGAGCATGCCGTGGGCAGACCGGGCAAAGCGGTCCCCGAACCGCGTCCGGCCCCTTGACCTGGACGAGGGCCCCCGGGCGCCGCACTGCCGACCTTCTCAGGAGGTACTGATGAAGATGCTGATCAACGTCGCCGAGACCGTGGTCGCCGACGCGCTGCGCGGGATGGCGGCGGCGCATCCGGAGCTGACCGTCGACGTCGAGCGGCGGGTGATCGTGCGGCGGGGGGCGCCGTACGAGGGAAAGGTCGGTCTGGTGTCCGGCGGTGGTTCCGGGCACGAGCCGCTGCACGGCGGATTCGTCGGGCGCGGGATGCTGGACGCCGCCTGTCCCGGCGAGGTCTTCACCTCGCCCGTGCCGGACCAGATGGTACGGGCCGCCGCCGCGGTCGACAGCGGGGCCGGGGTGCTGTTCATCGTGAAGAACTACACCGGTGACGTGCTCAACTTCGACATGGCCGCCGAGCTGGCTGAGGACGAGGGCGTGCAGGTCGCCAAGGTCCTGGTCAACGACGACGTGGCGGTGGTCGACAGCCTCTTCACCGCGGGACGGCGCGGTACCGGTGCGACGCTCTTCGTGGAGAAGCTGGCGGGCGCCGCGGCCGACGCGGGAGCGCCGCTGGACCGGGTGGCGGCCGTGGCCCGCCGGGTCAACGAGTCCTCGCGCAGCTTCGGTGTCGCGCTCAGCGCCGTGACCACGCCCGCCAAGGGCGCCCCGACCTTCGACCTGCCCAGCGGCGAGCTGGAGCTGGGCATCGGCATCCACGGCGAGCCGGGGCGCGAGCGCCGGGCCATGATGACGTCGGGCGAGATCGCCGATGTGGTGGTGGACGCGGTCGTGGAGGACCTTCAGCCGGACGGACCGGTGATCGTGCTGGTCAACGGGATGGGCGCGACGCCGCTGCTGGAGCTGTACGGATTCAACGCCGAGGTGCACCGGGCGCTGACCGAGCGCAAGGTCCCGGTCGCGCGCACACTGGTCGGGAATTATGTGACCTCGCTCGACATGGCGGGCTGCTCGGTGTCGATCTGCCAGGTCGACGAGGAGCTGCTGGGGCTGTGGGACGCGCCGGTCTCGACTCCCGCGCTGCGCTGGGGCTGCTGAGCGTCTGCTCCCGCGCCGTACCGACCGCACCCGGCCACCGGCCGCCACCGTCGAAAGGACCGTCAACCGTATGAACGCCCTCCCCTCTCCAGGGTCCCCCGGGTCCCCCGGGTCCGCCGGGGCCACCGTCGATGCCGACTTCGTGCGGCGCTGGCTGGACACGGCCACCGCCTCCGTCGACCGCGAGTCCGAGCGGCTGACCGAACTCGACTCCCCCATCGGCGACGCCGACCACGGCAGCAATATGCGGCGCGGTTTCATCGCGGCGCGCGGCGCCGTCGAGCAGGAACCGCCCGGCACGCCCGGCGGCGTTCTGGTGCTGGTGGGCCGGACGCTCATCAGTACGGTCGGCGGCGCGTCGGGGCCGCTGTACGGCACGCTGCTGCGCAAGGCGGGCAAGGAGCTGGGGGATGAGGAGGCCGTCGGCGCGGACCGGCTGCGGGACGCGCTGCGCGCGGGGGTGGACGGGGTCGCCCAGCTGGGCGGCGCGTCGGCCGGTGACAAGACGATGCTGGACGCGCTGCTCCCGGCGGTCGACGCGCTGACCGGCGCGCTCGACGCGGGCGGTTCGCTGGCCGAGGGCCTGGCGGCTGCGGCCTCCGCGGCCGACGAGGGCGCGGTGGCCACCACGCCGCTGCGCGCCCGCAAGGGCCGGGCCAGCTACCTCGGCGAGCGCAGCGTCGGCCACCAGGACCCGGGCGCGACCTCGGCGGCGCTCCTGGTCGACGCGCTGGCCGCCACGGCGCGGGACGGTGCCGCGTGACCGCCCCGACGGTCGGCATCGTGCTGGTGTCCCACAGCGCCTCCGTAGCCGCCTCCGTCGTCGCGCTCGCCACCGGACTGACCGGCGGCGCGACCGATGTGCCGGTCGTCGCGGCGGGCGGCGGCCCGGACGGCGGGCTCGGCACCAGTTCCGATCTGATCACCTCGGCGGCCCGCACGGTCGACCAGGGCGCGGGAGTGGCCGTCATCGCGGACCTGGGCAGCGCCGTACTCACCGTCAAGGCGCTGCTCGCGGACGACGAACTGCCCTCCGGCACCCGGTTGTTGAACGCCCCCTTCCTCGAAGGCGCGGTCGCCGCGGTCGTCACGGCCTCGACCGGCGCGGATCTGGACGCGGTGGCCGCGGCGGCGGAAGACGCGTACACCTACCGCAAGTTGTGACCTGAGGAGCGGGGAAGGACCGCGGGCCCCCACCGTCCCGCAAGGGTGACGGCGGGGGCCCGCGGCCTGCCGTTGGTCAGCGTCCGTAGCTGATCAGGGCGCGGACCATACGGCAGGTGATGTCGGACGGCGGGTGGACGCCGATGCGCTCGGCGGTGTCGTGGATCCGGCGGTTGCCCGCCTGCGCCGGGTCGTAGACGCCCGAGTCGAGCAGGGCGATGACCAGGCGCATCGTCTTGAGCCGGCGGTTGTGCGCGATGTACCACTCACGCGGCCGTCCGGCGGGAAGCGGCTTCTTCGGCAAGGACAGTAGGGGCAGTGCGGCAACGGCCATCGGCATCCTCCTGAGGCGTCGGCCAACCCTCTCGAACACTGTCGATTTTACCGCCAAGCACTGACAAAGGCCGCTGCTCAGACGGGGGTTGGGGGATGTTCCTCCGACCCGCGCGAGGGCCCTTCGCATACGCCCCGCAGAACAGCTCCTAGCCGCCGAGCAGCCGTACGGCGTGGTGGGCGGCGGCGAAGCAGCGCGGGTCCTCGTAGGTCGCGTACTCGCGCCGCGCCACCTCGGCGATCTTGATGGCGTGTTCGTCGCGCAGTTCGACCGCGGCCTCGACGATCCGGCGGCGCTCCGCGGGGTCGTGGGCGTCCACGGCCGGTGCGGCGGGGTCGGGTTCGCCGCGTCCGGTGAAGATGTTGAGCAGCGTTCCCGACACGTCGCGGACCGCTTCGTAGGAGGGCAGCGCGAGTTGCGGCGGCAGGTGCGGCAGCGTCATCCGGACCGCGGCGGGTGCGGTGACGGCGTGGATGGCGGGCACCGGATTGCCGCCCGGCCGCGTCAAGGTGTAGCGCCCGGCGCCGATCGCGGTCAGCTCGGCGAGCGCGGCGTCCACCGACTGTTCGAGTCGCGCGTCGGCGGCGGCGAACAGCTTGGACCTCGGTTGGCGGCCGAGCGTCCTGACCGTGCCCACGGCCTTCGCCCCGCGCGCGACGGCGCCGTCCGGCGGCTGGTAGAGCGCGGCCCAGAAGGCGAGGCCGTTGGCCAGTTCGTGGAGTTGTACGGTGCTCGGCGCGCCGACGGCGGTGATGCCGCGTACGGCGTGCGCGGTACGGATCACGCCGTGGGTCAGACCGGCGAACATGCCGGGGGTCAGCCTGGGCCACCACTTGACCAGGGTCTCCAGCCAGCCCGCGCCGTCGATCTCGCGCCGGAACAGCGTCGCCCAGTCGGCGAGCCGCCGGGCCTCACCGAGCGCGGCGCGCCAGGAGCCGGGGTCCGCCGCGTCGATGGGGGCGAAGAGGTCGGGCGGCGCGCCGAGGCCGCGGTGGCCCGCGTACCACTCGACCCAGTCCGGCACCTGGTCGCCGTGGCCGAGGGCGGCCAGTGCCTCGGCTCCCATCGGGGCGTGGAGCGCGAATCCGCGGAGCTGGTTGCCGGACCCGAGGAAGAACCCGGCGTGACCGAGCCGCTCCAGGGCCTCGTTGACTGCGGTGTCGTACGTGTCGTCGTGCGCGTCGTCATACGCGTCGTCGGGGCTGGGGGTGGCGTCGGGCATGGCGGGCACGGTCCCCTCGGGTTGCACGGAAGCGGCGGGTCGGGCGCGGGCGGTGCGGCGAGCGCGGTGCGGCGCAGTGCGGCGGGGCGCGGGCAGTGCGGTGCGGGGAAACGGGCGAAGCGGGCCCCGCTCCCCCTCGAACCGGGGAACGGAGCCCGCGCACCGCTGTCGCCCTGCGCCCGTTCAGCCCCTGGCGGGGGCCGGGTCGGCGGGCGAGGCGGCGGCCTCCTCGGCGGCCATCTCGTCCGCGCTGAGCGGCAGCCCGTGCGGGTTGGCCGAGGCGCCGTCGATCTTCTTGACGAGCAGGCAGGACAGCGCGCCCAGCGCCATCACCACGACGGACACCAGCAGCGTCGGGTGCATGGCGTCGATGAAACCGTGCCCGAAGACCGCGGTGCCCGCGTCCTGGATGCGGTGCGCCGCATCGGCGGGAACGTCCGGGGGGAGCTTCAACCCCGAGGTGTTGCCCGCCACTTCGAGGTGCTTGCCCGCGTTGTCGAAGCTCTTCACGAACCCGTCGCGGTAGTCCGCCGGTACGCTCCCGGCCCGCCGCGCCGCCTGGTCCTTGAGGGAGGAGGCGAGCTGACCCTGGAGCACCGCGCCGACCACGGCGCCCGCGAGCACAGAACCGACCTGCCGCAGCGCGTTGTTGACGCCGGACGCGGCGCCGGTGAGCTTGGGCGGCACATTGCGCATGACCTCGGTGGCCATCGGCGTGAAGGTGCAGCCCGCGCCCATGCCCATGATGAACAGCGGTGCCACGATGCCGGTCCAGCTCCGGCCGACGTCGGCCACGGACATCACCCACAGCAAGCCGCCGCCGTACAGCACGAGGCCGGTCATCAGGATGTACTTGCCGCCCAGCTTCTCGGAGAGCACACCCGCGGGCCCGGCCATCACGAAGGTGCCGACGGACAGCGGCAGCAGCACGATGCCGGACTTCATGGCGCTGTAGCCGAGGATGGACTGGAGGTAGACGGTGATCGGGAGGAAGAGGCCCACGATGCCGAACGAGATCGCGATGCCGACGAAGTTCATGATCGTGAAGTTGCGGTCCTTGAACAGTGAGAACGGCACCAGGGGTTCGTTGTCCTGCTGGCCGCGCTGGTAGACCAGGAAGACCGCGAAGACCACGGCGGAGGCGGCGATCGACGTCCAGATCCAGCCGTTCCAGTCGTACTTCTGCCCCTCGATCAACGCGAAGGAGAGCAGGAAGAGGGTCAGCGACAGCAGGACGACGCCTGGAACGTCGAAGCGGTGCTTGACCGTTCGTTCCGTGCTGGGGATGAACAGCAGGGCGCCGACCACCGCCAGGACGCCGAGCGGGATGTTGACGAAGAAGATCCAGCGCCAGTCGATCTTGGTGACGAGCACGCCGCCGACGGCCGGGCCCGCGGCGCCGGAGACACCGGCCACGATGCCCCAGATGCCGAGCGCGACACCGCGCTTCTCGTGCGGGAAGACGTCGATGATCAGGGAGAGGGTCTGCGGCAGCAGCATCGCGGCGCCGATGCCCTGGATCGCGCGGAAGGTGATGAGCTGCGACGGGTTCTGCGACAGGCCGCAGGCCAGGCTCGCCAGGGTGAACAGCGCGACGCCGTAGACGAAGAGGTTCTTCTTGCCGGTCAGGTCGCCCATCCGGCCCGCGGTGATCAGGAGTACGGCGAGCGCCAGGGTGTACGCGTTGGTGATCCACAGGATCTGGTCGAGTGACGCGTTCAGGTGCTCCACCATATCCGGAATGGCGATGTTGACGATCGTCAGGTCGAGCAGTGTCATGAAGAACCCGATGGACAGCACCGTCAGGATCGCCCACGGGTTGCCCCGCAACTTGTTCACAATTCCTCCTTGCCGTGGGCGTGGCAGGCGCTCACGGTCGCGTGTGTCGTTCGAGGCGACGACGATCAGCTCTACGGCCCCAAGAGGAGCCCTCCGCGAGCGGATGTGACATCGCCGTCGGGCGGTGAGGCAGGGATCACAGGCGTGACACCGGCGCGGCCACCGGCGGGAATCGCCGAGGTGAACGCGCGGGTGCGGGGGTGTGCTCGCCCGGCGCCGACGGCGCGATCAGGGCGACGAAAAGCCCCCGTGCGAGGGGGAGTTCCCCCACGGAGGCTGTTTTGGGGCAGGAGAAGCCCCTGGGAAAACCGTGACAGACACCTTCTGGTCCGTCAACCGGCGGCTACAGGTGTGTCACCTCGCGCAGCACGGCGACCTCGCGGGGTTCGAGCCCTTCGAGAATGGTCAGGGCGGTGCGGCGGGTCTCGGCCGCGGCGGCCGTGTCACCGGCGGCGTGATGGGTGTCACCCAGATAGCTGAGCGTCACGACCTCCTCCGCGAGGTCGCCAGCCGCCCGGGTGATCTCCAGCGACCGCTCGAAGGCGGCGACGGCCTCCGCGTACTGCCCGAGCCCGTGGTGCGCGTAGCCCAGATTGTCCCAGGCGACCGCCTGCATCGGCCGGTCACCGAGCACGCTGTAGAGCGCCAGTCCCTGCTGACACTGCGTCAGGGAGGCGGCGAAGTCGCCGAGTCTGCCCAGCAGCCAGCCCGCCGCGTTACGGGCCCGCGCCTCGCCGTGCTGGTGCGCGACGACGTGGAACAACTCCGCCGCCTGCTGGGCGTATTCGAGCGCTTCCTGGTAGCGGCCCCGGTGTTCGAGCACTGAGCTGAGGCCGAAGTAGGTGTGCGCGAGACCGGTGCTGTCGTCGAGGTCGCGGTAGACCCCGGCGCAGTGTTCGAGGTGGGTCAGGGCGGCCGGGTAGGCAACCAGCCACGAGTAACTGGTGCCGAGACCCCGGTGCACGCCGGAGCGCCGGGGGCCCCAGGGGTCGGGCGGCGAGGCCGGGTTGGGGCCGCGCCGGTCGGAGACGCCCATCAGGATCCAGCCGAGCCGGTCGGAGTGCACGTCGAAGCCGTTGACGTCGGCCTGCGTGACGGTGGCCATCAGGACCTGCTCCTCGGCCTCCATCCACTCCGCCGCCCGCCGCGCGTCGGCGAGCGTCTCGGGCACCGCGCCCGGCTCCGGGTCCCCCAGCGTCAGCGGGATCGGTACCGGGCTCAGCAGCCTGGCCGACGCGTGGGCGGTGTGCAGGTAGTGGTCGAGCACCCGCAGCAGGACCGTACGGCGCTCCGCCTCGCTGTCGTGGGTGGCGGCCAGCTCACCGGCGTACGCGCGGAGCAGGTCGTGGAAGGTGAAGCGGCCCGGCACATGCTCCATGACCAGGTGGGCGCGGGTCAGGTCGTACAGCGCGCGGCGCGCCTCGGTGACGGTCACCCCGGTCAGGCTCGCGGCGGCCGGGACCGTGATGTCGGGTCCCGGGTGGACCGACAGCAGCCGGAACATCCGCCGGGTGCAGTCCGACAGGTGCCCGTACGACCAGGAGAAGACCGCGCGCAGGTCGGTGGAGGCGTCACCGATGTCGAGGGTGTCGAGCCGGTGGCGTACGTCGCGCAGCGCGGCGACCAGGTCGGCGAGCGACAGCCGGGGCGAGACGAGGGCGCGGGCGGCGGCGATGCTCAGGGCGAGCGGCAGCCGGGCGCACAGCTCGACCAGTTCGGCGGCGGCCTCGGGTTCCGCGGCGGTGCGTTCGGGGCCGAGGCGGCGGGCCAGCAGGTCCAGCGACTCCACCGCGCTGAGCAGGTCGAGGGTGACGGGGGTGGCGCCCTCGGCGGCGATCAGGCCGGTCAGTTGACTGCGGCTGGTGATCACCACGGCGCAGGAGGTGCTGCCGGGCAGCAGCGGCCGTACCTGGTCGGTGTCGCGCGCGTTGTCCAGGACGATCAGCACCCGGCGGCCCGCCAGCAATGTGCGGTAGAGCGCGGCGCGGGCGTCCAGCTCCTCGGGAACGCTCTCGGCGGGCACCCCGAGCGCGTCGAGGAAGCCGCGGATCGCCTCGACCGGCGCCAACGGGCGGGAGCCGGGCGCGAATCCGCGCAGATTGACGTGGAGCTGGCCGTCGGGGAAGCGCTCGGCATTGCGCTGCGCCCAGTGAATGGCCAAGGTCGTCTTGCCGATGCCCGCGGTGCCATCGATGGCCGAGATGACGGCGGTGCCGCCGAACTGCACGGCGTGGTCGAGGAGTTCGTCGAGAAGCTTGAGCTGTCTGCGGCGGCCGGTGAAGTGCCTTGAGGCGGCCGGGAGTTGGCGGGGCACGCGGGCCGGTGCGGCGACCGGTCCGCCCTCCGTGGCCCGCGGCTTCTCGGGTGCGGCGACCGAGGGATCATTGGCGAGAATCCGCTGGTGCAGCAGGTCGAGCGCGGGCGGTACGTCCAGGCCCATCTCGTCGGCCAGGCGGGTGCGCAGCCCGTGGAAGGCGGCGAGCGCCTCGCTCTGTCTGCCGCCCCGGTGCAGCGCGAGCATGAGCTGGCTGACCGGCTTCTCGCGCAGCGGGTACTCGGCGACGATCGCGGACAGCGAGGCGACCACTTCCGTGTGCCGCCCGAGGGCCAACTGGTGGTCGGTATAGGTCTCCTGGACCGCGAGCCGCCGTTCGTTCCAGGCCGCGGCCCTGGCCTCGATCACCCGCCCCGAGAGTCCGGCGAGCGCGGGTCCGTGCCACAACTCCAGTGCCGCGCCCAGCAGTTCCGCGCACTCGGCGAGGTCGCCCGCAACGCGCGCCGACTCCGCGGCGGCCACCTGACGGTCGAATTCGGCACTGTCCAGCGCGCCTTCGCTCACCGCCATCCGGTATCCCGCGTCTCCGACGGCCGTGATGTCCCCGGTCTCACCGGGGCCAGCGACCAGCGCCGAGCGCAGTCGCGACACCGCGTTGCGGATCTGCTTTCCGGCCGTGGCGGGCGGAGTCTCGTCCCAGAGGGCGTCGACGAGGTGGCTGAGCGATACGGTCCTGTTGGCTTCGAGGAGCAGCAGCGCGAGGACTCGCTGTTCCCTGGGCCCGCCGAAGGGTATTCGGGTCTGACCGGACCAGCCCTCCAAGGCGCCGAGGACCCGAAACCTCACGCCGTCCCCCTTACCGGGTTCGCCCGGCGTTGTGATCGGAAACTGCATCATAGACCGCGGGCTCCAATGAGGACCAGTTGAGGACGAGTTGAGGCCGCCGTGCCCAATGCTTGAGCCAGGCCCTTCAGTTGCGTAGTCGATGTAGTCGATTGATTAGTCGATCAGTGCGGTGAAGGCAAACAAGCTTGGCGGTCTTCCGCCACCCAACGGGGGTGTGGCGTGAAGATCGGCTCGATGGCATACGCCTCGGGTCCCGGCGGCCGATGGCCGGGACACGCGCGGTGCCTCCCCTGGGCGAGGCCCGGGTTCGGAACCGGCACGGGGCGGCTCCGCACCTGGGCCTCGTTCGTACCCCCGCGCGGGCCGGTGTCCTCGGTGCGGCGGTTACGGGGTCGGGTATCCGGGGTGCGCCGCTCCCGGAGCGGTGGCGGGCGCGAACCACGTGGGGTCGTCGCGCAGCGCCATGTCGATCCGGCCGCGGGCGATCGGGCCGAGCGGCGGCAGTTCGTCCAGCGCGAACCAGCGCACGTCGAGCGACTCGTCGTCGTTCACCCGCGCCTCGCCGCCGACGGCCCGACAGCGCAGCACGATGTCGATGTACTGGGCGCGGTCGCCGTTGTCGTACCGCACCGGCTCGTTGGTGAAGACGCTCAGCACCTTCTCGACGACGGCGTGCACCCCGGTCTCCTCCTCGATCTCCCGGACGGCCGCCTCGGCGGGCTGCTCGCCCGGATCGGGGATGCCACTGATGAGCGCCCACTTTCCGGTGTCCGTACGGCGGTTGAGCAAGATCCGGCCGCGGTCGTCGAAGACGACGGTCACCACACCCGGCAGGAGCAGCAGGGTGTCCCCCGCCTTCGCGCGGATGTCTCGGATGAAATCGGGAATCGCCATGCCCAGAGCGTACGAGAACGACGGTGAACGCCACACCAGCACCAGGTTTCCCACGTGGTACCGGGTTCCCGCACAACGTATCCACAGGTCGGGGTGTCACCCGTTACGGTGGCGACAGACAGCGCCCACGCGGGGAACGCGGGTGTGACGGTATCGCGTCGCGCCCGGGTGGCAGGGGGTATCGGGGGATGGACACGACGGCCGGCGGGACGCCGGGCGCCATGCGTGCGGAGGCGGCCGGAGCGCCGCGCCCGCCGCGGCGCGAACCGCGTCCGTACAGCGGCACCACCGACGCCGTCGGCATCGCCCTCCTCGTCTGCTGCGGCGTCTGGACGCTGATCGCCGCCGCGGGCCGCGCCGCCCGTCCCGAGGGCACCCTGCTCGCCATCCTCGCGGTCAGCGCCGGATACGCGGCCGGCCGTATCCTCGGCGCGCTGCTGCCGGTGCTCGCGCCCGCCGTCGCGGCCGTGGCCGTACTCGCCCTGGTCCTCGTCCCGCCGAGCCGGCTGTCCGCGCACCCCGACGCGCCGCCGCTCGGCTATCCGAACGCCGATGCCGCGCTGCTGGTCCTCGCGGTCGGCGCCGCCTGCTGC
>NZ_MECL01000074.1 GCF_014596445.1 Streptomyces sp. CBMA29 | reverse complement strand
CGGCCCAGACCCCAGACCTCGGCCTGCTCGGAGCGGGGCCCCTTGTCGCCGGGTGCCGTCCTGACACCTTCCACGGTGGCCGCCCACAGCCGCCCGGCCAGTTCGGCGTCGGCCGCGGCCTGGGCGAGGGCGAGCGTGACGCGTGCGGCCGGGGAGAGACCGGCGGCAGCCGGCTCCGGGGCCTCGTGCCCGGCGGGTGCGCGGCGGGGCGCGCCGGAGCCGACCGGAACGGGACCGGTCGCGCCGGAGCCGACGGGAACGTGACCGCTCGCCCCGGAGCCGGATACCGCGGGACCGGTGCCGTCGACCGCGGACGCCACGGGCCCCTGGCGCACTACAGCCTCCTCGGCACCGCGCGTCGCGGAACCGCCGTTCTCGGAATCGCCCGCTTCCGGCATCCCCGTCGCGAAACAACCGGTCTCGGCACCACCGGACTCGCCACCGCCCGCAACCGGCACACCCGCCCCGAAACCGCCCGCCTCCTGGCCGCCGGTCTCCCGGCCATCCGTCTCCCGGACGCCGGTCTCGGAGTCCCCAAGGGCGAGCAGGGACAGCACGCCGTCGGCCTCGACCGTCCGGAGGAGTTCGGCGAGGGCCGGCCGGTCGGTCCGGTCTGCGGGGATCTCGATGTGGGTGACCGTGGTGCCCGCGGCGGCGAGTGCGTCGCCCGCTGCGGCGGCCCAGGGCTCGTCCGGGAAGCTGAGAATCGTCCACCGCCCGCGCGGCGCAGGGGCGTTCGCGGTGTCCAGGGCGCGCCAGGCGATGCCGTAGCGCCAGCGGTCCAGGGCCGTACGGTCCAGGCTGCGGCGGCGCCAGGACGACAGGGCCGGCAGGACCGTCGCCAACTCGTCCTCTCCGGCGTCGAGTTCGAGTTCCCCGGCCAGGTGCTCCAGGTCGCCGCGCTCGACGGCGGCCCAGAATCCGGCGTCGGCGAGGTCGCCGGTGCCGCTAGTGGTGGGCGCGGTACGGTCCCGCAGGTCGTCCAGCCAGAAGCGGCGGCGCTGGAAGGCGTACGTGGGCAGGGCCAGCGGCGTGCCGCCCGAGCCGGGGGCCAGGGGACGCCAGTCGATGCCGGGCAGGCCGCGGACGAAGCCCTCGGCCACGGAGGCGGTGAAGCGGGCCATGCCACCTTCGTCACGCCGTAGCGTGCCGACCGCGACGCCGCCGCGTTCGGCGTCCTCGAAGGTCGCGGTCATGGCGGTGGTCAGCACCGGGTGCGCGCTGGCCTCGACGAAGAACCGGAAGCCGTCGCTCTCCATGGCCAGTACCGCGGCCTGGAAGTCCACCGGGCGGCGGGCGTTGAGGTACCAGTACGCGTTGTCGAGGGTCGCCGTGTCGACGAGGCCGCCGGTGACGGTCGAGTAGAACGGGACGGTGGCGCCGCGCGGTGTGATGTGCGCGAACAGTTCCATGATCCGCTCGCGCAGCGGCTCGACCTGGGCGCAGTGGGAGGCCACGGTCGATCCGACGACGCGGGCTCGGACGCCGTCCGCCTCGCAGGCCGCGACGAACTCCGTCAGCGCCTCGGTGTCGCCGGCCACGGTGACCGCGGTCGGGCCGTTGCGTCCGGCGATGTCAAGTCGCCCGTTCCACGCGGCTGTTCGCGCCTCGACCTCGGCGAAGGGCAGCGCCACCGAGGCGACCGCGCCGTTGCCGACGAGTTCGGCGGCGAACAGGGCGCTGCGCAGCGCGATGATCTCGGCGGCGTCTTCCATGGTGAGCGCCCCGGCCACCAGCGCGGCGGCTATCTCCCCTTGGCTGCTGCCGACGACGGCGGCGGGTTCGACACCGACCGACCGCCACAGTTCGACCAGGGAGACGTTGACGGCGAACAGCACGGGCTGAAGGACCTCGATCAGGTCCGGAGAGGGCGCGCCGGGGATCCCGCGCACGACGTCGGTGACCGACCAGTCCAGGTGGACGCGGAGCGCCGCGTCGCACTGGGCGAACCGCTCGGCGAACACCGCTGAGGTGTCGAGGAGTTCGGCGCCCATGCCCTTCCACTGCGAGCCCTGTCCGGGGAAGACGAAGGCCACCCTGCCGCGTACGTCGGCGGCGCCGGTGACGGCCCCCGCGGTCGGCGTTCCTTCGGCGAGCCCGCTGAGGGCGGCGGCGGCCTGGGCGCGGTCACCAGCCAGGACGACGGCCCGCTGTTCCAGGACGGTCCTGGTGGTCGCCAGCGCGTGCCCGATCTCGGCGTCCGTGGTGTCGGGCCGGTCGGCCACGAAGTCCGCGAGGCGACCGGCCTGCGCGCGCAGCGCCGCCGCGGACTTGGCGGAGAGCACCCAGGGGACGACGGTGCCGGGCGTGCCGCCCACGGCGGCGGCCGGGGCCGAGGTCGCAGGTGCGGGGGGTGCGGGGGGCACGGCGAGCGCGTCGGACGTATCGAATTCGGTCCGCTCGCCGAACTCGGTTCCAGATACGGCCAGTTCGACCGCACCGACCGGCTCCGCGGGCGGCTCTTCCAGGATCACGTGCGCGTTCGTCCCGCTGATGCCGAACGAGGAGACCGCGGCTCGGCGTGGGCGGCCCCGATCGGGCCACGGCGTCGCCGCGTTGAGCAGCCTGAGCCTGCCGGAGGACCAGTCCACCTCGGGCGAGGGCTCCTCGGCGTGCAGAGTGCTGGGCAGGGTGCCGTGGCCCATCGCCATGACCATCTTGATCAGACCCGCGACACCGGCCGCGGCCTGCGTGTGGCCGATGTTGGACTTGATGGAGCCCAGCCACAGCGGCTGGTCCCGTGCGTGCTCCCTGCCGTAGGTGGCGAGCAGCGCCTGCGCCTCGATCGGGTCGCCGAGGTTGGTGCCGGTGCCGTGCGCCTCGACCGCGTCGACCTCGTCGCCGGTCAGACCGGCGTTGGCGAGGGCCGCGCGGATGACGCGCTGCTGGGAAGGCCCGTTGGGAGCGGTCAGCCCGTTGCTCGCGCCATCCTGGTTGACGGCGGAGCCGCGCATGACGGCCAGGACGCGGTGGCCGTTGCGGCGGGCCTCCGACAGCCGCTCGACCACCAGCATGCCGACGCCCTCCGAGAAGCCGGTGCCGTCGGCGTCCGCGGCGAACGCCCTGCACCGCCCGTCAGGCGACAGCACGCGCTGGCGGCTGAACTCCACGAAGCCGAACGGGCTCGGCATCACCGTCACCCCGCCGACCAGGGCCAGCGAGCACTCCCCCGCCCGCAGCGCCTGGGCCGCCAGGTGCAGGGCGACCAGCGACGACGAGCAGGCCGTGTCCACCGTCATCGCCGGTCCTTCGAGGCCGAGGACGTACGAGACGCGGCCGGAGATGACGCTCAGCACGTTCCCGGTGACCGAGTACCCCTCGACGCGCTGCTGAAGGTCGGGATCCTGGCCGTAGCCGGTGCCGACCGCGCCGATGAACACACCGGTGCGGCTGCCGCGCAGCGTGGCCACATCGATCCCGGCGCGTTCCACGGCCTCCCAGGCCGCCTCCAGGACGAGCCGCTGCTGCGGGTCCATGGCCAGCGCCTCGCGCGGAGAGATGCCGAACAATTCGGCGTCGAAGTCCGTCGCGCCGCGCACGAAACCGCCCTGCTGGGCATAGCTCTTGCCCGACCTGGCCGGATCCGGGTCGTACAGGTCCGCGAGGTCCCAACCGCGGTCGGTGGGGAATCCGGAGATCGCGTCGGTGCCCGACGCCACCAGGTCCCACAACCGCTCGGGAGAATCGGCGCCGCCCGGGAAACGGCAGGTCATGGCGACGACGGCGACGGGATCGTCATCGAGCCCGGCCGCCGTCGGAACGGCTCCGGCCGGGGCTCGGTCCTCGGCGGTCGCCGCGCCGAGGCCCAGTTCGTCCTCCAGGTGCGCGGCGAGCGCGTCGGGGGTCGGGTGGTCGAAGACCACGGTGGCCGCGAGCCGCTGCCCGATCGCGGCGCCGAGGCGGTTGCGCAGCTCGACACCGGTCAGCGAGTCGAAGCCCAGCTCCTTGAACGCGCGCTCGGGGTCCACAGCGGCTGCCGACCCATGGCCGAGCACCGCCGCGACATGCGTGCGTACGACGTCGCGCAGGGCCTCGGTCCGTTCGGCGGCCGACAGCGCGGCGA
Source organism: Streptomyces sp. CBMA29 (assembly GCF_014596445.1). Lineage (GTDB taxonomy): Bacteria > Actinomycetota > Actinomycetes > Streptomycetales > Streptomycetaceae > Actinacidiphila. The sequence goes on along the minus strand of NZ_MECL01000074.1, from coordinate 106,984 downwards.
GCCGCCGGACCAGGGCCGAGGAGTCGGTGCGGGTCGAGCCGCTCGCCACGGCCCGGGACCTGCGGACGGCCGCGGTGGTCAGTTCGCGGGTGAGGGCGTGGAAGGCTTCCCCGGTGCTCTGGGCGTCGCCGGGCGCGAGGCGGGCGGTGACGGCGAGCGGTACGTCCCAGCCCACCGCCGCGTCGAACAGGCCGATCCCCTGCTCGACGCTCATCGGCACCACGCCACTTCGGGCCAGGCGTGCCCGGTCCACCTCGCCAAGCGATCCGGTCAGCTCGGAGTCGGTAGCCCAGTGTCCCCAGGCCATCGACACACCCGCAGCGCCACTCGTACGGCGCACACCGGCCAGAGCGTCGAGGAACGTATTCGCCGCCGCGTAATTGCCCTGACCGGCCGTGCCCATCACGCCCGCAAGCGACGAGAACAGCACGAACAACGACAGGTCCAGGTCCCGCGTCAGCTCGTGCAGATGCCACGCGGCATCCACCTTCGCCCGCAGCACACCCCGAATACGTTCCGCGTCCAGATCCGGCACCAGACCGTCGTCCAGCGCGCCCGCGCAGTGCACCACCCCGCCCAACGGCCGGTCCCCACCGAACCGCGCGAGCAGCCCGGCCGCCTCGTCCCGGACCGCGACATCACACCCCACGACCTCGACCCGCGCACCCGCGGCCTCCAACTCCGCCACCAACCCCGCCGCGCCCGGAGCGTCTTCCCCTCGTCGGCTGGCCAGCACCAGATCCCGGACCCCGTACGAAGCCACCATGTGCCGGGCCACCAAACCGCCCAGCAGACCCGTACCACCCGTGACCAGCACCGCACTCCCGGCATCCACCCGGCGCGGAAGGCTCAGCACAACCTTGCCGACATGCCGCGCCTGCGACATGAACCGCAACGCCTCGCCGGCACGCCGTACGTCCCACACCCGCACCGGCAACGGCTCCAGCACACCCTCCGCGAACAACCCCGCCAACTCCCGCAGGATCTCGCCGAGTCGGTCCGAAGAGATGTCGGTGAGGGCGTACGGGTGGTACGTGACGCCGGGGTGTTCGGCCGCGACGGCCTGCGGGTCGCGGAGGTCGGTCTTGCCCATCTCCAGGAACCGGCCGCCACGCGGCAGCAGCCGCAGCGACGCGTCCACGAACTCCCGCGCCAGCGAGTTGAGGACGATGTCCATGCCGTGACCATGGGTGGCCTGCCGGAAGGCGTCCTCGAAGTCGAGGGTGCGGGAGGAGGCGATGTGGTCCTCGGCGAGGCCCGCCTGCCGGAGGGTGTCCCACTTGCCCTCGCTGGCGGTTCCGAAGACTTCGGCACCCCAGTGCCGGGCCAACTGCGTGGCCGCCATCCCCACACCACCGGCAGCGGCGTGGATCAACACCCTTTGCCCGGCGCTCAGTTCGCCGAGATCGGCCAAGCCGAACCAGGCGGTCATGAAGACGACGGGGACGGCGGCGGCCTGCTCGAAGCTCCAGCCCTCCGGCACCCGGACGACCAACCGCTCGTCCACCACCGCCAACGGACCGAACGACTCCGGCAGCAGACCCATCACCCGGTCACCCACCACGACACCCGCGACGCCAGGACCGACCTCGACCACGACGCCCGCGCCCTCGGTTCCGAGGTACGCGTCCGGGTCGGGATACATCCCCAGATTGACCAGCACATCGCGGAAGTTGACTCCCGCGGCACGGACGTCGACCCTCACCTGACCGGCAACGAGCGGCTCCTCGGCGGCCGGGTTCGGCGCGATTGACAGGCCGTCGAGCGTGCCGTCGCCGGAGGCGACCAGCCGCCACGCGCCCTCGGCGGGCGGACCCAGACCCCCGCCACCAGCAGGCGCCCGCACCAACCTCGGCACCAGCACCTCACCACCACGCACCGCCACCTGCGGCTCACCCGACGCCACCGCCACACCGAGCACCACACCGAGATCCGCCACCGACTCCACGACGTGGTCGGAGTCGACCAACAACAGGCGCCCCGGATTCTCAGCGAGCGCGCTGCGCACCAGACCCCACACCGGGGCATGCACCAGATCAGCGACAGACTCACCAGCGTGGGTCGCCACCGCGCCACGGGTCACCACCGCCAAACGCGACCCGGCGAACCGCTCCTCGGCCAGCCACTCCTGGACCAGACCCAACACACCGGTCACCGCACCCGCCACCGCACCCGGCACATCACCGGAGACCGCCACCGACACCGGAGGCAACACCACGCCGACCAGCGGCGGAACCTGCTGTGCCGCGTCGATGTCGGAGAGCCGTTCCACGAACACGCATCCATCAGGCGCGCCGCCGTCGGCGGGCAGCGGGGCCGGCACCCAGTCCACGCGGTACAGGCCGTCGGCCGTGCCTGCCGTGTTCGCGGCGGCGACGCGTATCTGGTCGGCGGTCGCCGTGCGCAGCGCGAGCGATGCCACCGATACGACGGGAGCCCCCTCGGCATCGGCCAGGAGCACCGAGGCGGCGTCCTCGCCCGCGGGCCGCAGCCGTACGCGTACGGAGGTCGCGCCGACCGCGCCGAGCACCGCGTCGGTCCAGGCGAACGGCAGCCTCAGCGAGGTGAGTTCGGCGGGCGAGCCGCCGCGCAGCAGGACGATCCCGTGCAGGGCCGCGTCGAGCAGGGCCGGGTGGATACCGAACTTGGCCGCGTCCTGGTGGAGTTCGTCCGGCAGCGCGACCTCGGCGTAGACGTCGTCGCCGTGCCGCCACGCGGCACGCAGCCCTTGGAACGCGGGACCGTAGCCGTAACCGGACGCGCCCACCTCGGCGTAGAAGTCCTCGACCGGTACCGGTACGGCCCCGGGCGGCGGCCACGCGGTCAAGTCCTCGGTCACCTCGGCGGTGTCGGTCGCGACGGCGAGAGTGCCCACCGCGTGCAGGGCCCAGGGCGCCGACTCCCCCGCCCCCTCGGGCCTTGAGTGGATGCCGAGTTCGCGCCGTCCGTCCGCGTCGGGCGCGCCGACGGAGACCTGCACCTGCACGCCACCGCTCTCCGGCACCACCAACGGCACCTGAAGCGTCAACTCCTCAACCCGCCCGGCCCCGACCTCGTCCGCCGCGCGCAACGCCCATTCCGCCAAGGCCGCACCCGGCACCAGAACGATCCCCTCCACCCGGTGATCACCCAGCCACGCATGCGACGCCAACGACAACCGGCCCGTGAGCACCACCTGATCCGAACCGGCCAACCGCACCACCGCGCCGAGGAGAGGGTGGTCCGCAGCGGCCTGCCCGAGCCCGCTCGGGTCCCCGGCACGCGCGGCGTCGGCAGTCAGCCAGTAGTGCTCGTGCTCGAAGGCGTAGGTGGGCAGGGCAAGTTGCCCGACGCCCGTCGAAACCGGCGTTCCTGCGAACACGGATCGCCAGTCGACGGGGAGGCCGCGCACCCAGCCCTCGGCCAGCGAGGTCAGGAACCGCTCCTGGCCGCCTTCCTCACGGCGGAGGGTGCCAAGCGCGACCGCGTCGGAGCCCGCGTCCTCGAAGGTCTCGGCGAGACCGACCGCTAGGACCGGGTGCGGGCTCGACTCCACGAAGTACCCGAAGCCGTCCGCCAGTAGAGCCCGGACGGTCTCGTCGAATCGGACCTCCTGACGGAGGTTGGTCACCCAATACGCAGCGTCCAGCGTGCTCGTGTCCATACGGCCGCCGGTCACCGTGGAGTAGAACGGCACCTGCGACGGCTGCGGCTCGATGCCCGACAGGGCCTGGACGACCTCATCCCGTATCGCATCGACCTGCACCGAGTGCGAGGCGTAGTCCACATCGATACGACGCGCCCGTACGCCCCCGGCCTCACACGACGCAAGCAACTCAGCCAACGCCGCGGGTTCACCCGAAACCACCGTGGACGACGGCCCGTTCACCGACGCCACACCGATCCGGCCGTCCCAGCGCCCGATCCGCTCCCGTACCGCCTCAGCCGGAAGCGCGACCGACACCATCCCACCGTTGCCGGACAACGACCCGCGAATCGCCTTCGCCCGCAACGCCACCACGCGCGCCGCGTCCTCCACCGACAACGCACCCGCCACACACGCCGCCGCGATCTCACCCTGGCTGTGCCCGATCACCGCACCCGGCTCGACACCGGCAGCACGCCACACCTCGGCCAGCGACACCATCACCGCCCACAACGCACCCTGCACCACCACCACGTCATCCAGGACGCCCTCGCGGATCGCCTCCACCACCGACGACCCCACATAAGGCAACAGCGCCGCATCACACTCCGCCAAACGCCCCGCGAACACCGGCGAGGAATCCAACAACTCCATCGCCATCCCCACCCACTGCGACCCCTGACCAGGGAACACGAACGCCACCCGACCGTCACCCGATCGCATCGCGCCGCTGACGAGTCGGGCGGCCGGGGCTCCTTCGGCGAGCGCGCCGAGCACGTCCTGGGCCTGTTCGGCGTCGGCGGCCAGGACCACGCTCCGGTGGGGCAACGCCGCTCGGGAGAGGGCGAGTTCGCGGCCGACCGAGGTGAGGGCAGGTGCGTCGTCCGTCCCGGCGAAGGCCGCCAGGCGTTCGGCCTGGCCGTGCAGCGCGTCCGCCGACCGCGCGGACACCACCCACGGCACCACCGCTAGCGACCCCAACGGGCCAGCGTCCGGGCCGACTTCGGGCTCGCGCTCTGGCACCGCAGAGGTGTCGGCCGCAGCGTCGCTCTCCGGCTCCTCCAGGATCACGTGCGCGTTCGTCCCGCTCGCCCCGAAGGCCGAGATCCCCGCGCGGCGCGGGTGGGTGTCGGCAGTCCACGGCATCGCCTCGGCGAGCAATTCGACGGCGCCGCTCGACCAGTCGACGTGCGGCGTCGGCTCATCCGCGTAAAGGCTCTTGGGCAGCACCTCGTGCCGCATCGCCTGGACCATTTTGATGACGCCCGCGACCCCGGCGGCGGCCTGCGTGTGGCCGATGTTCGACTTCACCGAGCCCAGCCACAACGGGTCCTCGCCGCCGCGTTCTTGGCCATAGGTGGCCAGCAGCGCCTGCGCCTCGATCGGGTCCCCGAGCGTGGTTCCCGTACCGTGCGCCTCGACCGCGTCGACATCTGCGGCCGTCAGCCCGGCGCTGTCCAGCGCGGCCCGGATCACCCGCTCCTGGGAAGGTCCGTTCGGCGCGGTCAGCCCGTTCGACGCACCGTCCTGATTCACCGCAGAGCCCCGCATGACGGCGAGAACCCGGTGACCGTTGCGCCGCGCGTCCGACAGCCGCTCCAGGAGCAGCACACCGACGCCCTCACCCCACCCGGCACCGTCCGCCGCCGCCGAGAACGCCTTGCTGCGCCCGTCAGGCGCCATGCCCCGCTGACGGCTGAACTCCACAAAGAGAGTGGGCGTGGACATCACCGTGACGCCGCCGGCCAGGGCGAGCGAGCACTCTCCCGACCGCAGCGCCTGCGCCGCCAGATGCATCGCGACCAGCGACGACGAGCACGCCGTGTCCACCGTCATCGCCGGACCCTCGAACCCGAAGGTGTACGACACCCGGCCCGATACGGCAGCCGGGGACGAGCCCATCAGGGCGTAGCCCTCGGTGTCGTTGGCCGTGGCGTCGGCGCCCACGGCGTAGTCGTGGTGCATGACGCCGGTGAAGACACCCGTCGAACTGCCTCTCAGCGAACCGGGATCAATACCCGCCCGCTCCAACACCTCCCACGACGCCTCCAACAACAACCGCTGCTGCGGATCCATCGACAACGCCTCACGCGGAGACACCCCGAAAAACCCCGCGTCAAACTCCCCCGCGCCATAAAGGAACCCACCCTCACGCGCATAACTCCGCCCCGCCACACCAGGATTCGGATCAAACAACCCCTCAACATCCCACCCCCGGTCCACCGGGAACCCCGACACCGCATCCCCACCCGAAGCAACCAGAGACCACAACTCCTCAGGCGAACCCACACCACCCGGATACCGACACGCCATCCCCACAATCACCACCGGATCGGCCGCATCACGAGCCGACAGGGGACCGGCCGCACCCCCACGGCCAGCGACCTGACCGGTGCGCTCGTCACCGAGCACCAGCGTGCGGAGGAAGCCGGCCAACGCCCGTGGCGTCGGGTAGTCGAAGACAAGCGTCGCCGGAAGCCGCAGGCCCGTCGCTCCCGCGAGGGCGTTGCGAAGTTGCAGGCCGGTCAGCGAGTCGAAGCCGAACTCCTTGAAGCTACGGGCGGGTTCGACGGCGGACGGGTCCGCGTATCCGAGGACTGACGCGGCGCGGCCACGGACCAGGTCGAGCAGATAGCGGAGTTGGTCCTCCTCGGTCAGGCCGGTGAGGGCGCGCAGGAGGCCGCCGGAGTCGCCGCCGACGTCGGTGGCGCGGCGCGGTCGGCTGCGGACCAGACCCCGGTAGAGCGGAAGGACGGGTTCGCCGGCGCGGGCCGCGCCGCGCAGGGCGCGCAGGTCGAGGCGGCTGACGACGTGCACCCCGGTGCCGCCGCCAGCGGACACGGCGGCGTCGAAGAGCGCCAGGCCCTGCTCGGGCGACATCCGCGTGACGCCCATCCGCAGGTAGCGGGCCACGTCGGCGTCACCGAGGTGGGCCGTCAGCTCGCTGGCCTCTGACCAGTAGCCCCAGATCAGGTCGGTGACCGGCAGTCCCTCGGCGCGGCGGCGCGTAGCGAGGGCGTCCAGGAAGACGTTGGCCGCCGCGTAACCGGCCTGGCCCGGGTTGCCCAGCACACCGGCGATCGAGGAGAACAGCGCGAACAGCGACAGGTCCACGTCCCGTGTCAGCTCGTGCAGATGGACAGCCGCGTCCACCTTCGGCGCGAGGACTCGGGCCACCTGATCGGCCGTCAGTGCCGACACCACTCCGTCGTCGAGCACACCGGCCGCGTGCACCACGCCCGTCAGCGGCCGGCCGGAAGGAACCGCCTCCAACACCGCTGCCAAAGAAGCCCGGTCGGCCACATCGCAAGCCGTGATCTCGACGCTCGACGCGCCCGCGTCCAGCAAGCGCCGCTCCAACTCCGGTGCGCCTGTGGCCGTCCGGCCCCGGCGACCGACCAGCAGCAGATGCCGCACCCCGTGCGCGGAGACCAGGTGCTCGGCGAGGAGCCGTCCGAGGGTGCCGGTTCCACCGGTGATGAGTACGGTCCCGTCTTCGCGCAGCGGTGATCGCGCGGGTCCGGCCGGGGCGACGCGGGCGAAACGGGGCGCGAGGAGCACGCCGTCGCGGATCGCGATCTGCGGTTCGCCGAGATCGACGGCGGAGGCGACAGCGGCGGCCACGGAGTCCGAAGCGGCATGGGTGCCATGGGTGCCGTGGGTGCCATGGGTACTGTCGGTGCCGGCCGCGTCGTCGGTGTCGACCAGGACGAATCGGTCCGGCGCCTCGGACTGGGCGGTCCGCAGCAGCCCCCACACGGGAGCGTGAACGAGGTCCGCCACCTCGTCGTCCGGCCCGGTGGAGACCGCCCGGGTGGTCACGACGACCAGGCGCGAGGCGTTCAGCCGCTCGTCGGCGAGCCATGCCTGGACGAGGGCGAGCACGTCGGTGACGGCGGTGCGTACCCGAGACGGCAGCTCACTGTCGGCCTCCGACCGGGTGTTCCCAGGGTCCAGCCGGGTGATCACGTGGGCGGGCGGTTCCAGAGTGCCCGCGTCCAGGCGCGCCAGCAGCGCGGCGACATCCGTGACGTCCTGGCCGCCGCCCAGGGTGAGGACCGGTCCCGGCGCGGGGACGGCGGCCCCGGCGGAAACGGGCAGCGGCGTCCAGTCCAGGGCGAAGAGGCCGTCCCGGCCGGCGCCGCCGTCGGCCTGCCGGAGCTGTTCGGGGGTGGTCTCACGCAGGGCGACGGACTGTATCTCCGCGAGCGGGGCCCCTGCCGCGTCGGCGAGCGTCAGCGCGACGGCACCGCCGTCCAGCGGGCGGACCCGTAGCCGCAGGCGACTCGCGCCGACTGCGGACAGCGCCACGCCTTCCCACGCGTAGGGCAGCCGCAGCGGCGCCGACTCCGGTGTGCCGCCGTCGAGCAGGGAAACGGCGTGCAGGACCGCGTCGAGCAGCGCGGGGTGGAGGGCGAAGCGTTCGGCGTCCTTGGCGGCGGCGTCGGGCAGCGTGACCTCGGCGTACACGTCCTCACCGTGCCGCCACGCGGCGCGCAGGCCCTGGAACGTCGGACCGTAGCCGTAACCCGCCGTCGCCACCCGGGCATAGAAGTCCTCGACCGGGACCGGCCGGGCACCGGCAGGCGGCCAGTCGGTCAACCCGGGGCTTTCAGCGGGCCGTTCGGTACTGAGGACGCCGACGGCGTGCCGTGTCCACGGTTCGTCGTCCGCGATGCCGTCCTCGCCGCGCGAGTGAATCGAGATCTCGCGGCGTCCGTCGGCGCCCGGGGCGCCCACCGCCACCTGGAGCTGAACGGCACTGGCCTCGGGGATCACCAGCGGCGCCTCAAGGATCAGCTCATCGATCTGGCCGGCGCGGATTTCCTCACCGGCGCGCAAGGCGAGTTCCACGAAGGCCGCGCCGGGCAGCAGCACGGTGTCGTTCACGGCGTGGTCGGCCAGCCACGCGTGCGTACGCAGGGAAATCCGGCCGGTCAGCAACAGCGCGTTCTCGTCCGCGAGTTGTACGGCCGCGCCCAATAGCGGATGGTCGGCCGCCCCGAGCCCCAGCGACGAGGCGTCCGCGCTGCCGAGCGAGCCGGACTCCAGCCAGTAACGCTGATGCTGGAAGGCGTACGTGGGCAGGTCCACGAGGTGCGCGGGGGTTCCCGCGAAGACGGACCGCCAGTCGACGGGCAGGCCGCGTACCCAGCCCTCGGCGAGGGACGTCAGGAAGCGTTCCTGGCCGCCTTCTTCACGGCGGAGCGTGCCGAGCGCGACCGCGTCGGAACCGGCGTCCTCGAACGTCTCCGCCAGACCGACAGCGAGGACGGGGTGCGGGCTCGATTCGATGAAGTACCCGAATCCGTCTGCCAGTAGGGCCCGGACGGTCTCGTCAAAACGGACCTCCTGGCGGAGGTTGGTCACCCAATACGCAGCGTCCAGCGTGCTCGTGTCGATACGGCCGCCGGTCACCGTCGAATAGAACGGAACCTCGGACGAGGTCGGCGTAATCCCGGACAGAGCCTGGACGACCTCGTCACATATCGCATCGACCTGCACCGAGTGCGACGCGTAATCCACATCAATACGACGCGCCCGCACGCCCTCGGCCTCACACGACGCCAGCAGCTCAGCCAACGAGCCGGGTTCACCCGAAACCACCGTGGACGACGGCCCGTTCACCGACGCCACACCGATCCGGCCGTCCCAGCGCCCGATCCGCCCCCGCACCGCCTCAGCCGGAAGCGCGACCGACACCATCCCACCGTTGCCGGACAACGACCCACGAATCGCCTTCGCCCGCAACGCCACCACGCGCGCCGCATCCTCCACCGACAACGCACCCGCCACACACGCGGCGGCAATCTCACCCTGGCTGTGCCCGATCACCGCACCCGGCTCGACACCGGCAGCACGCCACACCTCGGCCAGGGACACCATCACGGCCCACAACGCCCCCTGCACCACCACCACATCATCCAAAGCACCCTCGCGAATCGCCTCCACCACCGACAACCCGACGTAAGGCAACAGCGCCGCATCACACTCAGCCAAACGCCCCGCGAACACCGGAGAGGAGTCCAACAACTCCGTCGCCATCCCCGCCCACTGCGACCCCTGACCCGGAAAGACGAACGCCACCCGACCCGCGCCCGGACGCACCACACCGGACACCACACCCGAGGTCGTCACACCCTCCGACAGGGCCGCCAGCCCCGGCACCATTGCCTTGACGTCGTCGGCGAGGGTCACCGCCCGGTGCTCAAGTGCCGCGCGGGAGGCGGCAAGTGCTCGCCCGATGTACACCGGGGCGGGCAGCTCGGCGGAGTCGGCCGCGAAGGCGGCGAGCCTCGCGGCCTGGCCTCGCAGCGCGGCGGCTGACCGCCCGGACACCACCCACGGCACCACTGCCAGCTCGCCCAACGGGCCCTGGGTTGACGGTGTTTCGTCCACGGCCGCGGGTTCCTCGACCTGAGGTGCGTCTTCCAGGATCACGTGGGCGTTCGTCCCGCTGATGCCGAACGAGGACACGGCGGCCCGGCGGGTGCGGTCCCCGCGCTTCCAGTCGACCGGCTGTTCCAGCAGACGGACCGCGCCCGCGGACCAGTCGACGTTCGAGGTGGGCGCGTCGATGTGCAGGGTGCGCGGCAGCTTCTCCTCCTGGAGGGCCAGCACCATCTTGATGACGCCGGCCATTCCGGCGGTGTGCGCGGTGTGGCCCAGGTTCGACTTGACCGACCCGAGCCACAGAGGGTGGCCCGCCGTGCGGCCCCTGCCGTAGGTGGCGAGCAGCGCCTGCGCCTCGATCGGGTCGCCGAGCGTCGTGCCCGTACCGTGCGCCTCGACCGCGTCCACCTCGTCGCCGGTCAGACCGGCGTTGGCGAGGGCCGCGCGGATGACGCGCTGCTGGGAGGGGCCGTTCGGAGCGGTGAGGCCGTTGCTCGCGCCGTCCTGGTTGAGGGCCGAACCGCGCACCACCGCGAGCACGTTGTGGCCGTTGCGTCGTGCGTCGGAGAGCCGTTCGACGAGCAGCATGCCGACGCCTTCGGACCAGGCGGTGCCGTCGGCTCCGGCGGCGAACGCCTTGCAGCGGCCGTCGGGCGCGAGTCCGCGCTGTCGGCTGAAGTCGACGAAGACCCACGGCGTGGGCATCACAGCCACGCCGCCGACGAGGGCGAGCGTGGACTCGCCGTTGCGCAGGGACTGCACGGCCAGGTGCAGGGCGACCAGCGACGACGAGCACGCGGTGTCGATGGTCAGCGCGGGGCCTTCGAGGCCCAGGGAGTACGAGACGCGGCCGGATATGACACTGATGAAGGAGCCGGTGCCGGTGTAGCCCTCGACGCCTTCCGGCACCTGCTGCATGGTGGTGAGGTAGCCGGTCCCCGCCGCGCCGACGAACACACCGGTCTTTGTGCCCTTGAGCGAGCTGGGGTCGATACCGGCGCGTTCCAGCGCCTCCCACGACGACTCCAGGACGAGCCGCTGCTGCGGGTCCATGCCGAGGGCCTCGCGCGGCGAGACGCCGAACAGTTCGGCGTCGAAGTCCCCTGCCCCGTCGAGGAATCCGCCTTTGAGGAGGTACGTCTTGCCGGGCGCGTCGGGGTCCGCGTCGTACAGCGCCTCGGTGTCCCAGCCGCGGTCGGCCGGGAAGCCGGCGATGGCGTCGCCGCCGGTCTCGAGCAGTCGCCAGAAGTCCTCGGGCGTGCCGACGTGACCAGGGAACCGGCAGGCCATGCCGACGATCGCGATCGGCTCGCTCTCCCGGTCCTTGACCTCCTGCAACTCCTGCCGGGTCTGGTGCAGGTCGGCCGCCACGCGCTTCAGGTAGTCGACCAGCTTGTCGTCGTTCGCCATCCGAGGCGTTCCTCCTCCGAGCCGTTACGGGATGTCCTGCGTCGTGTGGCCCGCCCGGCGCTCGTGCCGCCGCGCCGGGCGTGGCCGCTCAGGAGATCCCGAGCTCGTTGTTGATGAAATCCAGCACCTCGTCGGCGGACGCCGACTTCAGCCGGTCGGCGGCACCGGTCTCGCGTGTGCCTGAGCCGGTATCGGTGCCGGAGTCGCGCCAGAAAGCGAGCAGGTTCTCCAACCGGCGGCCGACAGCGGCGCGCTGGTCCGCGTCCACGTCCTCGGCCGCGACGGTGGCGAGCTGGGTCTCGAACGCCGCCAGTTCGGCGAGGAGTTCTTCGGTACCCGGCGGTTGTTCGTCGGGCAGCAGCGTGCCGAGCAGATGGGCGGCGAGCGCGTCGGGGGTCGGGTGGTCGAAGACCACGGTGGCCGCGAGCCGCTGTCCGGTGGCGGTGCCGAGGCGGTTGCGCAGCTCGACGCCGGTGAGCGAGTCGAAGCCCAGCTCCTTGAACGCGCGCGCCGGATCGACGGCGGCCGACGATCCGTGGCCGAGCACCGCGGCGACGTTGGTGCGCACCATGTCGACGAGTACGGCGCTGCGTTCGGCGGCGCCGAGCGCGGCGAGACGCGCGGCCAGGTCCGCGCCGCCCGAACGCGCCGCAGGGACAGCGGCTTTGGCGGTACGGCGTTGCGGAGCACGGCTCGTCAGGCCGCGCGCGAGAGCACGGAAGGCTTCTCCCGCGGTCTGGTCGTCCGCTGTCTCGGGCGCGAGGCGGGCGGTGACGGCGAGCGGTACGTCCCAGCCCAGCGCGGCGTCGAACAGGCCGATCCCCTGCTCGACGCTCATCGGCACCACGCCACTTCGGGCCAAGCGTGCCCGGTCCACCTCATCAAGCGAACCGGTCAGCTCGGAGTCGGTGGCCCAGTGTCCCCAGGCCATCGACACACCCGACGCACCACTCGTACGGCGCACACCGGCCAGCGCGTCCAGGAACGTGTTCGCCGCCGCGTAGTTCGCCTGGCCGGCCGTGCCCACCACGCCCGCAAGGGACGAGAACAGCACGAACAACGACAGGTCCAGGTCCCGCGTCAGCTCGTGCAGATGCCACGCGGCATCCACCTTCGCCCGCAGCACACCCCGAATACGTTCCGCGTCCAGATCCGGCACCAGACCGTCATCCAGCGCGCCCGCGCAGTGCACCACCCCGCCCAACGGCCGGTCCCCGCCGAACCGCGCGAGCAGCCCCGCCGCCTCGTCCCGGACCGCGACATCACACCCCACGACCTCGACCCGCGCACCCGCAGCCTCCAACTCCGCCACCAACCCGGCCACACCCGGAGCGCCTTCCCCTCGCCGACTGGCCAGCACCAGATCCCGGACCCCGTACGAGGCCACCATGTGCCGGGCCACCAACCCGCCCAGCAAACCCGTACCACCCGTGACCAGCACCGCACTCCCGGCATCCACCCGGCGCGGAACACGCAGCACGACCTTGCCGACATGCCGCGCCTGCGACATGAACCGCAACGCCTCACCAGCACGACGCACATCCCACACCCGCACCGGCAACGGCTCCAGCACACCCTCCGCGAACAACCCCGCCAACTCCCGCAGGATCTCGCCGACTCGCTGCGGATCCGCCTTCGCCAGGTCGTAGGCCCGGTAGGTCACGCCGGGGTGTTCGGCCGCGACGGCCTGCGGGTCGCGGAGGTCGGTCTTGCCCATCTCCAGGAACCGGCCGCCACGCGGCAGCAGCCGCAGCGACGCGTCAACGAACTCCCGCGCGAGGCAGTCCAGTACGACGTCGACTCCGTCGCCGCCCGTGGCGGTCATGAAGGCGTCCTCGAAGGCCAGGGTGCGGGAGGAGGCGATGTGCTCCGCGTCGAAGCCCATGTCCCGGAGGGTGTCCCACTTGCCCTCGCTGGCGGTCCCGAAGACCTCGGCACCCCAGTGCCGGGCCAACTGCGTGGCCGCCATCCCCACACCACCGGTCGCCGCGTGGATCAACACCCTTTGCCCGGCGCTCAGTTCGCCAAGGTCGGCGAGACCGATCCACGCCGTGAGGAACACCGCGGGGACGGCGGCGGCCTGCTCGAAGCTCCAGCCCTCCGGCACCCGGACGACCAACCGCTCGTCCACCACCGCCAACGGACCGAACGACTCCGGCAGCAGACCCATCACCCGGTCACCCACCGCGACACCCGCGACGCCAGGACCGACCTCGACCACGACACCCGCGCCCTCGCAGCCGAGCGACTCCTCGGTACCGACCATGCCCAGACTCACCACGACATCACGGAAGTTGACACCCGCCGCGCGGATTCCGACGCGGATCTGGCCGGGCGCGAGCGGCGCGTCGGCAGCGGGATGGGGGGCCAGGGCGAGCCCGTCGAGCGTCCCTTCGGAGGCGACCAGCCGCCACGCACCCTCGGCAGGCGGCACCAGACCCCCTCCACCAGCAGGCGCCCGCACCAACCTCGGCACCAGCACCTCACCACCACGCACCGCCACCTGCGGCTCACCCGACGCCACCGCCACACCGAGCACCACACCGAGATCCGCCACCGACTCCACGTCTCGGTCAGTGTCGACCAGCAACAGCCGCCCCGGATTCTCAGCAAGCGCGCTGCGCACCAGACCCCACACCGGGGCATGCACCAGATCGGCAACGGACTCACCGCTATGAGTGGACACAGCCCCACAGGTGACGAGCACCAACCGCGACCCGGCAAACCGCTCCTCGGCCAGCCACTCCTGGACCAGACCCAACACACCGGTCACCGCATCTGCCACCGCACCCGGCACATCACCGGAGACCGCCACCGACACCGGAGGCAGCACCACGCCGACCAGCGGCGGAACTGGCTCCGACCCGGTGGCGAGCGCGGCGAGGCCCGCCGCCCCCGCCACGAAGGTGCAGTCGGCCGTCACCGCGTTGCTCTCCGTCGGCATCGCGCGGACCCAGTCCATCCGGAACAGGCCGTCGACCGCGTCCGATCCGGAGCCGCGGAGCTGGTCGCCCGACACCGCGCGCAGCACGAGGGACGTCACCGACAGGACCAGGGTGCCTGCGGTGTCGGTCACCGTCACGGACAGCGTGTCCGGCCCTGAGGCCCGCAGCCGTACGCGTACGGAGGTCGCGCCGACCGCGCCGAGCACGACATCCGACCAGGCGAACGGCAGCCGGACCGGCGAGCCGTGAGGGTGCTCCAGCAGGACGGCCTGGATCGCGGCGTCGAGCAGGGCGGGATGGATGCCGAAGCGGGCCGCGTCCTTGACCGCGGCCTCCGGCAACGCCACTTCCGCGTAGAGCTCGTCGCCGTCCCGCCATGCGGCGCGCAGGCCCTGGAAGGCCGGGCCGTAGCCGTAACCGGCCGCCGCTGCCCGCTCGTAGAAGCCGTCGACCGGCACCGGCTCGGCACCCGGCGGCGGCCACGCGGTGAGCGTGTCCGGGGTCTCAGGGCTGCCGTCGAGCAGCGTGCCGGCGGCGTTACGCGTCCAGGGCCGGTCGTCCGGCGCGGCGCTCTCCGCGCGGGAGTGGATGCCCAGTTCGCGCCGTCCGTCCTCGTCCGGCGCACTGACAGAGACCTGCACCTGCACACCGCCGCTCTCCGGCACCACCAACGGCACCTGAAGCGTCAACTCCTCTACGCACCCGGCCCCGACCTCGTCCGCCGCGCGCAACGCCCATTCCGCCAGAGCGGCACCCGGCACCAGAACGATCCCCTCCACCCGGTGATCACCCAGCCACGCATGCGACGCCAACGACAACCGACCCGTGAACACCACCTGATCCGAACCGGCCAACCGCACCACCGCCCCCAACAGCGGGTGATCGACGGCCTCCTGCCCGAGCCCGCTGGGATCGCCGCTACGGCCGCCCTCACCGGTCAGCCAGTAGCGCTCGTGCTGGAAGGCGTACGTGGGCAGGTCCACGGGGCGGGCCGGGGTTCCGCCGAACACGGACCGCCAGTCGACGGGGAGGCCGCGTACCCAGCCTTCGGCCAGCGAGGTCAGGAAGCGTTCCTGGCCGCCCTCGTCGCGACGGAGCGTGCCGAGCGCGACCGCGTCGGAACCCGCGTCCTCAAACGTCTCGGCGAGACCGACCGCCAGGACCGGGTGCGGGCTCGACTCCACGAAGTACCCGAAGCCGTCAGCCAGCAAGGCCCGGACGGTCTCGTCGAAACGGACCTCCTGGCGGAGGTTCGTCACCCAGTACGCAGCGTCCAGCGTGCTCGTGTCGATACGGCCGCCGGTCACCGTCGAATAGAACGGAACCTCGGACGAGGTCGGCGTAATCCCGGACAGAGCCTGGACGACCTCGTCACATATCGCATCGACCTGCACCGAGTGCGACGCGTAATCCACATCAATACGACGCGCCCGCACGCCCTCGGCCTCACACGACATCAGCAGCTCATCCAGCGCCTGGGGTTCACCCGAAACCACCGTGGACGACGGCCCGTTCACCGACGCCACACCGATCCGGCCGTCCCAGCGCCCGATCCGCTCCCGTACCGCCTCAGCCGGAAGCGCGACCGACACCATCCCACCGTTGCCGGACAACGACCCACGAATCGCCTTCGCCCGCAACGCCACCACGCGCGCCGCATCCTCCACCGACAACGCACCCGCGACACAGGCCGCCGCGATCTCACCCTGACTGTGACCGATCACCGCACCCGGCTCCACACCCGCAGCACGCCACACTCCGGCCAGGGACACCATCACCGCCCACAACGCCCCCTGCACCACGACCACATCGTCCAAAGCCCCGCTACGGATCGCCTCCACCACCGACGAACCGACGTACGGCAACAGCGCCGCATCACACTCCGCCAACCGCGCCCCGAACACCGCGGAGGAGTCCAACAACTCCGTGGCCATCCCCGCCCACTGCGACCCCTGACCCGGGAACACCAACACCACCCGACCGGGGTCCCGCACCGTCGCGCCCGATACCACGCGCGCGGCCGGGGTGTCGTCGGCCAGGGCGCAGAGCCCTGCGACCGCGCTGGCGATGTCCGGGGCCAGCACCACGCTCCGGTGCTCCAGGGCAGTGCGGGATGTCGCGAGGGAGAGGCCGACGTCCGCCGGGGAGTTCTCCGCGCCGCCCGCCTCGACGAACGCCGCCAGGCGTTCGGCCTGGCCGCGCAGCGCGTCCGCCGACCGCGCGGACACCACCCACGGCACCACCGTCAGCAGACCCAACGGGCCTGCTTCCGGAGCGACTTCGGGTTCGGGCTCGGAAGCCCGCGACGGCCCGGCCTCTTCCAGGATCACGTGCGCGTTCGTCCCGCTGATGCCGAACGACGAGACGGCGGCCCGGCGCGGGCGGTCGCCCGGGGACCAGTCCTGGGAGTCGGTCAGCAATTCGACGGCGCCGCTCGACCAGTCGACGTGCGGCGTCGGCTCATCCGCGTAAAGGCTCTTGGGCAGCACCTCGTGGCGCATCGCCTGGACCATTTTGATGACGCCCGCGACCCCGGCGGCGGCCTGCGTGTGACCGATGTTCGACTTCACCGAGCCCAGCCACAAGGGCAGTTCACCGGCCCGCCCCTGCCCGTACGTCGCGAGCAGCGCCTGCGCCTCAATCGGATCGCCCAGTGCCGTGCCGGTCCCGTGCGCCTCGACCGCGTCGACATCTGCGGCCGTCAGCCCGGCGCTGTCCAGCGCGGCCCGGATCACCCGCTCCTGGGAAGGTCCGTTCGGTGCGGTCAGCCCGTTCGACGCACCGTCCTGATTCACCGCGGAGCCCCGCATCACCGCCAGCACCCGGTGACCGTTGCGCCGCGCGTCCGACAGCCGCTCCAGGAGCAGGACACCGACGCCCTCACCCCACCCGGCACCGTCCGCCGCCGCCGAGAACGCCTTGCTGCGCCCGTCAGGCGCCATGCCCCGCTGACGGCTGAACTCCACGAAAACCCAAGGGGTCGCCATGACGGTGACGCCGCCGGCCAGGGCGAGCGAGCACTCCCCCGACCGCAGCGCCTGCGCCGCCAGGTGCATCGCGACCAGCGACGACGAGCACGCCGTGTCCACCGTCATCGCCGGACCCTCGAACCCGAACGTGTACGACACCCGGCCGGAGGCGACGCTGCCCTGCGTGCTGGTGACGGCGTAACCCTCCAGTTCTTCGGGGCGTTCGCCGGTGGAGCCGTAGTCGTGGTGCATGACGCCGGTGAAGACGCCCGTCGAACTGCCTCTCAGCGAACCGGGATCAATACCCGCCCGCTCCAACACCTCCCACGACGCCTCCAACAACAACCGCTGCTGGGGATCCATCGACAACGCCTCACGCGGAGACACCCCGAAAAACCCCGCGTCAAACTCACCCGCGCCATAAAGGAACCCACCCTCACGCGCATAACTCCGCCCCGCCACACCAGGATTCGGATCAAACAACCCCTCAACATCCCACCCCCGGTCCACCGGGAACCCCGACACCGCATCCCCACCCGAAGCAACCAGAGACCACAACTCCTCAGGCGAACCCACACCACCCGGATACCGACACGCCATCCCCACAATCACCACCGGGTCGGTGTCACTGTCCGGAGCGGACGCCTGGCCTGCCGCGTCGGCCGGGGCCGTTGCCGCCGCCTGGCCCGGCCGGTCGGCGCCCAACACCAGGGTGCGGAGGAAGCCGGTGAGTGCCTGGGGCGTCGGGTAGTCGAAGACGAGGGTGGCGGGGAGCCGCAGGCCGGTGGCCGTGGCGAGGGCGTTGCGCAGTTGCAGGGCGGTCAGCGAGTCGAAGCCGAACTCCTTGAAGCTGCGGCGCGCGGAAATCGTGTCCGGTGTCGGCAACGCGAGGACGGCGGCAGCCTGTTCACGGATCAGTTCGAGCAGGAGCCGGTCCTGTTCCTGCGGGTCGAGGCCGGTGAGGCGGTGCCGCAGGTCGCTGGCGCTGTCGGCCGGTGCGGCGGCCACAGCGGTGCGCCGTGCGCGGACCAGGCTGCGGAAGGCAGGCCGCAGAGAGCCCCGGGCGGCCTCGGCGCGCAGGGCGGTCAGGTCGAGCGAGACGGGGACGAGGCACGACGTGTCGGTGGCCGTGGCCGCGTCGAACAGCGCCAGGCCGAGGTCGGCGGCCAGCGGCCGGACGCCGGAGGCGCGCAGCCAGGCGAGGTCGCCGTCGTCCAAGTGGGCGCGCATGCTGCCGACTTCCGCCCACAGGCCCCAGGCGAGGGAGTGCGCGGGCAGTCTCTCGGCGCGGCGGCGCGTGGCGAGGGCGTCCAGGAAGGCGTTGGCAGCGGCGTAGTCGGCCTGGCCGGGGTTGCCGAAGGTCGCGGCGATGGAGGAGAACAGTACGAACAGCGACAGGTCCAAGTGCCGGGTCAGCTCGTGCAGATGCACCGCCGCGTCCACCTTCGGCGTCAGCACGCGCGACAGCTGGTCGTCGGTGAGGGACAGTACAAGTCCGTCGTCGAGCACACCGGCCGCGTGCACCACGCCCGTCAGCGGCCGGTCGGAAGGAACCGCCTCCAACACCGCTGCCAAAGAGGCCCGGTCGGCCACATCGCAAGCGGTGATCTCGACCGTCTCCGCGCCGCCGGCGCGGAGCCGGGCCCTGAGGTCGGCGGCGCCGTCCGTGTCGGGACCGCGCCGACTGGTCAGGACGAGGTGCCGGACACCGTGTTCGGCGACCAGGTGACCGGCCAGCAGCGAGCCGAGGGCGCCGGTCCCGCCGGTGATCAGGACCGTGCCGTGCGGGTCGGCCTCGGTGCGCTGCGGGGCGGCGGGGGCTTCGGACGCGGCGCCGGGGGTCGCGCGGACCAGCCGGGGCAGCCGTATCCCGCCCGCGCGCAACGCGATCTGCGCCTCGTCCCGCGCGACGGCGGTGGCGACGGCCGTGGCCAGTGCGTCCCGGGACGCCGGTGTGTCGTCCGTGTCGACCAGGACGAGGCGGCCGGGGTGCTCGGACTGGGCGCTGCGGATCAGGCCCCAGACGGGTGCCGTCGCCAGGTCGGCGATGTCCTCGCCGGGTTCCGCGGCAACCGCCCCGCGAGTCAGCACGACCAGGCGCGACGTACTCAGCCGCTCGTCGCCGAGCCAGGTCTTGAGCAGGCCCAGCGCCTCGGCGGTCGCGGCGTGGACGCGAGCGGGCAGTGCCGCGTCGACCGGCGTACGAGCCGGTGTCCCGTCCTCGTGGCCCGCCGTCCCACTCCCGTCGCCGAGGATCGCGTCTCCCGGCTGCCCGCCCTCCTGGCCCGGCTCACCCTTCCCCTCACCAGACGTCCAACTCCCGTCGCCCAGACCGCCCTTCGCGCCGCGCGGCTCCTCACGCCCCCACCCGCCGAGCCGCACCAGTGCCGTCCGCGGCGCCTCGATGGTGTCCGCGTCGATCCGGGCGAGCAGTTCCGCGACGTCGGGCACACCGTCGTCGCCCGTGTCGGCACCAAGGGCCAGCCACTCGGCCGCGGGCTCCGCTGTCGCGACCGACTGCCAGTCGAGCCGGAAGAGTGCCTGGTCCGCGGGGGTGTTCGCGGGGCCTCCCGCCGGACTCAACTGCGCCTCGCCGACGGGCAGCAGGGTGAGCGCCTCAACGGAAGCGACGGGCGCGCCGGTGGCGTCCGCGAGGGTCAGGGCGACGGTGTCCGGGCCTTGGGGAGTGACGCGAACGCGGACCGCCGAGGCGTGGACGGCGTGCAGGGCGAGCCCGCGCCAGGCGAACGGCAGCCGCAGGCCGTCGACATGGGCAAGGGAGATGTGCAACGCGGCGTCCAGCAGGGCGGGATGGACGCCGTACGATCCGGCGTCGGCTGCCTGCTCGTCGCCGAGGGTGACGTCGGCGTAGAGGTGCTGATCCGACCGCCAGGCGGCGCGGACGCGGCGGAAGGCCGGGCCGTAGCCGTAACCGGTCGCGTCCAGGTCCGCGTAGAACTCCTCGACGGGCACCGGCCGGGCGTCGGCCGGGGGCCAGGCGGTGAGGGGTTCGGGAGCGGCGGGCGCCTCGGAGGCGAGGACGCCCGCGGCGTGCCGGACCCAGGGGCCGGTGTCGAGACTTCTGGCGTCGTGCGCGTCGGCGCGGTCGGGTCGGGAGTGGATGCGCAGTTCGCGGCGGCCGGTCGCGTCCGGTGCGCCGACGGTGAGCTGGAGGTGCACGCCGTCCTGGCCGGCCAGGATCAGCGGTGCTTCCAGGGTGAGTTCCTCGACCTGGGCGCATCCGGTCAACTCGGCCGCGTGCAGAGCCAGTTCGGCGAAGGCCGCGCCGGGCAGCAGCACCGTGCCGAGGGCGGCGTGGTCCGACAGCCACGGATGGGTGCGCAGCGAGATCCGGCCGGTGAGCAACAGGGTTTCGGAGTCGGCGAGTTGTACGGCCGCGCCCAGCATCGGGTGCCCGGTCGCGGACAGGCCGAGGCCGTCCGTTCCCGCGCCCGCGCCTGCCGCCGACTCCAGCCAGTACCGGGTCCGTTGGAAGGCGTAGGTGGGCAGGTGGACGCGGCGTCCGTCGGTCGCGGGCAGCAGCCGGGTCCAGTCGACGCCGGGCAGGCCGCGGACCCAGCCTTCGGCGACGGAGGTGAGGAAACGGTCGGCGCCGCCTTCGTCGCGGCGGAGTGTGCCGAGGGCGAGGGCGTCGGTCCCGGCGTACTCGAACGTCTCCTGCATGGCGGGGGTGAGTACGGGGTGGGCGCTGATCTCGACGAAGAACCGGAAGCCGTCGTCGAGGAGTGTGTGGACGGCGGTCTCGAAATCGACCGGCCTGCGGGCGTTCTCGAACCAGTAGCCGGCGTCGAGCCTGTGTCCGTCGAGCGCGCCGCCGGTGACGGTCGAGTAGAACGGGACGCCGCCCGCGACGGGCGTGACGTCGGCGAACATCCGCGTGATGCGGTCGCGCAGCGGGTCGACCTGGGCGCAGTGCGAGGCGACAGTGGAGCCGATGACGCGGGCCCTGATCCCCTCGTCCTTGCAGGCGGCGACGAAGTCGGCGAGCGAGGTCTCGTCCCCGGCGACGGTCTGCGCGGTGGGTCCGTTGCGTCCGGCCGCGGTGAGGCGGCCGTCCCACGCGGCCAGCCGCTCCTCCAGCGCCTCCGCGCTCAGTGCGACCGAGGCGACGGCGCCGTTGCCGACGAGTTCCTCGCCGAAGAGCGCGCTGCGCAGGACGACGATGCGGACGGCGTCGGCGAGGGTGAGAGCGCCCGCGACGCAGGCCGCGGCGATCTCGCCCTGGCTGCTGCCGACGACGGCGCCCGGCTCGACGCCCGCGGCGCGCCACATCGCGGCCAGGGACACGTTGACGGCGAACAGCACCGGTTGGAGTACGTCGATCCGGTCGAGCGGCGGCGCGTCCTGCGCGGCGCGCAGCACATCGGTGGCGGACCAGTCGACGTAGGCGGCCATCTCCCGCTCGCACTCGGTGAAGCGGCGGGCGAACACCGTTGAGGTGCCGAGGAGTTCGGCGGCCATGCCGCGCCACTGGGAGCCCTGGCCGGGGAAGACGAACGCGGTCCGGCCGCGCAGGTCGGCCGCGCCGACGACGGCGTGGGGGGTGGGCGCGCCGACGGCGACGGCGGTCAGCGCGTCACGGGTGCCGTCGGGGTCGGCGGCGAGCACGACGGCCCGGTGTTCGAGTACGGCGCGGGTGGCGGCCAGGGCGCGGCCGGTGGCGGCCCTGCCGTCACCCGTGCTCGCGGGGCCGTCTCCCCCGGCATCGCCCGTCCAGTCGCGGATACGGGCGGCCTGGGCGCGCAGCGCAGCGGCCGACTGTCCCGACACCGGCCACGGTGCGGGGGCGCCGGTGAGGATCGGGAGCGCCCGCAGGTCCCCGGCCCCGCCCTCGGATAGGGATACGGATACGGGCTCGGCTTCGGAGGCGGCCCCGGACGCGGCCTCGGACGGGCCGGGCGCGGCCAGGGGGTTTGCGGAGCCCTCCGGCTCGGCCTCCTCCAGGATCACGTGCGCGTTCGTGCCGCTGATGCCGAACGACGAGACGCCCGCGCGCCGCGGCCGGTCCCCGCGCTTCCACGCCACCGGTTCGGTCAGGAGCGTGACGGCGCCGGACCAGTCGACGTGCGGCGAGGGGACGTCGGCGTGCAGAGTGCGGGGCAGCTCCTCGTGGCGCAGGGCCTGCACGATCTTGATCACGCCCGCGATGCCCGCCGCGGCCTGGGTGTGCCCGATGTTGGACTTCACCGAGCCGAGCCGGAGCGGCCGGTCCTCGGGGCGGCTCTGCCCGTAGGTGGCCAGCAGCGCCTGCGCCTCGATCGGGTCGCCGAGCGTCGTGCCCGTACCGTGCGCCTCGACCACGTCCACGTCGGCGGCGGCGACCCGCGCGTCAGCGAGCGCGTCACGGATCACCCGCTCCTGCGAGGGGCCGTGCGGCGCGGTCAGGCCGTTGCTCGCGCCGTCCTGATTGGTGGCGGAGCCGCGGACCAGGGCCAGCACCTGGTGGCCGTTGCGGCGTGCGTCGGAGAGCCGCTCGACCACCAGGACGCCGACGCCCTCGGACCAGCCGGTGCCGTCGGCGGCGGCGGAGAACGCCTTGCAGCGGCCGTCGGGGGACAGCGCCCCCTGCCGGCTCAGCTCCACGAACATGCCGGGCGTGGACATGATCGTGACGCCGCCCGCGATCGCCATCGTGCACTCGCCCGACCGCAGCGACCGTACCGCCCAGTGCAGTGCGACCAGGGACGACGAGCAGGCCGTGTCCAGGGTGACGGCCGGGCCCTCAAGACCCAGGGCGTAGGCCAGCCGTCCCGAGGCGACGCTGGTGAGGGTGCCGGTGAGCCGGTGGCCCTCGACGCCGTCCGCGCCGTACTGGAGCTGCGGCCCGTACTCCTGGAACATCGCGCCGAAGAAGACGCCGGTGCGGGTGCCGCGCAAGGACAGCGGGTCCATCCCGGCCCGCTCCACCGCCTCCCACGAGGTCTCCAGCAGCAGCCGCTGCTGCGGGTCCATGGCCAGGGCCTCGCGCGGCGAGATCCCGAACAGCCCGGCGTCGAAGTCCGGTGCGCCGTCGAGGAATCCGCCGTGCCGGACGTAGCTGGTGGCCGCGCGCCGCGCCTGCGGGTCGTAGAGGCGCTCGATGTCCCAGCCGCGGTTGTCGGGGAAGTCGCCGATGACGTCCCGGCCGTCCGCGACGACGTCCCACAGTGCCTCGGGCGAGTCGACGCCGCCAGGGAGCCGGCAGGCCATGGCGACGATGGCGATCGGCGAGTCGTCGGCGTCCGGGTGGTCCACGGGGGGCGCCGCCGCGTCGTTCGCCGCGGGTCCCGCGTCGAGCAGGGCGGCGCGCAGGTGGCGGGCGAGCGCGGACGGCGTGGGCTGGTCGAAGAGGACGGTGGCGGGCATCGCCACTTCGGCCTGCTCGGCGATCCGGTTGCGGAGCTGGACCGACAGGTGCGAGTCGAACCCGAGGTTCTTGAAGGTCTGTTCGGGGTCGAGCGCGTCCGGCGACGGCTGTCCCGCGACCGCCGCCGCGTGCGCCAGGACGAAGCGCAGCAGCGTCGAATCCCGCTCGGCCGGACGCAGCGCGGCCAGCCGGGCGGCGAACGACGAGGCGGCGGGGGCCGGTTCGGCGCCGTAGTCCTGGTCCTCGTCGTGCTCGGCGTCCCGGACGTTGCGCTGGGCCGGTACGGCGGCGGCGGTTCCCGCGCGTCGGCGACGGCGGCCGGTCGCGGTGTCCACCCAGTGGCGGCGGCGCTGGAACGCGTAGGTGGGAAGCGCGACTTGGGCCGGAGGCGTGTCCGCGAAGACGGCCTGCCAGTCGACCGGCAGACCACGTACCCAGCCCTCGGCCAGCGAGGTCAGGAAGCGTTCCTGGCCGCCCTCGTTCCTGCGCAGCGTGCCGAGCGCCACCGCGTCGAACCCGGCGTCCTCGAACGTCTCGGCCAGGCCCACCGCCAGCACGGGGTGCGCGCTGGCCTCCACGAAGTAGCCGAACCCGTCGGCCAGCAGCGCGCGTACGGTCTCGTCGAACCGCACCTGCCCGCGGAGGTTGGCGAGCCAGTACGCGGCGTCCAGCTCCCGGGTGTCGAGCCGGCCGCCGGTGACCGTGGAGTAGAAGAGCACGTCGGACGCCACCGGGGTGATGCCGGCGAGGGCGTCCAGCACCTCCTCCCGGATCGCGTCGACCTGGACGGAGTGCGACGCGTAGTCGATGCCGACGCGCCGGGCGCGGATGCCCTCGGCGTCGCAGGCGGCGCGCAGTTCGGCGAGCGCGTCCAGCTCGCCCGACACCACGGTGGACGAGGGCCCGTTGACCGATCCGATACACAGCCGGTCGCCCCAGCGGGTGAGGCGTTCGAGGACCGCGCCGACGGGCAGCCCCACCGAGAGCATCCCGCCGCGGCCCGACAGCGACGCGCCGATCACCTTCGCCCGCAGCGCGACCGTCTTCGCCCCGTCCTCGACGGACAACGCGCCCGCGACGCAGGCGGCGGCGATCTCGCCCTGGCTGTGCCCGATGACGGCGCCGGGCTCGACACCGGCGGCGCGCCACACCTCGGCCAGCGACACCATCACCGCCCACAGCGCCGACTGGACGACCACCACATCGTCGAGGGCGCCCTCGCGGATCGCCTCGACCACCGAGCTGCCGAGATACGGGGCCAGCGCCGTGTCGCACTCCCCCATCCGGGCCGCGAACACCGTTGAGGAGGCCAGCAGTTCCATCGCCATGCCCGCCCACTGCGAGCCCTGGCCCGGGAACACCAGGGCCACCCGGCTGCCTCCGGCGCGCACCGCTCCGCTCACCAGACCGGCCGCGGGCATACCGGTGGCGAGCATGCCGACGGTGTTACGGGCGTCCGTGAATCCGGCCGCGAGGACGACACCGCGGTGCTCGAACGCCGCCCGGGACAGGGCGAGGGCCCGGCCGACCGGGCGCAGGCCCGAAGGGCCGTCGACGGTGACGGAGTCGGAGTCGGAGTCGGCATGAGCATCGGCATCGGACCCGGACCCGGACCAGGACCCGGCACCAGCGGCTTCGGTGACGGCGAGCAGGCGTTCGGCCTGGCCTCGCAGTGCGGCGGCGGACCGCGCGGACACCGGCCAGGGCACGAGGCCGAGTTCACCGAGCGGTGACCGTGTCGTGCGGGCGGCGCCCGGGAGAGCCGCGTCGGGGCGGACGGAGGACGAGGCCGCGGCCCATTCGCCCACCACCACATGGCAGTTGGTGCCTCCCATACCGAAGGAGGAGACACCGCCCAGCAGCGGCCGGTCTTCGTCGGGCCAGGCGGTCGCCTCGTCCCCGGTCTGCACCCGCAGGCGGAGGTCCACCAGCGCGATCTCCGGGTTCGGGCGCCGGTAGTTGAGGCTCGGCGGCAGCGCCCGGTGCTGGACGCTGAGGATCAGCTTGAGCAGGCCGGTCACACCTGCGGCGCCTTCCAGGTGGCCGACGTTCGTCTTGACCGAGCCGACGGCCAGCGGCGCTCGCGGGTCGCGGCCGGCGCCGAGCACCGTACCGAGCGCGCGGGCCTCGACCGGGTCGCCGACGCGGGTGCCGGTGCCGTGCAGTTCGACGTACTGCACCTCGTCCGGCGCGACCCCGGCCCGACGGTAGGCGCTGCGCAGCAGGTCCTCCTGTGCCGCCTGGTGCGGGCTGGTGAGGCCGGGGCCGCCGCCGTCGTTGTTGACGGCGCTGCCGAGCAGCACGCAGCGGATCGGGTCGCCGTCGGCGACCGCGTCGCTCAGCCGCTTGAGGACCAGGACCGCGCCGCCCTCGCCGCGGACGTAGCCGTTGGCGCGCTCGTCGAAGGTGTAGCAGCGGCCGTCGGGAGAAAGAGCGCCGAAGGCGGTGATCCGCTCGGTGGTCTCCGGGACGAGGTTGAGGTTCACGCCGCCGGCCAGGGCGACCGCCGACTCGCCGGAGCGCAGGCTCTCACAGGCGAGGTGGACCGAGACCAGCGAGGAGGACTGCCCGGCGTCGACGGTCAGGCTCGGGCCGTTGAGGCCCAGCGCGTAGGAGATACGGTTGGCGACGAGGCTGCGGTGCAGGCCGGTGAGGGTGTGGGCGGTGGCCGGTCCCGTCCGGGCGCTGAGGGTCGCGTAGTCGTCGGCGATGACGCCGAGGAACACCCCGTAGGCGACGGGCTGTCGAGCCGCCTTCCGCGGGTGCTCCGCCGGGGCGGCCTCGGGGCTCCCGGGCCTGGAGGCGGGGTGCAGGGCGGCGAGGCCCGCGTCCTCCAGCGCCTCCCAGCCGAGTTCGAGCGCGAGCCGCTGCTGCGGGTCCATCTGGGCGGCCTCGCGGGGCGTGACTCCGAAGAACTCCGCGTCGAAGCCCTCGATCCGCTCGGCGTCCAGGAAGCCGCCGCGCTGCGGACCGGCCGCGCCGGGACCGCCCGGATCGCCCGCACCGACGTCCGGATCGACGTCCGATTCGACGTCCGCGTCGCCTTCCACGGGCCAGCGCGGGGCCGCGAGTTCGGTCACCGCGTCCGCGCCGCTGCGCAGCAGGTCCCAGAACGCCGTCGGGCCGTCCGCTCCCGGCAGTCGGCAGGAGACCCCGATGACGGCGATGGGTTCGCCCGGCCCGGCGGGGTCGCCGCCGTGTCCGTTCAGCGAATTCCGGTCGGCATTTGTGTCCGCCACCAGTACGTCAGAGCTCCTTCGGAATCCCACGACCCGGGGGGTGGTACAGGTCGCACGAAAACGCCAGACTTTCCACCGCCTCGGCGGAAATGCGGAGTGCGGAGCGCGCGTCCCGATCGCCTCGGAATTGTCGCCCTCCGCGCCGTCATCCGTGGTTGCGGACAGGACGGACGTGGACCGGTAATCGATCCCATCAGCGTTCAACTGGCCAGTCAACCGGGGTTATTGACCCCACGACCCCTGCCGCCGCGGGGGTACCCCCCTAAAGTGCGGCCGCCACCCCCTATACCTATTCCGGGGTTTGAGCCGCTGCCGCACGCTGTTACCGTCCACGGGCGATGAAATTCGGAATAATTCCTCATTCGCGGCGTGAAACAAGTGTCCGGCCACGACTACGGCCACGGCCGCATCCGCACGCCGCGCGTCATACGCTGGGAGTCTCGCGTGACCGATTCCGCTGTGTCGCTGAGCCCGCCGTCGGCCGCCGACGGCGGCGCTGAACTGTTCGCGTGGCTGCGCCGGATGCGCGACGACAATCCGGTGTTCCGCGACGAGAACGGCAGTTGGCACGTCCTGCGGTACGCGGACGTGCAGCGGGTGCTGTCGGACCAGAAGGACTTCTCCTCCGACCCGACCCCGGTGTCACCGAAGGCGGCGGAGATCGCCCGCGGTGACCTGGCGCAGATCGACCCGCCCGAGCACCACCATCTGCGGCGCGGGATCAGCCGGGTGTTCACGCCCCGCACCGTGGCCGAACTGGAGCCGCGGATCGCCGAGATCGGCCGGGAGCTGCTCGGCGCGACCGAGGGCATGGACCGTCTCGACCTGGTGCGGCATCTGACCCATCCGCTGCCGGTGATCGTGATCGCCGAACTGCTGGGCGTACCGGCCGAGGACCGGCCGATCTTCCGGCACTGGGCGGACCGCATCATCGCCGCCAAGATCGTCGGCATCGACCTGCCGGAGAACTACGAGCGCCTGCGGACCGCGATCGAGGAGATGGACTACTACCTCGACGGCATGCTGGAGGAGCGGCGGTCCCGTCCCGGTGACGACCTGCTCAGCAAGATGGCCACCAGCGAGGTGGACGGCGAGCCGCTGTCGTCGGAGGAGGCCGTCAACTTCGCCCGGCTGCTGCTGATCGCCGGGCACATCACCACGACGATGATGCTGAGCAGCGCGATCCTGTGCTTCGAGGAGCACCCGGAGGCAGCCGCCGCGCTGCGCGCCGACCGCTCGCTGATCCCGGCCGCGCTGGAGGAAGTGGTGCGCTACCGGCCGCCGTTCACCATCACCGGCCGGTACACCACCCGGGACGTGCCGATCGGCGGTGTGGTCATCCCCGAGCGGTCGATCGTCATCCCCTGGCTGGCATCGGCCAACCGCGACGAGCGGCAGTTCGACGAGCCGGACCGGTTCGACATCACCCGTACGCCCAACGCGCACGTCGCCTTCGGCAAGGGCATCCACTTCTGCATCGGTGCGCCGCTGGCCCGGCTTGAGGGGCGAGTCGCCCTCAACCTCCTCCTCGACCACTACCAGGACGTGCGGCTCGACCGCAGCGAGCCGCTGGAGTTCTACGACCGGAACTTCTTCGGAGTCAAGTCGCTGCCGGTGTCGGTCGTCCACGCGTGACCGCCGCGGCCTCCCCGTCAGGTCCCGACAACTCCCGTACTGCGCCCGCCCGTCCGAACGCCTTCCCGACCCCTCTCCCGACCGCCCGTCCCACCGCCCTCCCGACCATCGGAGCAGACACGATGACCGACGAGAAACGGGCCAAGTGGCTCATTCTCGAACACTGTCGGATGATCAACGACGGCAACGTGGAGGGCCTGCTCCAGCTCTACGCCGAGGACTGCACCTTCGAGGACCCGGTGGGCAACGGCGAGCAGCACGGCCTGCACGCGCTCAGCCAGCGCGCCGCCGCCGCCGTCTTCTCCGGCGCCTTCGAGGACGCAGCCATGCCGGTGGCGTCCAAGGACGGCCAATGGGCGTCGGTCCCGATGGTCTCGACCTTCAACTACCTGCCGCTGGCGGGTCCCGCGATGACCGAGTCGGGCCTGCTGCCGCCGGTCCCGCCGGACGACCCGGAGGAGAAGATGATCCGGGTGAACATCGTGATGACGATCCACGTCAACGAAGTCGGCCTGGTCGACCGGATGATGGCGCTGTACGGCAGCTCCGACGTCACCCTCATCGACCGGAAGTGACGCACCGCTGACCGCCCTTGGGCGGGCAGCGGGACACGGTGGCGCGCACCCGCCGCGGGTGCGCGCCACCGCCGTTGTCAGCCCACCGGGGTACGGAACCGGTTGATCTCCGGCAGGTGCCGCTCACGCGTCCCGGGGTCGGTCACGCCGAGCCCCTCGTGGGGCGCCAGGCACAGCACGCCCACCTTCCCGCTGTGCTCGTTGCGGTGGACGGCGCGGGTCGCCTCTCCGGTGGCTTCCAGCGGGTAGACCGTGGACAGCGTCGGGTGCACCATCGCCTTGGTGATGAGGCGGTTGGCCTCCCACGCCTCGCGGTAGTTGGCGAAGTGCGAGCCGACGATCCGCTTCAGCGACATCCACAGGTACCGGTTGTCGTACTCGTGCCGGAATCCGGAGGTGGACGCGCACGTGACGACGGTGCCGCCGCGGCGGGTGACGAAGACGCTGGCGCCGAAGGTCTCCCGGCCGGGGTGCTCCAGCACGATGTCCGGGTCCTCGCCGCCGGTCAACTCCCGTATCCGGCCGCCGAACCGCTTCCACTCGCGCGGGTCGGGCGTCTGCGGGTCCTTCCAGAACCGGTAGCCCTCCGCGGCCCGGTCGATGACCAGCTCCGCGCCCATGGCCCGCACCAGCTCGGCCTTGCGCGGGTCGGAGACCACGCAGACCGGCACCGCCCCGCCGTTCAGGGCCAGTTGCGTGGCGTACGAGCCGAGGCCGCCGCCCGCGCCCCAGATCAGGACCACGTCACCCTGCTTGAGCGAGGCGCCGTTGCGCGAGACGAGCTGGCGGTAGGCGGTGGAGTTGACCAGCCCGGACGACGCGGCCTCCTCCCATGTGAGGTGCGCGGGCTTGGGCATCAACTGGTTGGACTTGACCAGCGTCAGCTCCGCGAGGCCGCCGAAGTTCGTCTCGAAGCCCCAGATCCGCTGCTCGGGGTCGAGCATCGTGTCGTCGTGCCCGTCGGCGGACTCCAGCTCCACGTTCAGGCAGTGCGCGACGACCCGGTCACCCGGCTTCCAGTTGCGCACTCCGGCCCCCGTCCGCAGGACCACTCCGGCGACGTCGGAGCCGAGGACGTGGTACGGCTGCGCGTGGCGCGCCGCCTCGGGGCTGCTGCGCGCGTACCGGTCGAGGAAGGTGAACGTGGGCAGCGGTTCGAAGATCGCGCTCCAGACCGTGTTGTAGTTGATCGCGCTGGCCATCACGGCGATCAGCACCTCGCCGGGGCCGGGTTCCGGGGTCGCGACCTCGATGGTGTGCAGGGACTTGGCGGGGTCCTTCTCGCGGGTCTCCAGCCCCTCGAACATGTCGGTCTCCTCGCGGAGCACGGCCGCGCCGCGGTAGCTCTCCGGCACCGGAAGCGCGAGGAAGTCCTCGGCTCCGGCACCCGCGCGCACGGCGTCGATGATCTGCTGCATGAGCGGTCCTCCCGTTGTGACCCGGCGGTCACGCGATCTCGTTGGTCGGCATGTGCACTTCCAGCGGGAGTTGGTGCCGCCTGGTGATGTTGAGCTTGCGGTAGACCCGGGTCAGGTGCTGCTCGACGGTGCTGATCGTCACGAACAGCTTCGCCGAGATCTCCCGGTTGGTGTATCCGCAGGCCGCCAGGGCCGCGACCCGCTTCTCGGAATCGCTGAGCTTCGCCTCGGCCTCCGCGCCCAGCGCGTCGGCGGCGACCGGTTCCGCGAGCGCGGCGCCGGCCGGGGCGAGGTCCTGGGCCCGTTCCCGCTCGCCCTCACGCAGCCGCTGTCCGGACTCCGCGCACAGCGGTTCCGCGCCGCACTCGCGGGCCAGGTGCAGGGCCCGGCGGGTAACGGCGATCGACCGTGTGGTCTCTCCCAGTTCGCGGTACGTCTCGCCCAGCACGCCTACGGTGCGGGCCAGTTCGAGCCGGTCGCCCGACCGGTGCAGGTCCTCGACCGCCCTGGCCAGCAGCGACGGCCGGAGCTTGAGGTCGACGCTCTGCGCCCGCAGCCGCAGCGTGACGCCGCGCACCCGCGGGTGCACCGCGTCCGGCATCCGCAACTGGTCCACGATCAACCGCTCGGCGCGGTCGGGCTGTTCGAGACGGCACAGGGCCTGCGCGGCGTCGGTGCGCCAGGGCAGCAGCACCGGGCGGTCGACGCCCCAGCGGACGGCGAACCGGCCCGCGGTCTTGAAGTCGGTCAGCGCGGCCTCGGGCTGGCCGGTGGCCAGGTAGAAGTGGCCGCGCGCTCGCAGGTATCCGAGACCGTAGACGCTCTTGAGCAGCGCGTCGGGAATCGGCTGGTTGAGCCGCCGGGCCGCGGCCGTGTAGTCGCCCGCGGCCGTGTGCGTGAGGATCAGCACCGCCAGCGGACCGCCGGCGAAGAAGCTCCCGTTGTGGGCGGACACGCTGTTCAGCGACTCCTGCGCGTACTGCGCGGCGGCCTCCAGCCGCCCTCCGCGCAGCGCGATGTCGGCCCGCAGACCGGCGAACACCGCCCGCCAGCCCGGCGCCCGCCGCCGGTCGGCCTCCTCCTGGAATCTGCGGCAGGCGTCGTCAGCGGCCTCGAGCCGGTCGCCGAAGTACAGCGACACCACGGCGTTGACGATCGGCGTCAGCGTCACGTCCATCAGCGGGGACACCCGCAGGAAGCGTTCGGCCGAGGTCTCCACGCCGGTGTCGGGCGACAGGACCGGGCAGCGCAGCGACCCGTCGGGGGACGGATGCGCCACCGCGTCCGCGGATATCGGGTGGTCCTGCAACCCGGGGTCGCCGCCCTCGCCGCACCACTGCCCGGCCAGGGGCGTCAGTTGACCGAGCGCCGCCTGCGCCGCGCCCCACTGGCCGGACGACGCCCTCGCCTTGAGGCCGCCGAGGATGGCACGGGCCTCCTCGAAGCGACCGTGGCTGATCAGCAGGTCGGCGAGACCGGCGGCGGTGTGGGCGGGCAGCCGGGTGGTGGCCGCGGAGGCGACCAGTTCCGGCAGGTGCCGGGCCTCGGCCGCGGCGGGGTTGATCCGCCACAGCACGGCGGCCAGCCGCAGCCTGATGTCCGTACGCACCCGCTCGTCGTCGCACCCGGCGCAGGCCAGCTCCAGGTAGTCGATGGCGAGCGGTGCGTCGTCCTCGTGCAGCGCGGCCTCCGCGGCCTCCCGCAGTACGGCCGCTCCCCAGGAACCGGGCACCTCGCCCCCCGCGAGCAGGTGCGCGGCCACCGCCGAGGGGCGTGCGCCCTGGTCCCTGAGCAGGCCGGCGACCTCGCGGTGCAACCGGGCGCTCTCGGCCGTGTCCAGGCTGTCGCGGACCACCGACCGTGCCACCGGGTCGCGGAACCGCGGGCCGTCGACGATGCCCGCGGACTCCAGCGCCTGCAACGCCTCGTCGACGCTCCACGAGGTGGCCTCGGAGACGCGCCCGACGGACTCGGTGTCGGCCGCCTCGCCCAGCACCGCGACAGCGGCGGCCACCTCCCAGGTGTCCTCGCCTCCGCGGCGCAGGCAGGTCAGCAGCGCCTGTCCGAACAGCTCCCCGGCGAGCGGCGGGGCGATGCCCGGCGGCCAGTGGGCCACCGCGCGGTGGCAGTCCTCGAGACACGCGCGCAGCAGCAGCGGATTGCCGCCGGTCAGCCGGTACAGCTCCGCGGCGTTCACCGCTCCTGCGGGCAGGTCGGTATACGCGGCCAGGATCTGGGCCACACCGTCCTGGTCCAGGGGCAGCAGCCGCAGCCGGTGCACCTCGGGCTGGCGCAGCAGCTCGACGGCGAACTGCGGGTCCCGCGGTCCGCCGTGCAGCGGCTGGGTGAGCACCATCAGGACACGGCCGCGCCGGGTCAGCCGGGCGAGCTGGAGCAGACACCGCAGCGACTCGGCGTCGACGTGCTGGAGGTCGTCGACAGCGATGACCACCGGCGCCCGCTCGGCCATGCCCTTCACGGCCGCGGCGAGTTGCCGGGCGAACCGGCCGGTTCCCTGGTCGGTGGCCCCGTCGGGCGGCGCCGGTGGCGCGGTCGAGGGCGGCACGCCGTCCATCAGTTGGGAGACGATGCCCAGGGGTGTGCCGGCCTCGGCGGGCGAACCCGCCGCGCACAGCAGGGTGACCCCGGACCTGGTCGCCTCGTCGATGACCCATTCCAGGGTCTGGCTCTTGCCGCAGGCGATGGCGCCCTCGACCAGAACCGTTGTCCCGCTGCCGGACATGACGTCCCGCAAGGAATTGCTCAAAAACTCTAACTGCGCTTCACGCTGAATAAATTCCACGACAGTGAACAGCCCCCGTTCAAACCGTTCAATTCGCATTACCCAAAAGACATCAGGAACGCAACAAAGCGCCAGCGGGTGCGAAACCCGGGGCACGGTTGATCCGCACCCATCCCAAATAACCAACTCCCACCGTATCCGAAAGCCGATTCGACTCTATCGCGGCTTTCCGAAGATCGGGCGGCCTCGACGCGTTAAGAGGGCGGAAGGAGCACACCATCTCCGATTCGGCCACATCCGGATCGGCCGCCTCCGGATCGGTCACACCGGCACGCCGAGCCGGTCGCGCACCCCGGCGATCACCGCCGGCCCCTCGGCCACCAGGTAGAAGTGGCCGCCGGGGAAGACCTCGATGTCGAACGGTCCCGTGGTGTGCCCCGCCCATGCCTCCGCTTCGGCGATCTCGACCTGCGGGTCACGGTCGCCGACGAACGCCGTGACCGGGCAGTCCAGCGGCGGCGCCGGGCGCGGCGCGTATGTCTCGATGGCCCGGTAGTCGCCGCGCACCGCGGGCATGATCATGCGCACGATCTCGTCGTCGGCCAGCAGGTCGGCGTGGGTGCCGGCGAGTCGGCGCAGTTCGGCGACGATGCCGGCGTCGTCCCGCCGGTGGACCGGATCGGGCAGCGGACGGTGAACGGAGGGCGCGCGGCGTCCGGAGACGAGGAGCCGGGTCGGCTCCACCCCATGGTTCCGTTTCAGCCGCAGGGCCACTTCGTAGGCGAGGACCGCGCCCATGCTGTGGCCGAAGAACGCGGTCCTGCGGTCGACCATGGGGGCCAGCGCCTCGGCGGCCAGGTCGGCCAGGTCGTGCAGGTCCTGGACTGGTTGCTCGGTCCTGCGTTCCTGCCGTCCCGGATACTGCACCCCGATGACTTCGACATCCGGTTGCAGCGCGCTGGAAACGGGGAGGTAGAAACTTGCCGAGCCTCCGGCGTGCGGAAAACAGACGAGTCTGCGGGGTTCACTTCCGGGCGGGGCTGGGTGATAGCGGCTGAACCATGCCTCGCGGTTC
The DNA here is from genome assembly GCF_014596445.1 of Streptomyces sp. CBMA29. Taxonomy (GTDB): domain Bacteria; phylum Actinomycetota; class Actinomycetes; order Streptomycetales; family Streptomycetaceae; genus Actinacidiphila. Next base: position 72,590 of record NZ_MECL01000074.1, on the reverse strand, counting down.
ACACACATCTCCAATTCGATACAAATCCGCCCAACGTGCCCAAGGAGTGCCATGCATGCGGTTTCGAAACTAGTTCGGCTCCGCACTCGCCAGTAACCCCTATCCTGGCGGGCGCCACCCCTATGAACGGAAAATGGCGAGGCAGGGGTGGCCGAAACCGGCAATCCGCGAGGACCGCTCGACCGGCCGCCCGCTCGGCGGCGGTCGGCGCGTCGGGCCCCGGCCGAATCGCGGCGCGGGCGGAGAGCGGGACGGGGTAGGCGAGGGCCAGGCCGTGTCGGCAGGACACGCATGAGGTCTCGCGGAGGAACGATGGAAGCGAACACCGTTGACGGCGGCGCGAGTTGCCAGGTCCTGGTGGTCGGCGCCGGGCCTACGGGGCTGCTGATGGCCGAGGAGCTGATCCGGCGCGGTGTGCGGGTCCGGCTGATCGAGCGGTCCACCGAAGAGAACACACAGAGCAGGGCGTTGGTGGTGGGCGCCCGCACGCTGGAGGTACTGGACGACCTCGGCGTCGCCGAGGAGGCGGTCGACCGCGGCCGGATCCTGCGCCGTATCGACGTCCATCCCGGCCCGGACGACGTCATCCCGCTCGAACTGGACGGCATCCGCTCGCCGTTCCCCTTCGCGCTCTCCCTCCCGCAGCCGGAGGTGGCGGACTTATTGGAGACGGCCGCGCGGCGGCAGGGCGCGGTCGCCGAGCGCGGCACCGAACTGACCACCTGCCGCCAGGACGCGGACGGCGTGACCGCGACCCTGCGGATGCCCGACGGCTCGGAGCGCACGGTACGCGCCGACTGGCTGATCGCCTGCGACGGGGCGCACAGCACCGTACGGCGGACGGCCGGGATCACCGCCGACCACCGGGATCTGCACCGTGCTTTCCTGCTCGCCGACGTCGCCGCCGACTGGGATCTTCCCCAGGACCGGCTGCATCCCTGGCTGGGCGGCCACGGCATCCTCGTTCTGCTTCCGCTCCCCAAGCCGGGCCACTGGCGCGTCATCGCCGATGTCCCGTCCGGCTCCGACGCGCCAGAACCGGACGAGGACATGCTCAACCGGCTGCTCGCCGAGCGCACCCCGCTCGCCGGAGCCGACGGCGGCGGCGCGATCTCCCGTGTGGACTGGCTGAGCGGTTTCGAGGTGCGCGAGTCGCTGGCCGAGCACTATCGGCAGGGGCGGATCCTGCTGGCGGGGGACGCCGCGCACACCCACAGCCCGGTGGGCGGACAGGGTATGAACGTCGGTCTCCAGGACGCGCACAATCTGGCCTGGAAGCTGGCGCTGGTCGTCCAAGGGCGGGCCGGCGCAGGGCTGTTGGACTCCTACGAGCAGGAGCGCCGTCCGGTGGCGGACCGGGTGCTGCACGCCACGGCCCGTGCCACGAAGGTGGCCACCACGCACGTCCCGGTCGCCCGTACGCTGCGCCGGCAGGCTTTGCGGCTGATCAGCCGGACCCCTCCGGTACGGCATCGGCTGGCCCTCGGCGTCACCGAACTCTTCGTGGACTACGAGCACAGCCCGCAGGTCGACCGCGTCCGCAGCTCCGGCGCGGGCGGCCCCGGCCCAGGCGACCTCTCCCCCGACGCGTTCGTCCACGACGGCACGGGCTTCACCACGCTGCGGCACCGGCTGCGCGGCAGCGAACACGTCCTGCTGGTGTTCCTCGGGTACGAGGACGACGAGCGGCGGATCGCCGAGGTGACCCAGGCGGGCCGCGAGGCGCTCGGGGACCTCGGCACCGTCGTCGCGGTGAGCCGGACCCACGGGCAGGGCGACCCCGACCGGTCGCTGCTCGGCGACCGGCACGGCGCCTGTCACCAGGCGTTCGCGGCCACCGGCCCCGGCCTGTGCCTGATCCGGCCCGACCGCTTCGTCTCCCATCGCTCCCAGGACTGGGACATGTCCGGAGTACGGGACCGGCTGGCCGCGCTCGCACACTGACCGGGAGAGCGACGGCGCACCAGCCGTCCGGGACCGCGCCGGGGCGGCCCGCCGCTCATCGCGTGCGACGGGCCGCCCCGGGGGGGTGTCAACCGGCGTCGGCGCCGATGTCGGGGGTGCCGGGGATCGCGTTCTGGTAGTAGTCCACGCCCCCGTTGCCGGAGACGGCGACGCCCGAACCCGCGGCCGGGGAACCGGACGCGAGCGTGTACGCCTGCGGGCACGGCTGCGGTCCCGCGCCGGAGGACGGCGTCCAGGCGCAGGTGCCGCCGGTGCCGGGCGAGGTGAACAGCGGGTCTCCGAAGACCGGTCCGGTCTCCAGTCCCGCGGCCTGCCACGCGGCGAAGGTGCTGTAGGTGGTGCCGCCCCAGCGCCAGGCCGGGGAGCTCGCCGCGTAGTACAGGTTGTGCGACAGCGTCATGCCGGTCTGGCCGTAGACGTTGTAGTAGAACTGGCCGGAGTGACCGTACTGGTCCTTGTTGGCCATGTGGCAGATGTTGTTGGCGATCAGCGAGCCGCTGCCCCAAGTGCCCGCAGCGTAGCCGAAGTCGAAGCAGGCGCTGGCCGTGGACTTGGTGCTCTGGGCGACGTTGGTGAAGAAGGTGTTGCCGTAGATCGACAGCGCGTTCTTCGGGGCGTTCGGCACGACGTCCATCAGGCCGCCCTGGATCTTGGCCCAGTCGTCGTTCTCGGAGATGTTGTACCGGTAGGTGTTCGGGCCCCAGACCCTGGAGTCCACGGTCGAGGTGTAGGCGAGCAGGCCGCTTCCGGCGTTGTGGTGCGTGTAGTTGTACTCCACGACGGAATTCGTCGTGCCGCCGTCGAGGTCGATGCCGTCCCAGTCGCACCCGGCGGTGAACGCCGGATACGGCTGCACGTTGTAGACCTCGTTGTGCGAGACGGTGACGTTGTTCGAGGTGTACGCCTCGATGCCGCTCGCGCCGCCGCAGGAGGTGACGTTGGCGCCCACGTCGTGGATCACGTTGTGCCGGATCACCGCGCCGTCCCAGCCGTTGGCGGTGATGCCCGCGCCGGTGGTCTTGGCGGGCATGCCCAGGTTGTAGACGGTGTTGCCCTCGACCGTGACATTGGTGATGTTGACCCCTGAGCCCCAGCCGTAGATCCCCGGCCCGTCGGAGGAGGTCACGCTCGCGCCGTGCAACGTGTTGTTACGGATCTGGACGTCGTTGAGCGGCCCGGAGTGCCCGTTGACGGCGTAGCCCAGGACCATGATCTCGCCGCCGAACGAACTGGCGCTGCCGCTCGGGGTGGAGAAGCCGGAGATGTCGGAGCCGGAGACCACCAGGGACTGCGTCGCGGAGGTGCCGTTCTGGTTCTCCAGCAGGACACCGGCCGCCGTCGTGGAGCCGTTGACGACCTTGAGGTTGTCGAGCTGGAAGCCGTTGACGTTGTCGGCCGTGACCGCCGCCGAGTAGTCGCCGGTGCAGTTCGAACTGAGGGTGGCCTGCCCGGTGCCGTAGGAGGTCACCCGGAACGGCGTCGAGGCCGACGACGTGGGCACGTTGACCGTGTTGAAGACGAGGCAGCCGGTCAGGGTCTGGCCGCCCTGGAGGGACACGGTGCTGCCCTGGGGGAAGGTGGAGGTGTTGACCTTCGCGACCGTCTGCCACGCCTGGTCGGGCGACAGGCCGGTGTTGCTGTCGCTGCCGCTCGGCGAGACGTAGTACGTGGCCGCCGCGTCGGCGTGTGCCGCGACGGTTGTCGCGGGCAGACAGCCGAGGACGACAGGGACGATCGCGAGTGTGAGCGCCTTTGCTCTCATGGTTCTCCCTCACTGCGTTGATGTGTCGACGCACGGGCTTGTGGTCGATGGATCGTGATGGGACGTGATGGGGCGTGCCTCGAACCGGCCGGTCGGACGACCGACCGACCGGGATCGGGGGTATGGGGGGGCGGCGGGATACGAGGGGGGCCAAGGGTCAGGTGATCCGCAGGGTCCGGTGGGCGCGGGCGTGCGAGCTGTTGCCGGTGTGGAGGTGGATCTCGCCCGGCTCCAGGGTGAAGACCCCCGCCGGGTCGTTGGTCCAGAAGCCGATGTCCTCGGCGCCGACCGTGAAGCGGACCGCCCGCTCCTCCCCGGCCGCGAGCCGGACCCGCTGGAATCCGCGCAGTTGGCGGACCGGCCGGACGATGCTCGCCGCCGGGTCGCGCACATAGAGCTGGACGACCTCCTCGCCGTCCCGGTCACCGGTGTTGCGTACCCGCACGGTGACCTCGACCGTCGCGCCCTCCCGCAGTTCGCGCACGGAGATCCGCTCGCGGCTGAGCGCGGGCTCGCCGAGGTCGAAGGTGGTGTAGCTCAGGCCGTACCCGAACGGGAACCGCGGCCCGTCCTGGACGTCGAGGTACTTCGAGACGTACTTCTCCTCCGGGACGGCCGGGTCGTACGGGCGTCCGGTGCGCTCGTGGTTGTAGTACAGCGGGACCTGGCCGACCGTCCGGGGAAAGGTCACCGGGAGCTTGCCGCCCGGGACGACAGCCCCGGTCAGCACGTCCGCGACGGCCGGGCCCGCCTCGATACCGGGGTGCCAGGCCATGACGACCGCCTGCACCTGGTCCGCCCAGTCCCCGATCGTCAACGGCCGGCCGCCCACGAGCACCACGACGCACGGCGTTCCCGTCGCGGCGACCGCCCTGATCAGCTCCTCCTGGTGCCCGGGAAGTCCCAGGTCGCTGCGGACCGCCGCCTCGCCGCTGATCTCCGAGGGCTCGCCCACCACCAGGACGACGGCGTCGGCGGCCGTGGCCGTCGCGACGGCCTCCGGAAGGCCGGAGACGTCGGAGCCGTCCGCGGGGACGCCCGGGGCGTGAGTGACGACGGCGTGCGGCAGGGCTTCGCGCAGGCTCCGCAGGACCGGGACGGCCTCGGGCGCTCCGGGCAGCGCCCACGTCCCCAGCAGATCGCCGCTGTCGGCGAACGGGCCGAGGACGGCGAGCGTCCGGAGGGCGGTCGCGTCCAGCGGCAGCGCTCCCCCGTCGTTCTTCAGCAGCACCATGCAGCGGCCCGCCACCTCGCGGGCCGCCGCCCGCGCCCCGACGCCCGGGGCGGTGATCTCGGCGGACACCTCGACGTACGGCCGCTCGAACAGGCCGAGCCGCAGCTTCAACCGCAGGACGCGGGCCACGGCGTCGTCCAGCCGCTCCCGGCTCAACTCGCCGCGCTCCAGCAGGGCCGGGCCGTGGTCGACGAAGGTGGTGGAGACCATCTCCAGGTCCACACCCGCCGACAGCGCCAGCCTCCCGGCCTCGGCCTCGTCGGCCGCGCTCCCGTGCGCGATCAGCTCCTGGACCCCCGTCCAGTCGCTGACCACGACCCCGTCGAAGCCCCAGCCGTCCTTCAGAACGCCGGTCAGCGTACGGGGGTTGGCGTGCGCGGGAACGCCGCTGACGGTGTTGAAGGCGGCCATGACGGTGGCCGCTCCCGCCTCGACCGCGGCCTCGAACGGCGGCAGGTAGAGGTTGCGCAGCCGCTGCTCCGAGACGTCCACGGTGTTGTAGTCGCGCCCGCCCTCCGCGCCGCCGTACGCCGCGAAGTGCTTCGCGCAGGCGGCCACCCGGTCCGGCGCGGACAGGTCGTCCCCCTGGTACCCGTGCACCTTGGCCACCGCGTAGCGCGCGGCCAGATACGGGTCCTCGCCAGGGCTCTCGGCGATCCTGCCCCAGCGGGGCTCGTGGGTGACGTCCACCATCGGCGAGAACGTCCAGTGGATGCCGTTGGACCGCGCCTCGGCCGCCGATACCTCGCCGTCGGTCCGCGTCACCTCCGGGTCGAAGGCGGCGGCCTGGGCGAGCGGGATGGGGAAGGTGGTGTGGAAGCCGTGGATCACGTCCAGGCCGAAGACCAGCGGAATGCCGAGCCGCGACTCCTCCACCGCGATGCGCTGCACGGCGTTGCTGTTCGCGGCGCCGACCACGTTGAGCACCGAGCCGAGCAGGCCCTTGCGCGCCGCGGCCTCGACCGCGCCGGTACTGCCCCCGCCGGGGCCGGTGTTCCAGGCCCAGGCGAGCTGCTGCAACTGTCCGAACTTCTCCTCGACGGTCATCCGGCCGAGCAGGCCGGCGATACGGGCCTCGTGCTCGTCGGTGCGCGCGGGGTTCGGCATGGCGGGCTCTCCCTGGTTCATCGGTCCTCCGTCCGGGTCCTGACCGCCTCGGGCCAGGCCAGCGAAATGCCGAGGGTGTGGCTCAGCAGCCTTTGGTAGTCGGCCAGTTGGGTCTGGTCGGACCGGACCTTGCGGGGCGGCAGCGCCCGGTCAAGGCAGAATCCGGCGAGGGCGCCGACGGCCTCGCCGATGGCCCACTCCACGGGGTGCAGGCGGTAGCAGCCGTTGGTGATGTGGGTGGTGCCGATGTTCTTGTTGGCGGGCAGCAGATTGTCCACCCGGACCGGGATCAGCGCGCCCAGCGGGATCTGGAACGGGTAGGAGTCGATGTCGATGTAGGTGCGGCCGGTGGTGGAGGGGTGCAGGTCGATGCGGTAGCTGCCGAGGCCGACGCTGTCGTGGAAGACCTCGCTGCCCGCGCCCTCGGGGCGCGCCTGGACTCCGACATGCTGTTCGAGGACGGTGAACTCCGCCTGGATACGGCGGGATTCGCGGATGTACGGCGTCTTGGCCAGGCCGTCCGCGGTGCCGGTGACGTCGGGGCGCGGTCGCAGGCCGGGGTAGCCGGTACCGCCGTCGGGGCGCGGGGCCTCGGTCTGGAGCCAGTGCAGGAAGGACAGCGACAGGTCGCGGCTGGCGGCGAGGGCCGCCTGCCTGGCCTCGGCGCTCACGCCGAGCAGCGGCGCCTCCCAGTAGTCGATCTGGGGCCAGTTGACGACGGTGAGGTCCGAGGCGAAGGCTCCGGGCGCGAACTGCTCGCGGGCCAGGACGCGCCGGAACTGCCACAGGTCGAAGTGCTCCCCCGCGCTGTGATCGGCGCCCATCAGCGTCCAGGTGCGCTCTTCGAGGGTGATCGGAACGACGTCGGTGAGGGAGAGCTGCGGTCCCGGCCAGAAGGGGGCGGTGGTGGTGAGCCAGTGGTCGTAGGTGTCCGGCCGGTCGATGACGTGGTCCTCGCCCGGCCGGTGTTCCAGGGCGAAGCACCAGGACACGGCCTGCTGGTCGAGGGGGTCGGCGGTGTCGGGCGCGTGGGGCTCCCCGGTCTCGTCGCGGCCCTCGGCGCCGATGACGTGTTCCACACCGGCCAGTTCCAGCAGGTCGCCGAGTTCGGTGGCGTCCGCGACGTAGGAGGCGTGGACGGTGATCCGGCGGCCGTCGTACCGTCCGGCCAGCGTGACCGCCTCGATGCGGTCGCCCTCGGTGTGCGCGGCGACGGGCTCGTACCCCGTCAGCACGGTGATCGCGCCGGAGGCCCGCCAGGGGGCCAGCATCTCCTCGATGACGGCCGCGCCCACCCGCGGTTCGTGACACATCCGGCTGACGATGCCGAGACCCGGATCGAGTCGGGGGTCCCGCGCCGCCCCGGCCGTGAGCGGGTAGTTGCGGCGGTAGTAGTCGCGCACGCGTCTGCGCAGGTCGGCGTAGCCGGGTGGGCAGGCGGGGCCTTCGATCCAGGGGTGCTCGTCGGGTGGCACGGCCTGGGCGGTGAGCTGCCCGCCGAGCCAGTCGGTGGGCTCGGTGAGCACCACCGTACGGCCGAGCCGTGCGGCCGTGAGCGCGGCGGCCACGCCGCCCAGCCCACCGCCGACCACGAGGATCTCTGTTCGTATCTCTGCCATGTGCCCAAGTACTCCTTGTCACCGGTCTCTGCCGGTCGGAACGGTCGGTTCCGGCTCGGTGGTCGTGCCGGGTGTGTCTTCAGGGCAGCCGTGATCGACGGACGCCGCCCGCTGTCGTGAGACGCGTGATGTGCGGCCGCTCTTGTCAGCTCACCGCCGCGATGGTGGCGCCGGGGACCAGCGGGCACGGCACCAGGACGCTCTCGGCCCGCTTGCCCGGGTCGTCGAGCATCGCGTGCAGCTGGTCCACGGCGATGCGGCCGATCTCCTTGCGGGGGATCTCCAGCGAGGCCCACTGACCGGCGAGGTCCGCGGAAGCCCCTTCCAGTACGGCGACGGAGACGTCCTCGGGGATCTTGCGGCCCCGGCAGGCGAGGCCGTCACGCAGCGACTCCGCGAGCCGTACGCTCTCCACCACGATCGCGGTCGCGGCGCCGTCCGCCACCTCGTCCAGCCATGCCTGGTCGAGGTCGGCCATGCCGAGGTGGCCCGGCGAGGTGTCCGTCAGCCCGAGCCGCGCGACGGCCTCGGCGTAGCCCGTGCGGCGGTCGGCGTACGGTTCCAGTTCCAGCCAGTCGCGCACGTAGCCGAACCGCCGGTGGCCGTGGTCCGCGAGGCGCTCGACGATCTGTCCGCTGGCCGTCCGGTAGTCGGGGATGATCTGCGGGATCTCGGCGCCGGGCACCTCGCGGCGGCCGATGTGCACGAAGGTGTACCCCTCGTACCAGAGCCGGGCCAGCTCGCCGCGGTCGGTCGCCACACCGAGCAGGATGCTGCCGTCCGCCAGATTCAGCCGGTTCGTGCCGCCCCGGTAGATCTTGCGCTCGCCGTCGCCGCCGGCCCCGGTGGAGGTGAACAGCACCAGGTCGAAGCCGGTCTCCTCCGCGCGTTCCTCGATGCCGAGCAGGAACTCGAAGTAGAAGTCCTCGCGTGCGTGCGGGAAGACCCGCTCGAAGGTGTGCACGCCCAGCAGGTTGTTGCGCTGGTTGCGCATGGCGCGGGCGGCGGGGTTGGCGACGTAGCCCAGTTCCTTGACCGCGTCGAAGACCCGTCGCCGGGTCTCCTCCGAGATCCGCACGGTCGCCGCGTCACCGCTGATCACCCGGGACACCGCCGACTGGGACACTCCGGCGAGCCGTGCCACGTCCGCCTGGTTGGGCGCCCTGCCGCGTCGTTGTCCTGTCATCACGCCCCCTGGAGTGCTTCGCGCCGGGCGGTGGTCGCCGCGGCGTGTGTCGTGTCGGCCATCACCCCGGCGCGGCCCTTGGCGTGCAGCCAGCACTTCGCCCAGTGGCCGTCGCCGAGATCGGTGACCGGTGGGGCCTGCTCGCCGCACTCCTTCATCGCGAACGGGCAGCGGGGGTGGAAGCGGCAGCCGGCCGGCGGGTCGATCAGGCTGGGCGGCTCGCCCAGTTCGTCGGCGCCCGCGAAGAACTCCTCGCGGTCGCCGACGCCGCGCTCGGGGTCGGGCGAGGACTCGATGAGCAGCTTGGTGTACGGGTGCTGCGGGGACGCGATGACGTCCTCCTTCGGTCCCGACTCCACCATCTGCCCTGCGTACATCACGGCGATCTCGTCGCACAGGTAGCGGGCGCTGGCGATGTCGTGCGTGATGTACAGCAGCGCCAGGCCGTCCTCGGCGCGCAGCCGCTGGAGCAGATTGAGCATCTCCAGCCGGATCGAGACGTCCAGCATGGAGATCGGCTCGTCCCCGAGCAGGACCTTGGGTTCCACGGCGAGCGCGCGGGCGATGACGACACGCTGGCGCTGGCCCCCGGACAGCTCGTGCGGGAACTTCGCGGCGAATTCGGCGGCCGGGGTGAGGCTGACCTTCTCCAGCAGCGACGTCATCCGCTGCTCGCGTTCGGCCGCGGACAGGTGCGGGTGGTGCAGCCGAAGCGCCCGGTCGAGGTTGTAGCGGACCCGGTGCATCGGGTTCAGGGAACCGAAGGGGTCCTGGAAGATCATCTGGACCTCGGAGTGGTAGGCGCGCCGCCCTCGCCTGCTGCGGCTCACCGGCTCGCCGCGCAGCAGGATCTCGCCCCGCGTCGGTTCGTGGAAGCGGGCCAGCATCCGTGCGAGCGTGGTCTTCCCGCTGCCGCTCTCCCCCACCAGCGCCAGGATCTGACCGGGCTTCAGCCGGACCGTGGCGTCCTCGACCGCGCGGACGACGGAGGTACGGCCGAGCGCGCCGCGGGCGGTGAAGTGCTTGGTGACGTCCAGGGCCTCCAGTACGTACGACGGCGCTTCGTCGGCCGCGTCGAACGTGCGGGCCTCTTCGTCCGGTGCGGACACGGCCTCGGTCATGTGCTTGCTCATCGGGTCTCGCCTCCGTTGTCGCCGTCGGTCTCGTTGAGCAGGCACGCCGCTTCGTGTCCCGGCTCGGGGCCCACCGGCAGCAGCAGCGGCAGCCGCTCGTCGCATCCGTCCGTCCGCCGCGCGCAGCGCGGGTGGAACGGGCAGCCAGGCGGCAGGCGGCGCAGGTCGGAGGGTGTGCCGGGGATGCCGTGCAGATCGCGCAGCGGGGCGTGCAGCGGCGGGAAGGAGTCGCGCAGCCCCTGGGTGTAGGGGTGCTTGGGCGACCCGTAGATGGCCGCGGCCTCGCCCACCTCGACGATGCGGCCCGCGTACATCACGGCGATACGGTCGGCCAGCTCCAGCAGCAGCGACAGGTCGTGGGTGACGAAGACGACGGCGAAGCCCAATTCCTCGCGCAGGCGCAGCACTTGAGCGAGGATCTGCCGCTGCATGACCACGTCGACGGCGGTCGTGGGCTCGTCCATCACCACCAGCTCCGGCCCGCAGGCCAGGGCCAGGGCGATGGCGGCCCGCTGACGCATTCCGCCGGACAACTGATGCGGGTAGTCGCGGATCCGGTCCTCGGAGATGCCGACCAGGCCGAGCAGTTCGGCCGCCCGCGCCCAGGCGGCCCGCTTGTTCAGCGCGCGGTCGTGGGCGCGCAGGACGTCGGCGAACTGGGCGCCGATGCGCATCACCGGGTTCAGCGCGTCCATCGCGGACTGGAGCACGACGGACAGGGCCGTCCACCGGTAGCGGCGCATCTGCTTGCCGTCGAGCGCGGCGAGGTCGACCGGCGGTGCGCCGTCCCTGGCGTGGAAGAGGATCTCGCCCGCGGTGGTGACGGCCGGCGGGCGCTGGAGCCGGGTCAGGGCGGTGATCAGCGTGGATTTCCCCGAGCCGGACTCTCCGGCGACGCCGAGGATTTCCCCTCGGCGCAGGGTGAAGGAGATGTCGGAGCAGGCGCGCACCGGATCGGCTCCGGTGGCGTATTCGACGGTCAGGCCGCGGACTTCGAGGACGGTCTGTCCCGCGGGGATCAGCGGCCGGTGCTTCGGCTCTGCGTGGACGGTCATCAGGCCGCGCCTCCCGCCCGCGCCAGTTGCCTGGTCCGCCGTGCCGTCACCGGGCGGGCGACGCGCAGCTTGGGGTTGGCCAGTTCGTCGATGCCGAAGTTGACCAGCGCCGCCGCGGTGCCGATCAGGGCGATGCACAGGCCGGGCGGCACGAACCACCACCACAGGCCGCGCAGGACCGCGCTCTGCTGCTGCGCTCCCTGGATCATCGTCCCCCAACTGATCGACGAGGAGTCGGAGATGCCGAGGAAGGCCAGTCCCGCCTCGGCCATGACGGCGCCGATCATCGCGTGCAGGAACATCGACGCGATGAGGCCGGTCAGGTGGGGCAGCACTTCGGCGAAGACCAGTCGGCGACCGCGCTCGCCGAGCATCCGCATGGCGCGTACGAAGTCGCGGTTGGCGATGCTCATGGCCTGGGCGCGCAGCGTGCGCGCGCCGCCCGACCAGCCGAAGAAGCCGATGATCAGGGCGATCGTGGTGAGCCCTGTGCCCTGGAGGTAGCCGGCCACGATCATGATGAGCGGCAGCGTCGGCATGACGAGGAAGAGATTCGTCAGGAAGTTCAGGGCGCCGTCGACCTTGCCGCCGTAGAACCCGGCCGGTACGCCGACCAGGATGGCGATCGTCGTGCCGACCACGGCGCCGAGCACGCCGACGTACATCGAGCCGCGGGCACCGGCCACGACCTGGGCGAGCATGTCCTGCCCGTACTGGTTGGTGCCCAGCGGATGTCCGCCGCCGGGCGCCCGGGAGATGGCGGTGGTGTCGTTGGCGCGCGGGTCCAGGCCGAGCAGGCTGTGCGTCAGCCAGGGGCCGAACACGGCGAGCAGGAGGAAGAAGGCGAGGATGCCCAGGCCGATGCGGACTTTCCAACTACGGAGGAACACGGTACGCACCTCGGGTCACCCCCCTTCTCTGATGCGCGGGTCGAGCAGCACGTACACGGAGTCCGCCAGGAGGTTGGCCAGCAGCACGGTGAGGGTGATGAGGAAGAACACGCCCTGCATCACCGGGTAGTCGCGCTGTTGGAGAGAGGTGTAGAGGAGATAGCCGATGCCCGGGTAGTTGAAGACGACCTCGGTGAGCAGGGCGCCGCCGACGACATGGCCGAGCGCCAGGGTGAAGCCGGTGAAGTTCGGCAGGACCGCGTTGCGGGCGGCGTAGCGGAGCATCACCCGGCGGCCGGACAGGCCCTTGGCCTGGGCGAGCAGGACGTAGTCCTCACGGACCGTGGTGACGGTCATGTTGCGCATGCCCAGCAGCCAGCCGCCGAAGGCCGAGAAGACGATGGTCGTCGCCGGGAGCACTCCGTAGTGCAGCACGCTCAGGACGAACGACGGCGAGAAGCCGATCGTCAGGTCGGCGTCGTATCCGCCGGCCAGCGGGAACCAGTCCAGTTGGAAGGCGAAGAGCCACAGGCCGATCAGCGCCATCCAGAAGTAGGGGACCGCCGAGACGAACGTGGTGAGCGGGCTGACGATCGTGTCGAACCGGCTGCCCGCCCTCCAGCCCGCCATCGCGCCGATGCCGGTGCCCAGGACGAACGCGATCACGGTGGTGACGCCGACCAGCAGCATGGTCCAGGGCAGGCCCTGCCGGAGCAGGCTGGTGACCGGGGTGGGGTAGTTGCTGATCGAGACACCCAGGTTGAAGTGCGCCAACTGGCTGAGATAGTCCAGGTATTGGCGGCCGATACCGGCGTTCGGATTGCCGAACACCTTCTGGATGGACTCCATGGCGCTCGGCGACATCTGCTGACCGCTGACGGTCTGGAGCTTCTCGACGATCGCGGCGGACGGATCGCCGGGCATCATCCGGGGCAGGAAGAAGTTCAGGGTGATCGCCGACCAGGTGGCGGCCAGGTAGAAGCCCAGCCGGCGCAGCAGGAACCCCCAGCGGCGGGGAATCCGGAACCGGCCGGCCGCCGGTACGGCGGAGGTGGTGATCGCGGTCACGCGGTGGCCTGCTTCAAGTTGAGCAGGGTGAGGGTGGCGTCGGGACCGTTGCCGGGGAAGGGCACGTAGGTGAAGTGCTCGGGGGTGGGCCAGCCGCTCCAGCGCGTGGCGTTGATCAGGACGAACCAGTAGCTGTTGTAGACCGGGCTGTACGGCACCTGCTCGGCGACGATCCGTTGCAGCTTCTCGCCCGCGCTCTTGGTGACGGCCGGGTCGGCCGACGACAGCAGGTCGGCGATCGCGGCGTCGGTCGGCGCGTCCTTCCACCGGCCGAAGTTGGTGGCGGCCGTCTGCCCGAGCGGCCGCAGGGCCCGGCTGCTCAGGGCGCTGTAGACACCGGCGACGCCCGCTCCGCCCGAGGTGCTGATGGTGAGGTCGAACTCGCCGGTCTGCTGCTGCTCGTAGAGGTTGGCGCCGGGCGCGCCAACCGACTTGACCTTGATCCCCAGGTGCTCCTGCCAACTGCGGACCATCATGTTCGCGTAGGGGTCCCACCCGAAGTCCTGGTTGAACGAGAGCTTCGGAGCGTAGGACTTGCCGTCCTTGACGAGCTTGCCGCCCTTGACCTCGTAGCCGCTGAGGGCGAGTTCCTTCTTGGCCGCCTCGGCGTCGACCTGCTGCACCTTGCCCCGGTACTCGGGCAGGATCACGTCCCCGTAGATCTGGTCCACCAGCCCCGTCGGGCCCGCCTCCGTACCGGGGCGCTCAAGGGTGGTGACGATGTCCTTGCGGGGAATCGTCATCGCCAGCGCCCGCCGTACGTGGACGTCGTCGAAGGGCGCCTTCGCGGTGTTGTAGAAGAGGGAGTAGGCGCCGCCGGTCGCGTACTTCTGGTAGAGGTTGTGCTTGGGGTCCTTGGCGGTGTACTCCTGCTCGCCGTTGCCCCAGGCCGCGAGCGCCCAGTCCACGTCGTCGCGGATCAACTGCGCCCGCAGGGCGTCGCCGTTGGTCGGAATGATCTTGATCTGCTGCACGGCGAACCGGCCGCCCCAGTAGTCGGTCCGCGCACGCAGGGTGATCTGCTGGGGCGCGAACCGGTCCAGGGTGAAGGGGCCGGTGCCGACTGGGTCCGGGTTGGACCAGCTCTTGACGTTCTTGCCCTGCCAGATGTGCGCGGGCACCACCGGGACCTGGATGGAGGCCAGTTGGCTCAGCTCGCTGAAGGCGGCGTGCGGCCAGTGCACCGTGACGGTCGAGGAGTCCACCTTGGTGACGCGGTCGTACGTGGTGCCGCCGAGGTTGAAACTCGGGTCCTTCAGCGGGAGGTTCAGCGAGAAGAGCACGTCGTCGGCGGTCATGGGCTTGCCGTCGGAGAAGGTCACGTCCTCGCGCAGCTTCACGGTGAGCGTGGTGCCCGTCGGGTCGAACTCCAGGCTCTTGGCCAGCCAGGGCTTGACCTTCGCACCGTCGCTGTAGTCGACCCGTGCCAACGGCTCATAGATCATCTCGGCGTTGGGCGACTTCTGGAGGGCGGGGCCGAAGACGTTGTAGTTGCGGATGAAGGTCGTCCCGCCGTCGGTCTTCCCGAAGACCAGCGTGCCCGAGCCCTTGCCCGCACCGCCCGTGGCGGCCGTACCGCTCTTGCAGGCGCTCGCCCCCAGCGGTATGACGAGGGCCGCCCCGGCGGCGCGAGCGATAAAGGCTCTTCTGGTGGGCATGGCTGACTCCTGCTCCTCGTGAATGGCGATACAGCGCACAAAATGGGGTGCACATACGTATGAGCACGAGTGGCTGAGCTGTCATGGCCTCTGCTTCTACGTATGATCCGGAAACGTACGCACGTTGCCGGGAGGGGTCAAGACTGTGACGGGAAGATTTTCCAGCCACCTGAACGACACATGGGGCACGGCGGGGATGACCGCCGACGGGCGTTGACACCCCTGGGTGATCGCTCTAAGTTGGCGCACCGGCTGACGCACTTCATCGGCGCCTGACGTCATGGCCAGGCACGGTCGGCCGCGTTTCACCCGCGATCGGCGCCCGGACACGACGGGTGTACGGCGCGTGCCGCGCGTTTTCACGACGCTTTCCCTGGCGCCTTTCGCATTGCCTTCCGGGTGCCTCGTCCGCTCGTCGCCGAGCGCATTCGCCGCCCCATGGTGAGGGACGGGACACCCGGCACGCCCATGGCCCGAGCGGGGCCGGACCGGTGCCTCCACCGGCCCCGCTCGCCTTCCGGGCGGCGCGCGCCGTCACGCGTCCTCGCTCGCGTTCTTCCTCTCGTCCTCGTCCCCGTTCTTCCTCTCTTCCTCGCATTCCGTACCGCCTTTTTGTATTCCAGGATTCAGGAGCCAGCGCATGTCGCGACCCGACCGGCAGCATTCCGTCTGGGGCCGAGTTCCGCGCCCCGCGTACGGCGCCGACTACAACCCCGAGCAGTGGGACGCGGCGACGCGGAAGGACGACGTCCGCCTGATGCGCGAGGCGGGGGTCAATCTGGTCTCGCTCGGGGTCTTCGCCTGGTCCTGGATCGAGCCCCGGCGGGACGCCTTCGACTTCTCCGGCCTCGACGAGGCCGTCGAGCTGCTGCACGCGTCGGGCATCGCCGTCGACCTGGCCACACCGACGGCAGCTCCGCCCCTGTGGTTCTCGCACGCCCACCCGGAGTCGCTGCCCGTGACGGCCGACGGACGGCGGCTGGCGCCCGGCTCGCGGCAGGCGTACTGCCCGTCCTCACCGCTCTACCGGGAGCGCGCCGCGACCGTCACCCGCCGCCTCGCCGAGCGCTACGGCGACCATCCCGCGGTGGTGATGTGGCACGTCAACAACGAGTACGCCAACGGGAACGCGCACTGCTGGTGCGAGACCTCCGCGACGGCGTTCCGCACCTTGCTGCGCACCACGTACGGCGACGACCTGGACGCCCTCAACCACCGCTGGGGCACCGGCGTCTGGGGCATGACCTACAGCGACTGGAGCCAGGTGACCCCGCCGCGCACCAGTACCAGCCGCCTCCCGCCCGCCCTGTGGCTGGACTTCTACCGCTTCAGCGACGCCGAACACCTGGCCTGCTTCCGGGCCGAGCGCGACATCGTGCGCGCCCACTCCCCCGGCCGCCCGGTCACCACCAACTTCATGGCGAGCGCGCTGCGCTGGAGCGACTACTGGCGCTGGGCGCGGGAGGTCGACATCGTCTCCAACGACCACTACCTCGGGTCCGAGGACCCGCACCGCGCCGCCGAGCTCGCGTTCGCCGCCGACCTCACCCGCGGGCTGGCCGGCGGCCGGCCCTGGCTGCTCATGGAGCACTCCACCTCCGGGGTGCAGTGGCAGCCCCGCAACATCGCCAAGGTCCCGGGGGAGATGGCCCGCAACACCCTGACGCACCTCGCCCGCGGCGCCGACGGAGCGCTGTTCTTCCAGTGGCGGCAGTCCGCGTACGGCCCGGAGAAATGGCACTCGGCGATGCTCCCGCACGGCGGCGAGGACACCCGGGTCCTGCGGGAGGCCCGAGACCTCGGCAACGCCGTGTCGCGGCTGGCCGATGTCGCCGGGAGCACCTGCCCGCCGGCCACGATCGCACTGCTCCTGGACTACGAGGCCATGTGGGCCCTGGAGCTGCCCGACCGGCCGAGCTCGGACCTGACCTGCGGCGACGCGCTCCGCACCTGGCACCGTGCCCTGTGGACCGCCGGTCTGGGCTGCGACATCGTCGCCGCCCCCGCTCCCGCCCTCGACCCCGCCTCCGCTCCCGCCTCCGGTGCGCACCGGCTCCTGCTCGTGCCCTCGCTGTACGCGCTGTCCGCGGCGACGGCGCGCGCCCTGGAGGCGTACGCCGAGAGCGGCGGCCACCTGGTCGTCGGACCCTTCAGCGGCGTGGTGGACCCCGACGACCGGGTCCATCCCGGGCCGTACCCCGGAGCGCTCCGTGACCTGGTCGGGCTCACCGTGGACGAGTACCTGCCGCTCGCCGCCGGAGCCGCCGTCGGCCTGGACGACGGCTCGACCGGGAACGTATGGGCCGAGCGGGTCGTCCCGGACGCCGGGACCGAGGTGGAGTGCCGCTTCACCGACGGACCCGCGGCGGGCGGCCCGGCGGTCCTGCGCCGCGGAAACGTCCGCTACCTCGCCACCCGCCCCGACGTCCCGTCCCTCCTGCGCCTGCTTCCCCGGTGGGCCGCGCAGGCCGGTTGCGCGCCCGCGCCCCGGGGGTCCGGCGACGGTGTGGAGGTCATCCGCAGAAGCGGCCCCTCAGGCGAGCGGTCCTGGCTCTTCGCCGTCAACCACACCCCGTCGACCGCGCATGTGGCCGCCACGGGGACCGACCTCCTGTCCGGCGCCCGCACGACAGGCGTCATCGCCGTTCCGGCGGGCGAGGTGGCGGTGGTGGAGGAAGGCGGTACGGGTCCTCGCTGACATCCCCGTGCCGCAAGTTGCCGCGAATTGCCGCGAATTGCTGTCCCGCAGCAGGCGGCAGCGGCAGCGGCAGCGGCACACGGAACTCCCGCCCGTGAGCGGTCGTCTCGGGGCCATCGCGCGGCGGCAGCCTCCAGCCGCCCAGCGACGTCGTAGTGAAGGGCGCCGGCCACCCCCCGATCAGGACGTGCCTCCGCGAACGGACACGCGGCCATCCGACGCGTATCGGCGGACCGTTTCAGGCCGTCGCCTCCCATAGGTCCCGGTGGATGGGGTCCGCGCGGCCGGTCAGTGGCAGGCCCGTGCCGCCGCGGTGGGCGGCGATGACCTCGGCCGCGATGGACAGGGCGGTCTCCTCGGGCGTACGGGCGCCGAGGTCCAGTCCGATGGGCGAGCGCAATCTGTTCAGCTCGCTCTCGCTCAGACCCGCCTCGCGTAGGCGTCGCATCCGGTCCTCGTGGGTGCGGCGTGAGCCCATCGCACCGACGAACGCGAAGGGCATCCGCAGCGCTTCCACGAGCAGCGGCACGTCGAATCTGGCCTCGTGGGTGAGTACGCACACCACCGTGCGCGCGTCGGTCGGGGTACGCCGCACATAGCGGTGCGGCCAGTCGACGACGACCTCGTCGGCCTCGGGGAAACGGGCTTCGGTGGCGAAGACGGGCCGGGCGTCGCACACGGTCACGTGATGGCCCAGGAACTTTCCGGCCCGCACCAGCGCCGCGGCGAAGTCGACCGCGCCGAAGACGATCATGCGGGGTGGCGGCACGCGGGTCTCGACCAGCAGGCTGATCCCGCCTGAGCAGTGCGACCCGTCCTCGGAGATGGCGACGGTGCCGGTGCGACCGGCGTCCAGCAGGGCCTGGGCCTCGGTCAGGGCAGTACGGTCCAGCTCCGGGTGGCCGCCGAGCCCGCCCTCGTGGGCGCCGTCGGCTCGGACGAGCAGGGCCCGCCCGAGCAGTTCCTGCGGGCCGCGCACCACCCGGGCGAGGGCAGCCGACTCGCCGCCGGCCGCCGCGGACAGCGCGGCCCGCAGCACCGCCCGCTCGGGCGAGTGGGCGCGGACCGGGGTGACCAGCATGTCGATGGTCCCCCCGCAGGTCAGCCCGACCGCGAAGGCGTCCTCGTCGCTGAAGCCGAACCGTTCGCGCACGGCCCGGCCGTCCTGAACGGCCCGTTCGCACAGTTCGTAGACGGCGCCCTCCACGCAGCCGCCGGACACCGAGCCGATCGCCGTGCCCTCGCTGTCGACGGCGAGGGCGGCACCGGGGCCGCGCGGCGCGCTTCCGCCGACGGAGACGACGGTGCCGACGGCGAACTCCCGGCCCTCCTCCATCCAGCGGTGCAGCTCGTCGGCGATGTCAAGCATGCGCGACTCCCCCGCCCGACGGGGTCGCGCCGGCCGGGTCCTGAACCGATGCCGAGCCGGGAACTGGAGCCGGGTCCGGGTCCGGGTCCGGAACTGATGCCGTCAGCACGCGGTCGGGTCGGATCGGCAGATTCCGGTGGCGTACGCCGGTGGCGTGCCAGACCGCGTTGGCGATGGCCGCTGCGGCGCCCACGATGCCGATCTCGCCGACGCCTTTGATGCCGACCGGATCGTCCGGGTCGTGGTCGTCCACCCAGTCCGCCTCGATGTCCGGGACGTCCGCGTGCGTGGCCACGTGGTAGCCGGCGAGGTCGGGGGCGTAGTAGCGGCCGGTGTTGCGGTCGCGGACCGCCTCCTCGTGCAGAGCCATGGAGATACCCCAGGTCATACCGCCGAGGAGCTGGTTGCGGGCGGTGAGCGGATTCACGATCCGGCCGGCGGCGAAGATGCCCAGCATGCGGCGCACCCGGATCTCTCCGGTGGCGATGTCCACGGCGACCTCGGCGAACTGGGCGCCGAAGGAGTGCCGTTCCTTCCGTGCGAGGGCGGCAATGGCCTCGGTGGTGTCGGACCGAACGGTGATCCCCTCCGGGGGAATGTCCGGGACCACCGCAAGTCGCGCCCGCAGCTCGGCGGCTGCCGCCGTGACCGCCCAGGCCCACGAGCGGGTTCCCATCGAACCGCCGGCGATCATCGCGGGGCCGAAGTCGCTGTCCCCGATCCGGACCCGGACCCCTTCGGGCGCGGTCTCCAGCGCGTCGGCGGCGATCAGGGTGAGTGCGGTGCGGGCACCGGTGCCGATGTCGGCGGCGGAGATCCGTACGGTGAACGAACCGTCCGCCTCCGCCGTTGCCAGGGCCGTGGAGGGCATGGCCCCGGAGCCGAAGGACGCGGCGGCCGTGCCGGTGCCCAGCAGCCAGCGTCCGTCCCGGCGCACGCCGGGACGTGGGTCGCGGTCCGCCCAGCCGAATCTGCGGGCGCCCTCGCGGAAGCAGGCCGACAGATTGCGGCTGCTGAAGGCGAGCCCGGAGACGGGGCCGGTCTCCGGCTCGTTGCGCAGCCGCAGCTCGATCGGGTCGACGCCGCAGCGTTCCGCGAGTTCGTCGAGGGCCGATTCGATCGCGAACGATCCGGGCGCCTCGCCCGGTGCGCGCATCCAGGTCGGGGACGGCACATCGAGTCGCACGACGTGGTTGGCCGTGCGGTGGGCGTCGGCGTCGTACATCACCCGGGCGACGCCCGCGCTGGGCTCGACGAACTCGTACACGGTCGACGTCCGGCTCAGCGAAACGTGCTCAAGGGCGCGCAGCCGGCCGTCCCGGTCGGCGCCGAGCCTGACCCGTTGCGCGGTGGGGCTGCGGTGCCCGGTCAGCGAGAACATCTGACGCCGGGTCATCACCACCCGTACCGGGCGCTGTAGAACGGTGGCGGCCATCACGGCGGACACTTGGTGGGCGCGCAGGCCCTTGCTGCCGAAGCCGCCACCGACGTGCTCGGAACGCACCCGCACCGAGGTCTCGTCGAGCGAGAACATCTTGGCCAGATCTCCCCGGATCCAGGTGGCGCCCTGGTTGGAGTCGAAGACTTCCAGCCGGCCAGCGTCCCACACGGCGGTCGCCGCGTGCGGCTCCATCATGCTGTGCTGTTCTTCGGGGGTGGTGTACCGCGCGTCCATGACGACGGCGGACGCGGCGAGTCGGGCCTCCAGGTCCCCCTTCTCCGTCTCGGCCGGCATATGCCCCTCGCCGGGGTAGGCGCCGGGGTGGTCGGCGACGAGCGCGGTGTCGTGCGGCTCCTCGTCGTAGGTGACGAGCAGCGCTTCGGCGGCCTCTCTGGCCTCCTCGGAGGTGGTGGCGACAACCAGCGCGACCGGCCAGCCGGCGCACGGCACCCGCTCGTCCTGGAAGACGGCGGCGGTCGGGTCCGGAGTTCCGAGCATGCCGACGTAGTCGGTGTTCAGGCGCGGTGCGTTGCCGTGGTGCAGCACGGTGAGCACGCCCGGCATGTCGAGCACCGGGGCGGTCTCGAGCGAGCGGATCCGGCCGCGGGCGACGGTCGACAAGACCAGCCAGCCGTGGGCCAGTTCGGCGAACGGGATCTCTCCGGCGTAGCGGGCCGCGCCGGTGACCTTGTCCCGGCCCTCCACGCGGGTGTGCGCGACGCCGACGGCCCCTCGCAGCCCGGTGGCTCCTGGCGTGGTGATCGTCATCGGACGTCCCTCTCGGCGAGTTCGGTCAGGACAGCGACCGCCAGATTGCGCATGAGGGTCACCTTGTATCCGTTCTCGGGCAGCGGCCTGGCGGCCTCCAGTTCGGCGTCCGCGGCGGCGGCGAAGGTCCCGCCGTCGGCCGACGCCCCGATCAGGACGGATTCGGCCGCGCGGGCCCGCCAGGGCCGGGAGGCGACGGCACCGAAGGCCAGCCGCGCTTCCCGTACGAAGCCGTCCTCGATGTCCAGTGCGGCGGCGACGGAGCCGATGGCGAAGGCGTACGAGGCGCGTTCGCGCACTTTGCGGTAGCGGGAGCGGGCGGCGACCGGGGCCGGCGGCAGGGTGACATGGGTGATCAGCGCGCCGGGCGGCAGCGCGGTCTCCAGGTGTGGGGTGTCGCCGACGGGGAGGTAGAAGTCGGTGAGCGGCACCTCGCCCGGCCCGTCGGGGGACTCGTAGGAGATCACGGCGTCGAACGCCGTCAGTGCCACGCCCATGTCGGAGGGGTGCACCGCCACACAGTGGCCGGAGGCGCCGAGGACGGCGTGGTTGTGGTGCTCGCCGCTGACGGCGGGGCAACCGCTGCCCGGGGTGCGCTTGTTGCAGGGTTTGCTCACGTCGGAGAAGTAGCCGCATCGGGTGCGCTGGAGCAGATTGCCGCCGACGGTGGCCATGTTGCGCAGTTGCCCGGAGGCTCCGGCCAGCACGGCCTGGGTCAACGCCGGGTACCGGCGGCGGACTTCGGGATGGGCGGCGAGGTCGCTGTTGGTGACGGTCGCGCCGATGCGCAGGCCGCCGTCCGCGGTGGGCTCGACGCGGCCCAGCGGGAGTTCACGGATGTCGACCAGCCGGGCGGGACGTTCGACTCCGGTCTTCATCAGGTCGACGAGGTTGGTGCCGCCGCCGAGGAACCGCGCGTCCGGGTCGGCGGCGAGCAGGGCGACCGCGCCGGCGACGTCATGGGCGCGCTGATAGCCGAACTCCCTCATACGGATGCCTCCTTCACGGCTTCCGCCGCCCGACCTTCTTCGTACGCCGCTGCCGCACGGCTGACGGCCTGGACGATCGAGACGTAGGCGCCGCAGCGGCACAGGTTTCCGCTCATGCGCTCTCGGATCTCGTCGGACGTGAGCGGTGCCGGCCCCGCCTCGATGCCTACGTCGTCGGTGACGGCGCTCGGCCAACCGGCGGCGTGCTCTTCGATGACGGCGATGGCCGAGCAGATCTGGCCCGGCGTGCAGTAGCCGCACTGGTAGCCGTCGAGGTCGAGAAATGCCTGCTGGACGGGGTGCAACTGGTCACTGTCTGCCACGCCTTCGATGGTGGTGATGTCCCGCCCCTCGGCCGCGACCGCGAGGTTCAGGCAGGAGACGACACGACGCCCGTCGACCAGGACGGTACAGGCGCCGCACTGCCCCTGGTCGCAGCCCTTCTTGGTGCCGGTGAGGTCGAGGTGCTCGCGCAGGACGTCGAGCAGGGTGGTGCGGTGGTCGATGGACAGACGATGCTTCTCGCCGTTGATGTTCAGAGTGATCGCACTGGACGTCGACGGGGGAGCTGGGTCCATGGTCAGCCTTCCTTTGTGTCCGGTGACAAGGAACGCGGGCTGTGTGCGGCAGCGGTCGGCGCTAAGGTGACAGCTAACCGGACTGCTGTCCATTTGATTGCAACTTAACGGACAGCTGTCCGTTTGACAAGGACGGGATTCGACCATGGACCCGTGAGGAGGACGTGTGCCCCAGCCGAAGAAGGAAAATCCCCTGCGTTCGGACGCGCAGCGCAACCGCGAACGCATCCTGCGGGTCGCGATGGTCGAACTGACGCTGCGAGCGGACGTCCCGCTGAGCGAAATCGCCAAGAAGGCCGGCGTCGGCCAGGGCACTTTCTACCGCAATTTCCAGCACCGCGAGGCGCTGGTCCTGGAGCTCTACCAGCACGAGATGCAGCAGGTCTCAGAGGCGGCGGCCCAACTGCTGGAAACGCGCGCACCCGAGCAGGCCCTGCGCGAGTGGATGGACCGCCTCGCCGGGTTCGCCATGACCAAGGCCGGCCTGGCCAACGCGATCCGGCTGGTCACCGGCGCGCCGGGCGGCCCCGCCAAACCGGGCCCCAGCCCGATGTTGGAGGCTGCCGGCATCCTGCTCCGCGCCAACGAGGAGGCCGGCACCATCCGCTCCGGGGTGACCCCGGACGACTTCTTCCTGGCCATCGCCGGCCTCTGGCAGATCGATCCGCACGAGGACTGGCAGCCGAAGGCCACCCGCCTTCTGGACATCGTCACGGACGGACTGCGCGCCGGAGCACCGGGCCGGGACCGGACCACCGGCGACCGAACCGTGTGAACTCGCCCCGGACTGCGCCGAAGACGCGGCTCCCCCTTACCGCCGGCCGTAGCGCTCGGACACCAGGCTCATCGCGCCCAAGGGGTCGGCGACGACTTGCGAGGCGGAGAAGTAGACGTTGCCGCGGACCTGCGGGTAGTGGGCGCAGAAGTCGAGGTGGCGGGTGAGTTCGGCCGGGTCCTGCCAGGCGTCGGGCTGACCCGCGACGCCGACCTTGTACAGGGCCTCGCCGATGTAGAGGCGCACGTTCGTGCCACGGACGACATCGGACCACCAGGGGACGAGGGCGGCGTAGTCGGCCGCCGCGAAGCCGATGTTCCAGTAGACCTGGGGGCAGGACTACCTGCGACCAACTCGCCGACCAGTACGACGCCGCCGCAGACCCACTCACACAGCAAATCCTCCTCGTCGGCCTCGGAGGGCTGACTGGCTGGGAGAAGGAGGCCGTCACACCACCCGCGCAACCCCGCAGGTTCGGCCCAGGCGCGGCTCACAGCGACGACCCCGCGTTCAGCGGAGGGGAGATCCCCACCTTCCCTAACAAATACGATGACGCCGAAACGCTAGCCCGAGAGCTTCAGGCAGCCGCCGATGCTGGCCTCTCCCCAATCGATGCAGGAAGCCAAGCCTTCCGGGATGCAGTATCCAACGGTGGACAGTACCTCTGGGCTGTTAGTGCTGACGGCCGGTTGCGGATCATCTTCGATGCCTCAAAAGCCATCAAACACTCCGTACTCTTCGCCGGACAAAGCGTCCGGGGGGCGGGTACTGTCATCTTCACGGACGGAAGGGTCTCCCTCATCGACGACCAAAGCGGCCACTACTTCCCATGGCTGGGTGACGAGACGGGATCATTCCTCCCGTCCGGAGTGACTGCGTTCCGCAACGCGGGAGTGATCGTTCTGGACTCCGCTATCCGCCCATTCATGGACGACCAATGACCAATCCGATGGACGAGTACCGCCGCCTGGTCCAATCCTCTGATTCGGATTTTTCCCTGCTCGTACGGGAACGTTTTCAGGCATACCCCGAGCGATCGAGACCGACCTGGATCATGGTTCTCCTCGATATCGCCGCCACCGACGACTGCCCCGTCAACAAAAATCCTGTCGTGGGGCTCCCGAGGCGCCTGGCCCTGGTGGCGGCACTCCTCGAGTGCTCCGACGAGCATCTCACGATACGCGCAGACGCTCTCGCCGACACGGCGCTCAATTGGGCACACCGCGCATGGGAGGAAGGAGCAAGCAATGTGCCGCAGAGCCTTACACCAGACGAGGCCGTCACTCGAGCGTTGTCTTGCTTTCGCCTCACACCTGCCGCGGCGGAGCAGACCGCTGAAGACAGAAGACACCACTACCTCGCAAAAATGAGATCCAAAGGACTATTAGTCCCCGATTCTGCACAGTTGGCTTATGCGGAAGATGCCAGTTTGAACGTCATCGAACACCTACTTCCCAACCTTCTATGGTTTAAGGGAAAGGTCTCCGACTCCCGGCTGGACAACGAGCTCGCCGTCTGGACCACTACCGCACCTCGTCTCCCATTGGGCGACGAGATCAAGGACCAACTCGTGCGCCGAGTCATAGTCGAGCACGAACCAGGACCGCAGACGAACCAGCGGGCCAGCAACACTGAAGAACCGAACCATCCTACCCACTCAGACGAACCTCCTCCCAGCACCAGTGCATAAGAAGCATTCCTCCTACCGACCGTAGGGTTTGTGCGTCGGACTGAGCCCGGATCCACCGGCGTGATGCTTGTGGATAGTCCTGCCGAAATCGAAGAAGTGCCTTGCGACCTGCGATGATGGGAGTTCTTCAGGCTTCCAGCACGCACGGTCAACAAGGCACTTCCGAGATGCAATCCTCCCAACTGCTGCGGCAGTTTCGGCCGCGTTCGATGATCCGAAACTGGTCGCGTACGGCGGACTGGAGCCGGTGATCCGGCTGGCCGAACGGTGCGCTCTGCCTGCGCTGGCCGACGGGCTCATCCACCTGCCGCGCTCGAAGGAAGGCACCGGTGTCTTCCCCGCGGCAAAGCTGATGTCGCTGGTGGGCGGCATGGTCGCGGGCGCCGACAGCATCGATGACATGGACCGGCTGCGGCACCGCGCGAGGGCCGCATGTTCACAGGACGGACCAGGTCGCCACGTGGACATCGACGACACCATCCGCATGACCCTCCTTGACCGACCCGTCCGAACGCGCCCGAGACCTGCCTAAATTTGGAAGAGCCTGACAGGCCAGCGGATACTCCTGCCCGAACCGGCAGATCAACCGCCAGACCGTTCGAACACCCCCGACGTGATCACTCCGAAATCACGCCGGTGGATCCGGGCTGGGCCGCCTCGAAGTTCGCGGACACATGCGCCGCAGCCACGGCTCCAAGCCGGTCACGGACCAAGTGCTCGAACTCCGCCCGGTGATCCATCAGCCACGAAAGGTAGAAGAGACCCCGGATGATGACCTGTTGACTGAACTACTGGCGGAGTTTCCGCAGGTCAGTGACCTTGTGGTGGAGACGTCGTCGAGTCGGCCATGGAGGCATCGAGAGATCTGGCAGCGCTGTCCGTCCCTCTGATCGGGGAGCTGGTGGCCAGGGATGATCCGTGGGATCCCTACCGGCTCATCGACCCAGCCGGACAACCGGTCGAGGGAGCTGGCGCCTTCCTGCGGGATCTGCAGGGGGCTGGTCGTTCGGCGGCGACGGCCCGCTCCTACGGGATGGATCTGCTGCGCTGGTTCCGCTTCTTGTGGGCCGTCGAGGCGTCATGGGACCGGGCAAGTCGAGTCGAGGCAAGAGACTTCTCCCGCTGGCTTCAGATCGCCGGCCAGCCGAGGCGTCCTCACTGGCGACGCCCGAGTGAGGCGGGCCGATGGGCTGCGGGCGGGAAGCCGTACGCGCCGTCGGTGCGAGCGCACAGCGAGACAGTGCTGCGGACCTTCTACGACTTCCACCGCGACATCGGCACCGGCCGATCCTCAACCCGTTCCCGCTGGACCGCTCACGTCGTGGACGGCGAGCGCATGCCCATCGCAACCCGATGGACCCACCCCGCAATGAACGCACCGGGCTCTACCGGCCGAGAGTGCCCAAGCGAGTGCCCCGCAGCGTCCCCAATGAGGAGTTCAATGAGATCTTCGCCCGGCTTCCATCGCACCGGGACCGAGCCCTGGTCGCCTTCCACATCTCCACCGGCGCTCGGGCCAGTGAACTGCTCAGCACATGGCAGGCGGGCGTGGATCCGGGGCGTCAGCTGATCTCGGTGGTCCGCAAGGGCACCCGGGAAGTCCAGGAACTCCCAGCCTCAACCGACGCGTTCGTCTGGCTGCGGCTCTACCAGGTGGAGATGGACGATGCGATCCCGCAAGGGCGGCGCCTCCCGCTTTGGTGGACCTTGTGCACACCGTCGAGACCGCTGACCTACCACGCGGTTCACCGGATGTTCGAGCGGGCGAACACCAAGGCCGGGACCTCTGCGACGCTGCATGCACTGCGGCACACCGCCGCCTACCGCATGGCCGAGGATCCCAATCTGCCCCTCACTGATGTCCAATTCGTCCTCGGTCACGCCCAGTTGACCACGACACAGCTCTACCTCACGCCCCGCAAGGAGGTGGTGATCCGGCGGCTGCTGGCCCACCATGCCGAACAGACGCGGCAGGCAGCCGCCCGCATCGCACCCCCTCCCGCAGCCGACTACCGGCCGGAGAGCCTCGATGTGCTGTTCGGAGCCGGTGCTCGATGACCACCATCTTGTCGGCATGCGCCGACCACGCACCGGTCCCCGGAGTTTCACCTGGGCGCAACCGCGCCATGGCCGCCCAGCAGCGCTTCCCCGCCCGGACCGTTCCTGACAGCTGGCCGGGCACCGAGCGCTCGCGCGCCGAGGCGGCCCGATTGCTGTCACGTCCGCCCTATACGCTGGCGAATGCCGGCAGCGAACTACACCACAAGCACGGCATCGTCATGGTGCTGGACTGGCTGGAAGACCAGCCCGGACAGACCTGGCAGGAACGGTGGCAGGCCAGCGGCATCGAGCAGGCAGGCGCTGCCTGGCGGTCGGTGATCAAGCAGTGGCTTCACGAACACGGCCTGAAGGCTGCCTGGCGCATGCCGGTGGTGGGTCGGGCTCTGACCACGGTGATCAGCGCTGAGCTGCTACGGCCGTCGGTGGACTGGCTGGCTGCCGGAGCCAGCCGCCAAGGAGTGCTGGTCCGCTCCATGGCACGCAGCCGTGATCCACACGGCTTTGAGCGCCTGCGAAAGCTGGGATCTCAAGCCCAGGGCGTGCGGCCGGGGGCCATCAGCACGATGCTCTGCCGCAGTGCCCTCATCCTCGCGGCGAAGGGCGGCATGCTGGCCGACATCACCATCGGCGACATCCTGGAACTCCTCGAGACTCAAGCTGTGGTGCTCAAGCGGGCGATGGCGGGGACCGAGGTGTTCTACCGACTGCTGCACCAGTTCGGAGCCCTCGGAGACGACGCCCCGCAGAATTTGCGCGAGGTCCGCAACCTGGGACAGCGCACTCCGGAGGAGCTGATCGACCGCTACGGACTGATCTGCCGCCCCGTCCGTGACCTGCTGGTGGACTATCTGCGGGAACGTCAGCCAGCGCTGGATTACAGCAGCCTGAAGTCTCTCTCTTACCACCTCGGCAAATGCTTCTGGCAGAACATCGAGCACCATCATCCCGGCGCCGACAGCCTCCGACTCGCCCCGGACCTCATCGGGCAGTGGAAGCAGAGGATTCGCACCAAGGACAAGACCGTCACCGACCCGGACGGCCGGCGCACGAGCACCAAGGTCGAGAGGCTCAATCACCGTGACACGCTCACCCAGGTGGGGGCCTTCTACCTCGATATCGCTCAGTGGGCACTGGAAGATCCCGGCCGCTGGGGCCCATGGGTGGCACCGAGCCCGGTGAGGGCTGACGAGGTGGAGAACCGCAAGCACCAACGACGACGCAAGGCGAGGATGGACGCCCGCACCCGCGAGCGCCTGCCGGTCCTGCCTGTCCTTGTCCGCTCGGTCGATCGGGGTCGCAGGGACGCGGCCCTGGTATTGGAAGCCGCCCGGCACACCCGCCCCGGCGAGGTATTCACCGCGGCCGGTCAGCAACTCGTACGCGCCGTCGTTCCGCATGGAACGGCCGGTCGAGTCTGGGCCGAGGACCCGGACACCGCCAAACGCCGCGATCTGGGGCTTGAGGACGAGCGGGCCTTTGGGACGTGGGCCGCGGTCGAGGTCCTGAGAGCCACCGGAATCCGCATCGAAGAACTACTCGAACTCAGCCACCACAGCCTGGTCCAATACCGGCTGCCCACCACTGGTGAACTCGTCCACCTCCTGCAGATCGTGCCGTCCAAGACGGATACCGAGCGACTGCTGTTGGTCAGCCCCGAGCTCGCCGACGTCCTGAGCGCGATCATCTGCCGAGCCCGGGACACCACCGGCGCCGTTCCCCTGGTCCGTTCCTGGGACCACCGCGAATGCGAGTGGCAGGCACCAGCCCCGTTGCTGTTCCAACGACGCATCTCCGGCGAGGACCGCGCGTTCACCGACGAAACCGTCCGCACGATGCTGGACCATGCCCTCATCGCCACGGGCCTGACCGATACCACCGGCGCCCCACTGCTGCCCGACCCCGCCCAGCGCGATCGGCTCGTCGAGATCCACGACAACCTCCTCGCCCGCATTGCTGAGGCCGAACGCGAAGCATGGCTCGGCGAGATGGAAGGGCTCCAGGTGAGCCTCGCCGGAGCAGAGGAAAAGCTCGCCCAACTCGACCGCCGCCGCGGCGGCCACACCACGGTCCACGATCTGTGCAACCGAACGACCTGGGGCCACGCACTCGCGGAGCTTCGATCCGACCGTCGATGTCAGTAGGCGGCCATAGTGTGTCGGCCATGACAGCGGCGATCAGCGTTCAGGTTCTGACGGTCGACGAGCTTCTGACCGCAATGGCGGAGCACTTCGGCTCTGAGCACACCTTCCTGACGGATCATCTCCCGAACCTGCCCGGCGTTTACGTCTGGTCGACTGACGACAGAGTGGTCTACATCGGATCGGCCGCATCGTTGGCCAAGAGAGTGAGTGACGAGAAGGGGTGGATAGCGGGCCACGAACCCGACGAGCAGTGGGCGGTGACCGTCGTTCACATGCTGAAGATCTACAACGCGACAGTGCAATGGGTCGCGACCGCTGACCACGCAGAAGCCTTGCTGCTGGAACGGCGCCTGATCGAGTGGCATCGCACCTGCACGGGGATGGGGCCGCTGGTCGTCGGCTGGGAGGCGAAGAAGGAAAGTCCACGGAAAGCTGGAGAAATGTGGGCTCAGGAGCTCTGGAAGCGGAAGTTCGGCCAGTGACAGAACCCGGATGTTGAGTTCAGAAAACACCCCCGGATCACGGCCGCGCTTGTACTCCACCACCACCGGAGCACCGTTCTCGCCGATCCCCAGCGAATCGATCCGCCCGCCGTGCAACCGCCCCGTGCTGTACTCGCTCGCGAGGAAGCGCACGCCCAGCAGGGCCAGCATGTTCGCCTCGACCAACCCCCGCAGATCCCGCTCGAACTCCAGCACCTGCGGCACAATCTCCACAGCGTTCCCACCACCGAGCGTGAACAGCCTCAAATACGCCCCCCTTGCGACCTTCACCGACAAGACACCAACACGGCAGGGATGCGCATTATTTCCATCACGAGATTCGTCCTGGCTGCTGGCGTACGGCACCGACCGCCCGGCCGCCACACGCAGCACAGGAGGCCGAGAAGGTGCTGATGACCTTCTTCGACCGGCCGCCTACGGCGGCCTCCTACGGGTGACGTCCGCCTCGCCACTCACCGCACCCGGGGGGCAGCGGTTCCGACCATCCGCTCATACCAAATATGTCCCACGGCAGCAGGAGCGGATCGATCGGAATGCCGAGCTTCGCAGGTCAGACCCCATCCACCGGCTGGTAGAGCAGCGCCTCTAGGCGCTTGGCCCCGCTCGCGCTCAACGACGCCTCCGACCGTGGCGCTTGTAGCGCTCAGCAACAAGGGTCATCGCGCCCAGAGGGTCTGCGGCGACCTGAGTGGCGGAGAAGTAGACGTTGCCGCGGACCTGCGGGTAGTGGGCGCAGAAGTCGAGGTGGCGGGTGAGTTCGGCCGGGTCCTGCCAGGCGTCGGGCTGACCCGCGACGCCGACCTTGTACAGGGCCTCGCCGATGTAGAGGCGCACGTTCGTGCCCCGGACGACGTCGGACCACCAGGGGACGAGGGCGGCGTAGTCGGCCGCCGCGAAGCCGATGTTCCAGTAGACCTGGGGGACGATGTAGTCGATCCACTGCTCCCTGACCCACTTGCGGGTGTCCGCGTGCAGGTCGTCGTAGGTCTGGACGCCCGCGGTGGTGGCCGAGCCGAGGGGGTCCGTGGCGGCGTTGCGCCAGACGCCGAAGGGGCTGATGCCGAACTGGGTACGCGGCCTGATCCGCTTGATCCTGGCGGCGGTCTCGCGCACCAGGCGGTCGGTGTTGTCCCGCCGCCAGGCGTCGCGGTCGGGGAATCCGGCACCGTACCGCGCGTAGGCGGCGTCGTCGTCGAAGACCTGGCCGGCGACCGGGTACGGGTAGAAGTAGTCGTCCCAGTGAACGGCGTCGATGGGGTAGCGGCGGACGGCGTCGAGCATCGCGTCCTGCACGAAACGTCGGACCTCGGGCAGTCCGGGGTTGTAGTAGAGCTTGCCGCCGAAGGGCACGATCCACTCGGGGTGGAGGCGGGCCGGGTGAGTGGGGGCGAGCTTGGTGACGTCGGTGTCCATCGAGACGCGGTACGGGTTGAACCAGGCGTGCAGTTCCAGGCCGCGGCGGTGCGCCTCGCGTACGGCGGTGCCCAGCGGGTCCCAGCCGGGGTCCTGCCCCTGAGTGCCCGTCAGATACCGTGACCAGGGTTCGTACGCCGACGGCCAGAAGGCGTCGGCGGTCGGCCGGACCTGGAACACGACGGCGTTGAGGCCCCGTTCGACCGCGGTGTCCAACAGGTCGAGCAGTTCCTGACGTTGCTGGTGGGCGGGGAGTCCGGGGGCCGAGGGCCAGTCGGTGTTGGCGACCGAGGCGATCCACATGCCGCGCAGGTCGCGGCCGTGGCCACCGGGTCCGCCGTGGCCCGCGGGACCCGGTGCGCCCTGGGGGGCGAGGGACGGTTCGGCCGCCCGCGCCGCCGAGCCGGGGATGACGGCGGCCAGCGCGCCCGCCGCCGCGACAGTGAAGGTCCTGCGGGTGAGCCGGTCCATCCGTGCCTCCTGATCATCCGTCATGATCCGCCGATGATGGGTGACTTCCGGCGCCGGGGCAACCCGCCGTTCGGTCCATTCCCTCGCGCGGCCCCCGCCGGGACGGAGCGTTGACGACCCCTTCTCGGGCGTCGGCACGAGCGCTAACATCCTGGGAGCGCTCCCACACCTCCTATGTATAGCGCCACCGTCCATCCCCCCACCACCCGCACGCGCGGGCCCGGCGCGGCCCGCGTCCGTACGGAGAGGACGCCTTTCCATGCTCCGCAGACCACTCGCCGCGCTCGTCGCGGCCCTGTCCCTGATAGGCGGCGCCTCCGCGGTCGCCGCGGTCACCGCCACCGCCACCGCGGCTCCGGCCACCGCCGCCGCACCGGCCGCCGTCGCCGACACGTACTCCTGGAAGAACGTCAGGATCGACGGCGGCGGCTTCGTCCCCGGCATCGTCTTCAACCAGTCGGAGAAGAACCTCGCCTACGCGCGGACCGACATCGGCGGCGCCTACCGCTGGAACGAGGCCGCCAAGTCCTGGACACCGCTGCTGGATTCGGCGGGCTGGACCGACTGGAACAGGAACGGCGTGGTCAGCCTCGCCACCGACGCGCTCGCACCCGACAAGGTCTACGCGGCCGTCGGCATGTACACCAACTCCTGGGACCCCAACAACGGTGCCATCCTGCGCTCTTCGGACCGCGGTGCGACCTGGGCGGCGACCGCGCTGCCGTTCAAGCTCGGCGGCAACATGCCCGGCCGCGGCATGGGCGAGCGGCTGGCCATCGACCCCAACAAGGACAGCGTCCTGTACTTCGCCGCGCCCAGCGGCAACGGGCTGTGGCGCAGCACCGACTCCGGTGTGACCTGGGCGAAGGTCACCGCCTTCCCCAACGTCGGCAACTACGTGGCCGATCCGTCCGACAGCAGCGGCTACCAGAGCGACAACCAGGGCGATGTGTGGGTGACCTTCGACCCGCGCACCGGCACCAAGGGCTCCACCACGCAGACCATTTACGTGGGCGTGGCCGACAAGGCCAACACCGTCTACCGCTCGACGGACGGCGGCGCCACCTGGTCCCGGCTGGCGGGCCAGCCCACCGGTTACATCGCGCACAAGGGCGTGCTGGACGCGGTGAACGGCTACCTCTACCTCGCCACCAGCGACACCGGCGGCCCGTACGACGGCGCCAAGGGCCAGGTGTGGCGGTACGCGACCGCGACCGGCGCGTGGACCAACATCAGCCCGATGTCGGACGCGGACACGTACTTCGGCTACAGCGGTATGACCGTCGACCGGCAGCACCCCGGCACGATCATGGTCACCGGCTACAGCTCGTGGTGGGCCGACACCCAGATCTTCCGCAGCACCGACAGCGGCGCGACCTGGACGCGGGCCTGGGACTTCACCAGTTACCCCAACCGCGCCGACCGCTACACGATGGACGTCTCGTCGTCCCCGTGGCTGAGCTGGGGCGCCAACCCGTCGCCGCCGGAGGAGACTCCCAAGCTGGGCTGGATGACGGAGTCGCTGGAGATCGACCCGTTCAACTCCAACCGCATGTGGTACGGCACCGGCGCCACCGTCTACGGCACGGACAACCTCACCAACTGGGACACCGGCGCGAAGTTCACCATCAAGCCCAACGCCAAGGGCCTGGAGGAGACCTCGGTCCAGGACCTGGTCAGCCCGCCGACCGGCGCACCGCTGATCAGCGCGCTCGGTGACATCGGCGGCTTCCGGCACACCGACCTCACCGCCGTGCCCCCGATGATGTTCACCCAGCCCAACTTCACCACCACCACGAGCCTGGACTTCGCGGCCACCAACGCGAACACCATGGTCAGGGTCGGCAACGCGGACAGCGGCGCGCACGTCGCCTTCTCCACCGACAACGGCGCCAACTGGTTCGCGGGCACCGACCCGTCCGGGGTCAGCGGCGGCGGTACGGTCGCGGCGGCGGCCGACGGCAGCCGCTTCCTCTGGGCCCCGTCCGGTACCGGCGTCAAGTACGCGGTCGGCTTCGGGAGTTCGTGGTCCGACTCCACCGGCATTCCGACCGGCGCGGCCATCGGCTCCGACCGGGTCAACCCGAAGAAGTTCTACGGTGTCTACGGCGGCAAGTTCTACGTGAGCACCGACGGCGGCGCGACCTTCGCCGCGACGGCGGCCACCGGACTGCCCGCGGAGGCGGGCAAGCTCAAGGCGCTGCCCGGCGCCGAGGGCGACGTGTGGGTGGTGGGCGGCAGCACGGGCGGCGCGTACGGCCTGTGGCACTCCACCAACTCCGGCGCGAGCTTCACCAAGCTGGCCAACGTGCAGGAGGCCGACACCATCGGCTTCGGCAAGGCCGCCCCCGGCGCGACCTACCAGGCGCTCTACACCAGCGCGAAGATCGGCGGCGTCCGCGGCATCTTCCGCTCCACCGACGCGGGCGCGAACTGGGTGCGGATCAACGACAACGCCCATCAGTACGGCGTGACCAACACCGCCATCACCGGCGACCCCAGGGTCTACGGCCGCGTCTACATCGCGACCAACGGCCGCGGCATCATCTACGGCGACACCTCGGACAGCTCCGGCGGTACGACCCCGCCGACCACTCCCCCGACGACCCCGCCCACGACTCCCCCGACCACACCGCCCACCACGCCTCCCACCACTCCCCCGACCACACCGCCGACCACACCGCCCGGCTCCGGCGCCTGCTCGGTGGCGTACGACGTCACCAATTCCTGGCCCGGCGGCTTCCAGACGTCCGTCACGGTCAAGAACAACGGCTCGGCGGCGATCTCCAACTGGAAGCTGGCCTGGTCCTTCGCCGGCGGCCAGACCGTCACGTCGCTGTGGAGCGCGGACTACACGCAAAGCGGCGCGGCCGTCACGGTCACGGCGCCGAGCTACGCGGCGGTGCTGCCCGCGGGCGGCTCCGCGACCTTCGGCTTCACCGGTAGCGCGCCGGGGACGAACACCTCCCCCGCCGCCTTCTCGCTCAACGGTTCCGCCTGCTCCGTGGGCTGACCCCGGCTCCTTCGGGTACGCGCGGGACCGGCACCCGGCCGGTCCCCCGTGTACCGGACACAGGTAACGTCTGTCCGGTACACGGAAGCGGTACACGGAAGCGGCAGGGGCTGACGAGTGAGTGACATCCAGCGCGTCGGAGTGGTCGGCGCGGGCCAGATGGGGGCGGGCATCGCGGAGGTGTGCGCGAAGGCCGGGCTCGACGTCCGGGTCGCGGAGACCACCGGTGAGGCCCTGGAACTGGGCCGCACCCGGCTGACGAACTCGCTCGGCAAGGCCGCGGAGCGCGGCAAGATCACCGAGGCGGAGCGCGACGAGACGCTGGCCCGGCTGACCTTCACCACCGACCTGGGCGAGTTCGCCGACCGCGACCTGGTCATCGAGGCCGTGGTGGAGAACGAGCAGGTCAAGATCGACATCTTCCGGGTGCTCGACCAGGTGGTGACCCGGCAGGACGCGATCCTGGCCTCCAACACTTCCTCGATCCCGCTGGTCAAGCTGGCCGTGGCGACCTCCCGGCCCGACCAGGTCATCGGCATCCACTTCTTCAACCCCGCCCCGGTGCAGCGCCTGGTCGAGCTGATCCCCGCGCTCACCACCGGCAGCGACACCCTCCAGCGGACCGAGGCGCTGGTCACCGACGTGCTCGGCAAGCACGCCATCCGGGCCCAGGACCGCTCCGGCTTCGTCGTCAACGCGCTCCTGGTGCCGTATCTGCTCTCCGCGATCCGGATGTTCGAGTCGGGCATCGCGACCCGCGAGGACATCGACAACGGCATGGAGCTGGGCTGCGCGCACCCGATGGGCCCGCTCAAGCTGTCGGACCTGATCGGCCTCGACACGGTCGCCGCCATCGCCGACTCGATGTACTCCGAGTACAAGGAGCCGCTGTACGCGGCGCCGCCGATCCTTCAGCGGATGGTCGACGCGGGCCGCCTCGGCCGCAAGACGGGCGCGGGTTTCTACCCGTACTGACCGCCCGCCCGCGCCCTAGCGGTCCCCGTCCGGCCAGTCGCGGTCCAGGGCCTGGACGACCCGTGACGGGGACGGCCGGCCGAGGAGCGCGGTGACACGGAGCCCCGCGCGCATCGCCGCGTCCAGGTCGACCCCGGTCTCGATGCCGAGACCGGTGAGCATCCAGAGCAGGTCCTCCGTCGCGAGGTTGCCGGTGGCGGAGCCCGCGTACGGGCAGCCGCCGATGCCGCCGGCCGAGGCGTCGAAGGTCGTGACCCCGGCGAGCAGTCCCGCGTGCACGTTGGCCAGGGCCTGACCGTACGTGTCGTGGAAGTGCAGGGCGATCCGGTCGCGGGCCACACCCGCCTCGGCGACCGCTGCGAGGACCGCGCCCACGTGGCCCGGTGTGCCGACGCCGACGGTGTCGCCGAGGCTCACCTCGTGGCACCCGGCGTCGACCAGGTCCCGGGTCACCTCCGCGACCCGTTCCGGGCGGACCGGCCCCTCCCAGGGATCGCCGAAGGCCATCGAGACATAGCCGCGGACCCGGAGACCCGCGGCCAGTGCCCGCTCGGTCACTTCTCCCGCGACCTCGACCGCCTCCGAGCGGCCCATCGCCAGATTGCGGCGCGCGAAGGTCTCGGTCGCGCTGACGAAGACCGCGACGGCCGACGCCCCGGCGTCCAGGGCGCGGTCAAGACCCCGGCCGTTCGGCACCAGGACGGGGTGCCTGCTCAGGTCCGCGCCCGCCTCCCGCAACGCGGCGAGCACATCTGCGGCGTCCGCCAACTGCGGGATCCAGCGCGGGGAGACGAAGCTGGTCGCCTCGACCACGGGCAGCCCGGCGGCGGCCAGGTCGCGGATCATCCGGACCTTGGCCCCGGTGGGCACCTGGGCCTGCTCGGCCTGAAGCCCGTCGCGGGCGCCGACCTCGTAGACCGTCACCCGGCGCGGCAGTCCCGGCGACCGGTGGGCGGCGGGCAGTCCGAGCGCGACCGGCGACCGGGTCACGGCCGGTCCCGCAGGTCGGCCAGGATCCGCTCGGCTGCGTCCGCGCGTACGGACCTGTCCGCGACCATCCGCGCGACGACCGTGTCGATCTCGGCGGCGGTGGCCCCCGCGGTCACGGCCACGTTGCGCGCGTGCAGCGACATGTGGCCGCGCTGGATGCCCTCGGTGGCCAGCGCCCGCACCGCCGCCGCGTTCTGGGCCAGGCCGACGGCCACGATGATCTCGGCCAGCTCGCTCGCCGTCTCCACGCCGAGCAGCGTGACGTTGGCCCGCGCCACGGGGTGCACCTTGGTGGCGCCGCCGACCAGTCCGACCGGCATGGGCAGCTCCAGCGTGCCGACCAGATCACCGTCGGCGTTCTTCTCGAAGCGCGACATCGCGGTGTATCGGCCGTCCGGCCCGACGGCGTGGGAGTGCGCTCCCGCCTCGACCGCGCGGGTGTCGTTGCCGGTCGCCAGGACGACGGCGGTGACGCCGTTCATGATGCCCTTGTTGTGGGTCGCGGCGCGGTAGGGGTCGGCGACGGCGAATTCGGCCGCGTCCAGCATGTTCTCCACGACGTCGGGGCCACCGAGCAGGCCCGCGTCGAAGGTCGCCGAGACACGGGTGAGGCGCAGGTCGGCCTTGTTGGTGAGGATGCGCAGGAGGGTCCGCCCGCGGGCGATCTCGGCCGCGCGGGGGGCGATGGCCTCGGCCATGGTGTTGACCGCGTTCGCGCCCATGGCGTCGCGCACGTCGACCACGAGGTGCAGCACGACATAGGTCTGCCGCCTGCTGGGCACCAGCCGCACCGAGATCTCGCGCGCCCCGCCGCCGAACCGGACCAGCGCCGGGTCCTGTCCGTTGGCGAGCGCGATCAGTTCCTCGGCCGCGGACAGCAGCCGCACCCGCGCGCCCGCCGGGTCGGCGACATCGAGGATCTGCACCTGCGCCTGCATGAGCGGGACGCTGGAGGAGGTACGGAAACCCCCGTGGTCGCGCGTCATCCGGGCGAGGTTCGAGGCCGCCGCGACGACCGAGGGCTCCTCGGTCGCCATGGGGACGAGGATGTCGCGGCCGTTCACCACGAAGTTGGTCGCGATGCCGACCGGGAGGCCGAGGACACCGACGACGTTCTCGGCCATGTGGTCGGCCTGGCCGAGCGAGAGGCCCCGGTCCGGCGAGAGCGCGTCGAACAGGGCGAGGGGCACCTTCATCGCCTCGGCGGCGCGGGCACGGCGCTGCTCGACGGAGAGATTCCTGAAACCCGACAGACGGCTGGTCACGATGCCATGGCCTTCCTCCGGAAGCGGTCACGGGCGGGAGCGGTGAAGGACGGGAGCGGTGGTGCCGAGGGACGCGCGGGGGCGCGTCCCTCGGGTGCTGGTCACGCTAGTGACGGCACGGAACCCCCCGCTATGGACCGTCAGCACGTCGTAGGGCACGCTGAGTGTGCGCAGCGCACAGCGGTCGGCGGCACAGGTCGACGACAGGGTTCGGCGGCAGAAGTCGGCAACAGCAGTCGGCGCGGCGCGCGGAGGGAGCGGTCGCTGTGGAGAGCGGAGCCGAGCGGGCGGACGGCGGTACGGCGGCCGGCCGCGCGCGGGCGCTGGCGGTCGTCCTGGACGCGGCCGTCGGCGAACAGGCGGTGGACCCCTACCGGCTGGACGACGCGCTCGCGGACCTCGGCGTGACCGGCGGTTCCGCGGCGGGCACCGCGCAGCGGCTGTACGGGGTGCGGCGCGACCACCTGCGGCTGCGCCGCCGTGAGCACGAGCTGACCGCCCTGTTCTCCAGCGCCCGGGAACTGGCCGAGGAGCGGGACGCCGACGCGCTGCTGGCCCGGCTGGTGGAGCGCGCGCACGACATGATGGACTCCGACGTCACGTATCTCTCGGAGTTCGACGCCGCCAGCCTGACGCTGCGGGTCCGCAAGACGGCGGGCTCGGTCAGCCCGCGCTTCCAGCGCCTGGTGGTGCCGCCCGGCCGCGGGCTGGCCGGCCTCGTGGTCGAGACCCGCGCCGCGCAGTGGGTGACGCGTTACGAGGACGACTCCGTCGGGTGGCACGAGGACTCGCTGTCCGAGGCGGTCGCCGCCGAGGGCCTGGTCTCGCTCCTCGGCGTGCCGCTGCTCTCCGACGAGGACGTCCTGGGGGTGCTGTTCGTCGGGACCCGCGACGAGCACGCCTTCACTCCCGAGCAGGTCGCGCTGCTCTCGGCGCTCGCCAACCACGCCTCGGTGGTGCTCCAGACCGCGCAGCGGCTCCAGCGCCTCCAGCGCTCCCAGGAGGAGGCGCGCGACGCGCTGGAGCTGCTGAGGGAGCACTTGGTCGAGCGCGACCGCGCCAACGCGGTGCATCAGCAGCTCATCCGGTCCGTGCTGGAGGACAGCGGCTTCTCGCCGATCGCCGAGAAGCTCGCCGAGGCCCTGGACCGCGCGGTGGCCGTCGTGGACGAGTACGGCGAGGTGATCGTGACGGCCGGGCGCGCCCTGTCGGCCGACGCGGTGCGCCGCGCGTCACCGGTCGCCGACGCCGTACGGGCCAGCCATGACTCGGGCCGCTGCGTCCTGGTCGAGGACGGCGGGGACATCGGGGCGGTCGCCGCCCTGACGACCGGCTCGTACTACTTCGGCGCCGTGCTGCTCGGTACGGGCGGTTTCCCGCTCAGCTCCGTCGACCTGCGGACCGTCGAGCGGGGGGCGCAGGTCGGCACGCTCCTGGCCATGCAGCGGCAGGCCGTCTCGGACGCGGAGCACCGCAGGCAGGGCGAGTTGCTGGCCGATCTGCTGGACGGCTCGCCCGACCGCCGGCGCGACGCGGTGCGCCGGGCCAAGCGGTTGCGCGTCCCCGTCCAGGACCTCGACACCCTCGTGCTCTTCGCCGTGCCGGGCGAGCACCGGCCGCAGGCGACCCGGACGCTACTCGGTCCGCTGCACAGCCGGGCGCTGGTGGGCGAGTACGGCGGCAACGTCGCCGTCGCCCTGTCGTCCCGGCAGCCCGGCGTCACCGTCCAGCGGCTCCACGACCAGCTGCGCGAGGCGCTGTCGGTCCCGGTGCTGTCGGTGAGCGCCGCGACGGCCGGTGACCTGCCCGCGGCGGCCGTGACGGCGCGGCGCACCGTCCGGCTGCTCCAGGCCCTGGGGGCGGGCGACCTCGCGGCGCGGGCCGAGGACTACCACCCCTACGCGGCGGTCTTCGAGCCCGACCCCGCCGCCCTGACCGCGTATCTCGACACGATGGTGGGGCCGGTACGGCGCTACGACGCCGAGCACGGTACGGACCTGCTCGCCACCCTGCGCGCCTTCGTACGCAATCAGTCGAGCCCGACCAGGACCGGCCGGGAGCTGGGCTTCCACACCAACACGATCCTCCAGCGGATCGAACGGCTGACCCGGCTCCTGGGCGAGGGCTGGCGCGACGACGAGCTGTTCTTCCGGCTCTCGCTCGCCGTCCGGCTGGACGAGATCGCCGAGCGGCTGCGCCGTTCCTAGGGCGTGTCCGCAAGGTCTGGTCGTCGCCCGGAGGGCGCTTGCGTACGAGCAAGGCCGCGGGCGAGCGGGCGGTGGGCGGCGTCCAGGACGCGGACCCGGACGCCGTCGGCGTCCTCGCGTCCGACCAGGGTCACCGGCCGGTCGACGAACGCGGGCGAGACCGAGCGCATCGAGAACTCGCGGATCGTGCGGCCGGGCAGTGAGCGCGTCACGAAGTCGAGCAGGAGCACGCGCATCAGGGGGCCGTGCACCAGCAGGTCGGGCAGGCCCTCGACGTCCTGCGCCCAGGCCCGGTCGTAGTGCACCCGGTGGGTGTTGAAGGTCAGCGCCGAGTACCGGAAGAGCTGTCGGCTGTCCAGGGTCGCCCGCCGCGACCAGTCCCACCGCTCGGCCTCGCCCGCGGGTACGTCGGCGGGCGCGGCAGCGGGGTCGCTCGCGGGCAGGAACACGTCGTGCCAGGTGCTCGTGACCGCGACGGCGCCGTCCACCAGGTAGGCCCGCTCGATGTCGGCGAAGACCAGTTCCCCGGCCCGGCCGCGCTTGCGGGTCACGGCCCCGGGCGTGGTGCGCTGTTCGACCGTGTCGCCGTAGCGCAGGGGCCGCAGGAAGCGGGTGTCCTCACCGGCGTACATGCGCCGGGGCAGGCCGGGGTCGGGCACCGTGCCGTCGGCGCCGGGCGAGCCGTCGGGGCGCAGGTCGGCGAAGGCCGCGTCGAAGGGGAAGCAGATCCCCTCCCAGCCCGCGGGCAGCGGCTCGCCGAGTACCGGCTCAGGGGCGGAGGGCGCGAAGGTGGAGCGGTACGCGGCGGCGGGCTCGGTCCGCAACGGCTCGCGGCGGACGGTCTCCTCACCCATCGTCAGATCACCTTCGCCGCGCGCAGCTCTTCGATCCGCGCCCGGTCGTAACCCGCGAAGCGGCGCAGCACCTCGTCGGTGTGCTCCCCCACCTTGTTGGCGGTTCGCCCCGGCACGGCGGGGGTGGCGCTGAGCTTGATGGGCGAGCCGAACATCCGCAACGCGCCCAGCGGGCCGTAGTCGGCCTCGACGATCATGTCCCGCTCGGCGGTGCCCGGGTCCTCGACGACCTCCCCGATGTCGCGGACGGCCGTCAGCGGGATGAGGTCGCCCGCGAGGTCCTCAAGCTCCTGCCGGGTCCGCCCGGCGAACCAGCCGGTGACCAGCGGCTTCACCCGGCGGTCGTACGTCTCCTTGTCGAAGCGTTTGCGCATCGTGTCGATCTCGGGGTCCGTGGCCGCCTCGGGCGTGCCGAACAGTGCGCAACTGGCCGCCCAGAGCTTGTCGGTGTAGCCGCCGAAGAACACCTGCCCGTCGGCGCAGGGGAACAGCTCGTACGGCCTGACCCACGCGTGCTCGTTCCCGGCGGGTGTCGCGACCTTCCGGTCGACGGTGTAGTCGACGACGGCCGTCTCGGTCATGGCGAGGACGCTGTCGACCTGGGCGACGTCCACCAGTTGGCCGACGCCGGTGCTCTCGGCGTGCCGCAACGCGGCCAGGGTGCCGACGACGGCGAACATCGTGGCCGACAGGTCTCCGATGGTGACGCCCACCCGCACCGGCGGGGTGTCGGGATAGCCGTTCATCGACCACAGGCCGCCCGCGGCCTGCGCGGTGCTGTCGAAGGCCGGACGGCGGCGACGGCTG
The DNA here is from genome assembly GCF_014596445.1 of Streptomyces sp. CBMA29. Classification (GTDB taxonomy): domain Bacteria; phylum Actinomycetota; class Actinomycetes; order Streptomycetales; family Streptomycetaceae; genus Actinacidiphila. Next base: position 30,905 of record NZ_MECL01000074.1, on the reverse strand, counting down.
CCCGTCTGGCCGTAGCCGGAGATGGCCGTGTACACCAGCCGGGGGTTGATCCCGGCCAGCACCTCGTAGCCCAGGCCGAGCTTGTCCATGGTGCCGGGCCGGAAGTTCTCGACGAGGACGTCGGCGTGGGCGACCAGGTCCTTGAGCGCCTGCTTGCCTTCGTCACGGGCCAGGTCGAGGCAGACACCGAGCTTGCCGCGGTTGTACTGGCCGTAGTACCCGCTGAACTCCTCGTCGTCCGAGCGCAGGTACGGCGGGAAGCCGCGCGACACATCGGGGTTCGCGGGATTCTCGACCTTGATGACGGTCGCGCCGAGGTCGGCCAGCGTCTGCGCGGCGTACGGTCCCGCCAGGACGTGGGACAGGTCGACGACCACCACTCCGGTCAGTGCGGCCCGGCCGTCGGCGCCGGTCTCCGTCTGGTCCCTGTCCATCCCGCACCCCTGCCTCTTCGTTCTCGTCGGCTCCGCCGCGTGGACACGGCCGGATGCCGCATGTCTGTTTCCGCCTCTGCGCCGCACGATAGTTGTGGCGCCGACCGACGGCGATGGGCCCACCGTCCATCAGGACGGCCTGATGCCGGGCCCTCGTCACTGCCGTCCTGAGGACGGCGGAACCGCTTACGCCAGCGCCCGCAGGACGTCGGCGAGCTGGGCGACGCCCCAGGACAGCTCGCTCGGCTCGATCACCAGGGGAGGCGAGAGCCGCACGGTGGAGCCGTGCGTGTCCTTCGCGAGCACACCGCGCCGGGCCAGCTCCTCGCAGACGGTACGGCCGGTGGCGAGCGAGGGGTCGACGTCGATCCCCGCCCACAGCCCGATGGTCCGGACCGAGACCAGCCCCCGGCCGACCAACGGCGCCAGCTCGTCGCGCAGGAGCGCCCCCAAGGTCCGGGCGCGCTCCTGGTACTCCCCGGTCTTCAGCAGATCGACGACGGCGGTTCCGATCCGGCAGGCCAGCGGGTTGCCGCCGAAGGTCGAGCCGTGCTGCCCCGGGCGCAGGACACCGAGGACGTCGCTGTCGGCGACCACCGCGGACGCGGGGACGATGCCGCCGCCGAGCGCCTTGCCCAGGATGTACACGTCGGGCGTCACCGCGACGTGGTCGCAGGCGAAGGTCTCCCCCGTCCGCCCCAGGCCCGACTGGATCTCGTCGGCGAGGAACAGGACGCCCTGCTCGTCGCAGATCCGGCGCACCGCGGGCAGATAACCCGCGTCGGGGATGATCACACCGGCCTCGCCCTGCACCGGCTCCAGCAGCACCGCGGCGGTGTCGGGGGTGATCGCCGCTTCCAGCGCCGCCGCGTCGCCGTAGGCCACCGTCACGAAGCCCGGGGTGAACGGTCCGAACCCGTTCCTGGCGTCGGGGTCGTCGGAGAAGCCGACGACGGTGGTCGTCCGGCCGTGGAAGTTGCCGGAGGCCACGATGATCTCGGCCCGGTTCTCGCGGACGCCCTTGACCTCGTAGGCCCACTTCCTGGCGACCTTGACGGCGGTCTCGACGGCCTCCGCGCCGGTGTTCATCGGCACCATCATGTCCTTGCCGGCCAGGTCGCTGAGCGCGGCGGCGTACCGCTCCATCCCGGTGTGGTCGTAGGCGCGGCTGATCAGGGTCATCGCCGCGAGCTGGTCGTGGGCCGCCGCGAGCAGGGTGGGGTTGCCGTGGCCGAAGTTCATCGCGGAGTAGGCGCTGAGCATGTCGAGGAAACGGCTGCCCGAGGCGTCCGTGACCCAGACGCCCCGCGCGGACTCGGCCCGCACCGGAAGGGGCGAGTAGTTGTTGGCGAGCCGGCTCACCCGGCGCTGTGGAACGGTGGTGCCTGTGGTGGTTCCTGCGTGCACAATTTCCTCCTCGGACGGGTGTTTCGAGCGCGCGGTCGGCTGAGCGAACGCCGGTAGGGGGAGCCGACGGGCGGGCGGGCGCGGCGGCCCTCAGGATGCGAGGCGCCGCCAGGCCAGTTCCGCCAGGAGCGCCGCGTGTTCGCCGAGGCGGGAGTCGTCGAAGACCGCCCGCTCGGAGTGCATCGGGCCGCTCGTACCGTCCTCGGGCCGTACGCCGAGGAAGACCAGTGTGCCGGGCACCTTTTCGAGCACGTAGGCGAAGTCCTCCGAGGCCATGCCGGGGAACGGCAGGCGCACCACCCGGTCGCCGTAGCGCTCGTCGAGCAGCGCGAGCACCCGTTCGGTCTCTGCCGGGTCGTTGACCGTCACCGGGTACGACTCGACGTACTCGGTGTCGACCGCGCAGCCGTGCGCCTCGCCGAGCGCGACGGCCAGCGCCGGGAGTCCGTCACGTACCAGCGCGAGCGTCGCGGGCGACAGGGCGCGGATGTTCGCCTCCAGGCTGACGGAGGCGGCGAGGACGTTGCCCGCGGCGGAGTCGGAGGAGACGCGGGTCACCGAGACCACGGCCGGGTCGGCGACCGGTATCCGGCGCGCCACGAAGGACTGCGCCGCGAGGATGATCTCGGCCGCCACCGGGACCGGGTCGAACCCGTGGTGGGGGTAGGCGGCGTGGCCCCCGGTCCCGGTCACCCGGAGGTGCAGCGCGCTGACGCTCGACATCATCGGACCCGGCCGGGTGACCGCCCGGCCCCCCGGCGTCACGCAGTCGACATGGACGGCGTACGCGGCGACCGGGCGCTCGCCCGCCGCCTCCAGGACGCCTTCCTCGATCATCAGCCGACCGCCCGCGTACCCCTCCTCGCCGGGCTGGAACATGAACACGACGGTGCCGGGCAGCTCCGCGCAGCGGGCCGCGAGGAGCCGGGCGGCGCCGACCAGGCCCGCCATGTGCAGGTCGTGGCCGCAGGCGTGCATGGCGCCGTTGGCCGCCGCGAACGGCAGGCCGGTGGCCTCCGGGACCGGCAGGGCGTCCATGTCGGAGCGCAGCAGGACGACGGGGCCCGGCCGGCCGCCGCGCAGCACGGCCGTCACCGACGTCAGACCGTCCCCGGTGGTGATCTCCAGGCCGAGGCCGTCCAGCGCGGTGACGATCGCCGCCTGCGTCCGGGGCAGGTCGAGGCCGACCTCGGGGTGGGCGTGCAGTGCCCGGCGCAGCGCGACGAGGTCGGCGCGCGCCGCGTCACCCGCGGTGAACTCGGTCACCGCGCCGCGGCCCGTTCGCCGAGCCGCGCCAGCGGTCCCGCGGCCTTGACCGACACTTCCACGGTCGGCCGGTCGCTGTAAGGGACGGGCGTCTCCAGCACGTCGACGACGGCCACTTCCAGCGGGTCGGCGCCCGCCTGGATCGCCTTGGCGATCGCCGCCTCCGACGCCTGGGCGATGGCCGCCTCACGGTCCTCCAGAGGGCTGATCTGGTCGGCGCGGCCTCCGGCGAGCGAGATCGCGGCGCCCACCGCGTTCGCGACGTCGCCGTGGTCGGGCCGCACGATGGGACCGGCGCCGGGCAGGTCGTCGGGTACGAGGAAGCCGCCGCCGCCGACCACCACGAGCGGCAGGTCGGCGCGGCCGAGGGAGAGCCGTTCCACGGCTTCCTCGATCAGCACGTGCGCGCGCTCCAGCGCGGCGCGCAGCACCTGCTCGTCGGCCGCCGTCTGGGCGGGGAGGGTCCGTCCGGCGATCGAGGCGCCCGCGAGGGCTGCCGCGTCGGTCAGGGTCGGCGTCCGGCCGCCGAAGAGCAGGCCCTCCGTCGCGATCCGGTAGCCCACGGAGCCCGGTCCGACGGCGCCGGTCACCGGGTCGATGGTCGTACCGCCGCCCACGCCGAGGCTGAGGATGTCGGGCATCCGGAAGTTGGTCCGTACGCCGCCGATCTCGCGGGGCAGCGTGGACTCGCGGGGGAATCCGTTCACCACCACGCCCAGGTCGGAGGTGGTGCCGCCGACGTCGATGACGATCGCGTTGGTGGCGCCGGAGAGGTAGGCCGCGCCGCGGATGGAGTTCGCCGGGCCGGAACCGATGGTGAGCACCGGGTACTGGGCGGCGTAGTCCAGCGACATCAGCGTGCCGTCGTTCTGCGCGAAGAAGGTGACGGCGTCGAGCCCCTCCTCGTCGACGACCGTCATCAGGGCCTCGGTGACCGAGCGGGCCACGCTGTGCAGCGCCGCGTTCAGGACGGTGGCGTTCTCCCGCTCCAGCAGACCGGTGGGACCGATGTCCTGGCTGAGGAAGACGCGCGTGTCGGGGCCCAGGTGGGCGCGGAGCAGTTCGGCGACCTCGAGTTCCTGGTCCGGCATCGAGGGGCTGAAGATGCCGGTCACGGCGACGGCGTCGAAGTGGTCGAGTCCGTCGAGGAAGCGCAGGATGGCGTCCCGGTCCAGCGGCGCGATGGGCGTGCCGTCGACCATGTGGCCGCCGCCGACCATCGCGGACCCCGCCAGGATGAGTCCGGCGAGATCGCCCGGCCAACCGAGCAGCGGCGGGTACTCGGTCGCCGCCGGGGCGCCGAGCCGGATGGTCGCCACCCGGTCGAGCTGCCGCCGGGCGACGATCGCGTTGGTGGCGTGCGTCGTGCCGAGCATGATCCGTGAGACCCGTGACCGGTCCTCGCCGAGCGCCGCGAGCACATGGGCGATTCCGGCCCTGATGCCGCCGGTGACGTCGTCGGTCGTCGGCTGTTTGGTGTGGGCGAGCACGGTGCCGGTGCTGTCGATGGCGACGGCGTCGGTGTTGGTGCCGCCGACGTCGACGCCGATGGAGAGATCGCGCGTGGCCGTCATCGGGTGCTTCCTTCGAAGGGGGTGTAGGTCAGCTCGTATCCGAACGCCCGCGGTCCGGCCAGTTCCAGACCGCGCGGTGTCCGCCAGATCGGGTCGCACGCCCAGGCGAGTACGGAGACGCGCTGGCCGTACCGCAGCATCTCGGTGGTGATCGCGTGGCCGGTCTCGGCGTCGATGATGGTGACGTTGTCGGGGACGCTCACGAGCACTTCGCCGTCCTCCAGCACGACCAGGTTCTCGTTCTGGATCTCCAGGCGCTGGAGCCTGCCGCGGTCGGTGCCCGTACCGGCGATCGTCACGGAGCCGCGGGAGAAGCCGCCGACAGTGCGGCGGTCGAGGTCGGTGATCTTGCCGGTGAGCAGGATCGAGCCGCCGAGTTCCGCGGCCACGGCGGCGACCGGCTCGGGTGAGGAGAGCAGCGCGTGGCCGACGCGGACGGCGGCGCTGACCGTGCCCTCGACGACGGCGCCCTTGGCCGTCTCGGCCGTGAGGGGGTAGTGCACGCCGAGGCAGATGGAGCCGCTGGCGACGGTGAGGGCGCGCGCGTGCCGCTCCAGCCAGTGCAGGTCGACGGTCTTGAGCACCGAGACGTTGCCGACCACGTCGCTCAGGACGGAGAAGTCGCACGGGACTCCGGCGACGTTCATGGCGACCATCGCCGCGTCGGGGAAGGCCCGGCCCATGCCGTCGGCGTCGAGCAGTTTCAGCCCGAGGCGGGAGGCCCAGCCCACCGGCCCGACGCCGTTGCTGCCGCCGATCTCCGCGGCCATGAGAGCGGTGATGGGGCGGCCGGCGACGGCCTCGGCCTCGCGGACGAGGAGGTCGACCTGACGGTTGGAGGAGAGCATCTCGATGCCCACGGTGGGGGCGCCGATGCCCGACATGAGGATCACCAGGTCGTCGGGGCCGAGATCGTCGACGGTGACCAGCGGCACCGGGCCGTTCGCGCGGAGCGTTTCCTCGGCGACGATCTGCGAGGTGTAGACCGCCCCGCCGCCCCCGGTGCCGAAGATCGCTGTGCCCGCGGCCAGCGCCGCGACGTCTGAGGCCGCGACGGCGGAGGCCCTGTGAGGGGCGGGCGCGTCGGGGGGTGTGTGAACCATGGGCCTCACGATATGGCGGCGCCCTGAGCGCACCTATGGCCCGACAGTCCAGAGAATCGCGTCATACTGTGCTGATGGCACAACTGACCGTCTCCGACCTCGCCGCCCAGGGCGACCGCCTCGGCATCCGGCACAGCGCCGGGCCCGCGGACGGGCGCGCCGTCGTACGGGTGGACGTCTCCCCGCTCGACCTGCTGGGCACCGTGCCCGCCGGAACCCTCGTCATCGTTCCGGGCACCGAGCACCCGCCGCCCTACCGGCTGGACGTGGCGCTGCGTCAGGCGAGCGCGCGCGAGGTCGCGGGGCTCGTGTTCACGACCGAGCTGACCCTGCCCGACACCGCCAGGGTGCTCGCCGACCGCGGTGGTGTGCCGGTCTTCGCCGCTCCCGACGCGCGGTCGGCGGATCTGGCCCTCGTGGTCGACCGGCTGCTGTCGGGCGGCGCGTCCGAGGCGATCATGCGGGCGACGCACGCCATCGAGAAGGCCACCGAGGCCGCGGCGGGGCCGGACGGGACGCCCGAGCACATCCTCGCCGAGGCCAACCGCATGCTCGGCTCGGAGCTCGCCCTGGTGGAGGACGCCTCCGTGACCTGGTCGGCGGCCGACGCGGTCTGCGTCGGCGAGGTGCCGATCGGGCGGCTCGTCGGGAACCGGTCGGACCCGGCGATGGCCATCGCCCTGCCCGTCGTCGCCTCGCTGCTGTCGCGGGCCGCCCAGCGCCAGATCAGCGACCGTTTCGCGCCCACCCAGTCGCGGGCGGACCTCATCGTCGAGCTGGTGCTCGCCGAGTCCCACCGGGTCGAGGGCTTCGTCGGCCAGGCCGCGATGCTCGGGCTCCCCCTCCAGCTCTCGCACGTCGCGGCCTGGCTGGTCCCGACCGGTCTCGACAACCCCGAGGCGCGGGCTCCGCGCAGCGTGCAGCCCGCGCTCGAGCTGTTCGCGCTCCAACTGGTCGACGGCCGGGACGAGATGTGGCATGTCGCGTTCGTCCAGGACGACCTGCTCCTGGTCAGCACGGAAGAGCACGGCGCGGGCGACCACCAGCGGCGGCTGCGGGAGGTGGCCGTCCGGCTCCAGGAGTACGCGCGCGGCCTGACCGGGCACGGGTGGGAGTACACACTCGGCCTCGGCACCCCGCAGACGGGCGCGGCGGGGCTGCGTTCGTCCGCCGCGGAGGCGCGGATCGCCGCCGGTTCCGCCATCGCGGCCGGGCGCCTCGGCAGCGTCGAACTGACAGACGTGACGGGCCTGCGCCGGGTGCTGCTCGACGTGTACGCCTCCCCGACCAGCCGCAGCCTGCTGGCGGACATCCTGCTGCCGCTGGACGCGCTCGGCCCCGAGCGGGCGCACATCTCGGTGCAGACGCTGCTCGCCTACCTGTCGCACCGCAACTCCCTGGCCCACGCGGGCCGCGAGCTGAATCTGCACCCCAACGCCGTCGGCTACCGGCTCAAGCGCGTCCGCGACACGCTCCAGCTCGATCTCGACGACCCGGACACGCGCTTCGCGGTCGAACTCGCCTGCCGGGTGCGGCTGCTCGGCGCCAGCCGCCGCTAGGGCGTGTCCGCAAAATCTCGTCTGGCTGGCGGCGCCGGGCACCGCGTTCTCACCGGCGCACGGCACGCATCCGGGCGGCCAGCCCGGGGTTCGCGTACGGGCCGTCCCCGTCGAGCGCCGCGAGGATGCGCACGACGACCGGTTCGGGCTTGTCCTGGCTCATCTTCTCCTTGGTGACCGCCCGGGTGACCCGCATCCGGAAGCCGACCGTGCCGTGCACGATGCGCTGCGCGTAGGCGGCGTTCTCCGCAGTGCCGCGCATCAGGAACGGGTTGGGCACGGGCGCCTCGAAGTGGGCCACGAGCCGGTCGAGCACGGCCAGATTCTCCTCGTCGGGGAGGATGTCGGGTACGCCGTACAGGTGCGCGGTGGCGAAGTTCCAGGTGGGTACGGCGGTGGGCAGGTCGTACCAGCTCGGCGAGATGTAGCCGCTGGGGCCGTAGACGACCACGCACAGCTCCTGGGTGCCGAGCCGGTGCAGCGCCTCGTCGGGGCGGCCGACATGGCTGACCAGCACCAGTTCGCCGGGGGCTGTGGAGTCTTCGGGGGCCCCGGACTCCCCGGGCTCCCCGGGCTCCTCGGGCTCCTCGATCAGGAAGGGGTAGTGCGAGACGACGGGCCCCGCGCCGTCAGCGCCGTTGGACACCATGGTCGCCCAGGGATGTCCGCGCAGCAGGTCCGCGGCCCAGGCGAGGCCGCCGCCGGTGTACTCGGGGGTCTCACGCATGGTCGCCGCGCTCCGCTCGCGCCGCCGTACGGGCGAACGCCCGGACGAAGTCGGGCCACAGCTCCCGCGGGATGTCGTGGCCCATCTCCTCATAGAGGTGCACCTCGGCCCGCGGCATGATCTCGGCGAAGGCCAGCGCGGCCCGCCAGTGCAGGGACTGGTCGCCGCGCCCGTGGATGACCAGCGTCGGCACCGTGACCTCGCACAGGTCGTCGCGGCGCTCCAACGGGCCGCGCAGCATGGCGTTCCACTGCCGCACCAGGCCGTCTGGCCGGTAGACCCGGTCGTAGTAGCGGGCGCCGAGGGCCGCCGACTCCTCGGCGTCGAAGGGGAAGCCCGGCGACTGGTAGCTCCGCTGGCCGCCGACGAACATCTCGATGTAGGCCGCCCGGCCGAGAAGTTCGGGCGCCCGCGACACCGGCTGACCGTCCCCGTGCGTCCCGACCAGGAACTCCGGCTCACTCGACGGCGAGGTCGACATCAGGCCGAGGCTCGCGACCCGTTCGGGGTGCTCGATCGCGACCAACTGCGCGATGTAGCCGCCCATCGACATACCGGCCAGGTGCGCACTGCCGATGCCGAGGTGGTCCAGGAGCGCGACGACGTCGTCGGCCATGTCGGAGAGGTCGTACGTGGCGGCGAACTCGTCGGGTCCGCCGGTCTGCTGGGAGAGCCCGACGTCGCGGTTGTCCGGGCGTACGACGAAGAAGCCCGCGTCGGCCAGCCGCGCCACGAATTCGTCGTGCCAGCCGATGAGCTGGGCGCCGCCGCCGTGCACGAGCACCAATGGCCGCCCGGCCGGGTCGCCGTCGGTCTCGTAGTGGACCTCGATGCCGGCGGGTGTGATGAGGGTGGGCATCGGATCTCCTACAGGTTCGTCCAGGTGGGCCGGCCGCCCAGCACGGTGGCGGCGACCGGCAGGGTGCGCAGCGCTTCGGCGTCCAGCTCCAGCGGGTCCTCGTCGAGGACGACGAGGTCGGCCGGGTCACCGGCCGTCACGTCCATCCGGCCGCGGGCGCTCGCGGACAGGGCCGCCTCGCGGGTGATCCGCTCGTCCGGGTGCCAGGGCTCGCGGCCGTCGCGGCTGCGCGAGACGGCGGCGCTGATCGCCACCCAGGGGTCGAGCGGCGAGACGGGCGCGTCGGAGCCGAGCGCGAGGATCGCCCCCGCGTCCAGCAGCGAGCGGAACGCGAACGCCCGGTCGCCGCGGCCCGCCCAGTGCGTGTCGGCGACGTCGCGGTCGTCCATGGCGTGCTCGGGCTGCACGCTCGCGACCAGGCCGAGCCGGCCGAAGCGGGCGAAGTCGGCGGCGGACACGAGCTGCGCGTGCTCGACGGTGCCCGGTATGCCCAGGCGCTCGAAGGCGTCGATCACCTGGGTGTTGGCGCGGTCGCCGATGGCGTGGACGGCCGCCGCGATGCCCGCCGCGTCCGCGCGGGCGAGCAGTTCCCCGACCCGCTCGGGTGCGACGGACTGCACTCCGCACGGGTGCGGGTGGTCGGCGGGCAGCCCCGGGTAGGGGTCCCAGCACAGCGCCGTACGGGTGTTGAGGGAGCCGTCGACCACGATCTTGAGCCGCCCCATGGTGATGAGCCCGCTCGGTTCGAGGACGTCGCCGGTCCGCAGGCCGCGCCCGATCGCGTCGTCGAGCCGGTCGGGCCACACCGACGCCTCCACGCGCAGCGCGGTCACTCCGGCGGCGACCCGCTCGGGCCAGAAGCGGGTGATGTCGGCGTTCTCGAAGTCCACGATCCCGACGACTCCCCTGGCCGCGGCGGCCTGCGCCGCGGCCCGGTGATCGGCCGCCTCGGGCCGGTGGTCGCGGTCGAGGACGTCGAGCGTGCCGATCCACTCGGTCTCGCGCAGCATGCCGTCCTCGGGCGGGCGCACGCCGAGGCGGCGCGCGGCGGCGGAGTTGATCCAGCCGCAGTGCAGGTCGCCGGAGACGAGCACCAGGCCGCGGTCGGCCGAGATCGCGTCGAGGGCGGCGAGGCTCGGGGCGTCGGGCCACAGCGCGTCCCGGAAGCCGTAGCCGACCAGGAGGTCGGACGCGGTGGCGGCCAGCGCCTCGCGCATGATCGTCGCCGCGTGCGCGGCGGACGCGGCCGGGGCGAGGTCGACCCGGCGGCTGCGGATGACCCACTGGTCGAAGTGGGTGTGCGCGTCCCACAGGCCGGGGCGCACGAAGCGCCCGTCGAGGTCGAGGGCCGCCGCCGACGGGAGTTCGCCGCCGGTCGGCGCGACGCTCGCGATCAGGCCGTCGCGCAGCACGAGGTCCCACTGACCCGTGGTGCGCGGGACGCGCGCGCGGCGCAGGACGAGGTCGGGCACGGAGCTCATGGGCGACCGCATCTCAGGTGTTCCTCCGGTTCTCAGGGGTCTTCAGGGGTCTTCAGGGTCGAGGGGTGCCGTCGAGGTCGAGGCTGGTGTCGAGGTCGGGGGTGCTCTCGCGTGCGGGAGCCTTGTCGAGGTCGGTGGTGTAGTCGAGGTCGGCAGCACTGTCGAGGTCGGGAGCACCGTCGAGGTCGGGAGCGCTGTCGAGGTCGTCGAGGTCGAGCGGCCTTCCCATGACGGGGATCGACCGCAGCAGTTCGCGGGTGTACGGATCGGCGGGGTCGGCGAGCACGGCGTCGGTGGGCCCGTGCTCGACGACGCGGCCGGCCCGCATGACGGTGACCTCGTCGCTCACGTAGCGCACCACGGCGAGGTTGTGCGAGATGAACAGCATGGTCAGGTCGAGTTCGCTCTGGAGCTCGCGCAGCAGATTCAGGACCACGCCCTGGACGCTGACGTCGAGCGCCGAGGTGATCTCGTCGGCGACGAGTACGGCGGGTTCGGCCGCCAGCGCCCGCGCGATGGTGATCCGTTGCCGCTGGCCGCCGGAGAAGCGGGCCGGTCGCTCCCCCGCCCGGGACGGGTCGATGTGGACGAGGTCGAGCAGTTCGCGGACCCGTGCCTCCCGGTCGGTCCGGTTGAGCCGCCGGCCGGTGGCGAGCAGGCCCTCGGCGACGGAGACGCCCACGGGCATCCGCGGGTCGAGCGCCGCGAGCGGGTCCTGGAAGACCATCTGCACCCGGCGGCGGGCCAGTTTGGCCTCGCGCGAGCGGCCGGTGAGGTCGACGCCGTCGAGACGTACGGTGCCCGCGTCGGCGCGCGCCAGCCCCACGGCGACCCGCGCCATGGTCGACTTGCCCGACCCCGACTCGCCGACGAGCCCGAGCGTCCGGCCGGAGCGGACGACGAGCGAGGCGTCGTCGACGGCCGTCCGGGCGGCCCGGCCGTGGCCGAAGCGCACCGTGACGTGGTCGAATTCGAGCGTGCTCACGCGGTCGCCTCCTCCTGTGCGGCGACGCCGACCACCGGCAGCGCGCGGGTCCTGTCGGTCGTCATGTCGGGCACGCAGGCGATCAGACCGCGCGTGTACGGGTGCCGCGCCTCGTCCAGCCGGCGCGCGTCCAGCCATTCGACCACCACGCCGTCCCGCATGACGCCGACGCGGTCGCAGAAGCCGCTCACCAGGGCGATGTCGTGGGAGATCAGCAGGATCGCGGCCCCGGTCCGCTCGCGGGCGTCGCGCAGCGCGCGCATCACCTGCCGCTGCACCGTCACGTCGAGCGCGGTCGTGGGCTCGTCGGCGATGATCAGCCGGGGGGTCCCCATCAGGCCCATCGCGATCATGGCGCGCTGTCGCATGCCGCCGGAGAACTCGTGGGGCAGCTGCCGGATCCGCCGTTCCGGCTCGGGGATACGTACCAGGGCGAGGGCGTCCAGGGCCCGCTTCGTCGCGGCGCCGCGTGCCACACCCGCGTGGATCTCGCTGGCCTCGGTGAGCTGCCGGCCGACGGTGAGGGCCGGGTTCAGCGAGGACAGCGGGTCCTGGAAGATCATCGCCTGTTCCAGGCCGAGCCTGCGGCGCTCGGCGGACCTGGGCCGGCGTTCCATGTCGATGCCGCGGAAGACCAGGCGTTCGCTCTCCACCAGCGCCTCGGGGCCGAGCAGTCCGGCCAGGGCCATGGCGGTGACCGACTTGCCGGAGCCCGACTCGCCGACGATGCCGACGACCTCCCCCGGCCCGATCGTCAGGTCCACGCCGTGCACCCGCTGGACCAGGGAACCGTCGTCGGCGCGGAAGGAGACCCGCAGGTTCTTCACCTCGGCGACGGCCTCGCCCTCGGCCGGGGTGACGCCCGCGCCGTCCGACCGGGGGCGTACGGCGTGCACGGTCCGGGCGCGGGACTGGCTGAGCACCTCGCCCAGCAGTGAGAACAGCACACCGGTGAGCACGATCGCGATGCCCGGACCGATCGCCGCCATCGGCGCCGAGTAGATGCGCTTGGAACCCTCGTTGAGCAGTCGTCCCCAGTCGTACTGCGTGGGCTGCACGCCCAGGCCGAGGAAGGACAGCGCGGCGAAGGAGAGCAGCGTGGCCGACGCGTGCGCGGCGATGTTGACGACCAGCGGCGGCAGGATGTTCGGCAGGACGTGCCGCCTCGCGGTGCGCAGCGGCGGGCTGCCGACCAGCCGCGCGGCGTGCACGTAGTCGGTGTTGGCGACCGACGAGGCGAGCGTGGAGACCAGGCGCGCGAAGACCGGGACGCCCGCGAAACCGATCGCGAACATCGCGCCGCGCGCCGTCGCGCCCCAGATGACGGAGAAGAACAGCGCGAGAAGCAGCCACGGGAAGGACAGCAGGATGTCGATGAAGGCGGTGACCAGGCGGCGCGGCGCGCGCGGCAGCACCGCCGCGACGACGCCGAGCACGACGCCGCCCGCGACGGAGACGGCCGCGGCGCCCAGGGTCAGCAGCACCGACAGGCGGGTGGCGACGACGGTGCGGGCGAACAGGTCGCGGCCGAGTTCGTCGGTGCCGAAGGGGTGGGCGAGGCTGACCGGCGCCTGGCGGCCCGCGATGTTCCGGGTGGTGGCCGCGTGGTCGAACACGAAGGGGCCGACGACCGCGGCGAGCACGACGAGCGTGAGACCGGCGAGTACGGCGATGCCCTGCGGGGTGAGGAGGGTACGGCGCAGCATGGTCATGCCTCCGCGATCGTCGAGCGCGGGTCCAGGATCGCGATGGCGAAGTCGATGACGAGGTTCGCCCCGAGGACGAGCAGCGCGTACACGAGCACGATCCCCTGGATCAGCGGGTAGTCCTTGGCCGTGATCGAGGAGACGATCGTGGACCCGATGCCGGGCACGGTGAACACCGTCTCCACGAGCACGGTGCCCGCGACGAGTCCGACGAGCACCACGCCGCCCGCGGTGAGGGCGGCGGTGACGATGTTGGGCAGCGCGTGCCGCAGGTACAGCAGTCGGCCGGGCAGCCGTTTGCTGCGCGCGGTGGTCAGGTACGGGGCGTCCAGCACGCGCAGCATCTCGATGTGCACGATCCGGGCCAGGTAGGCCAGCGGCCCGATGGCCAGCGCGAGCACGGGCAGCACCGCCTGGCTGGGCGTGCCCCATCCCGCGGGCGGGAAGAGCGGCAGGCCGACGCCGAGGGTCGCGATGAGCAGCACCGCGAGCAGGAAGTTCGGGATCGCGATGAGGACGCCGAGCAGCCCCGACAACCCCAGGTCGAGGAAGCGGCGGCGGCCGCTCCGGGCCGAGACCGCCGTAGCGACGCCGATCGGGAACGCGCCGACGACGGCGACGAGGAAGGAGATCACGGCCAGCAGGAGCGTGGTGGGCAGCCGCTCGCCGAGGATCTGGGAGACCGGTCGCTGCGAGGTGATCGACGTACCGAGGTCGCCGTGCAGCAGCGCGGTGACGTAGTGGGTGAACTGGGCCCACAGCGACTGGTCGAGGCCGAGTTGCTGCCGCAGCGCGTTCACCGTGGAGAGCGGGGCGGTGGGCCCCAGGGCCGCTCGTACCGGGTCGCCCGGCACGAGCTGGACCATGAAGAACGACGCCACCAGCACGACGGCGAACGAGATCGCCGCGCGACGCAGTCGTCGCAGGACGAATTCGAGCCTCGGCGATCCGGCCAGGAGCCGGGGGCGCCCGGCCCGAGCGGCGGCCGGTTCGGCCTGCTCGGGGGGCGCCGCGGTGGTGACCGCGTTCGAAGGGATCGTCATGCTGTCAGCCCAGCATGCGGATGGTCGTGGGCGAGATGCCCCACGGCACGTCGGCGGTGGCCTTGTTGAAGAAGGTCGGCGACGCGGTCTGCGCGAGGGGGTAGGCGTCGGCCCGGTCGATCAGTTCCTTCTCCGCGCTCTGCCACAGGTCGCACGCCGCCGTGGTGTCCTTGGCGGTCATCGCCTGCTTGGCCAGGTCGTTGTACGCGGGATTCTGCACGTCCATGAAGTTGTAGCCGCCCTTCTCGCTGGTGGCGCCGAGGAAGAACAGGCTGAGCGTGGAGGGCTTGTTGGGGGCGAGCTGGATGAAGCCGGTGTCCCAGTCGTAGGACTGGTAGAGGTCGGTGGACCAGCCGGTCGGGTCCTCGGCGACGAGCTTGGTGTCGACGCCGATCTCCTTCCATTCGGCCTGGATCTCCTCGGCGGCGGCGGAGTGGCTGGGCGTGCCCGCGTCGTACAGGAAGCGGATGGTCAGCGGCTTGCCGTCCTTGGAGCGCTTGCCGCCGGAGCCGGCCGTGTACCCGGCCTCGTCCAGCAGCGCGCCGGCCTTCGCCTTGTCGGTGGCGGGCAGCGTCCACTTCGGGCCGCCCTTGACGCACAGGAACGGCGCCTGGACGACCAGCGACTTCATCTCCTCGGGATGGCCGTTGGTGACGAGGTCGCCGACCGAGGAGCGGTCGAGGGCGAGGGTCAGCGCCTTGCGCACGCGCTCGTCGGAGGTCGGCCGGCTGGAGCGCTCGTTGAAGAGCATCTCGCCGATCGGGTTCGGCACGCCCTTGGAGGCGAGCTTGGCGGCCTGGAGGCGGTCGCGGTCGGTGCCCGCCACGGCTGCCGCGTTGAGTCCGCCGGACAGCAGCAGGTTGGCCGCCGTGGACTCGTCGGTCACGACCTTCCCGACGACCTTGTCGGGCAGTCCCTTGGTGCCGCTGGTGACGCCCTGGGGTCCCCAGGTGTAGTCGGTGCGCTTGGTGTAGACGTACTCGTTGCCCGCCTTGGCGGTGGTCAGGCGGAACAGCGCCGTGCCGTTGGTCGCGTTCTTCAGCGAGTCGGGCTTGTCGAGGCCGCCCTGGCAGACCATCTCGACCTCGCCCGTCATGCTGAGCAGGAACGGGTTGGCGGTCTTCGAGGTGATCGTGAGCTTGTCGCCCTCGGCCGTGGCCTTCATGTCGGCGGTGACGTCGGAGCCGTGCCAGAAGGTGCCGTGCTTGGCGTCCGCCTGGTAGGTGATGTTGTTCGCGGCCGTCGCGGCCGTGAACTCGCTGCCGTCGGAACAGGTGACGCCGTCCTTGAGGGTGTACGTCACGGAGGTGGGGGTCTGCGTCCAGCTCTTCGCGAGCCACGGCAGGGACTGGCCGTCCCCCGAGGTGTAGACGAGCGACTCGTAGGCGTAGGGCACGAGCTGGCGCTGCACGAGCGAGACTCCGGTGAGCGGCGAGAGGCTGCCCGGGTCGTCGTTGAGCCCGACGGTGAACGTGCCGCCGGAGACGTACGAGGCCGGGCCTGCGCTCGCCTTGGTGCCGGAGCCTGAGCCGGAACCGCAGGCGGCGAGCGTTACGGTCGCGACCGCACATGCCGCGACCGCGACGGACGGCTTGAGGTGCTTCCTGGTCATTGCTGACGTCCTTTGGTTCGACGCGGTGCGGGACGGGAGCCTGGTCGATGGGGCCGGGCGGCCCCGGGTACTCCGAGGCCCTGGGTCCGAGGCTAGAAAGCCCGGATACACCCGACAATGTGCCGACGACGCAGAGAATCGTGGCGCACTGTGCCGTGAACACAGTGGCCGGCACCACACCGGCTCGTGACCGCGAGCCGTCCGGGTGCCGGTGTCCCCGCACCCGCGCCGGGTACGGGCCGCTCGAAAGCCGCCCCGGCGCGGTGATCTCCCTGGAGACGATGCAGGAGCGGGCTCCGTACTTCAAGCCTTGAGAGCATCGACATGTGCCGCGACCAGCGGTTCAGCTGCCGCCGCTGTGCTCCTCGTAGGCGGCGACGACCTCTTCGGTCGGGCCGTCCATCAACAGCTCGCCCCTCTCCAGCCAGATCACGCGGTCGCAGGTGTCGCGGATGGAACTGTTGTTGTGACTGACGAGGAAGACGGTGCCCGCCTCCTTGCGCAGTTCCCTGATCCGGTCCTCCGAGCGCTTCTGGAAGGCGCGGTCGCCGGTGGCCAGCGCCTCGTCGATCATCAGCACGTCGTGGTTCTTGGCCGCCGCGATCGAGAAGCGCAGCCGGGCCGCCATGCCGGAGGAGTACGTCCGCATCGGCAGCGAGATGAAGTCGTCCTTCTCGTTGATCCCGGAGAACTCGACGATGCCCTCGTACCGCTCGCGCACCTCCTCCTGGGACATGCCCATGGCCAGGCCGCCGAGGATGACGTTGCGCTCGCCGGTCAGGTCGTTGAGCAGGGCGGCGTTGACGCCGAGCAGGGACGGCTGGCCGTCGGTGTAGACCCGGCCGCGGTCGGCGGGGAGCAGGCCCGCGATGGCCTTGAGCAGGGTGGACTTGCCCGAGCCGTTGGAGCCGATGATGCCGATCGCCTCACCGCGGTAGGCCGTGAAGGTGACGCCCTTGACCGCGTGCACGGTGTGGACGTTCGGCGAGGCCCTGCGGGAGACCAGCCGGTGCAGGGCGGAGGTCGCGTTGCCCCGGCCGGTGCCCGCGCCGTAGATCCGGTAGACGACGTGCAGTCCGTCGACGATGACGGTGGGCACCAGGGGGCGGACGAGGCGCGGGGCGACCTCGGGGGCGATCTTCGGGTCCAGGGCGGGAGCCAGCTCGGGGGCCAGGCCCCTGACGCTGTCAGGGACGGCGTTCAGCGCGGTCTCCTGCGTTGCCTCGTCCGTTGGTTCAGCCACGGCCGTACTCCTCCTCCGACGACCAGAAGAACGCGTACCCGGCGCACGCGGCCACCGCCGCCCAGCCGACCGCGAGCGGCCAGATGTGCGGCGGGAGCTGTTCGCGGGTGACGCTGTCGATCAGTGCGAAACGCATCAGACCGACATATACCAGGGCGGGGTTGACGTTGAGCATCATCGCGACGGCGTGCGGCGCGCCGACGGTGAACCGGGAGAGGTCGTAGAAGACGCCGGAGACGTACATCCAGGTCCGCAGGACGAAGGGCAGCACCTGGGCGAAGTCGGTGGTCCTGGCCCCGACGCGGGCCAGGCCCAGGGCCAGTCCCGCGTTGAAGAGCGACTGGAGGGCCAGCGCGGGGACGGCGAGCAGCCAGCGGGTGGTGACCGGGATGCCCTCGGCGACCACGATGACCGACAGGACGCCGAGCGAGAGCAGGAGCTGCCGGAGCTGGAGCAGGGTGGCGGCGATCGGCAGGCAGGCGCGGGGGAAGTGCAGGGCGCGGACGAGTCCGATGTTGTCGGTCAGCGAGCGGGCGCCGCCGAGGACGGCCGACTGGGTGAAGGTGAAGACGAAGACCCCGGTGCACAGGAACGGGATGTAGTCCGTGACGCCACGGCCCGCGCCGAGCAGCAGTCCGAAGATCAGGAAGTAGACGGCCGCGTTGAGCAGCGGGGTGAGCACCTGCCAGAGCTGGCCGAGGCGCGCGTCGCTGTAGAGGGCGGCCTGCCGGGCGGCGGCGAAGGTGGTGACGAAGTGGCGGCGGGCCCAGAGCTGCCGGGTGTACTCCACGATTCCGGGGCGGGCGCCGCTGACGTTCAGGCCGTGGGCGGCGGCGAGCGCGGCGGGCGGCAGGGGCGGCGGGGTGGCCGGAGGGCTTTCCGGAGGTGCGGCGAGGGCGACGGGCATGGGCGACAGCCTTCGTGTGACGGGTGTGGAGCAATGCGTACGCGACGACGGAACGGGCCCGTATCGTCGTCACGATCGACGGTAGAGCAGTCACGGGATGGAACGCAACCGTTCCGTCGCCACGTCGGGTTAGGATCGCTCGCATGACCGACTCCGCCGAGGCCGCTTCTCCGTCCACGACGACCGGCGGTCCGCGCCGCGCTCCGGCGGGCGCCGCCGTGCTGCGCGAGGACGTCACCGAGGCGATCCGGGCGGCCGTCTTCGCCGAGCTGGCCGCCGTCGGATACGGGCGCATGTCGATGGAGGGCATCGCCCGGCGCGCGGGGGTCGGCAAGGCCGCCGTGTACCGCCGGTGGCGCTCGAAGCTGCCGCTGGTCCTCGACATGGTGTCCGACGTCGCCGCGCGGGGCCTTCCCGTGCCCGACACCGGCACGTTGTACGGGGACGTCCGCGCCCTCCTCGACGTCAGCGCGCGGGCCCTGCGCCATCCGGTCGCGGCGCAGATCATCCCCGATCTGCTGGCCGAGGCCGCGCGCAGCCCCGAGCTGGCCGACACGCTGCGCACGGCGCTGCGCGACGCCCAGGGCGGTATCACCGTCGCCGTCATACGCCAGGCCGCCGCGCGCGGCGAGTTGTCCCCTACCGCCGATCCCGAGCTCGCCCTCGATCTGATCGCCGGTCCGCTCTACTGGCGCCTGGCCGTCATGCGCGCCGCCTGCTCCCGAGCGCAGCTCGACGCCCTGACCTCAGCCGTCGTCGCTGCGCTCCGGGCGTCCGTATAACCACCGGGCCTCCGGCCCGGACCCGCCACAGGATCTGCCCCCCCCGGGGCCGGTTTCCACGGCGCGCCACCACCGTGGCTGGCCGCGCAGTTCCCCGCGCCCCCAAAAACCCGGCCCACCCAGCCGAGCAACCACACGCCCGACGGGGCACGGGGAACCGCGCGAGCAACCGAAACGCACCACCAACCGACAAACACCCCGCCGGACCACGGCGCACGCCCAAAGGGGCGCGGGGAACTGCGCGAGCAACCGAAACGCACCACCAACCGACAAACACCCCGCCGGACCACGGCGCACGCCCAAAGGGGCGCGGGGAACTGCGCGAGCAACCGAAACGCACCACCAACCGACAAACACCCCGCCGGACCACGGCGCACGCCCAAAGGGGCGCGGGGAACTGCGCGAGCAACCGAAACGCACCACCAACCGACAAACACCCCGCCGGACCACGGCGCACGCCCAAAGGGGCGCGGGGAACTGCGCGAGCAACCGAAACGCACCACCAACCGGCGAACACCCCGCCGGACCACGGCGCACGCCGAAGGGGCGCGGGGAAACCGTCACCGGCGGGTGGTCGGGGGATGCGGCAACCGCCCCACCGGGGCCGGTGGTGACCGGCGGTCAGAGGGCGTCTCCGTGCGGGTGGTGACCGGCGGTCAAACGGCGTCCCCCTGCGGGTGGTGACCGGCGGTCAAACGGCGTTCCCGTGCGGGAGCAGCACGGTGTGGTGGGCGTGTTCGCCTGCCACGTCCGCGGTGGGGGCGGCGGCGATCACGAGGGTGCCCGCGGCGGCGACACCGCGGAGGCGGGCCCAGATCCGGTCCTCGGCCGGGACGGCGGCGTCGGCCGGGTCGACCAGGAGGACGTCCGGGGCCGGGATGAGGGCCAGGGCGACGGCCAGGAGAAGCTGGTCGCAGACCGCCAGGTGTTCGTAGCGGGCGCGGCGGGGGATGACGCCCGGCCGCTCCGGGTCGGGGTGGTCGGCCAGGGTGAGCCCGGCGGCGGCCAGGGCTTCGTGGATGCGCCGGGCGCCGACGCGCAGACCCGCGTGGACGGCCGCCAGGTCGAGGAGTTCACCGACGCGGTCGTACGGGTCGGGGGCCCCGGCTCCGTACACCCGCGCCACGCCGGTCCTGCGCCCGCCCGGCCGCAACCCGCGCCCGAGCGCGACCAGCATCGCGGTGCGGTCGGGGCCCGCGGGGCCGATGACGGCCAGGAGTTCCGCGGCCGATACGGCGGCGGGCGCGACGCCGGGTGCGGGGGCGCTGTGCCCGGTCACTGTCACCACGCCGTCCCCTTCCTTCGTAGAGGCGAGCAATCCGCCCATATCTACCAAGGAAGGGGGCGTTCAGCGGCGCGGCACTCCGGAGAGCGCCGCCGTACGCGGCCGGGCCGCCGACCGTACGCCGTCCCGTACGAGCACCAGCAGTGCCACGTCGTCGGCGGGGCGGTCGTCGGCGTGCCGCAGGACGGCGGCGCGCAGGTCCGCGGCGACGGCGCGGCCGGACAGCGGGGCGCCGGGGCCCGCGTCGGCCGCGGCGGCCAACGCGGCGGCCAGGGCATCGGCCAGGGCGTCGGCCAGCGGGAAGAACGCGCCCTCGGCGTCCCGCGCGTCCTGCATGCCGTCGGTGCAGAGCAACAGCCCGTCGCCGGGCGGCACATGACCCGTGGCGGCCGGTGCGGCCGTCCGCGCCGGGTCGAACAGGCCCAGCGGCGGCAGAGGTTCGCCGATCGGCAGCGGACCGGGCGCCGCGTCGAGCAGATACGGCTGCGGGTGGCCGCAGTTGACGATCCGGTAGGCGCCGTCGTCGGCGAGCTCGACGAGTTGGAGAGTGGCGAATTCCTCGGCGACCGGATCCTGCGGCGGGACACCGCCCGCCGCCGGATGCTCGCCGCGGGTCCGCTCCCGCAGATGGCGTCGCAGGGACCCGTCCAACCGCCGCAGCACGCCCGACAGTTCCGGTTCCTGATAGGCGGCCTCGCGGAAACTGCCGAGCAGCGCGGCGACCATGCCGATCGCGGGCAGGCCGTGGCCGCGCGCGTCCCCGATGAGCGCGCGCACCCCGAACGGCGTGGCCAGCACCTCGTAGAAGTCGCCGCCCACGTGGGCGCCCCGGCTGGCCGACACGTACTCCCCCGCCACCGTCCAGCCGCCCGCTCTGCGCGGCAACGGCCGCAGCAGCACCTGCTGGGCGGCGACGGCGATCTCCCGCGTACGGTCCAGCTCGTCGCAGAGCAGCGAGCGGCGGCGGGCGGTCCACATCGCCGCGGCTATCACCGCGACCACGGTGGCCGCGGCGCCGAGCACCGGGCCGAAGCCGTCGAAGGCGTCGTCGGCCAGCTCCGCGCCCAGCACGCCGAGCGCCAGCAGCCCGCTGCCGAACACCCAGCGCCGCCGGGCGCCCGCCGCGCCGGCCACCGCGGGTGTCACGGCGAGGGCGGGCAGCACGTCGGCGCCCTCGGACAACTGCCAGGTGAGCACACCCATCACCGCCACCCACACGGCGGGTACCAGCGCCCACGGCACCCTTCGCAGCGCACGGACTGCCCGGTTTCGGATCATCCGCCCGGCTCCCCCCAGAAGCCGCGGTCGCGGCAGCGTCGGAGTCGCGGCCCGCATGCCCGGCTCCCGCATCCCGACCGATTCTGGCCATTCCCCGCGCACAAGTGGCCCGCCGAACGGGGTAATCACTCGAAAGAGCGACGAAACCCCCAAGCGCTCCCCAAAAGACGAGGGGGACCGCCCCGGTACGTCCGGGACGGCCCCCCTCTCGGGTCCTGCACGCCGTCAGGCGCCGCGCAGCACCGCCCCGGTGAGGGCGTGGGCGCCGGCGACCGCCGCGTCACGCGCCGCCGTGGTCTCCTCGGCCGTCAATGTGCGGTCGGGGGCCCGGAAGCGCAGCGCGTACGCGAGGGACTTGCGGCCCTCGCCGATCTGCTCGCCGGTGAAGATGTCGAACAGCCGGAGCGATTCGAGGAGTTCACCGGCGCCGTCGCGCAGCGCGCGCTCGACGTCGGCGGCCGGGACCGAGGAGTCGACGACGAGCGCCACGTCCTGGGTCGCCACCGGGAAGGTGGACACCCTCGGCCCGGTGGGCCGGTCACCGCCCGCGCGCTCGACCTGGTCCGTGTCCAGTTCCATCGCGCAGGTCCGCTCGGGCAGGCCGAGCGCCTTGGTGACCCGCGGGTGCAGCTCCCCCGCGTTGCCCACCAGCGTCTCCTGACCGTCGACCACCGCGTACAGCGCGGCGCAGCGGCCCGGGTGGTAGGGGGCGTGCTGGTCCTGGCGGACGGTCAGCTCGACCCCGGCCTCGCGGGCCACGGTACGGGCCGCCTCGACCGCGTCGGCCCAGGTCGCCGCGTGTCCGGCGCCCCACCAGCCGGTACGGTCGCGGGCGCCGGAGAGCACGACGGCGACCCGTCGGGGCTGGTCCGGCAGCGCCTCCTGGAGCTGGGCGATCTCCGCGTCCGTCGGTCGGCGGTCCACCGCGAGGCGCGGCGGCGCCTTCTCCGCACCGGTCGGCCGGAAGACCAGACCGGTCTCGAAGAGCGCCAGGTCGTGCGTGCCACGGCCCAGATTGCGCCGCAGCGTGGCCAGCAGACCGGGCAGCAGCGTCGTGCGCAGACCGGGCTCGGTGTCCGAGAGCGGGTTGGCGACGGTCACCGTGCGGCGGCGCGGGTCGTCCGCGTCGAGCCCCAGGTGGTCGAAGACCTCGGCGCTGACGAAGGGGTAGCTCGGCGCCTCCACGTATCCGGCGCCGGCCAGGGCCCGGCCGACCCGGCGGCGCAGGAGCTGCGACTCGGTCAGCCCGCGCCCGGCGGGCGGCTTGGGCAGCGTCGACGGCAGATTCTCGTAGCCTTCGAGCCGGATGACCTCTTCCGCGAGGTCGTTGGGGAAGGCCAGGTCGGGGCGCCAGCTCGGCACGGTGACGATCAGCTCGTCGCTGCCGTAGACGTCGCAGCCGATCTCCTGGAGGCGGCGGACGACGGTCTCGCGGCCGTACTCGGTGCCCGCGACGCGGTCCGGGTGGTCGGCGGCCATCGCGACGGTGCGCGGGGCCGACGGCGAGACGACCTCGGTGACGCCGGGGTCGGCGGTGCCGCCCGCGAGGCCCGTCAGCAGGTCGACCGCGCGCTGGGCCGCGGCCGAGGTGGCCTGCGGGTCGCTGCCGCGCTCGAACCGCTTGGACGCCTCGGAGCCGAGCTTGTGGCGGCGCGCGGTGCGGGCGATGGTGATCGGCGCGAAGTGCGCGGCCTCGATGACGATCTCGGTGGTGCCGGTGACGACGCCGGTCTCCGGGTCGGTGGCGGGCGCGGCGATCTCGGTGTTCGCGCCGCCCATCACGCCCGCGAGGCCGATCGCCCCGGAGTCGTCCGTGATGACCAGGTCCTCGGAGTCCAGCGTGCGCTCGACGTCGTCCAGCGTCGTCAGCTTCTCGCCGGGCAGCGCCCGGCGCACCCCGATCGGCCCTTCGACCCGCGAGCGGTCGTAGGCGTGCAGGGGCTGGCCCAGCTCGAACATCACGTAGTTGGTGATGTCCACGGCCAGCGAGATCGACCGCATGCCGACCTTCTGGAGCCTGCGCTGGAGCCAGATCGGCGACCGTGCCTCGGGGTCGAGACCGGTGACCGTACGGGCGGTGAAACGGTCGCAGCCGACCGGGTCGGCGACCTTGACCGGGTAGCCGAACGCGTTGGGCGCGGGCACGTCGATCAGCGCCGGGTCGCGCAGCGAGACGCCGTACGCGATGGCCGCCTCGCGGGCGACACCGCGCATCGACAGCGCGTAGCCGCGGTCCGGGGTGACGGCGATGTCCAGTACCTCGTCGAGCAGTTCGAGCAGCTCGATGGCGTCGGTGCCCACCTCGTGCTCGGGCGGCAGCACGATGATGCCCTCGCCCCCCAGGGAACTGGACGCTGTGTCGCCCATGCCCAGCTCCTGCGCGGAGCAGATCATGCCGTGCGAGACATGGCCGTACGTCGTGCGCGCGGCGATCGCGAAGTCGCCGGGCAGCACGGCGCCGGGCAGCACCACGACGACCTTGTCGCCGACCGCGAAGTTACGGGCGCCGCAGACGATCTCCTGCGGCTCGCCGTTCCCGTTGGCGTCGCCGACGTCGACCGTGCAGAAGCGGATCGGCTTCTTGAAGCCCTCCAGCTCCTCGATGGTCAGCACCTTGCCGACGACCAGCGGGCCCTTGAGCCCGGCGCCGAGCTGTTCGACGGTCTCGACTTCGAGACCGGCGGAAATGAGCTTGGCCTGGACGTCGCGGCCGGTCTCACCGGCGGGCAGTTCGACGTACTCCCGCAGCCAAGAAAGCGGGACCCGCATCAGATCTCCATCCCGAACGGAAGGGTGAAGCGCACATCACCCTCGACGATGTCTCGCATGTCCTCGACGCTGTGGCGGAACATCAGCATCCGCTCGATGCCGAAGCCGAACGCGAAACCGCTGTACTTCTCCGGGTCGACGCCGCAGGCGGTGAGCACCCTGGGGTTGACGACACCGCAGCCGCCCAGCTCGATCCAGCCCTCGGAGGAGCAGGTGCGGCAGGGGCGGTCGGGGTTCCCGACCGAGTCGCCGCGGCAGACGTAGCAGAGCATGTCCATCTCGGCGGACGGCTCGGTGAACGGGAAGTGGTTGGGCCGCAGGCGGGTCGTCATGCCCTCGCCGAACAGCGAGACCACCATGTGGTCGAGGGTGCCCTTGAGGTCCGCCATGGTCAGGCCCTCGTCCACGGCGAGCAGTTCGACCTGCGCGAAGACCGGGGTGTGGGTGGCGTCCAGCTCGTCGGAGCGGTAGACGCGGCCCGGCGCGATCACGTAGACGGGCAGCTCGCGCTCCAGCAGGGCGCGGATCTGCACCGGAGAGGTGTGGGTACGCAGGACGACGCCGGACTCGCCGCTGCCGCCGGGGCCTTCGGGGCCCTCGACGAAGAAGGTGTCCTGGGTCTCGCGGGCCGGGTGGTCGGGCGGGAAGTTGAGGGCGTCGAAGTTGAACCACTCGCTCTCGACCTCGGGGCCCTCGGCGACCTCGTAGCCCATGGCCACGAAGATGTCCTCGATGCGCTCGGAGAGCGTGGTGAGCGGGTGCCGCGCGCCGGCCGGCCGCCGGTCGTAGGGCAGCGTGACGTCCACGGCCTCCTCGACCAGCACGCGGGCGTCGCGCTCCGCCTCCAGCTCGCTCTGCCGGGCGGCCAGCGCCTTGTTGACCGCGCCGCGCGCCTGGCCGACGCGCTTGCCCGCCTCCGCCTTGGCCTGCGGCGGCAGCGCGCCGATCTCGCGGTTGGCGAGCGCCAGCGGCGAGGCGCCGCCGGTGTGCGCGGTCTTCGCGTGCGCGAGCGCGTCGAGGTCGGTGGCGGCGGCGACGGCGGCCAGCGCCGCGTCACGCATCCGCTCGATCTCCTCCGGCTTCAACGCCTCGACCTCCACAGGGTCGTACGACTTGTTCGGTGCCGACATCTTTTCCCGTTCCGCAGTGGATGGTGGTGGGGCGCCTCCCAGGACGGAGTCTCCGAGTGGAGGCTCTGCCCGACCGGACACATACCGAAGCCCGATTCTACCGGCGCCGCGTGGACCGCCTGATCACGCCCGTCGGGGGTCCGCCAGGACGACATCCCCGGCGGACGCTCTGCCCGCGCGGCCGGTCAGGCCATGAAAGCGGGTGCCCCGACGGGCAGAATAAATCGGAACTGGGCGCCGCCGCCGGGGGCCCTGCCCACCGAGATGGCGCCGCCGTGCGCCTCGACGATGCCCTTGACGATGTAGAGCCCGAGACCGGTGCCGCCGCGCTTGCTGCCCCGCCAGAAGCGGGTGAAGACGCGGCCCATCGACTCCTCCGGAATGCCGGGTCCCTCGTCGCTCACGGTCACCGCTGTGCCGGTGCAGCTCCGCTCCTGCGCGGAGAACGAGGGCTCTACGTCGATGGTGACAGTCCCCTCGCCGTGCCGCACCGCGTTTTCCAGCAGATTGCCGAGGACCTGGTCGACCTTGTCGGGGTCGGCCCACAGCGCGGGCAGCGGCTGGGTGACCCGCACCTGGAAGCGGTCGGCCCGCTGGCCCGCGGCGACATGGCCGTCCACGTGCCGCTGCACGGCCGCCGCCATGTCCACCGGCTGGCGGCGCACTTCCAGGCGGCCGGAGTCGATCCGGGAGATGTCGAGGAGTTCCGCGATCAGCCGGGTGACGCGGTTGGCGTCGGCGTCGACGGTCTCCAGCATGAGCTTCTTCTGGTCGTCGGTGAAGCGCTCCCACTTGGCGAGCAGGGTCGCGGTGAAGCCCTTGACCGAGGTGAGCGGCGAGCGCAGTTCGTGCGCGACGGTGGCGATCAGTTCTGCGTGGCTGCGTTCGGTACGGCGGCGCGCCTCGGTACCGCGCAGCGAGACCACCAGACGGCGCACCGGTCCCGTGGGGTATTCGCGCACGTAGCGGGCGGCGACCAGCACTTCGCGTCCGCCGGGCAGCAGCAGATTGCGTTCCGGCTGGCCGACCCTGATGGCCAGGCCGCCGTACGGGTCGGTGAGCGCCCACCAGCGGCGGCCTTCGAGGTCTTCCAGCGGCAGCGCGCGCTCGACGGACCTGCCGAGCACGTCGCGCGGATGCAGGGCGGTGATCCGGGCGGCGGCGGCGTTGAAGGCGATCACCCGGCCGCGCTCGTCGGCGACCACCAGGCCGTCGGGGAGGTCGTCCGGGTCCAGGCCCAGGGAGTCGACGCCGAACGGTTCCGTGCCGCGCGGGCGGGCGGCGCGTGCCGCGGTGTCCCGCGGTTCCGCTTCGTGGCCCGCGGAGCTCGGTGTCCGCGGTCCCGCGGACCGCGCGGTCCGGCCCAGGACGGCGCTGCGCGCCTCGTCCTCTGGCACCGTCACATCCATCCCCGCCACTCCCCTTTCAGGGCCCCCCGGGCCGCCACCCTACTAGGTGGATGTGACGCTGCGGCACCCTCCGGCCGCGCGCTGCGCCCGCGCGGAGGCGTAGAGGCAGACGGCGGCGGCCGTCGCGAGGTTGAGGCTTTCGGCGCGGCCGTGGATCGGGACGCGGACGACCTCGTCGGCGAGCGCCCGGGTCTCCTCGGGCAGGCCCCACGCCTCGTTGCCGAAGATCCAGGCGGTGGGGCCGTTCATGGTGCCCTCGTCCAGTTCGGCGTCCAGGTCCCGCCCGCCCGCGCCGTCCGCGGCCACCACCCGTACCCCGGCGGCCCGCAGTCCTGCCACGGCGGTGTCGACGGGCACGCCGACGGCCACCGGCAGGTGGAACAGGCTCCCCGCGGAGGCACGTACGGCCTTGGGGTTGTACGGGTCCACGGACGCGTCGGTGAGCACCACCGCGTCGGCGCCCGCGGCGTCGGCGCAGCGCAGCACCGTACCGGCGTTGCCGGGGTCGCGGACGTTGGCCAGGACGGCGACGAGCCGGGGCCTGGCGCGCAGGATCTCCTCGAAGGGCGAGTCGAGGAAGCGGCACACACCGACCAGGCCCTGCGGGGTGACGGTGTCAGAGATCTCCGCCATCACCTCGGGGGTCGCGGTCAGTACGGGCGCGCCGACGGTACGGGCGGCGGCCACGATGTCGGCGTGCCGCTCGGCGGCCTCCGGGGTGGCGTACAGCTCGACCAGTGTCCTGCCGCCCTCGGTGCCGGGGTGCGCGATGGCCTCCCGCACGGCCTGCGGTCCCTCGGCCAGGAAGCGGCGCTCCTTGCCGCGGAAGCTGCGCTTGGCCAGCCGGTGCGCGTCGGTGACGCGCGTCGAACGCAACGAGGTCAGCTCGGGGGCTGGCATGGGTGACTCGCCTTCCGGATACGGGGGAAGCGGGCATGGCACAGGCCCGCAGGGGAGAACCACCCGCGGGCCCGGAACCGTACCGTGAACAGGGCGCGTGTCGGCGTCAGGCCGCCTTGGGCGCGTTCACGTCGGAAGGCAGCGCCTTCTGGGCGACCTCGACCAGCGCCGCGAAGGCGTTCGCGTCGTTGACGGCCAGCTCGGCGAGGATCTTGCGGTCCACCTCGACGTTGGCGGCCTTCAGACCCTGGATGAAGCGGTTGTAGGTGATGCCGTTGGCGCGGGCAGCGGCGTTGATCCGCTGGATCCAGAGCTGACGGAAGTCGCCCTTGCGCTTCTTGCGGTCGTTGTAGTTGTAGACCAGGGAGTGGGTGACCTGCTCCTTGGCCTTGCGGTACAGGCGCGAACGCTGACCGCGGTAACCGCTGGCCTGCTCGAGGATTGCCCGGCGCTTCTTCTGGGCGTTGACTGCCCGCTTGACGCGTGCCACTTGATAACTCCTTCTAGGGGACCGCGGTGATGCTCACACGGTCCGAAAGCGAATGAGGTCCCGGATCGGAACGGCATGCCCCCGTCGGGGCACCGCCGTCACTTGCCGAGAAGCTTCTTGATCTTCTTGACGTCCGACTTGGCGACCTCGACGGTGCCGGTGAGGGCGCGCGTCTTGCTGGACGGCTTGTGCTCAAGCAGGTGGCGCTTGCCGGCGCGCTCGCGCAGCACCTTGCCGGAGCCGGTGATCTTGAAGCGCTTGCTCGCACCGCTGTGCGTCTTGTTCTTCGGCATGGCGCCGTAGTCTCCTCGTCGCTGGCCCTCCCGTCCGCCGGTGGGCGCACGGAGAGCGTCAGTCCTGCATTACGGCCCGGAGCCGGAGGCTCCGGGGTGTTCGTCTCGTCTCAGGCGTCGGCCTGGGCCTCGTCCGGCACCTCGACGTCGTCGTGGGACACGGCCTCGTCGTGGGACACGGCCTCGTCGTGGGACACGTCGTCGTCGGCCGGGGCCTCACCCAGGCGGCTGGCCTTGCGGGCGGCCTGCGCCTCGCGGGCCTCGGCCATTGCCTCGGTCTTCTTCTTGTGCGGACCGAGGACCATGATCATGTTCCGGCCGTCCTGCTTCGGGTTCGACTCGATGAAGCCGAGCTCCTGGACGTCCTCCGCGAGCCGCTGCAGCAGCCGGTAACCCAGCTCCGGCCGGGACTGCTCGCGACCACGGAACATGATCGTGATCTTGACCTTGTCACCCTGCTTGAGGAACCGGACGACGTGACCCTTTTTGGTGTCGTAGTCGTGCGGGTCGATCTTCGGCCGGAGCTTCATCTCCTTGATGACCGTGTGCGCCTGGTTCTTGCGCGCCTCACGGGCCTTCATGGCCGACTCGTACTTGAACTTCCCGTAGTCCATGAGCTTGCACACGGGCGGACGGGCGGTCGCCGCGACCTCGACCAGGTCGAGGTCGTACTCCTGCGCAAGCTCCAGGGCCTTCGCAAGCGGCACGATGCCGACCTGCTCGCCGCTGGGACCGACAAGTCGAACCTCGGGAACGCGAATCCGGTCGTTGATGCGGGGCTCGGCGCTGATGGGGCCTCCTCGGTTGCACCACGCGGCTGACTGGCCGACAGCCGCGCATGAGTCTGTGTGGTTCTTCCGACCCCGTACCCAAGGCGCAAAAAACGCCCCGTACGGTACACAGGCGGGGCTCCTCACAACCGGGGAGCACCGCCGCGTTATTCCGCGGGGCGCATCGGACGGTGCCCGGTGGCGTCATGCTGACCGGAAACCGTCTGACCGGGGACCCGTCGGCCGAAAGGCCGACCAGGTGGGAGATCGGAGCCTCCACTTGATGGCCGAGACACTCGTACGTCCCACGTAAGACATACGCGTATCCGGCCGGTCGTTCTCCCACCATACCAAAGGCTGACCGAAGCCCGTAATCCGCCGGACGGGGCATATCGTGTGCGGCATGAGCGACGAGCAACAGACCCCGGACTTCGACAGCCTCACCCGCGACATCGCGGATGTGCCCGCCGTCGAGGTGATCACCACGGTCGCGGTGCACCTGATGAGCGCCGCCGCGGTGAATCTGGGGCTGGCCGAGGAGGGCCCGCAGCACAAGGACCTGGACGAGGCCCGCAAGCTCATCCAGGCGCTGGCCGGTCTGGTGACGGCGAGTGCCACCGAGATCAGCTCCTTCCACGCGGCCCCGCTGCGGGACGGGCTCAAGTCGCTCCAGCTCGCCTTCCGCGAGGCGTCGCTGGTCCCGGACGAGCCGGGCCAGGGGCCCGGCGAGAAGTACACGGGACCCGTCTACGTCTGAACCTCTGTCGCCGAGACGCCAGGGGCTGAAAGGCCAACGCGGCCAACGCGGCCGGTGTGGCTGGTGTGGCCGCCGGGACCTCATGACGCCTCGGTCGCGCCGTTCCCCTTGTCGGCCAGCGCCTCGTCGACGGCGGCGGCCCTGGCGGCCTTGGCGGCGACCAGCGCCGGGTGGGTGACCTGGTGGACCAGCGCGGCGAGCGCGCCGCCGATCAGCGGGGCCACGATGAACAGCCAGAGCTGCGAGAGCGCCGGGCTGCCCGCGAAGAGCGCGGGGCCCAGGCTCCGCGCCGGG
Source organism: Streptomyces sp. CBMA29 (assembly GCF_014596445.1). Taxonomy (GTDB): domain Bacteria; phylum Actinomycetota; class Actinomycetes; order Streptomycetales; family Streptomycetaceae; genus Actinacidiphila. The sequence continues at coordinate 842 of NZ_MECL01000074.1, read as the reverse complement.
TTCACCGACGTGCCGGTCAGCGGGATGCCGACCAGGTGGATGACGGCGAGCGCCATACCGATGGGCAGGCCGTCGAAGCCGACCACCGCGACCCGGTGGGTCACCGCGAGCACCACGAAGACCAGCAGGAAGGTCAGCACCACCTCGGCGATGAAGGCACCCGCGGTGTTGATGCCGACCGCGGACCGGTAGCCGTACCCGTTGGTGCCGAAGGCGCCGTGCGTCTTGAGACCGGGCACCTGCTTGGCGACCAGCAGCAGCAGCGCGGCGCCCGCGATGGCGCCGAGGAACTGCGCGATCCAGTACTCGACGGCGGTGCGTACGGTGATCCGCTTGGCGACCAGCATGCCCAGCGTGACGGCCGGGTTGACGTGGCAGCCCGATATGGGACCGAAGGTGTAGGCCAGCGCGAGCAGGACGAAGCCGAAGGCCAGCGCGATACCGAGGGTGCCGATGTACTCGCCGGACAGCACCGCCGCCCCCACCGCGAAGAAGACCAGCAGGAGCGTACCGAGGAATTCGCAGGTGACTGTTCGCTTGTCCATCGGACCTCCTTGTGACGAGCAGTCTGCTCACGTCATTCTCGGCCTTGCTGATGAAATCCACATCTCGGGACATTCAGGCCATTGAGGATGGTCCGCCCGAGGGCCGGGAACGGTGTGCTCAGCGCACGAACAGCGGCTCGCCCGGCAGCGCGGCGCCCGGCGGCAGCAGCGCCAGGTCGAGGCCGCGCACCAGGCCCGCCCGCAGCACCTCGTCGGCGGCCAGCGCGGCGGCGATCCTGCGCCCGGTCTCCTGGACGTCGGCGTCCGGCGCCAGCACCAGGCCGAGCGTGCCGTCGC
>NZ_MECL01000073.1 GCF_014596445.1 Streptomyces sp. CBMA29 | reverse complement strand
GCGGGCACCGCCAGCAGCAGCGCCTCCCCGGCCGCCAGCCGGGCCACCCGCGAGCGGGAGCCGCCGCGGGCCCGCAGCAGCGCGGTCTCCCCGGCCCGCTCCTCGGCGAGCAGCTGCGCGACCAGCAGCAGCGCGAAGCCCGCCAGGATGACGAGCTGGAGCGCGCCGATCAGCAGCGTCGAGCGGGTCACCAGCAGGCTGCGGCGCAGCCCGTCGAGCAGCGCCGGCAGCTCGCTCGACACCTGCGCGGAGCCGGTCTCCTTCGAGCCGTGCAGTGCGGCGACGGCCGCCTTCGCGCCGCGCTCCAGCGCGTCCATCCGGCGCACGCCCACGCCGCCGAAGTCCGCCGTGCCCTGCCAGGACATCTCGGCGGGCGCCACCCGCCCCGAGTCGAAGGCGCCGCCGTCCACGAGCATCGGCCCGTACGTGGTGAACGACAGCGTGTGGATGCCGCGTCCGTGCAGCGGGTCCAGATGCCAGTACGGCGAGGCGGGGTCGGCGGGGCGGTAGAGGCCGGTGACGCGGATGCGCAGCGGCGGCCCGCCGAGCCGGTCGGTGAGCGTGACGACGCTGCCGGTGCGCACGGTGAGCGCCTGGGCCGCGACCACCGGCATGGCGACCCGCACCTCGGCGGAGCCCTTGGCCGCGGGCGTCGGCCACGCGCCCTCGGTGATCGTGACGCGCGAGCGGTCGAAGGTGGCCAGCAGCGTCAGATCCGGGTCCCCGCCCGTCGGCGACCCGGCGGGGCGCAGCGCGAACGGCAGCCCGTACGGGCCCGACCTGGTGCTCGACCTGACCGCGGTCGGCAGCCCGTCGAAGGCGTCGGGCACGGTGCGCCGTACGGCCGAATCCAGCCCGTCCCGCGTCTGCCCGGTGACCGACGCCTGCACCTCGACCGTCGACCGGTCCGCGGCCTGGTGCTGGAGGGTGCGGCGCAGCGCCGCGTCGCCGATCGCGCCGGTGAAGGCGGTGAAGGTGGCCAGCACGGAGGTGGTGAGGACCACCGTGAGCAGCGCGGCGGCGAGCAGCAACCGGTGTGCGCGGACGCGCAGCAGCACGAAACCGGTCACCGGCGAGCCCCCGTCCTGTCGCTGACCGGATGCTCTCAAACGGGGAGGGCGTGGTGAACGGTGCCGGAGGCGGTCGGAATACGATCGTGACCGACCGTTGAGCGGACGCTTCGCCTCCGCTCAGGGCCGCTTTCAGCCGGGGGTGTTGACCATCGACGCGGCGGCGTACGTCAGGTAGTCCCACAACTGCTGCTCGTACGCGGGTTCAAGTGCCAACTCGTCGACCGCCACCCGCATATGGCGCAGCCACGCGTCGTGCGCCGCCTTGTTCACCTCGAAGGGCGCGTGCCGCATCCGCAGCCGCGGGTGGCCGCGCTCGTCGCTGTACGTGCGGGGACCGCCCCAGTACTGCATGAGGAAGAGCCGCAGCCGGTCCTCCGCCGGTCCGAGATCCTCCTCCGGGTACATCGCCCGCAGTTCGGGATCGCCCGCCACCCCCTGATAGAAGACGTGCACCAGACGGCGGAAGGTTTCCTCGCCGCCGACCAGCTCGTAGAACGTCTGCTGCTGCACCGTGCCGCGCGGGATCTCATTCACACCCCCATGGTCGCAGAAGGACCGGCCGAGTACCGGAGTCGTAGGACCGGGCCCGCGGGCGCACGATGGAGGCATGGCCGACACAGACGCGGAAGCGGGCACGGAGGGTACGGACACGGGCGCGGACGGTACGACCACGGGTGCGGGTGGGGTCACGGATACGGGTGCGGATACGGATACGGATACGGATACGGCCGGGCGGTACCGGGCCGCGGCCTCCGCGCTGCGCACCCGCATGGTCCGCCGCATCGTCGCGGGCGGCGGCCTCACCGACCCGGCCTGGCGGGCCGCCTTCGCCGAGGTGCCGCGCCACCTGTTCGTACCCGACTACCAGCGCTCGGCGCGCGGCGGCGGGCAGGACCGGCTCACCGCCGCCGACCCCGACCCGCGCCACCGGCTGCGCTGGCTCGCGGGCAGCTACGCCGACCGGCCGATCGCCACCGACGTGGTGGACGGCGAACTGCTCTCCTCCAGCAGCCAGCCCTCGCTGATGGCCCTGATGTGCGAAGCGCTCGACGTGGCGGACGGCCACCGCGTCCTGGAGATCGGCGCCGGAACCGGCTACAACGCGGCGCTGCTGGCCCACCGGCTCGGCCCCGACGCCGTCACCACCATCGACCTGGACGAGCGGATCACCGCCGCCGCCCGCGCGCACCTGGCCGCGTACGGCACACCCGCCGCCCGCTCCGTGACCGTCGTCACCGGCGACGGCGCGCTCGGCCACCCGGCCGGCGCCCCGTACGACCGGGTGATCGCGACGTGCGAACTGCCCGCGATCCCGGCGGCCTGGCTCGCCCAGTGCCGGCCGGGCGCCCGTATCCTCGCGCCCCTCGCGACCGGGCTGATCGCGCTCACCGTACGGAGCGCCACCGAGGCCGAAGGGCGCTTCCTGGCCACCCCGGCCTTCTTCGTCCCGCTGCGCGGCCCCTCCACGACGGCCCCGGCGCCCCCCGCCGCCGACGACACGGCACAGGCGGCACAGGCGGCACAGGCGGCACAGGCGGTACGGGCCACCCGTACACCGCCGCGGATCATCGGCAACGACCTCTTCCGCTTCCTGCTCACCCTCGTCGCGGGCCCGCTGGACCTCACCTGGTCGCCGCGGAGCGGCACCGCCCGGCTGCTGGCCGCAGACGGCTCCACCGCCCACGTCACCGCCGACGGCACGACCCGCGTCAGCGGCCCCCGCGACCTGTGGGCGCTCGCCGAGTCCGCGCACGTCGTCTTCCGCGACCTCGGCCACCCGGCCAGGTCCCGCTTCGGCCTCACCGTCGACGGCCCCCGCCAGTGGACCTGGCTGGACGACCCGGCGGGCCCGTACCGCTGGCGGCTCTGAGCCGCGGCGACCGAGAAGCCCTCAGCCGGACAGCGGCTCCCACACCGCCGCGTCGTGCGCGAACAGAATCCGCCGCGGGTCGTACGCCAGCAGCCGCTCCACCCACGGGTCGGGCTCGGGCAGCGGCGCTCCCGCACCGCTGGCGGCGGCCAGCGCCGCGCCCTGCGCGGCGGCGAAGTCGGACGCCGAGGTATGCGTCTGACCGGCCAGGATCACCGTCCCGTCCGGCCTGCGGATCACCAGCGACTGGTGGCCGACCGTGTGACCCGGCGTCGGCACGATCCACAGCCCCGGACGGATCTCCGCCTCACCGGTCAGCTCCTCGTAGCGGGCGCCGGGGAAGCCGACCAGATGCTCGGGCGTGTGGCCGCCGCCGCGCGCCACCGCCAGTTCGGCGTCCTGCACCAGCACCGGAGTGCCGGGGAAGAGCGGATTGCCGCCGATGTGGTCGAAGTGCAGATGGCAGTTGACCACCAGCGCGATGTCCGCGGCCGTCACCCCCGCCGCGGCGAGCGCGTCGGGCAGCGGACGGCGGTACGGGCGGTAGTGCGCGTCCGTCTCGGGGTCCGCGGTGCCGATCCCGGTGTCGAAGAGCAGGAGTTCGCCGTCGTGCTCGACCAGATAGCCGAGCGCGGGCTCCACCCGCGGCTTCCCGTCCGCGGTCTCGGACCCCGGCCGGACGAACCGGCCCAGGTCGAGGCGGCGCAGGCCGAGGCGGCGCAGGCCGAGGCGTGGCCGGGCCGCCCCCGTACCGGGCACGCGCGTCACGCCCGGCGCAGTGTGATCGTCGTCCACGCCCCCACATGGACCCGGTCGCCCTCCAAGAGCGGGACCGGGGTGTACGGGCGGATCGCGTCCTCGCCCAGGTTGACCGTGGTGCCGTTGGTGGAGTCCTGGTCGACCACCGCCCAGGAGCCGTCCGGCTGCTGGACCAGCACGGCGTGCTGGTGGGAGACGCCCGGGTCCTCGGGGGAGCGGGACAGGTCGACGTCGGGGGCCTCACCGGTGCTCTGGCGGCGCCGTCCGATGGTGATCTGGTTGCCGATCAGGGGCAGTTGGATCTCCGGCGAGAACGCGGGGAAGTACAGGCCCTCCGCGTCCGGACCGCTGCGGGCCATCATCGCGGTGAAATACTCCCGGTCCGCGCCGATCACCGCGACCCACGCCGTACCGGCGGACGCCGCGGGCGGCTCGTGGGCGGCCCCGGGGGAGACCGAGGGCCCGGACTGCTCACCGGACGGATACGGATTCTGGAACGCGGGCGCCGCCGGCGAGGACGGCGCGTGCTCGGGGCCGCCGCCCTCGATCGGGCGGCGCGTGGCGGAGGCGGGCGGCGCCGCCGACGCCTCGGTGGGCGTCGGCCGCGCGGCGGGCGGCCGCACGGACGGGACCTGCGGCTCCGCCACCGGAGCGGGACCCGGCGCCGCCGACTTCACCTGCGAGGACGGCGGGTCCAGCAGGAAGTCCCCGGAACCCGACGTCACCGACTGCGACGGCAGCGGCTCCGCGGGCCGGTTCACCTGCGAGGGCCGGGACCGCTGCGAGCCGTAGTCCGGATACGGCGGGAAACCGGACCCCGTCGGCGGCGGAACGGGCGGGGCGGGCGGTGCGACGAAGGTGGTGGAGGTGTGCGTCTGGAAGTTGTAGCGGCACTCCTCGCAGAACAGCGCCATCCCCTCCCGCGGCGTCCGGCACTGCGGGCACAGCTCGGGCGCCGCCGACCCGTCCGGGTCGTAGCCGCGCGACGACGCCCCCGGCGAGGTCGACACCGGCGAACTGGACGCCGACGCGGACGCGGACGCCGACGAGGACGGCGGCCGGGTCCCGTACGAGGACGACGGCACGGCGATCCGCATCCCGCAGACCTCGCACCAGTCGTCGGTCCCGGACTGATGGCCGTTCGGACAAGTCGGCATGGTGCTGGCTCCCCCTCCGCCCGCCGGGGGCGGGGTCACAATCCGTGCGAACTGCTGACGGTTACGTCCTCACACGTTACGTCGTCGCATGCCGCGACCGCACGGGTCACTTCTTCACCCGCACGGTCTTCGTCGACCGGGTCTCCAGGGTCATCTCGTCCGCGTCGGCGACCCTGGCCTTCAGCCGCACAGTACCGCTCGCCGCGTCGACCACGTCCACGACCTTCGACAGCAGCTTCGCGGTGTCCTCGTTGCCCGACGCGCTCGCGAGCTGCACCGCGCGGCCCAGCTTCGCCGTCGCGCCGTCCATGTCACCGGACTTGCGGGCCTCCAGACCCTGCTGGATGACCTGCGCCAGCTCCGCCTGCCCGGTGTAGTGGGCGACCTGCGGGTTGATCCGGGTGGAGGCGGCCATGTCGTCCGTCCAGACCGCGCGGACCAGGCCCTGCGACAGCACCTCGACGGTGCCGTCCGGCTGCGGCAGCACCAGCGACAGCCGCGCCGCCAGCATCTCCTGGCCGACTCCGGCCACCGGCACCTGCACGCACACGTGGTAGTCGCGGGACTCGTCGCCCCACGACCCGGTCGGGTAGTCGCCCGCGCGCGGACCGGCCTCGGTGCGCCGCGCGCTCAGGTCCTCCACGGTCGGCGCGACCTGCTTCACGAACTTGATCTCGGAGCCCTGCGGGGTCCACAGCCGCAGGCTGACGTCCGCGACCTCCTTGCCCATCGCGTTCTCCATCATCGCCTGGAAGTCCGCGGCGAGTCCGGCCGGATCGGCGACGATGTCGACCGAGCCGAGCATCGCCGAGGCGATCCCGGTCAGCTCCTTGACCTCCCAGTCGGTGCCGACACCGCGCGCGTCACAGGTGAAACGGCCCGTGCACGCGTCGAGGGTGGCCTGAAGATCCTCCGGCTTCTCGTGCTCGTTGCGCCCGTCGGTGAGCAGGATGCCGTGCCGGATGGCCACGTCGGTGCTGGCCAGCAGCCGGTCGGCCAGCCGCAGCCAGGTGCCGATCGCGGTGCCGCCGCCCGCCGTCAGCTTCCGCAGCGCCTGCTTGGCCTGCGCGCGGGTCGTCGGATCGGCCACCGCCAGCGTGCCGTTGGCCGGGTAGACCTCGCGCGCCTGGTGGGTGCCGCCGACCACCGCGAAGGCGACGCCGTCGCGGATGGTGTCGATCGCGACGGCCGTGGCGTCACGGGCGTTGCGCATCTTCGTCGGCGGATACTCCATCGAGCCCGAGCAGTCGACCATGATGACGACGCCCGCGCTGGGCGCCGCGCCCCCGGCGGCGGACGCCGGACCCGGCAGCGGCTGACCGCCCGAGGTGCCGCCGCCGGTCGACGTCACGGTGACGATGGCGTTGACCTCGCGGCCGCCCTCGGGAAGGAACTCGTTCTGATAGATGTCGACCGAGAACTGCGGCACGGTCGACTTCGAGAATTTGGCCATCGGTACTGCGCTCCTTAAAGCCCGTTCACAGCCCCGCCCAGGCCCTCCGTGACCTGGGCGGGTGGGAATCCTGCCCGCGACACGGCGGCCGGGAACGGCAGCACCGCGACCGTTACGTTGTCGTGGCCGCCGCCGTCCAGCGCCACCCCGACCAGCGTCCGCGCGCTGTGCAGCGGGCGGGTCCTGGCGTCCGGCGGTACGACCTCGGCCATCTCGGCGGCCGACTCCGCGTAGTTCCACAGCCCGTCGGTGCACACCACGATGACGCCGGGGCTCTCCGGCTGGAAGGCCGCCACATGCGGGTCGACCTCGACGGCGTCCGCGCCGAGCCAGCCGGTGATCGCGTGCGCCCGGTCGTCCGCGTACGCCTCCGCCTCGGTCATCAGCCCGGCGGAGACCATCCTGGCCGCCCACGAGTCGTCCTCGGTGAGCCGGGCCGACGGGAGGCCGCGGTCGTCGGGGATCCAGTACGCGCGGCTGTCGCCGATCCAGCCGACGGTGAAGACCGGGCCGGTGACGACGGCGCTGACGCAGGTGCAGGCCGGTGCGTTGTGGTGCGGGACGCCGTCCGGGGTCTCCTCCTCGGCGAGCGCGCTCACCGCGTCGAAGGCCGCCATCAGCGCGCCGCGCATGGCCTCCTCGGCGGGGGCGCCGCGCTCCAGCGAGGCCAGCAGCGACTCGTTGCCCGCCACCGACGCGGCGGCCGACGCGTCGTCCGGGCGGTACGCGGTGGACACGCCGTCGCAGACCACCGCGGCGACCGCCGGGGTGCCGTCCGGCAGCGAGGTCGTGGACAGGGCGAAGGCGTCCTCGTTGCGGTGGTGCCGCAGCCCGCGGTCGCTCACCGCGGCCACACCCTCCAACTCCTGCTCCTGGTGGTCCCGTTTGCGCGGCTGGGCGTGCCCGCAGTGCTCGCAGTAACCGTCCGCGTCGACCCCGCCGAGGCCGCACGCGACGCACACCGTGCCGTTCTCCTCCGCCGGTTCCTCCTCGCGCGGATCCGTCGCCGTCGCCCCGGCCAGCGGCACCCCGAGCGCGAGCGTGTCGCCGCCCCCGGCCTGCTGCCCTCCGGCCTGCGGGGGAGCGAGCAGGAACGCGTCGGTCGCGGGGCCGCTGCCCTGGCCTTCACCCCCGCTGCCCTGGCCTTCGCCGTCGATCCCGGCACTCCCGATCCCGGCACTCCCGATCCCGGCACCGTCGCCTCCCGGCGCCGGACCGTCGCTCGCCGCGCGCGTTCCCCTGCTCGTACCGCGCGCGGCGGCCGGATGTCCGGCGCTCGCGCCGGTGCCGAGCGTCCCGGCACCGTCCGCGTGGCCGACGCCGTCCGCCGAGTGGGGCGTTCCCGTCCTGCCGGGCGCGGGCGCGGG
>NZ_MECL01000072.1 GCF_014596445.1 Streptomyces sp. CBMA29 | reverse complement strand
CAGCTTCTGGCTGGGCCGCCCGGCCCCGCGCAGCGCGTCCCGCAGCGCCGCGGTGGCCTGCGCGGGCCCGTGGTCGACGGCCCCGGTCAGGGTCAGTACGGTGCTGCCCGTCTCGTCCTCGAGCCGCCGCCACAGCGGCAGCGCGCGTGCGGCGAGGCCGACGTAGAACGGATCGGCGTACGCGAGCCGGAAGATCCGGGAGCTGCCGTGCGAGCTGCCCCGGTCGTGGCCGGGCGCGAACTGTTCGAGCAGCGTGACCTCGGCGCCGCGCGAGGCGAGATGCCAGGCAGTGGACGAGCCCATGGCCCCGCCTCCGACGACGACGACTTTCCTGCGTGTCATGGCGGTCGACTTCCTTTCGGTCGGTACGGGGCCCGTGCGGCGGCCGGTACGGGCTCAGGAGTTGGTCAGCGGCAGCCCCGGCGGGTTGACCAGCGAGGCGGGCACCGCTTCGTTGGCCAGATTCCACGCGGCGAGCCACTGCGCGTACTGACCATTCTTGATCAGGTGGTTGATCGCGTCGGCGAGGGGCTTGGCCAGGCCGCTGTCCTTCTTCGCCGTGGCGCAGATCAGCCCTTGCAAGGACGCCCCGGCGCCGGAGAACTTGCCCGCGCCGCGGGTGGCGTTCGGCGAGCCCGCGGTCTGCGTGCCGTGGTAGGCGATGCTCGGGTTGGGCGCGAAATAGGCGTCTATCCGGCCGGAGCCGAGCGCCAGATAGGTGCTGTTGGAGTCCTGGAAGTACTTGATCGTGAGCTTCTTGCCGTCGGCCTTCAGTTCGCTCTGCCACGTCAGCAGGATCTTCTCCTGGTTGGTGCCCGCGCCGACCGCGACGGTCTTGCCCGCCAGGCTGCGGTAGGTGCCGTCGAAGTTCCAGGTGTCGCTCTTCTTCACCTCGAAGCCGAGGTTGTCCTGCCGGTAGCTGGCGAAGTCGTACTTCTCCTTGCGCTGCTCGGTGTCGGTGATGTTGGAGAAGCCGACATCGGTCTTGCCGCTGTCGATGCCGACGAAGAGGTTGTCCCATGTGGCGTTGGACAGCACGGGCTTGAGGCCGAGGACGGCGGCGATCAGCCGGCCGAGGTCGGGCTCGGAGCCGGTGATGGTCTTCTGGTCCGCGCCGACGTAGCCGATCGGCGGCGAGCCGGCGGGCAGGAAGCCGAGACCGATGACGAGCTGCTCGCTGTCGAGCACGGACTTGGGCAGCTCGGCGCGGATGGCGGCGACCTCGGGGACGGTGAGCGTGATCTCCTTGGCGGCGCCGTTGGACTGGGCGCCGATCACGACGGTGCCCTTGGCGTCCGCGGCGGCCGGTGCCGCGGCGTCCGAGCCGCCGTCGCTGCCGCAGGCGGCGAGGCCGAGGGTGAGGGCGGCGACGGCGATGCCCGCGGCGACGCGTCTGGTGGCGGTGGTACGGATGTCGGGCATGGTGAACCTCGCTGGTGGCGGTGGGGAGTTGAGGGGTGCTGACGGACCCGAGCCGCGCGGACAAGCGGTCTGGGCCGTAGAGGAGTTCGGCGGGCCTTGTTTCAGAGGACCTTGCTGAGGAATTCGCGGGTCCTGGGGTGCCGGGGGTTGTCCAGCACCTGGTCGGGCGGGCCCTGTTCGACGATCCGGCCGCCGTCCAGGAAGACGACGGTGTCGGCGAGCTCGCGGGCGAAACCGATCTCGTGCGTGACGACGATCAGCGTCGTACCGCTGGTGGCGAGATCCCTGATGACCGCCAGTACCTCGCCGACGAGTTCGGGGTCGAGCGCCGAGGTCGGCTCGTCGAAGAGGATGACGCCTGGTTCGAGGGCCAGCGCGCGGGCGATGGCGACTCGCTGCTGCTGGCCGCCGGAGAGCTGCCGGGGGTAGGCGTCGACCTTGTCGGCGAGCCCGACCCGGCCGAGCAGCGCGCGGGCCAGTTCCTCCGCCTGGGCCCTGGACTTCTGCCGGGCCGCGACGGGCGCGGCGGCCACATTGTCCAGCACGCTGAGGTGCGGGAAGAGGTTGAAGCCCTGGAAGACGAAGCCGATCCGGCGGCGCTGGGCGAGGATCGCCCGCTCGCTGATCTCCTTGAGCCGGCCGCGGTGGTGCCGTACCCCGATCGGCTCGCCGTTGAGGCTGACGTAGCCGATGTCCAGCTTCTCCAGGTGGTTGATCGCCCGCAGCAGCGTCGACTTGCCGGAGCCCGAAGGGCCGATGACCACGGTCACTTGACCAGGACGGACCGTCAGATCGACACCGGAGAGCACCTGTTGTGCGCCGTACCACTTGTGCGCGTCGTGAACGGTCACGGCGGCGGCGCTCGCGGCGACCGCGGCGGCGTCGGCGTTCACGCGACCGATCCGATCTCGGCGCGCGCCCGCAGATCGCGTACCGCCGTACGCAGCCGTCGCAGCGGCGTCGGCGGTACGGTCCGCAGCGCGCCGCGTGAGAAGTACCGCTCGACGTAGAACTGGATCACCGAGACGACGCTGGTCAGGATCACGTACCAGACGGTCGCCACCAGCAGCAGCGGGACGACGTCGCCCGGATACGTGCTGCCCATGCTCTCCACCTTGCCGAAGAGGTCGAGCAGGGAGACGTAGAAGACCAGCGAGGTGCTTTTGATCAGCCCGATCAACTGGTTGACGTAGGAGGGCACGATCGCCCGCAGGGCCTGCGGGAAGACGATCCGGGTGAACTGGTAGCCGCGCGGCAGGCCGAGCGCGGCGGCGGCCTCGTGCTGTCCCTGGTCCACGGAGAGCACTCCCGCGCGCACCACTTCGGCGGCGTAGGCGGCCTCGTTGAGGCTGATGCCGACCACGGCCACCACCATGTCGGTGGCCAGCCGCGACTCGTCGAAGTGCACGAAGCCGGGACCGAAGGGCACGCCCAGACTCAATGTGGCGTACAGCGAGGAGAAGTTGAACAGGAACAGCAGGATGACGATCAGCGGCACCGAGCGGAACAGCCAGATGTAGATCCAGCTCACCGAGCGCAGCACCGGGCTCCTGGACAGCCTGCACAGGGCCAGCAGGACGCCGCCGAGCAGTCCGAACAGAGCGCTCCAGGCGGCGACTTGGAGCGTGACCAGCAGCCCGTCCAGGATCACCGGCCGCAGGAACCAGTAGCGGAAGCGGTCCCACTGGAAGAAGGGGTTGGTGACCAGGCCGTGCGTGATCTGCGCGACGAGCACCAGGGCGAGGGCGGTCAGGGCCCAGCGCCAGGGGTGTCGGAGGGGGACGACGCGCTGCGCCGACCGGCCGACGCGCTTGCCGTCCGTGGGCTCCGCAGGTTTCACGCGCGGTGGTGGGGGAGTGGGGACGGTGTCGGTCGCGCCCGCGGGCACGGCGGGGCGGGGTGGCTCGCTCATCGGGGAACTCCAGCGCGAAGGGAGACGTCGGCAGCCGCCCCATGCGAAGGGGCGGTGGAGCGCGCGGGGGCCCGATGTGACGACGCGTCAGAAGCGTCCGGCGGGCCCGGAATTCAGCGTCGACACAGAGCGCTGCTGACACGCAGCAGGTCGATGTGCCGGTTGCGGTACGCGTCGTCCCGGAGGTGACGGCGCCAGGCGGCGGCCGTCCTCGTAGCTGCGTACACCCTGGTCACCTCCCCTTGCGCCGGCCCGTAGCGGCCTCGCGTCGTGAGCCCAGGCCGGACAGCGGTCCGGCCTGGGCGTAAGTCAGCCAGGTGGTGCGTGCCAGGTCAATGAACGCGTTGTGAATTCCGCCAGGTGGGACGCGCGGCCCGCCGACCGCCACGCACGGATCCCCGCGTCCCCCGGTGGTCGGCGGGGGCGGGACACGGGAATCGGCGGGGACGGGGGTCGTCCACGGGATCGGCGGGGCCGGGCCGCCGGATCAGCGGGCGGGCACGCCGGTCATTCGGCGATCAGCCAGACGCAGGTGTCGGAGGGCAGCAGGCCGTCCTCCAGCGGGCCGCTGGCCAGCAGCACCCGGAGCCCGGCGGGGAGCGCGACCGGCTCCGCGGACAGATTGACCACGCACTGGAAGCCGTTGTCCCGGCGGAAGGCCACCGTGCCGGGACCCGCGTCCACCCACTCCAGCGTCTCCGGCAGCCACTGGAGACGCTCCCCGCGCAGCGCGAGACCGGCCCGGTACAGGGCGAGTTCGGAGTGCGGGTCGCCCTGCTGGGCCGCGACGGACCGCCCCGACCAGTCGGCGGGCTGCGGCAGCCACGGCCCGGCGCTCGCGCCGTCCGGTGAGAAGCCCAGCGAGCGCGGCTCCGCCGACCACGGCAGTGGCACCCGGCAGCCGTCCCGGCCACGGTCGCGGCCCTCGGAGCGGGCATACGTGGGGTCCTGGATCAGGTGGTCGGGTATGTCCTCGACCTCGGCGAGGCCCAACTCGTCGCCCTGGTAGACGTACACACCGCCCGGCAGGGCCAGCGTGAGCAGCGCCGCGGCGCGGGCCCTGCGGCGGCCGAGGACGGTGTCGCTCGGCGAGCCGAGCCGCTTGTCGCCCATGTCGAAGGACGTGTCCTCGCGGCCGTAGCGCGTCACGTGTCTGATCGTGTCGTGGTTGGACAGCACCCAGGTGGGCGGCGCGCCCACCAGCCGGTGCGAGGCGAGCGTCCCGTCGATGACGTCGCGCAGGCCGGCCGCGTCCCAAGCGCAGCACAGGAACTCGAAGTTGAAGGCGGAGTGCAGCTCGTCGGGGCGCAGATAGCGGGCGAACTGCTCGGGCGTGGGCAGCCACACCTCGCCGACGAAGACCCGCTCGCCGGGCGCCCCGCCGGGCCGGGGGCTACGCGCGTAACCGTCCGCGATCTTCCGCCAGTCGCGGTAGATCTCGTGCACCGCGTCGCAGTCCTGGTACGGCAGGTCGGTGACGTCCGGGTCCCGGCCGACGTCGGGCAGCCCCGGCTTCTTGGCCAGGCCGTGCGCCACGTCGATCCGGAAGCCGTCCACGCCGCGCTCCAGCCAGAACCGCAGGATGCTCTCGAACTCCGCCCGCACCTGCGGGTGTTCCCAGTTCAGATCGGGCTGCTCGGGTGCGAACATGTGCAGGTACCAGGCGCCGGGCGTGCCGTCCGCCTCGGTGATCCGGGTCCAGGCGGCGCCGCCGAAGTACGACTGCCAGTCGTTGGGCGGGAGTTCGCCGTCCGCGCCCCTGCCCGGCAGGAACCAGAAGCGCTCCCGCTCGGCCGCGTCCGGACCCGCCGCCAACGCGGCCCGGAACCAGGGGTGCTGGTCGGACGCGTGGTTGGGCACCAGGTCCACGATGACCCGCAGGTCCTGCTCGTGCGCTTCGACGATGAGCTGCTCCGCCTCGGCGAGCGTCCCGAACATCGGGTCGATGTCACGGTAGTCGGCGACGTCGTAGCCGCCGTCGGCCATCGGGGAGACGTACCAGGGGTTGAACCAGAGCGCGTCGACCCCGAGGTCCCGCAGGTAGGGGATGCGCTCGCGGACCCCGGCGAGGTCTCCCATGCCGTCACCGTTGCCGTCGGCGAAGCTGCGCAGATAGATCTGGTAGATCGCGGCGTGCCGCCACCAGGCGGGTGCGGTGGGGGAGGCGGGCAGTGTCACGGGAGTCTCCTTGACCGTCGTGGAGAGGTAGTGCCGTGACCGGCGGTGTTCGCCGGGAGGGGCACTAGGGCCCGGAGGGCCGCAGGGCATGCGCGGGGGCCGGTCCGCCCCGTCAGGGGTGCGGGACGGACCGGGGTGTGCGGGGGCGTCACCAGCCGGTGTTGCCGGAGCCCCGGTTGATGGTGAAGGTCCCGGTGGTGCTGAGTCCGCCGGAGGCCGCGCCGCTGACCGTGACGCCGCCGAAGGTGCCGGAGCCCTTCGAGTCGATCTCCAGGCCGTACGCACCGGCCGTCTGGATCCTGACGTTGTCCAACGTCAGCCCGGTGACGGTCTTCTGATACGAGATCAGGACCGCGCTGTAGGTGCTGTCGGTGATGTCGAGGTCCTTGACCACGACGGGCGCCGTGATGTCGGAGCCGTCGGCGTAGATCCACAGCGCGCCGAGCTTGCTCTGCCAGTTCGGCTCGTAACCGCCGGTGCGCAGCAGGGTGTTGCGCGCGACGGTGGTGGTGCCGCTGAACGGGACCGGCGCGGGATTGAAGTTGCGGGTGCTGACCGCGATGCCGGAGGCCCCGGTCACCGTGTCGGCGACGACGCTGTCCACGATCCGGTTGCCGTTGCCGCCGTAGATCGCGGCGCCGTTCGCCAGCAGCGGCACCTGCACGGTGTCGAACCGGAAGGCGCAGTTGGTGACCGCGCTCGCCTCGGAGTACATCGCGAGACCGTCGTCCCCGGTGTTGCGGACGCTGGTGTTCCACACCTCGGTGTTCGCGGTGCCCTTGTGCAGGTTGACGCCGTCGGCGGCGGTGTCGCGGATCCGCAGGGCCCCCACGTACAGGCCGTTGGTCGGCGCGTCGATCCACAGGCCGACCTTGGTGTGCTCGATCCACACGTCCTGGATGGTCGAGCCGTTGCCGAAGTCGCCCTCGATCGCGGCGTCGAAATTCGTGTCGTCGCGGTACGACACGTCACCGGAGATCGTCAGGTCCTGAACGGTGTTGGTGCCGCCCTGCCCGAAGAGCCCGCCCTTGCCGTTCAGGCCCTGGAGCACGGTGGCCCACTCGCCCGCGCCGCGCAGTGCGATCCCGGTCAGATTGACGTGGCCCGAGATGTTGTAGGTGCCGGCGGGCAGCCACAGGCCCTTGCCCTGCGACTTGGCCGTCGCCACCGCGCTGTTGAGCGCCGAGGTGTCGTCGCTCCCGTCGTTCGGCGTGACGCCGAGCGTCGTCGCGGAGACGAAGCCGGTCGCGGGCATGGTCTGGTCCGCGGCGGCCTGCTCGGTCTCCATCAGGTCCAGGGTGTACGAGGCGGCGGTGCTGCCCGCGTCCTTCTGGAGCTTGAGCACCGTCCCGGCCGGGAAGTCCCCGATCTTGAACCGTGACTCGTCGAAGAAGTGGTGCGCCGAGCCCTGCGAGGGGTCGTTGTTGTACGGGTAACCGCCGTATACCCAGGCGTACTTCGACGACAGGTCCAGATCGCGGACCTTGGTGCCGTTGGCGTAGAGGCTGAGCTTCACCGAGTTGCCGGTGCCCGCCGCGTTGTCCGGGATCGAGTACCGCAGCGTCATCGCGTTGGCGGGCTTGGTGAGAGTGAACTGCACATACTGGCCTGTGCTGTTGAGCACCACCGCCTTGCGTCCTGACGCCTCGGACGCCACCGTCAGATAGGTGCGGTCGGGGCCGATCGTGCTCGCGTTGGTGCTGCCGCTCTCCGCCTCGTAGGACGTGTACGGCACGGTGGCGCCGCGCGTGGCGTTGGCGACCGAGCCGGTCACCGCGACGCCGTCGATGTCGGGTGCTCCCGAGTCACCGGATTCGGTGCGCAGCGTCAGCGTGTTGAGCCCGGCCCGCAGCGGCGTGCTGACCGTGGCCGTCGACCATGCCCCGCTGGTGCCCGGCAGCGCGACCTGCGCCACCTTCAGCCCGTTGGCCGTCAGCGTGATCGACGCGGCGGAACCGCTCCCGGTCCGGTACGCGACGGCCACCGGATAGCTCGCCGCACTGGGCGCGTTGACGGCGAAGACCACCCGCGCGCCCTGCGTGCCGAAGCCCGTCAGATACCCGCTGCCGCTGAACCCCGAGGCGGTCGTGGCCACGCTCGGCCCACCCGAGAAGTACGCGTCCTCCGCCTGGTGCGTGAGCGAACCGGCCGGGGGAGTGGTGGGAGGCGTGGTCGGCGGAGTGGTCGGCGGCGTCGTGGTGGTCGTCGGCGTCGTCACCACGACGTTGTCCAGATTCACGTTGCCGCTGTCGGCGGTGGTGAAGGTCAGCGCGATGGTGTTGTTGCCCGCCGCGTAGGTGACGGCTTGGTCGGTGGTGGTCCAGGTGTCCCAGTTGGTGGTGGCCGAGAGGCTGATCTGGCGGATCTTGGTGCCGTTGACGTAGAGGCTGAGGGTCATGGTGGCGGTGGTGCCGTTGGCGTAGCGGATCTTGACGCTTCCGGTGCCCGCGAGTGCCGAGTTGACCGTGAAACTGGTCGACGCTGTGCCCTTGTTGGTGTCGGTGTAGCCGCTGACGAAGCCGCTGCCCGTGTAGCCGGTGTGGTCACTGCTGACGACGGCCCCGCCGCTCAACGACGCTGACTCCGCCTCCAGTTGGCCGGTCGCGGCGGGCGGTGTGGTGCTGCCGCCGGGCGTCGTCGCCGTGATGTTGTCGACGTTCACGTTGCCGCTGTCGGCGGTGGTGAAGGTGAGGGCGATGGTGTTGTTGCCCGCCGCGTAGGTGACGGCTTTGTCGGTGGTGCTCCAGGTGTCCCAGTTGGTGGTGGCGGGGAGGCTGATCTGGCGGATTTTGGTGCCGTTGACGTAGAGGCTGAGGGTCATGGTGGCGGTGGTGCCGTTGGCGTAGCGGATCTTGACGCTTCCGGTGCCCGCCGAGGTCGCGTTGACCCGGAAGGCGGTGGACGCGGTGCCCTTGTTGGTGTCGGTGTAGCCGCCGACGAAACCGGTGCCCGTATAGCCGGTGTGGTCGGTGGAGACGACCGCGCCGCCGGACAGCGTCGCGGACTCCGCCTCGACGACCGTGGTCGCGGCGTGCGCGGACGGCGACGCCTGCCAGACCAGCAGTGCGATCAGCACCGCGAGCACCGCGGGCAGCACCGCCGCGAGCGTTCTGGCGCGGTGGGTGGGGGCGCTTGGAGACATGGGTGATCCTTCCCTGAGCACCGCACGACGTCGTGCGGCGGGGGTTGCCATGCGTGGGGGGGGTTGGGGCCCGAGCCCGGTCAGCCCTTGAGGCTGCCCGCGGTGAGGCCGTTGATGATGCTGCGCTGGAAGATGAGGAAGAGGACGAGCAGCGGAATGCTCGCCATCACCATTCCGGCCAGCAACTGGTTGGCGGGCATGTCGTCCGCCAACCGGTTCAGGGCGACCGTGATCGGCTGTTTCGCGGGATCGGGCAGCACGAGCATCGGCCAGAGGAAGTCCTTCCAGACACCGACCACCGCGAAGATCGACACGACCGCGAGCACCGGCCGGGACAGCGGCAGCACCAGCGACACGAGGATGCGTACCGTGCCCGCGCCGTCGATCCGGGCGGAGTCCAGCAGTTCGGTGGGGATCTGGTCGAAGAACCGCTTGAGAATGAAGATGTTGAACGCGTTGGCGCAGGCCGGCAACCAGACGGCCATCGGCGTGTTGATCAGATTGACGTGGATCAACGGCACGTCCACGACGGTCAGATACGTCGGCACCAGCAGCGCCGACACCGGCAGCATCAGCGTTGCCAGCATCATGGCGAGCACCGCATTGCCCAGCACCGGCCGCAGTTTGGACAGCGAGTACGCGGCGGCCACGTCGACCACCAACTGGCAGGCCCACGCCCCGGCCGCCAGCAGCAGCGTGTTGAGGAAGTAGTGGCCGAGCCCGACCGACGACCAGGCGTCGGAGTACGCCTCCGGATGCCAGGAGCGCGGCACCATCGTCGGCCGCGGCTGGGCCAGTTCCGACGACGACTTGAGCGCGCCCGAGGCCATCCAGTACAGCGGGAAGAGGAAGGCGGCGGTGAAGCCGAGCAGCGTCGCGCCCAGCACGAACCGGTAGAGGAACCTCCCCGTGCGGCGGTTCATCTCGGTCGGCGCGATCAGCGTGCGGACAGCGGTCTGTGCGGCCATGGTCGTTCCCCTCTCAGCCCTTGCTGCGGGTCAGCCGCAGATACACCCCGGCGAAGATCCCCAGCACCACGAAGAGCACCGTGCTCATCGCGCTGGCCAGGCCGAAGTCGTTGTAGACGAACGCGTACCGGTACAGCAGGAGCAGTACGGTCACGGTCGCGTCGTCGGGTCCGCCGCCGGTCAGCACGAACGGCTCGATGAACACCTGCATGGTGCCGATCACCTGGAGCAGCAGCGTGATCATCAGGATGAACCGCATCTGAGGGATCGTCACATGCCACAGCCGCTGCCGTACCGTCGCGCCGTCCAGCTCCGCGGCCTCGTACAGCTCGCCCGGCACACCGCCGAGCGCCGCGAGGTAGATCAGTGTGGTGGTGCCCATGTTGGCCCAGGTGGAGACCAGGACCAGCGAGATCATCGACAGATTCTGCGACTCCAGCCACGACTGCGCGGGCAGGTGCGCGATCCGCAGCACGTTGTTGAACAGGCCGGGCCCCGGATCGTAGAACCAGCGCCACAGCAGCATCGTGACGATCGGCGGCAGCATCACCGGCAGGTAGACCGTCATCCGCAAGTACGCCGTGCCGTGCCGCAGTTCGTTGAGCACGATCGCGGTCACGAAGGGCGCCGCGAAGCCGAAGACCAGGGCCAGCAGGCTGAAGTACGCGGTGTTGCGCCACGCGGTGACGAACAGCGGGTCGGCGAACAGCCGGTGGAAGTTGTCCAGGCCCACCCACCGGGCCGGCTCCGCGTAGTTGACCTGCTGGAAGCTGAGCAGCACACCGCGGACGATCGGGTACCAGGAGAACACCGCGAAGGCGGCGACGCCCGCGACCAGGAAGAGATACGCCACCAGGTTGTCGACGACGGCCCGGCGCAGCCGGTCCCGCGAGGGGCGGGTCCGGCCGGACCGCCCCGCCCCGGCAGGCGCCTTCGGCGCCCGCGCGGTGGCGGCGCGGGCCGACGTCAGCGGTTCGGCTGTCACTTGACCGTGGCCAGAATGGTGTTGACCTTCTTCTCGGCGTCGCTGAGAAGCTGGTCGATGTTCGCGTCCTTCTTGGTCAGCACCGCCTGCATGACACCGTCGAGCACGGTGTAGATCTGCTGGGCGTTCGGCGGCTCGACCTTCACCGCGACGTCGCCGCTGCGGTCCACGAACGGCTGGTAGTTCTTCTGCGGCACGTTCGCGTACTTCTTGTGCGCCGCGTCGACCTTCGCCTGGCCGGCCCCGCTCCACAGATTCGGCTGCGGCAGGCCGATCGGTATGTCGGTGCCCGCCGACTTCTTGGTGATCTCCTCCTCGCGGTCCGGATCGAGGTACTTCCACTGGATCCAGGTGAGTCCGGCCTTGATCTTCGCCGGGCTGTCCTTCGGGTTGAACATGAAGCCGTCACCGCCGCCGAGCGTCGCGGTGCCGGGCAGCGCGGCCAGCCCGTAGTCGTCGTACTTCCGCTCGAACTGCTTGACGATGGTGGGGATGTTGTCCGGGCCCGCCATGTACATCCCGAGCTTGCCCGCGCCCATCATCTTCTGCACGTCGGGGATCTCCAGGAGCTGCCTGGTGCCCATCGACTGGTCGGTCCAGCGCATGTCGTGCAGCGTCTGGAGCGCCTTGCGGCCCGCTTCGCTGTTGAACGCGGCCTTCCAGGCGCCGCCTTCCTTGACCGCGACGTCGCCGCCCTCGGAGTAGATCCACGAAGTCAGGTGCCAGCCGCCCTGGTTGTTCTTGCTGAACTCCGCGTAGCCGGTGGTGCCGTCGCCGAGCGCGCTGATCTTCTTGGCGTCGGCGCGGACCTCGTCCCAGGTGGTCGGCGGCTTGTCCGGGTCGAGCCCGGCCTTGGTGAACAGCGCCCGGTTGTAGACGAGTCCGAGCGAGTAGTTGCCGGTGGGCAGGCCGTAGACCTTGCCGCCCGCGTCCTTGAAGACGCTCTGGAGTTCGGGGCGGATGTCGTTGAGAGCGGGGAAGTCCTTGAGCTGCGCGGTGATGTCGGCGGCCTGGTGGCGCTGGATGAGCCCGGCGGGGTCGGTGAAGTAGACGTAGTAGACGTCCTCCAACTGCCCGCCCGCGAGCTTCGCGGCGAAGGTCTTCGGATCCATCAGACCCTCATGGGCGTCGATCTTGATCTTCGGGTGGCTCGCCTCGAAAGCCTTGATGTCGTCCTCGAAATTCTTCCGGTCGACGGTCTGGGTGGCCGGAGGCAGCCCGTTCACGCTGATCGTGACCACGCCGTTCTTGTCCGCCCCGGAGGAGTGGGACGAGCCGCCGCCGCATGCGGTGACGCCGAGGACCAGCGAGATGGCGAGGGCGGTGACGCCGAGGGAGGGGCGGGTTCTGGAGCCGTCCATAGGGATCGGACCTTCCTGGGAAACGGCAGCGGACGTACCCGTCCCGAGGGGCGAGTGCGCTTGCGTCCGCTTGCGTAACGGCGGGGTTGCCAGGACGTCCGGCCGCCTGGCGTTGGCGCCGACAGTAGGAGTGGGTCACGCAAGATGTCAATCAATCTGCGCAAGAAAGTAATCCGGAGGATTTGTGTCCGTAACGCAGCGTCATCGAGGTGCGGGCCGGACGGGCCGACCGGCCGACGGCGGTACGAGGACGGCGGCGACCGGGTGCGGGCCGGTGCCGTACCGGCCGGGGACGCGTACGCGGACGACAAAGGCGGGGTGCCGGGACCTCGACCAGGTCCCGGCACCCCGCCCTCACGCGGGTTCCGCGATGCGCCGCCGTATCGGCGACTGTGCAGTTCAGACGCTTTTCACGACCTTGCGCATCCGGGTGGAGCCGCGCACGATCAGCTCCGGTTCGAAGAGCATCACCTCGTCGGTGACCGCGTGGCCGTCGATCTGTGTGACGAGCGACGCGATGGCCGCGGCGGCCATCGCCTGCACCGGCTGGCGCGAGGTGGTCAGCGGCGGATCGGTCGCCACCATGTACAGCGAGTCGTCGAAACCGATCACCGACAGATCGTCCGGGACTTTCATCCCGTGCCGCCTGGCCGCCCGGATCGCGCCGAGCGCGAGCGCGTCACTCGCGCACACCACCGCGGTGACCCCCTCCGCGAACAACCGGGGCATCGCCGTCGCCCCGCCCTCCATCGAGAACATCGCGTGCGCCACCAATGGCCGCCAGTCCGCGGGCGACAGCCCCCGCTGCTCCCAGAAAGCCGCGTAACCTGCGAGTTTGCGGGCCGAGGGGACATGCCCCACCGGTCCGAGCACGAGGCCGATCCGCTCGTGGCCCAGCCCCGTCAGATGTGTCAGCGCCTGCTCGGAGGCCGCCGCGTCGTCCACCGAGACCTGGGATATCTGCCGGTTCTCGTCCGCCGCGTTGATCAGCACGATCGGCACCTGGCGCTCGCGCAGGTCCCGCCCGTGCTCCGGGCCGGCGTCCGCGTAGCTCGCGCCGACGAAGATGATCCCCTCGATGTTCTGCTCCAGCAGCATCTGGATGTAGTGCGCCTCCGAGACGCCGTCCGCGGTCCTGGTGCACAGCACCGGGATCAGCCCCCGCTTGTTCAGCGCCCCCGCCAGTGCCTCGGTGAACGCGGGGAAGATGGGATTTTGCAGGTCAGGGACGACAAGGCCGACCAGCGGCGCCCGCGCGCTGCGCATCCGCGCGGGCCGTTCGAACCCGAAGACGTCCAGCGCGGTGAGCACGGCGTCCCGCGTCGACTGCGCCACGTCAGGGCTGCCGTTCAGAACTCGGCTGACCGTCGCCTCGCTGACACCCGCGAACCTGGCCACTTGGGAGAGTCGTTTCGTCACAGAGGCAATCTACAGGATGGTCCGCAAAAACAAAGATCAATAACGCAAGAAGATGACGCGGCTTGCGCAGGGGAAGATCATGCGGGGTGAGGGGTGTCTGGTGGATCAACCGGCCTTCCGCCGGGAGGCGGCCGTCTTCTTCGCGGCGGCGGACTTCTTCGTCGCCGTGCTCTTCCGCGCCCCGGCCTTCGACGTGCCGCCGGACTTGGCGCTCGCGGACTTCGACGCCGTCGACTTCGTCCCCGTCGGCTTCGGGCTCGCGGACTTAGCGCCCGCCGTCCTCGCCCCCGCCGACCGCGTACCGCCCGCCTTCGACGCCGCCGCCTTTGACGCGCTCGCCTTCTTCGAGGCCGCCGTCTTCTTCGCCCCGGACCCACGCGGCGACTTCAGCTCAGTGACGCTCGCGTGCTCGCCGTCCTCGCCGTCCTCCTCAGTGGCCGCGCCCTCGCCGCCCTCACCACGCCCGCCTTTCGCCTGTTCCACCGAAGCGCGCAGCGCGGCCATCAGGTCGACCACCTTGCCCGGTCCCGCCTGTTCGGCCGCCGGAAGCTCGGAACCCTCCAGCTTCGCGGTGACCAGCGCCTCCACGGCCTGCGCGTAGTCGTCGTGATAGGTGGTCAGATCCGCCTCGCCGAGCGCCGAGATGAGGGTGTCGGCGAGCTTCAGCTCCGAATCGCTGATGCTGACACTGCCCTTGGGGGCGGCCTCGGCGGGGGAGTTCAACTCGTCGGGCCAGCGCAGGGTCTGGAGCAGCAGGACGTCGTCGTGCGCACGGATCAGCGCCAGATGCTCGGAGTTGCGCATGGCGAATTTGCCGACCGCGGCCTTGCCCGCGCGCGCCAGCGCCTCCCGCATCAGGACGTACGGCTTGTTGGCGGCGGGGGAGGCGGGGGCAAGGAAGTACGGGGTGTCGAGCTGCATCGCGTCGACGGAGGCCGCGTCCAGGAAACCGCTCACCTCGATGGTCTTCGCGGTCGGCAGCGGCAGCGCCCTGAGGTCGGCGTCGGTGATCTCGACCAGCTGCTCGTCCGGCGTCTCGTACGCGCGGCCGATGTCGGCGGCGGTCAGGACCTCCTCGTCCAGCTCACAGGTCTTCTGGTACCGGACCCGGCCCTGGTCGGTGAGGTGGACCTGCCGGAAGCTGATCTTGTGGCTGGACACGGCGGAACCGAGCTTCACGGGTATGGAAACCAGCCCGAAGGCCAGATTTCCCGACCAGACACTGCGCATAGCGAGTCCTTTTTGTCAGGCTATGGGACCTTTATGATATGCCGATCACGGAAGTCGAGGGTCGTCGGATCAAGGTCAGCCACCTCGAACGGGTGCTCTGGCCGGAGACCGGCACCACCAAGGGCGAGCTGCTGCACTACTACGCGAGCGTCGCCACCGGCCTGCTGCCGTACGTCAGCGGCCGTCCGGTCAGCTTCGTCCGCACCCCGGACGGCGTGGACGGCAAGCGTTTCTTCCAGAAACGGCCGCCCGCCGGTACGCCCGAGTGGGTGACCGTCTCGCAGTCCGTCAGGCGCAGCGGCGAATTCATGGAGCAGGTCCAGGTCAACGACCTGCCGACGCTGATGTGGGCGGCCAATCTGGCCTGCGTCGAACTGCACACTCCGCAGTGGCGCGCGGCCGAGCCCGGCGTCGCCGACCGGCTGGTCCTCGACCTCGACCCCGGCGACGGCCGCACGGTGGTCGACTGCTGCCGGGTGGCGCTGCTGCTCAGGGAACGGCTGGCCGAGGACGGCATCGAGATCTGGGCCAAGACCACCGGCTCCAAGGGACTGCACCTGTTCGCCGCGCTGCGCGACGCGACCCCGGCGACGGCGACCGCCTACGCCAAGCGGGTCGCGCAGGAGCTGGAGGCCCGGCACCCGGACCGGGTGATCTCCCGGATGACGAAGGCCGCGCGCTCCGGCCGGGTCTTCATCGACTGGTCGCAGAATTCGGCGAACAAGACCACCGCGGCCCCGTACACGGTGCGCGCCCGCCCGACGCCGACCGTCTCCGCCCCGCTGTCCTGGCCGGAGATCGCCGCCGCGCACGCCCCGGACGACCTCACTTTCACCCTGGCCGACCTGCCCGCGCGGCTCAGCGTCGAGGGCGACCTGCTCGCGCCGCTCCTCGACCCCGCCCGTGCGGCCCCGCTGCCGCCGCACTGAACGGACGCGGGACCGCGCGGGGCGGCGTCACTTCTGCTGGGCGCCCGCCAGGTGCTCCGACAGCTCCTCCTCGTCCTCGTCCGAGAGCGAGGTCTTGAGCAGCGTGCCGCCGTAGGTCTGCATGGCGTCGGCGAACTTGTCCTCGGTGATCTTCGAGGCCATGATCACGACCGCGGTCGTGCCCGGCTTGAGCAGCGCCTGCACCTGGCCGCGGAACTGGTCGTCGACCCCGGACTTGCCCAGCTTGCCGAGCAGCCCGCCCATCGCGGCGCCCATGAGCAGGCCCAGGCCGGGGACGAGGAAGAGGATGCCGAAGACCATGCCCCACAGCGCGCCCGACGCGGCGGACACGCCGACGATCTTGCTCGGGGTGTCCACGTGGGTCTTGCCCTCCTCGTCCACCGAGACGATGGCCAGACCGGTCAGATTGACCACGTAGTCGTTCTGGAGATTCTGCACGGCGGTGTACGCGTCTTTGGCGACGGTCGGGTCCTGGTAACCGATCACGATGAGCTCGGACATCACGGGCCTCCTAGTGGCGTGGGGCGACAGGATGCACGATATGTCCGTTTCGATGTTCGGGCAGGGGGAGAGGCGCCGCCGCGTACGGGGCGCGGGCTACGGCCGGGGCGCGCCGTACCAGCGCCAGGACGTGACGCGCGGGTGGTCGGGGAGGTCGATCCGGCCGGTGGCCCACAGCAGGGTGGACCAGGGGTCCGCGGTCAGCGGGACGTGCGGGAACAGCCGGGCCAGCACCCTCGCGCACACGTCGGCGGGCGGATTCCACTCCAGGTCGAGCCCCGCCGCCAGGTCGTAGGTGTGGACCAGGGTCTCCACGATGCCCATCGCGGCGAAGCCCTCGGGATCCGACACCCCGTAGCCGTGGTGCGCGCGGACCTCGGGCGACGCCGTACGCGCCATGGCCACCAGCAGCGCGCCGGTCGCCTCCAGCACCTGCAACAGCCCCTCGGGGCCCGCCTTCCGGTCCGCGTGGATGGCGTTGTGCGGTCCGCCGGGCCGTCGCGGTGACCAGGAGAAGGGCACATCCGTGGTCAACGGGGGCTGCCTCGGGCCCAGTTGGGCGGCGTACGCGAACAGGTCGTCGGCCAGGTGCTCGACGGTCTCCCAGCAGTCCCACTCCAGCGACCCGGCCTTGCGGTCCTCCCACGCCGACGCGGGCGCCTCGCGCAGGGCGGCGACGGCGAGTTGGACGGATCGGTCGAGGTCTTCGGCCGTGACGGGCCCGGTCGTGTGGTCTGCGGTTTCCGGCATGCCAGGCACCGTACCGCGCGGACCCGGCCGCCCCGCGAGGGAATTTCCGCGGGCCGGGGACGTGTCGTGGGCGGCGTGCGAGGACGCGGTCCCACCCGGCGTCGAGGCGCTGAGGCGCCGGCGCACTGAGCGCTGAGGCGCTCACGCGCAGGCGGCGTCCTTGTCCTTGCCCGCCGCGCCCCGCGCGAGATCCAGGGCGAGCGCGAGCCCCGTACCGTCGGTGCGCGCGCCGGTCAGCGTGACGCCGTCGGGCAGTTCAGGAAGCGCCACGGTGTGCGGACCCAGGCGCGCGGCCAGATCGCCGCCGCCGGGCATCGACGCCAGATCGGCCACGGCGACGTCCCGGCCGAGCACGCGGACGGTGGTCGGGGTGACCGTGAGGCTGTCCTTCCCGGTCGTGACGCGGGTGTGCACGGTGACGGGCAGGCGCAGACCGCCGATGCCGCCGGTGAGCACGAGCCCGCCGCCTTCGCCGCCCACGGTCAGCCCCGCGACCTTGCCGTCCCGCGCGGCCAGCCGCTTTTGCAGCTCGGCGTAGGCGATGGTCGCGGTCGCCGTGCCGCCGCTGGTCGTACCGTCGGTCGACACGTCGTGCAGATCGACCGTCACCTTCACCTCGGTGCCGTCCCTGCGCACACCGTCGGCGGCTATGTGCGCGCTGCCGAGATTCCCCGTGAGCACCCGGAGCCCGGCGAAGGCGCTGGTCAGCTCCGCGGTCACCGGCCCCGAGGGCTTCAGACGGCAGGCCACCGCCTCGGCGATACGGCCGCGCGCGGTGTGCTCGACGGCCAGGTCGACGGCGGTCGCGGTGCCGGCGAGCAGCGCGGCCACGGCGGCCGTGACGACGAGCGGCCTGCGGCGCGGCGCCGACCGCCGACCGGCACCGGCTTCGGCGCGGGACCCACCGCCGGGCGCGCCGTCCGCCGCCGTACGTCCGGGCGTACGTTCCGACACGTGGTCGGCCGTGGCGGTACGACGTGCCGGGCGGGGCTTCACGATGGGCTCTGTCCGATCCGGTGGTGCGAGTGGTCGCGGGGCGGCAGCGGCCGGGCCGGACCCGTGTCCGATCCGCCGTGCCGCGCCTGTCGGTCGGCGGCTCCGCCGGTCTCAGCCTACGGGCCCGCTCGAATCGTCGGCGCCGCCCGCCGGGCCGTCCCTGGCACGCCCGCGGTCATGACCCGCGCCGTTCACGTCCCGCGCCCCGCTGTGCCCGGACACGCCTCACGCCTCCTCCCGGCCCGCGCTCACCCGGCGCTGGACCTGCAACAGGTAGTCCTTGCGGTTCAGCGGGTTGAGATCGGACCGCGGCCGTTCCGGCGCCGCGCCGACCACCGGCTCGTAGTGGTCGAAGGCCGACTCCAGGACGCCCTCGCCGTGCGTGAGCGTCGGCAGCGACTGCTCCAGCTCGTGCACCCGCGCGGCCGGGACCACGCCTTCCAGGACGTACGAGTCGCCCTGCGGCTCGGGCGCGCGCGGTACGGCGCGGAGCCGGGACAGGACGGGCAGCAGCGCGCCGAAGGTGTCGGCGGGGACATCGAGCCGGAAGAGGTGCATCGGCTCGTGCACCCTGGTCCCGGCCCCGCGCAGCGCGTCCATCAGCACCAGCGGCGTCAGATTGCGGAAGTCGCCCGCCGTACTGAAGATGCTGGAGAATCCGGAGTGTGTCATCGTCACGACGCAGTCGATCACTTCCCAGCCATGGAATCCCTGCCGCATTGTCTCGCGCACGGTTTCCTCGACGGCCTTGAAGAACGCGTAGGGCATGGAGCCGAGTTCGACCTCGCGTCGGAACTCCGTCCCTGATCCCGGCGCCGCGGGCTCGACGCGCAGCCCAACTGTGGCGAAGAACGGATTGGCGTCCTTCTTGATGAACTCCACGGCCTCCCCGGAGCCCACCACGCGCTCGACGCAGATCGTCGTGGTCTCGCGGAAGGTGACGTCGACCCCGAACTCGTCGGCCAGCGTGGCCTGGACGACCTCCTTCTGCACCTCGCCGTAGAGCGAGACCGAGATCTCCTGCCGCACTCCGTCCAGCCGCAGATCGATCAGCGGGTCCTGCTCGGCGAGTTGGGTGAGCGCCACATGCAGCGTCCCCCTGTCACCCGCGCGGGAGGGGACGACCACCGTCTCCAGCGTCGGCGGCGAGAAGTGCCGGCCGTCCGGGGGAGCGACGCCCGGAGCGCCGACCGTGTCACCGATCCTGATGTCGGCCAGGCCCTTGAGCAGCGCGATCCGCCCGGCCGAGACGGACGCGACGGGTACGGCGGCGCCCCGCTCGAAGACGCTGACGCCGGTGACCTTGGCCTCGCAGGCCGACGCGGCCCCGTCGGCCGTGTCAGCCCTGTTAGCAGCGTCGGCAGCGTTGTCCCCGTGGCCCTTGTCGCTCCTGACCGCGCTGTCCGGACCGAACGGCAGCAGGTCCCGCGTGCGTACCGTCCCGGAGAACAGCCGTACATACGCGGTCCGTTCGCCGGTCGGGCCGCGCTCGATCTTGAACACCCGCCCCGAGACGGGGCCTTGGGCGTCACCCGCCGCCGCGGGCAGCAGCTCGGTGAGACCGGCCGTCAGCGCGTCGACGCCCGCGCCGGTGATCGCGGAACCGAAGAAGACCGGATGCACCTGTCCGCGGGCGGTCTGCGCCGCCAACTCGGCGCGCACCCGGGTGTACGAGACCGCGGACTCGTCGGCCACGTAGTCGGCGAGGAACGCGTCGTCGTGCTCGGCGAGCAGGCCGGCCAGAGCGGCGACGAAGTCCGGGTCGGCGGCGGTGAACGGCACGCTGCGCGCGCCCCGCGTGCCGGATTCCTCAACCCTGCCCATCGGGAGGGCCGTTGGCGCGAGCTTGGCCCGGATGCTCCGCAGCACCTCGTCGCAGCGGGCGCCGCGGCGGTCGGTCTTGTTGACGAAGATCAGAACGGGGATGCGCAGCCGTCGCAGCGTCCGCATCAGGACGCGGGTCTGCGCCTGCACGCCCTCGACCGCGGAGATCACCAGCACCGCTCCGTCGAGCACGCTCAGCACCCGCTCCACCTCGGCGATGAAGTCCGGGTGGCCGGGGGTGTCGATGAGATTGACGGTGACGTCGTCGACCTCGAAGGAGACGACGGCCGATTTGATGGTGATGCCGCGTCGGCGCTCCAGCGCCAGGGTGTCGGTCTGTGTGCTTCCGTCATCGACGCTGCCGACCTCGTCGATGACTCCGGCGGCGAACAGCAGCCGCTCGGTCAGGCTGGTCTTACCGGCGTCGACGTGTGCCAGGATGCCCAGGTTCAACGTACGCAAGAAGCTTCAAGTCCTCTGGATCGGTGGGATTCGCCGTCTGGGTGGGGACTGAAGTTCCGCGCATGATCATCTCCTGGGCTCGGTCGGCCGGTCCGGTCGTGCGGGGGCCGATGGACTGTGGTCGGGAGTACAGCAGAGCCGTACGCGACGGACAACCGGTTTTGTCCGCGTACGAGGGCGTCCGTGCCCCGGCCTCCGCCGTTTCTTCACGTACGGGTGGGGCTCAGGAGCCTCGATCACACCTCCGTTGTCAGTATCATCAGCGAGACGATTGTGAGTGCAATTGCATCTGGAATTGCATCCGCAGTTGCGGTCGCGGGCATGCTTGTGACTGCGAGCGATCGAGTACAACTCACAGAGGAGTGGTGCCGGATGAAGCAGTTCGACAACGGAGTGCGG
The DNA here is from genome assembly GCF_014596445.1 of Streptomyces sp. CBMA29. Lineage (GTDB taxonomy): Bacteria > Actinomycetota > Actinomycetes > Streptomycetales > Streptomycetaceae > Actinacidiphila. The sequence goes on along the minus strand of NZ_MECL01000072.1, from coordinate 7,679 downwards.
GCGGACGAGATCCCGGGCGTCGAGTGGGTCAAGAGCGGGCGGAGCAACCAGAGCGGCAACTGCGTCGAGGCGGCCAAACTGCCTGATGGCGGCGTTGCGTTCCGCAACTCCCGTGACCCGCACGGTCCCGCGCTCGTCTACACGCACGACGAGATCGTCGCCTTCATCGGTGGCGCCAAGGACGGGGACTTCGACTTCCTCACCGCGTGAGGTGGTTACGCTCAGGCGCGTCCGTCTGAGTGAATGACGACAAGAGCAGTTGACGGCTGAGCGCGACGTCGTCAAGTCGGGAATTTGTGACTCCGGTAGGGGCACGACAGCGGGCTCCGCAGTGCAATACTGGCGTGCGTCCAGTTTCTACCGGGAGCCCGCATGTCCGCTCAGCCGCAACTCGTATCACCGCTGCAACTGCTGGAGCGCCGCCCGGACATGGGCGCCAAGGCGTTGGCACGTGTGCTCGGCAACTATCTGCGTGCCCTGCGCGAGGCCGCCGGGGTCAGCCCGGCACAGGCCGGGGAGCGCATCCGTGGCCATGCCTCGAAGATCAGCCGCATGGAGACGGCGCATGTCTCCCTCAAGTTAAGGGACGTCGACGACCTTCTCGCGCTCTACGGCGTCGCGGAGCAGGAACGGGCTGAGATCGCCTTCCTGGTCCAGCGCTCGGCCAAGCCCGAATGGTGGCAGCCGTACGGCGAGGTCGTTCCCGACTGGCTCCAGGGTCTGATCGGTCTGGAGCGCGACGCCCACGTGATCCGTACGTATGAAACGCAGTTCGTGCCCGGCCTGCTCCAGACGCCCTCGTACGCGCAGGCGGTCGTGCGCAGCGGCCACCGGCTCGCCTCGCCCGAAGAGGTCGAGCGGCGCGTGGAGTTGCGGCTGGAACGCCAGCGCAGGATGGCGGAGTCCGGCGCTCCCGTGCTGTGGGCGCTGATCGACGAGGGCGTGCTGCACCGCCCGGTCGGCGGCCCCGCGGTGATGCGCGAGCAGTTGGAGTACCTGCTGGTGGTGCTGCGCCAGCCGGGTGTGCGGCTTCAGATCGCGTCCTGGTCGGCGAGCGCGGCGGCGACGCCCGGCTCCGCGGTCACGTATCTGCGGTTCGCCCAGGGCTTCCTGCCCGACGTGGTCTATCTGGAGCACATGACGAGCGCGATGTATCTGGACCGGCTGGAGGAGCTGGACAAGTACCGTGCCGCGCTGGACGAGTTGAGCGCGCTGGCGGCGACGCCGGTGGAGAGCCGCGTGATGCTGGAAGAGGCGCTGAAGCGCTACAAGTAGCGCGGCCCCGAGAACGAAGCCGGCCCGCATCCCCCTCGCCGGGGGTGCGGGCCGAAGCTCTGTCGTGGGCGTTGCTACACGCGGGCCACGCCGCCGTACTCGATCCATTCCTTGCTGGGCTGCTTCAGGCCGAGATCGCCGTCGGGGCGCCAGGTGGAGACCTCCACCAGGCCCGGCTCGATGATCTCGTAGCCTTCGAGGAAACCGGCCAGATCGCTGGGCTTGCGGACCTCGCCCCAGCGGCCACCGGTGGACTGGTCCATGAACTCGGTGACGAAGCGCCGGGTCTCGGCATCGTCGCTGACGAGCTGACAGACCACCAGGAAGCTTCCCTTGGGCAGCTTGTCGGCGACGCGCCGGACGACGCCCGCGGGGTCGTCGGTGTCGCGGATGCAGTGGAGCACCGACACGAAGAGCGCGGCGACCGGCTCGTCGAGGTCTATCAGCCGCTTCAGTTCTTCGTTCTGCCAGATGGTCTCGGTGTCGCGGAAGTCCGCCTGGAGCACGGCGGTGTTCTCGTTCTGCTCCAGAAGGGCGCGGCCGTGGGCGAGCACGATCGGGTCGTTGTCGACGTACACCACACGGGCGTCGGGGTTGATGCGCTGCACGATCTCGTGCACATTGTCCTGCGTCGGCAGACCGGAGCCGTGGTCCACGAACTGCTTGATGCCGTAGTCCTCCGCGAGCCTGCGCACGACCCGGCGCAGGAACTGGCGGTTGTTCAGGGCCAAGACCTTCATGCTGGGGACCTGGAGGAGTAATTGCTCCGTGGCCTCGCGGTCGGCCGGGTAGTTGTCCTTCCCGTCCAGCAAGTAGTCGTACATGCGTGCCACAGCGGGCACCGTCACATCTATCTTGTCGGAAAGCGGTGCGTCCCGGTGCTCCATCGGGCCCCTCACGGTGGTTCGTTGATCGAAAGCTGCGGTGACTACTTCCATCCTAGGGAGACGTGATCGTCCGGTCGAGAGCGCAGACCAGGAGGGTTGCGCCGGACCCCGAGCACCGGGGCCGTCCTAGCTGTTCTGCCCCGTGGCCTCGGTGCTCGCGGTGTCGGCTGTGTCCACGGTGTTCCCGGTGGGCAGCGGCGGCTCCGCCTCCATCCGCTCGACCTCGTCGTCCGTCATCAGGCGGGAGCGCAGGAGGAAGCGGACGCCCTCAGGGGCCTCCAGCGAGAAGCCGCTGCCGCGGCCGGGCACGACGTCCACGGTGAGGTGGGTGTGGCTCCAGTACGCGTACTGGCTCGCGCTCATCCAGAACGGGGTGTCCCCGGCGACCCGGCCGAGCAGGACGTCCGCGCCGCCCACCCGGAATTCGCCGCGCGGGTAGCACATCGGCGAGCTGCCGTCGCAGCAGCCGCCGGACTGATGGAACATCAGAGGACCGTGCCGCCGGGCCAGTTGGTCGACCATCGCTTCGGCGGCCGGGGTCATCTCGACGCGCCCCACGGGACGTCCGGGCGAGGCGGGGCCGACCGGGGCCGTGTCGGGCCGGGCGGTATCGGACCTGGTGGCGTCCATCACGGGGCTCCCATCCGCCGACCGCCGGATGCGTCGGCGTTCTCTTACCAGCCTCCCGCCTGCGGCGGCTTTCGTCCAGGGACGGGACGGCGCCCGCCGCCGGGCGTCAGACCGGCTGGTGGTGGGCGAGGAGCGCGTGCGGGTCCGCGACGCCGTGGTCGTGGTCGTGGTCGTGGACGTGGACGTGGGCACCGGCCGGGGCGTGGTCGATGTGGACGGTCGCGGCCCGCAGCCGCGGCACGGCGTGCAGCAGCGCGTGCTCGGCCCGTACGGCGACGGCGTGCGCCGCGACGACGCTGATGCCGGGGTCGACCACGACCGCGGCCTCGGCCCGCAGCGCGTGCCCGATCCACCGCATCCGGACCGGCCCGACGCCCTCCACCCCCGGCAGCGCGCGCAGTGCCCGCTCCGCCCGGTCGACCAGTTCGGGGTCGACGGCGTCCATCAGCCGCCGGAACACCCCGCGCGCCGCGTCCCGCAGCACCGCCAGGATCGCGACGGTGATCAGCAGTCCCACGACCGGGTCCGCGAGGCGCCACCCCAGGGCCGTACCGGCGGCGCCCAGCAGGACCGCGAGGGAGGCGAACCCGTCGGTACGGGCGTGCAGGCCGTCGGCGACCAGGGCCGCGGAGCCGATGTCGCGCCCGACGCGGATCCGGTATCTGGCCACCCACTCGTTGCCCACGCACCCGGCCAGCGCCGCACCGGACACCGCCCACAGGTGGGTGACCGTACGCGGATCGAGCAGCCGGTCCACGGCCGTCCAGGCCGCGAAGGCGCTCGACGCGGCGATGGCCAGCAGGACGGCGACCCCGGCCAGATCCTCGGCCCGCCCGTAACCGTACGTATAGCGGCGGTTGGCGGCCCGGCGCCCGAGGACGAAGGCGATGCCCAGCGGCACGGCCGTCAGCGCGTCCGCCGCGTTGTGCACGGTGTCGCCGAGCAGCGCCACCGACCCGGACACGACGACGATCAGCGCCTGGACGAGCGCGGTCGCGCCCAGCACCGCGAGCGACACCCACAGCGCCCGCATCCCGCGCGCCGACGACTCCAGCGCCGCGTCCACGCTGTCCGCCGCCTCGTGCGAATGGGGCCGCAGGAGATGCCCGAGCCGGTGCCGCAGCCGCGATCCGGGGTGCGTACGACCTCGTGCGTGACCGTGGTCGTGTGTGTGACCGGCGCCGTGCGCCTCGCCGTGGGTGTGCTCAGTCCCCGCCATGTCGGACACCGTGGCACACCGAACCCCTTGCGGCCACTCCCGAAATACCACAGGTGACCAGCTGCGACGTCCTCGCAACAGCCCCCGTTGGGCGACAGGGCACGCTCACAGGTCCCGCTCACAGACTCAGCCGGTACGGAATCGTGCACACCACGACGTCGGTACGGGCTCTGAGCGCGGAGGCCAGCAGGAGGCCCCGCTGATTCTGGAGGATCTGGTAGCGCCGGTGGCGCGGCACCACCTCGGGGATGAGGACGCAGACGTGCCGCCCCTTGGCCACCTCGCGCTCGACGTACGAGATGATCGGCTGCACCAGCGAACGGTGCGGGCTCTCCACGATGTCCAGCCGTACGCCCGGATTCCAGCGGTCCCAACTCTCCCGCAGGGCGCGGGCCTTGTCCGGGTCGCCCTGCACGGCGACGGCGACCGCGTCGGTGCCGAGGTTCAGGGCCGCCGTCAGCGCCTGCTGGGTGAGCCTGCTGACCTCGCCGACCGGCACGATCACCAGGGACACGGTGCGCCGGACCGGCGGCGGGACCTCACCGAGCCCCAGTTCCTTCCCGACCTCGGTGTAGTAGCGCTGGATACGGGCGAACAGCAGCATCAGCAGCGGCACGGTGACCACCACCACCCAGGCCCCGGCGAGGAATTTGTCGGCGAGCAGGACGACGGCCGCGACCGCCGTCAGCACCGCGCCGAAGCCGTTGAGCATCGCGCGCTGACGCCAGCCGCGGGGACGCGCCCCGCGCCAGTGCCGTACGAGGCCGATCTGGCTGATGGTGAAGCCGATGAACACGCCGATCGCGAACAGCGGCAGCATGCGGTGGGTGTCGGCGTCCACGGCGATCAGCAGCAGCGCGGCGAGCAGCGCGAGGGCGACCACGCCCCAGCGGTACACCGGGCGCTCCGTGCGCAGACCGAACAGGTGGGGCAGCCGGTGGTCGCGGGCCAGCAGGCTCATCAGGACCGGCAGCCCGCCGAAGCTGGTGTTGGCGGCCAGCGCCAGTGCCAGGGTGACGATGAGATTCGTCGCGTCGTACGGCCAGCCGGTCCCGAAGGAGCCCGCGGTGAGCTGCGCCAGGACGGTCACGTCGCCGCGCGGCGCCACATGGTCGCGGCGGATCAGCACCGCGAGCCCGACCAGCATCAGCCCGAGCAGCCCGCCCAGCATCAGCTCGGTGCGCTGCGCCCGCCCGACCCGGGGGTCGCGGAAGGCGGGCACCCCGTTGGCGATGGCCTCCACACCGGTCAGCGAGGAACAGCCGGCCGAGAACGCCTTCAGGAGCAGCAACAGCCCCAACGTCTCGGTGATGTGCACGGGCTGGGGAGTGCCGACGACGGCCACGGGGTGCGAGCGCACCAGGCCGAAGACGATGATCCCGAGGACGCTCGCGATGAACAGCGCCGTCGGCAGCATCAGCACCCGGGCGCTCTCGGCCACGCCCCGCAGATTCACGGCCGTGAGCACGGCGAGCCCGAGCAGACACACCGGCAGCAGGTGCGGCGCGAGGGAGGGGTAGGAGGAGGCGAGGCTCGCGGCGCCCGCGGCGAGGCTGACGGCGACGGTGAGCACGTAGTCGACGACGAGGCTCGCGGCGGCGAGCAGGCTGATGCCCTGCCCCAGGTCCTTCTTCGCCACCGCGTACGCGCCACCGCCGTCCGGGTGCACGGCGATGACCTGCCCGTACGAGACCACCAGCACCGCGAGCAGCCCGGCGATCACCAGCGTCACCGGCAGTGTCGCGCTGAGCGCCCCGGAACCGGCGGCGATCAGCACCAGCACGATCGCCTCGGGCCCGTACGCGACCGAGCTGAGCGCGTCCAGCGACAGCGCCGCCAGCCCTTCGATGCTGGTCAGGTGCTGCTTGTCCCCCTCGCCCGGCCGCAGGGGAACTCTCGGCCGCAGTTCGCGGCGGGCCAGACCGAAGGTCATCGGTACCTCGGGGTGCAGGGGACGACACGCGGGGACGCGTCCCGCTCAGTCTGACGGACCGTCACCGCAGGACGGCTGAGGCGCGGCCGTGGACCCCCGCCCGGCCGTCGCCCCCCGGCCGCGTGTCGCGCGCTCCCGTGCGGCCCGTCAGCCGTGCCGCGGCGGGGGTCAGCGCTCCATCATGCGCATCTGGGCCTCGTTGTGGGTGTCTCCCGCGGCCGGGGGGAGGCTGCTGAGCCTGTCGAGCTGTTCCGCGCTGAGCTGGACGGCGTCGGCGGCGGAATTCTCCTCGACGCGGGCGACGCGCCGGGTGCCGGGGATGGGCGCGATGTCGTCGCCCTGGGCCAGCAGCCAGGCCAGCGCGACCTGGGCCGAGGTGGCGTCGATCTCGGCGGCGACGGCCGCGACCTCGTCGGCCAGTCGCAGATTGTGCTGGAAGTTCTCCTTCGTGAACCGGGGGTTGTCGGCCCGGAAGTCGTCGGCGTCGAACTGGTCGGTGGAGCGGATCGTGCCGGTCAGGAAGCCGCGCCCGAGGGGCGAGAAGGGCACGAAGCCGATGTTCAGCTCGCGCAGCACCGGCAGCACGCGCGCCTCGGGGTCGCGGGTGAACAGGGAGTACTCCGACTGGACCGCCGTGACCGGGTGGACGGCGTGGGCGCGGCGGATGGTCTCGGGCCCGGCCTCGGACAGGCCGATGTGCCGGATCTTGCCCTCGGCGACCAGTTCGGCGAGCGCCCCGACGGTGTCCTCGATCGGCGTGCCGGGGTCGACCCGGTGCTGGTAGTACAGGTCGATGCGGTCGGTGTCCAGCCGGGTCAGCGAGCCTTCGACGGCGGCGCGGATGTTCGCGGGAGCGCTGTCCGCGCCCTGGCGGCCGGTGTGCGAGATGAGCCCGAACTTCGTGGCCAGCACGACCTCGTCGCGGCGGCCCTTGAGCGCGCGGCCGACGAGCCTTTCGTTGGTGTAGGGGCCGTAGACCTCGGCGGTGTCGATGAACGTCACGCCCAGTTCCAGGGCGCGGTGCAGCGTACGGATCGACTCCGTGTCGTCGGTTCCCGCGCCGGTGTAGGCGTGGGACATGCCCATCGCGCCCAGGCCGATCCGGGCAACGTCCAGGTCACGCAGGGTGATGTGCTTCATCGCTTCTTCTCTCCTGGCGGACGGCGGCGATCTTGTCCTGTCCAGCCAAGCCTGCCTCTTCGCGCCCGCCGACGACAGGCCGGGATATGCGGGGGGTCATCAGCGGGGGTGTGACAGGGCCCCTCTGCGACGTCCGGCGATCGCGGTGGCCAGGCGTCGGAGAGGGGCCGAGGTTCGGGTCAGGGCCGTTTGAAGGCTTCGGGGCCGCCCGCGCCGCAGGGGGCCAGACGGACGCCGGTGCCGTTGTCGACCTCGCTCAGGCACAGGGCCGCGTGTGCGGAGTAGACGGTGCTGCCGCGCAGCGAGAACTTCTGCGCGACGTTGCCGCTGCAGTTCGCGACCTGGATGACCGTGCCGGGGGTGGTCCCGCCCCAGGCGGCGTCCATGCACAGGTCGTTGGCGCGGATGGTGCCGTCGGGGCTGATGTGCCACCGCTGGACGAGGCTGTCGTCGCACGCCGCCAGCGCCAGCGGGGTGCCGTCCGTACCCGCGCCCGCGGTGAGGCACGTGCCGGTCGCCGCGTTCTTCAGCGGCGCCCCCGGCGGCTTCGGCGCGTTGGCCCCCGACGCCGCGCCCGACGTCGGCGCGGACGCGG
>NZ_MECL01000071.1 GCF_014596445.1 Streptomyces sp. CBMA29 | reverse complement strand
CGGCAGTTTCGGCGGCGGCCAGACCCGCGGCCGGATGGGCGGCGGCGGCCGTTTCTGAACTCCCCTCACTGCCCCCACTCCCCTCACCCTCTTTCACCGCCCTTCTTTCTGGCCCACCGGTTACGGACACGCAAGGAGTACGACCATGACGAAGCAGACCATCCTCGGCCGGGTGACCCAGCTCGCCAAGGCCAACATCAACGCCCTCCTCGACCAGGCCGAGGACCCGCAGAAGATGATCGACCAGCTCATCAGGGACTACACCAACAACATCCGCGAGGCCGAGGAGGCGGTGGCCACCACCATCGGCAATCTGCGGCTGATGGAGCAGGACCACGCCGAGGACGTCGCGGCGGCCAAGGAGTGGGGCGACAAGGCGCTGGCGGCCAGCAAGAAGGCCGACGAGCAGCGCGCCTCGGGCAACGCCGCGGAGGCCGACCGCTTCGACAACCTCGCCAAGATCGCGCTGGGCCGCCAGCTCCAGTCCGAGAAGGAGGCGCGGACGGCCGAGCCGACGATCGCCTCGCAGAACGAGATCGTGAGCAAGCTCAAGTCCGGCCTGGACTCGATGAAGGCCAAGCTGGGCGAACTCCAGGGCAAGCGCCACTCGTTGGTGGCGCGCGCGAAGTCCGCGCAGGCGCAGAACCAGATGATGGACGCGGTCAAGAACATCGACGTGCTCGACCCGACCAGCGAGCTGGGCCGCTTCGAGGACAAGGTGCGGCGCGAGGAGGCCAGGGCCAAGGGCAAGGAGGAGCTGGCCGCGTCCTCGCTCGACGCGCAGTTCGAGTCGCTGGACGCGCTCGGCGACAGCGCGGAGATCGACGCGCGGCTGGCCGAGCTCAAGGGCCGCGCGGCCTGATCCGTACGCGCCCCTGATCCGTACGCGCCGCCGGGCCCGTACGGCCGGAGGTCAGAACATGCTCAGCAGTTCGTCCACCGAAGGGCCGCTGGAGTGGGACTGCTCGCCGGGCAGGGCGAGTTCGAACCAGACCGTCTTGCCGCGGTGGGTGCGGCGGCTGCCCCAGCTCTCGCTGAGCATCGTGACCAGTTGCAGGCCGCGCCCGCCCTCGTCGGTGTCACGGGCGCGGCGGCGGCGCGGCTGCACCAGGGCGCTGTCCCACACCTCGCAGACCAGGGTGCGGTCCAGCAGCAGCCGCAGTCTTATGTCGCCGTAGCCGTGCCGCAGCGCGTTGGTGACCAATTCGCTGACCAGCAGTTCCGTGGTGTCGACCAGGTCGCCGAGCTCCCAGCTCAGCAGTTGCTCGCGGGCCAGCTCGCGGGCCCTGGCCACCGACGTGGGGCGCGGTTCCAGCGTCCAGTCGCCGACCTGTTCCGCGGGCAGACCGCGAATCCTGGCCATCAGCAGGGCGATGTCGTCCTCGCCGTGCGCGGTGTCCAGGGTGGCCAGCACGTGGTCGCAGATGTCCTCAAGGGGTCTCGGCGGCCCGGCCAGCGAGTCCCGGAAGGCGTCGAGGCCCTCGTCCAGCGGGTGGTTGCGGGACTCCACGAGACCGTCGGTGTAGAGGGCGAGCAGCGCCCCCTCGTTCAGCTCGACCTCGATCTCCTCGAACGGCTCGCCGCCGACGCCCAGCGGCACTCCCCTGGGCACTTCGAGCAGCAGCGGGGACTCGCCCGACTCCACGACGACCGGCGGCAGATGGCCCGCGTTGGCGATCGTGCAGCGCCGGGTGACCGCGTCGTAGACCACGTAGATACAGGTGGCCAGGTACACCTCGGACAGGTCGGCGCCGCCGCGGTCCTTGGCCCGGCGGGTGCGGCCCTGGTTCGGGGAGCCGAGGCCGTTGGCCACCTCGTCCAACGCGCCCAGCACTTCGGCGGGTTCGAGGTCGAGCGCGGCCAGGGTCCGTACGGCGGTGCGCAGTTCGCCCATCGCGACGGCGGCGCGCAGGCCGCGGCCCATGACGTCGCCGACCACCAACGCGGTGCGGTGGCCCGGCAGTTCGATGACGTCGAACCAGTCGCCGCCGACCTCGGTCTCCATGCTGCCCGGCAGATAGCGGCAGGCGATGTCGAGGCCCGCGGCCTCGGGGTCGTCGGGGGGCAGCAGGCTGCGCTGGAGGATCAGCGCGCGCTCGTGCTCACGCCGGTAGAGCCGGGCGTTGTCGATGAACACCGCGGCTCGGGCGGCCAGTTCCTCGGCGAGCATCCGGTCGCGGTCCACGAACGGCTCGCTGCCCTTGGCGCGGGAGAACTGCACCAGCCCCAGGACGGTGTCGCGGGCGACCATCGGCACCACGAGCGTGGACTGCACGAGGGTGCCGCCGAGGTCGGGCCCGCCGTCGCCGTCGATCACCTGCGGCTGCGCGGTGCGCAGCGCCCGCGCGCTGGCGGAGCTGAAGCGGTAGCGGTGCACGGCGCCGACCGCGACCGGGCCGTCCGCCACATCGTCGTCGTCACCGGCCATCGCTATCGGCGCGTCCGACACGGAGCTGGCGAACGCCACCCGGCGCACGTCCCCGCTGCCGTCGGTGGTGCCGGTCAGGTCCTCGGCGCCGGACAGCAGGGCCTGATAGAGGTCGACGGAGGCGATGTCGCAGAAGTGCGGGACGGCGACGTCCAGCAGTTCGCGCGCGGTGGTCTCCAGGTCGAGCGAGGTGCCGATACGGGCGCCCGCCTCGTTGAGCAGCGCGAGATTGCGGCGGGCGTGCGCGGCCTCGCGCTCGGCTCGCTGACGTCCGGTGACGTCCATCGCGAGTCCCGCGACGCCGATCGGCCGCCCGGTGCCGCTGTGCAGCCGGTACAGCGACATCGACCAGCGCCGCCGCCCCGGATCGCCGGGGACGGTGCCGACCAGCGGCATGTCGAGGACGGCCTCGCCGGTCTCCAGCACCTGGCGCAGCGCGGCGCTGAGCCGGTCGGCCTCGACGCGGGAGAGGAAGTCGTGCGGGCCGCGGCCGTGGTTCTCCTCGGCCTCGCGGCCGAAGACGGTCGCGAAGCGGTCGTTGACCCGGATCAGCCGCAGGCTGGTGTCGAAGAGTACGAAGCCCATCGGCGACTGCCCGAACACCGCCTGGGAGGCGGCCAGATCGGTCTCGATCTGCCGCAGCGTGGCGACGTCGACCGCGATGCACAGCGCGCCATGGTCGGCGGGCATCACGTAGACCTCGGCCAGACCCTGGCCGCCCGAGGCGTCCCGGTACGGCACGAGTCCGGTCCACTCGCGGCCGTCGAGGATCTCCGCGAGGCGTGCGTGCGCGCGTTCGCGTACGTGCTCGGGCGCGAAGGCGTTGACCGGGTCGCGGCCGAGCGCGCGTTCGGCGGGTACGCCGAAGAACTGCGCGGCCCGCGCGCTCCACTGGTCGATCCGGCCGTCACCGTCGAGCGAGAACGACGCCACGCGTATGTAGTCGTAGAGCGAACCGGGCGGACTCGACTGCCAGACCGCGTCGACCGCGTCCGTGTCGTCTCGGGGCGGTACCGCCCTCGCTGGCATGTCGCTCACTCGCCCGACCCCTCCAGCTCAGCACACATGGACCGGTTGGAGCCGAGTATTCAGCATCAGGACCGTCCAGCACACGGTCTTGTCGATCACAGCATCATCTCGGCTCCTGGGGTACGGGGACCGTCCCCGGGACAGCGCGGTCACACCCCTCGCTCCCGCGTCTTCGGCATACCCGGCACAGCTCCCGTGAATCATTACGCGCGTCACGGCAGAGCCAGTTCGAACCAGACGGTCTTTCCGAACCGTCCGTGACGCGTTCCCCAGCGCCGTGAGGCCCGCGCGACCAGTTGCAGACCCCGGCCGCCCTCGTCCTCCAGGGTGGCGATCCGCTCGCGCGGCGGGTCCGGCAGCGGGTCGGAGACCTCCACCAGCAGCGAGCTGCCGCGCACCATCCGTACACCGATCGGTCCGTGCGCGTACCGCAGTGAATTGGTGACCAGCTCGCTGACCAGCAGCATCGTGACGTCGGTGAGCGGCGCGAGACCCCATTCGACCAGGGTGTCACGGACCCGGCGGCGCGCCAGCCGTACGGCGCTGGGCTCGGCGGGGAACGTCCAGGAGGCGGTGGATCCGGCGGGCAGCCCGCCGAGCCTGGCCATCAGCAGCGCCACGTCGTCGGGCTCGCGGCCCGGCTGCATGATGGCGAGCACGTCGTCGCAGGAGTCCTCGAGCGAGGGCAGCGGGCGGCACAGCGTCTGGCGCAGCCGTTCCAGGCCCTCGCCGATGTCCTGGCCGCGGGTCTCCACCAGGCCGTCGGTGTAGAGCACGAGGACCGCGCCGTCGGCGACCGCCAGCTCCGTGGTCTCGAAGCGGACGCCGCCGACGCCGAGGGGGACGCCGGAGGGCAGCTCGACCAGCCGGGCCAGGCACTCGTCCGGGTCGGCGCCCGGCCCCTCGCCGCCCGGCGGCGGCGGCGTGACGGGTTCGACCAGGACCGGCGGCAGGTGGCCCGCCTGCGCGATGGCGATCCGGCGGGTCGAGGGGTCGTAGACGGCGTAGACGGCGGTGGCCATCCAGCCCTCGGCCTGGCCCTGCGCGAGGTCGTCGCCCAGCTCGTTGACCCGGCGCAGCAGCTCGTCCGGCGGCATGTCGAGCCCGGCCAGGGTGCGTACGGCGGTACGGAGCCGGCCCATGGTGGCCGCCGCGCCCAGGCCGTGGCCCATGACGTCGCCGACGACGAAGGCGACCCGGCCGCCGGCCAGCGGGATCACGTCGAACCAGTCGCCGCCGACCTCGGCGCCGCTGCTGCCGGGCACGTAGCGGAAGGCGACGCCGACGCCGGGCGGTTCGACGACGCTCTGCGGGAGCAGGCTGCGCTGGAGCATCAGGGCGCCCTCGCGCTCGCGCACGTACAGCCGGGCGTTGTCCAGGGCGGCGCCCGCGCGGTTGGCGAGCTCCATCGCGAGGGCCAGGTCGTCGTGGTCGAACGGCTCGCGCTCGCGGGCCCTGCTGACCACCAGCAGGCCGAGGACGACGCCGCGGGCCCGCAGCGGCAGCACGAGCAGCGAGTGGACGCCGAGCGCGAGGGCCGCGCGCACCTTGGGGTCGCCGGGGAAGGTGGTGGCCAGCAGTTCCTCCTCCGAACTCACCATCCGGGGCTGCCCGGTGCTCAGCACCGTGCCGAAGATCGACTTGCGGGTGAAGCCGATCGCCTGCCCGGTCAGGATCATCCGCTCGACCTCGGGCCCCCAGCGCACCGCGCCCGTGCCGAGCTGCCGCATCGGGGTGTTGTCGCCGTACGGCGCGGTCGGCAGCTCGCCGCCGTCGGCGACCTCGGCGTGCAGGATCACCCCGGAGTAGTCGCTGAAGGTCGGCACGACGGCGGCGGCCAGCGCCTCGGCGCACCGGCGGACGTCCAGCACGTTCGCGATCCGGGTGCCCACGTCGTTGAGCAGCGCCAGCCGCCGCCGGGCCCGCTCGACCTTCGCGGCGGCCTGTACGCGCTCGGTCACGTCGATGACGGTGGCGCTGATCCCCAGCACCCGCCCGGCCCGGTCGACCAGCCGGTGGTACGACAGCGAGCGGTGGCCGCGGCCGTGCGGCGCGTACGTGACCAGGTCGATCACCGGCCGCCCGGTGGCCAGGACGTCCCGCTGGAGCGCGGTCAGGTCGGCGGCCGACCGCTCGTCCAGCACCTCCAGCACGGTGTGGCCGATGTGGTCGGCGACGGGCATGCCGTTCATCGCCGCCAGCGCCTCGTTGAGCCGTACGTAGCGCAGGTCGCGGTCGAAGATGGCGACGCCGAGGGGTGAGGAGTCGAAGAGCGAGTCGAGCGCGGCGAGGTCGTGCTCCAGCGTCCGCAGGCGGCTCGTCTCGACCATCGAGGCCAGGACGAAGGGGCGGCCGTCGCCGTCGACCAGCAGCGACGCACGGGTCTCCACCTGGACGGTGTGGCCGTCGCGGTGCCGCAGCGAGAGGATGCCGTCCCAGCGGCCCCCTCGCAGCAGATCCGCGAGGATCTGCTCGGCAGGGCTGGGGTCCGGCATCCGCGGGATCTCGTCCGGCCCGCGCCGCGGGGGCTGTCCCGGCGGGCTCTCGGGCGGCCCGAACAGGCCGCCCACCCGGCGGCCCACGATGTGCTCCCCCGCCCACCCCAGCACTTCCTGTGCCAGCGGGCTCCACAGCAGCACCCGCCCCGACGTGTCCAGCATGACGACCGCCACCCGCAGCGTGTCGAGCAGCGTCCCCGTACTCGCCCCCCGCCCCTCGCTCCGCGACTCCGGATCGGGATCGGGATCCATATCCGGGTGGTGGTGCCGATGCGGCCGGCCCGCCGCCGGCTCCCCCGCGGGAGTCTGTCCGCCTGCGGCGGGGACCTGGCCGCCTTCCGCGGGACCGCCTCCGGCGGGGTCCGGGGCGCGGTTCGGGGACGCCTCAGGGCCATCGCCGCCGCTGGCGCTCATGCGTCACCCCCGACCGGGTCGGGCCGGTTCCGCCCGGCCACTTTCAGTGGGAATTATCCCTCTTACCCGATATTCCCCCAAACACCCCGATACCGCGCGGGCCACGGGGAAACGGCGTAGCGGCCGGGGGCGGCCGGGAGGCCGAGGGCGGCGCGGGCGCCGGAGCAGCCGGGAGGCCGAGGGCGGCCGGGGGCCGGCCGGGAGGCCGAGGGCGGTCAGGGGCCGGCCGGGAGGCCGAGGGCGGCCGGGGGTGGCCAGGAGCCCGGGGGCGGTCAGGCCAGGGCTTGGGTGAGGGCGGCGGCCAGGGCGGCGGGGGCCTGGACGTGGGCGAGGTGGCCCTGGCCCGGAATGACGTGGACGCGGGCGCGGGGCATGGCGCCCGCGATGCGGGCGAAGGGCTCGTAGTAGGGGCCGACGCCGTCGTTGTCGCCGCCGATCAGCAGGGTGACGGGCATGTCGAGCTTGCCGTAGGCGGCCAGGTCGGCGTGGTGCTCGTTCAGGGCGGTCAGCTCGCGCCCGAGCGGCGCCGCGAGAGGCCGCAGCAACTGCCAGGCCGGGCTCCGGCGCAGCTCGGCGACGTACTCGGCGGAGAATCCGGACACGTCCCGGTTGACGATCTCCACGGCCCGGTCCAGGTCACCGGCCGCGTCGGCCGCGCACAGCGCGTCCAGCACCTGCGCGCCGAAGGGCCGCACCACCGGCTCGTAGAGGGTCAGGGAACGGACGCCGGAGTGCCGCGTCGCGGCCTCCAGCGCGATCAGGCCGCCGTAACTCCAGCCGAAGAGGTCCACCCCGCCGTCGCCGCCGTGCCGCCCGGCCACCTCGTCGAGCACCCGCCGCAGATCCGCGACCTCGGTGCCGACCCCGTATCCGTCACCCAGCTCACCGCTGGGCCGTCGGCCGCGCCGGTTCAGTACGTACACCGGCCGGTCGGCCGGAAGCGCGTCCACCACCGGCTGCCACGACACGGCGTCGGCCATGACACCGGGAACGATCAGCAGCGGGCGGCCCTCGCCCACCCGGTGGCCGAGCACCAGCACCACACCGTCGCGTTCCACCTGCACCAGCACTCGAATCCCCTTCTCGGTTGCTACCCGCCGGCCGTCAGCCGACGAGAAGACGTGTCGCCCACTCGACGGCCGGGCGGTCCTGGTCGAGCCAGTCGACGTCGGAGGTCTGCGCGGGGAGCAGCCAGCGCAGCTCGTCGTGGTCCTGGAGGGGGTGGGGCGTACCGCCCAACAGGCGGGCGGTCCAGACGTGCAGGGTGAGGCCGTTGGCCAACGGCCAGGCGCCGGGGACGCGTTGAAGGGGCTCCACCGTGACGCCCAGCTCCTCGCGCAGCTCGCGCACGAGCGCGTCCCGCGGGCTCTCCCCCGGTTCGACCTTGCCGCCCGGCAGTTCCCAGCGTCCCGCCAGCGCGGGCGGCGCGGTCCGCCGTGCGGCCAGCAGCCGTCCGGCGTCGAGCACGGCCCCGCCCACCACCACACGTTCGGTCATGCGACGCAGGATACGTAAGAAGGACTACGCAAGAAGGTCACCGCACGCCGCGCGGCGCGAACCCCGTTACGACGACTGCACGGCGCGTGGCGTCAACCGCTCGATCACGTAACGCCGTTGCTGCTGGTCCCGGCTGGGCCCGGGAACATTCAGCGTGGTCGCGACGCGCTCGGCCTCGGCGCGGGTGGCGTAGCGCCCGACCCGGTACCGGTTTCCGCTCTCGTCCTGCCGTATGAGGAGCCATACGAGGTCGGTCGTCATCAGCTCAGGCCCCCTCAGGCGAGGTCGCACCAGCGGAACCGGCTTCCAGGTCCGCCAGGTGCGCGACATTGTCACGGTCGTCCGCCGCGTCGCTCGCGGCGCTGTCGAACCAGGCGTCCAGGATCTCGCCGAGTACGGCGCCGGACACCGAACGCAGGCTCAGCGCCAGCGCGTTGGCATCGTTCCAGCGGCGCGCACCCCGCGCTGTGTACGCGTCGGCGCACAACGCGGCCCGGACGCCCGGGAGTTTGTTCGCGGCGATGGACGCGCCGGTGCCGGTCCAGCAGCAGACCACCGCCTGGTCGGCCGCGCCCTCGGCCACCGCGCGGGCCGCCGCCTCCGCGCTCCAGGCCCAGTCCTTGCGGTCTCCGGGGCGCAGTGCGCCGTAGGCGAGCACCGTGTGACCACGGTGACGAAGCTCGTCGACGACCTGCCTGGCCACCGGTTCATCCATGTCCGAGGAAACGGCGATGCGCATATGCCCGACCCTACGCCCGAGGTTCACGGCGCGGGCACGGAATGACACGAAGAGATACCGTTCCGGCCAGGTGTTCGACCAGAAGTTGACTGTAGGTCACACGTGTTCGACGCCCCCGGCCGTCACGCCGGGCGCACGCCGGAGTGCGCACCGGCGTCCGTACCGCCCCGTACACCTCGTACCGCCCGTACCGCCCCTACCGCCCGTCGCCGTAGGGCAGTTGACGGCGGGTCAGCGTACCGGCAGGTGGTAGACGGCGCGGTAGCGCTCCGCCGGGATGATGACGTCCGCGGTCTCCACCGGCTGCCCCGAGCAGTAGTACGTGCGCTGGATCTCGATGACGATGTGCCCCGGCACTCCGCCGAGCGCCGCCGTCTCCTCGGCGAGCCCCGGCCGGGCGCCGACCTCCTCGGCCATGTGGTCGACCACCAGGTCGATCGCCGCCATCCGCTCCACGACGCCCTGGCCGCCGACCGGCCCCTCCTCCGGCAGCAGCACCGGTGTGCGGGCGGTCAGCGCCAGCGGCTCCCAGGAGGTGGAGAGCATCGAGGGCTCACCCTCGGTGCGGAAGAGGTAGTGGGTGCGCATCACCCGGTCGCCGGGCTCGATCCGCAGCCGCTCGGCGACGGCGGGCGAGGCGTGGTCCTGGACGCTGCGCGACTCCCAGGTGCCCTTGCAGCCCTCGTCCCCCTGCTCCTGCCGGAACGGGCTGGCCGTCCCGGCGGGCCGGTAGCCGCTGCGCACGACGCGCCGCGGCTTCGGCCGCTCCCGTACATACGTGCCGGAGCCGGACCTGCCCTCCACGAAGCCCTCGGCCATCAGCACCTTGCGCGCTTCGAGCGCGACGGTGTCCGAGACGCCGTACTCGGTACGGATCCGGGCCTGCGAGGGCAGCCGCGCGTGCGGCGGGAGCGTCCCGTCGAGGATCTTGCGCCGCAGATCCTCGGCGACGCGAAGGTAGGCGGGCTGCTCACCGAAAGGCACGTGCCCCTCCCAAGGGGTTGACTGTCTGCGACAGCTTGACAACCGTCGGTGCCCGTCCGCAAGCCCTCCCCCGAGCATCACACTCCGAATCCGGAGCTGGTGCCTCCGTCCTTCACCGAGCCGGTCAACGAACCGTGCGTGGCACCGAAGAAGCAGGTCACCTTGTGGTCGCCGCGGCGCCAGCCGTCCGCCGGCGGCATGTAGTAGTAGACGTCGGCGCTCTTCTCCCAGGGCGCGCCGTCCGCGTAGTCGTCCGCGTAAGAGGCGCACTTCGACTCCGCGATGGCCGAGATGCGATCCGTTCCGGGGTAGCCGCCGTCATTCGCCGCGTCGACGGTGAAGATCGCGTACGCCTCCGCGTTGTGCTCCTCGGAGCAGTCGACGACGTCCACCGTGGTGGAGCGCGCGCCGTCGCCGCTGTAGTCGCCCAGCGAGCTGTCGACCGTGTTGAAGCACTGGCCGACCCTGATCCGGTCGACGCGGGTGTTGCCGTCGTCGAAGGCGCCCGCCACGCCGAGCGCGATGAAGGCCGCGAGGAGCAGCGTGGCGACGCTGTTGAGGGTCAGGCCGGCGACGGCCAGGCCCTTGCCGCGCTCGCCGCGCTTCTTGATCTGGCTGAGCGCGACGAAGCCGAAGATCACCCCGAGGACGGGGATACAGGTGAAGCCCACCACGAGCGAGGCGATGGCCATGCCGTTGGTGTTCGCCTGCGGGTTGTACCAGCCGGCGGCCTGCGAGTAGCCGGGATACGGCTGGGGACCGTACGGATTCTGCCCGCCGTACGCGTTCCCGCCGTAGGGGGCCTGACCGGCGTACGGGGCCTGACCGGGATACGGGGCCTGGCCTCCGTAGGGCGGCGCGGAGCCATAGGGCGGCGCGGAGCCGTGGGGCTGCTGTCCGCTGTAGGGCGGGGGCACGGAGCCGTAGGGGCCGGGCCCGCCCGATGACGGGCCGCCGTACGTCGGCTGTCCCGGACCGCTGTACGGCGGTCCGCCCTGCTGGTCGTACGGCTTGCGCGGATACGAGGGCAGCCCGGCGTACGGCGAAGTGGGGGCGTCGTGCGGCGGCTGGGACGGGGGCGCGTCGTCGGAGGACGGCGGAGGCGGGGGCGGCGGCGGTATGTCCACTGGGGGATACTACGGTTCCGCGCCGACCGGTTGTGAACGGGTTACGCCGTCCCCCTTGACCCTCATTGGTCCAGACCAATACCTTCACGCGCATGCGTCGAAGAATTCTCGGCCGTATGGCCGCAACCGCAGCCACCCTCTCCCTGGTCGCCGTCCTGCCCGCCGTCACGGGCGGCT
Source organism: Streptomyces sp. CBMA29 (assembly GCF_014596445.1). Taxonomy (GTDB): domain Bacteria; phylum Actinomycetota; class Actinomycetes; order Streptomycetales; family Streptomycetaceae; genus Actinacidiphila. The sequence continues at coordinate 44,709 of NZ_MECL01000071.1, read as the reverse complement.
CCGCCGCCCAGGCGCACGGACGTGACGACCACGGCTCCTCCGCCTCGTCGTACAAGAGCGTCGGCTACTTCACCCAATGGGGCGTCTACGGACGCGACTACCAGGTGAAGAACGTCCAGACCTCGGGCACCGCGGCCAAACTCACCCACCTCAACTACGCGTTCGCCAACATCGGCGCCGACGGCAAGTGCTTCGAGGCCAACGTGGCCGGCGAGGGCGACGCCTGGGCCGACTACCAGCGCCCGCTCGACGCCGCGTCCTCGGTCGACGGCACCGCGGACACCGCCGAGCAGCCGCTGGCGGGCAACTTCAACCAGCTCCGCGAACTGAAGGCCGCCAACCCGAAGTTGAAGGTCATGATCTCGATCGGCGGCTGGGGCTGGTCGACGCACTTCTCCGACGCGGCCCGCACCGCCGCCTCGCGCAAGGCGCTCGTCGCGTCCTGCCTGGACATCTTCGTCAAGGGCAATCTGCCGCTGCTCGACGGCAAGGGCGGCCCCGGTTCGGCCGCCGGGCTCTTCGACGGCGTCGACATCGACTGGGAGTGGCCCGGCTCCTCCGGTGACGTCGACACCGTCTACCGGCCGGAGGACAAGCGGAACTTCACCTCGCTCGCGGCCGAATTCCGCGGCCAGCTCGACGCGTTGGGCCGCAAGGCGCACAAGCACTACGACCTGAGCGCCTTCCTGCCCGCCGCACCGGCCAAGATCGACGCGGGCTTCGAGGTCAGGAAGATCTTCAAGTACCTCGACTTCGGCACCGTCCAGGGCTACGACTTCCACGGCCCCTACGAGGCCACCACCAACCAGCAGTCCGCGCTCAAGGCCCCGCGCAACTCGCCCGTCCCGCACGACTTCAGCGACACCCAGGCGGTCGGCGACTGGCTCAGGCGCGGCGCACCCGCCCGGCAGCTCGTCCTCGGCGTGCCCTTCTACGGCCAGGGCTGGACCGGCGTCCCCGACGGCGGCACCGCGGGCCTCTTCCAGCCGTCCACCGGACCCGCCCCCGCCACCTGGCAGGCGGGCAACGAGGACTACCACGCCCTCAAGGCCCTTGCCTCCTCCGGCACTTACACCGTCCACCGGGACGTGCGGAACGGCTTCGCCTGGCTCTACGACGGCACCAACTTCTGGACCTACGACGACCCGCAGGTCATCGCCCAGAAGACCGCCTACATCAAGCGGGCCCACCTGGGCGGCGCGATGGTCTGGTCGCTGGACGGCGACACGGCGAACGGCGAGCTGATCAACGCCATTCACCAGGGCCTCGCCGCGCACCACAGGTGACCCGGCTCCACAGGTGACCCGGCGCCTCGGGTGACCCCATCCCTGACGCCCGGTGCTCCCCAGCCCTCCCTCTCCGCGGGGGAGCACCGGGCCTCCGCCTCGCGCGGCGGACGCGTCAGCCTCGCGCGGCGGAGGCGGCGGCCCGTTTGGCGGTCTGCTTGGCCGCCTGCATGTCGCCGACGACCTGCCGCACCATCCGGACGGACGCGGCGTCCAGCACATTGCCGAACTCGACCACCTCGACCCGCCCCGCGAAGCGAGCCCTCAACTGCGGCATGTCGCTGGGGATCACGACGAGGTCGAGTCCCCCGACGTCCTCCCCCTCGTCCCCGTGCAGCACCCTGACGTTGTTGATCCCGGACTGCGTCAGGGAGTCCCGGATGCTGACGGCCTGGCCGTAGGCGGAGTAACAGATGCCCACCGTGCCGCTCCTGGCGGCGGAGGCGATCCGCACCAGGGTCCGCACATGCGGCGCGGCGACGATGGCGACCACCTCGGTCGGCTCCCCGCGCCACAGCCGCCGCACCTCGGCCAGATGGAAGAACGTGGTGAGGGCGAGGTCGCCGTGCTCCTCCTCGGGCGAGAAGTCCCCGAGCACCAGGGGCTTGACCTTGAGACCGAGGTGCAGGCCGAGTTCGCTCGCGAAATAGCCGGCCCGGTCGGCGTTGCACTCCACGAACGCGACCTTGAGGACGTCTTCCTCGGCGCGCACGGCGAGGCTCGTCACGAGTGACTGGATCTCGACGGCGGACAGACCGAGCGCGACGCACTCCCGGGCCGCCGCGTCCAGTACGGCCCACGCCCGGTCCCTGGCGGGCGAACTCGTACGCGCCAGGCCCGTACCGACGACGGTCGTGCCGCTGCGGCCCCGGCTCTCGACCAGGCCCAGCTCGCTCAGCTCCGCGTAGGCGCGGGCCACCGTGTTGCGGTTGATCTGGAGGTTGCCGGCCAGCAGCCGGGCGCTGGGAAGGGTCCGGCCGACGGCGAGATCGCCGGTCTCGATCATGAACGACACCTGGGTCACGATCTGCCGGTAGATGGGTACGTCCGAGTGACGACTCACCTGCACGTCGCTGTCCACCAGGTGCCCGGCCTTCCCCGTCGCGCATCTCAGCCAAACCACCTTATCCACGCGGGAGGCAGTCAAGCATGCCCCGTGCGGCCTCTTGTCCTCGGCTTGAATTGGCCCAACCGGCTAGGTGGAAAGCACGTCAAGGCACCCCGCCCCGGCGAAGATCGACAGCGTCCGCACACCGCTTCGCCTGCGCAAATGTGCCGCAACGGCACAACGGGACATATATCCCTGGCCGTCGCCCGTCCGTGAATCGATGGGTCTAACATCGGCCCACCAGGGTAGGCAGTACCCCGCCGCCGAGTGACGGCCCCGGTCGCGTCGGCCGGTGGCACCGGCCGGTGGCGCCCACCCCCATCCGCAACGGGAGCGATCAGTGACCCTTCTCGTTCGAGCCGACAGCGCCGGAGACCGGCGGAGAACCGGACGTCCCGGCACCCGGGGGGAACCACACACGCCCCTGAGGACTCATCAATAGATGATGCGCATATCCCCCACACCCCTGCCGGCCGACTCCCACGGATACACCCTGGCGGCCCGCAGGCGAGCGGTGTTCACCGGCCGGACCGCCGAACTGCGGCTGCTGCGGGACCTGCTGCTCAGCGACCGGCGCTCCTGCTTCGTGGTGTGGCTGCACGGCATGGGCGGCTTCGGCAAGAGCAGCCTGCTGCACCGGTTCGCCGACGAGGCCGAGGCGCACGGCAGAACGGTCCGCACCGTCGACATGCGCACCACGGCCGCGACGCCGGAGGCGTTCCTGGCCGCCCTCGACGCGCAAGGCCCCTCGCAGGAAGCCCAGTTGCTGCTGATCGACTCCGGCGAGGCGCTCGGGCCGCTGGAGCAGTGGCTGCGGGACGAGTTCCTGCCGCGGATGCCCTCGCACCTGTTCCTGGTGGTCGGCAGCAGGCGGCCCCCGTCGGCCGAGTGGCGGGCCGACGTGCAGTGGTGGCAGGCGCTGCGCAGTGTCGAACTGCGCGGCATGGACACCGCGGAGGCCACGAAGCTGCTGCGCAACCGGGATGTGCCGGAGGCGGACATCCCCGACATCGTGCGGGCCGCGCACGGGGTGCCGCTGGCCCTGGCGCTCTTCGCCGACGCGCGCGAACGCGCCACGGACTCCGTGGAGCCGCGCACGGCCTGGGAGTTGGCCGACTCCCCCGACCTGGTGGGCGAACTGCTGCACCTGCTGCTGCGCGAGAGCCTGTCGCCCGGACAGGCGGAAGCGCTGCACGTCCTGGCGCTGGCCCGGGTCACCACCGAGGATCTGCTGCGGCACACGCTGGACGTGCCGTCCGCGGAGGCCGGAAAGCTCTGCGCCTGGCTGCGCGGGCTCTCCTTCGTCCGCAGCACCGCCGAGGGCCTGGTCCCGCACGAGTTGGTACGCGAAGCGCTCCTGGTCGAGCTGCGCTGGCGCGATCTGTCGGCGTACGAACGGCTCTTCACGCGGCTGCACACACATCTGGCCGGGCAACTGGCGTGCCGCACCGGCAGCCGCTGGGCGTTCGGCGCGGGCCTCGCCTATCTGGGGCGCTCCGGCCGGTTCCCACGGGAGACGGTCGACTGGCGCGGTACGGACCGGCTGCGGCTGCGCACCGCCCGCCCGGAGGACCTGGACGAGGTGCTGGCCGCGATCGGCAAGGAGTACGGCGACGAGGCCGGCGGCCTGGCCCGGCAGTGGTGGGACCGGCAGCCGGGCGCCTTCTGCGTCGCCGAGGACGGCCGCCGCGGCATCACCGCCGCCCTCGTCGCGCCCTGCCTCGGCCCGGGGGCCACCGGGCTGCCCGACGACCCGACGGCGCGGGCCGCGCTGGAGTACACCGCGGGCCGGTGGCCGCTGCGGCGCGCCGAGCGCCTGCTGCTGGCGCGGTGGAGCACCGGCGGCGCGGCAGCGGCGGGCTTCGCGCTCACCACGCTGTGGGCGACCACACCGAACCTCGCGGTGAGCTGGACCTGCGCGGCCCCGGACCGGCCGGGCCTTGCCTCGCTGCTCGACCTGTACGGGCAGCAGCGGGTGGCAACGGCCGAAGAAACGTACGGCGAAGGACCGTACGGTGAAGGGGCCTACAGCAAGGGGGCGTTGGCCTTCGTGCAGGACTGGCGCAGCGCGCCCTTCGACCGGTGGGCGGTGGATCTGCGGGTCCGGCTGCTGGCCGACGAGCCCGCGGCGAGCCCGGCCCCGGTGACCGTCACCGCGGAGGCCGCCATGCCGTGGCCGGAGTTCGCGGAAGCCGTCAAGCACGCCTACCGCAGCCTCCAGGACGCACGGCAGCTCGCGGAGAGCTCACTGCTCGGCACCCGGCTGGTGGCGCCGGACGCGGACGCGGCGGCGCTGCGCGAGGTGCTGACCGAGACGGTGGCGTACCTGCGCGCGCAGCCGGGACGACGGCAGTTGGGCAACGTCCTGGAGATCACGTATCTGAGCGGGCCGCGCAGCCAGCAGGCCGCCGCGAGCCGGGCGGGACTGTCCTTCAGCACCTACCGGCGGCGCCTGTCCACCGCGCTGGCGACGGCGGCGGAAGTGCTGCGCGAGCGCGAGCTGTACGGATCGGCGCCGCGGTGAGACGCGCGCGTCCCGGTCCGTCGGGGCCTCGCGAACGTACCCGCGTACCTTGTCAGTTGGACCTTCCGCGAATGGGGAACGGCGTTGAGCGAGAGTGACCACGACGAGGCGAAGCGGCGGCAACGGGCCCGGTTCGTCGACGCGTTGACCACGCACACCCGCCAGCCCGGCGAGCAGTCCCGGGTGGGCACCAGGGCCGCGGGCGCCGTGGCCGTACTGGCCCTCGTCGCGGGGGCCACGCTGGGCCTGGGCGCCTGGCGCGGCCACCAGGCGGACGAGAGCGACAAGAAGCAGGACCTGGCGGCCCAGCAGGCCGCCGCGTACAAGAACATCATCCGGTCCGCGTCGCCGTCACCGACCCCGAAGCCGACGAAGACCGTGCCGAAACCGACCAAGAAGCCCGTCCCGCACACGACTTCGCCCAAGCCGCCGCCCACGCCGACGGCCACGCCGACGACGAAGAAGACGGCCGAAGCGCACGACCCGCGGGCGCTGACCGCGCACAACCGCACGGTGCTGATCATGAACGCGTTCTCCGGGCAGTGCGCGGACATCCCGTACAACGGACCGGGTGAGCTGGGCATGGAGGTCGACCAGTTTCACTGTGACGGCACCGACCAGGACAACCAGCTCTGGAAGATGACGGTCCAGGTCGCCGCGGGCGGCCCCGGCGGCACCGACCTCGTGCAGTTCGCCAATGCCAAGGACGGTCTCTGCATGGACCTGCCGAACCGCGGGGCGCAGCCGGAGAGCACCCCCCTGTCCGAGGCGAACTGCACCGGAACGACGGCCGACAACCAACTGTGGTGGATCGAGTCGGCCGGGGCCGACACCGTATGGATCCGCAATTACGCGAGCAACCATCTGTGCCTGCGGGTCAAGGGCACCGACAAGAAGGCGCCCTCCGCGCGGCTGGCCATCGCCAAGTGCGGCGCGAACAACGACTCCCGCTGGCGGCTGCTCGGCTGACCCGGGCCGCCGGCGGACGGCCTGTGTGCGGCCGTCCCCCGCCGGCGAACGCCCGTCAGACGGTGAACCGCACCGCGTCGAGCCAGCGCGTCTCGTCCAGCGTGCCGCCGAAGATGTAGTTGTCGGCGGTCTGCGGGGTGTCGCAGGCCATGCTGCCCCACGGTCCGCCGCGGCTGTACGTGTTCTGGCAGACGGTGCCCGTGGCCCGGCCGACGCTGATGCCGAAGCCCGAGATGTTGGGCGCGTCCTGCTTGGCCGCGCCGAGGGTCAGATCGGCGCCGTCCTCCACGGTGACCCACGACTTGTTCACCCACCCCTTCGCCTGGAAGTAGGCGTTGGCGGAGGTGCCCTTGGTGCCGGACACGGCGATCTGGATGGCCTTGATGCTCCGCGCGTCCACCTCGGAGCCCGCCACGGACCCGTCGCAGACCGCGAGTTGCCAGCCGAAGGTCGCCACGTACACCCGGTAGCAGATGTGGCGGCCGGGCTCGCGCGCCGCCAGCCGCAGGACCGCGGCGGAGGCGGTCCTGTCGTCGCCGGGCATCTGCGGGCCGGGGCCGAGGTACGGGGTCTTCGCCTTCTTCGTCGGTGTCGCGGTCGGCCGGGCCTTCGGGCTCGGCGGCGCGGGCGGGCGCGGCACCACGGACTTGGTCCTGACCTTGGGCTTCGTCGTGGGCTTGGCGGCGGGCGACGCCGAGGACTTCTGGGGCAGGGGGATGTGCGGCACGGTCGCGGGCGGGTCGGTGATGCGCTCGGCGGTGCTCGCCGTCGTCGCCAGATGGTCGTTCTTGTGCCCGGAGTCGCTGGTCGCCCAGGCCACCAGGGGCACGGCGAGGATGACCACGCCGACCAGGCCGACGGCGGCGAGCAGCGGCTTGCGGGAGGGGCCGGAGGGCGGTTCCTCGGCCGGGAGGGCGGCTCCGGGGCCGGTCTCGCGGGTGAATTCGCGGGTGGCCTTCGCGTCGGGGGCCTCGGCGGGGGTTTCGTCTGCTTCGGTCGTGAGGGCCGATGCGGTGGCCAGCGCCGTGGTCGGGGCCGTGGTCGGGGCCTCCTCGGCCGGGGCCGATCCGTTCCCGGGCAGCGTCGGCTCCTCGGACGCGGCGGCCGTCACCGGGGCGGACGACGTACCCGGGCGGGACGAGGTGTCGGGGGCCGAGGTGTCGGGGGCCGAGGGCGCCGCCGCAGCGGTGGACCGCGGCACCGCGGGCGTCAGCGCCTCGCCCGGATCGGCCGCCACGGGACCCAGCGTGACCGCCCGGCGCACGGACGAACCGCCCCTGGAAGAAGGCGAGTTCGTGCCTCCTTCGGCGGCGCGGGGCGTTCCGTCGGGGTCGGGTCGGGTCGGACGGCTGCTCATGGTTCTCCTTCGGCCTGGTGGTCAGTCGGTCGTGCGGCGCGGTGTCCGGCCCTGCGTGTCGGCGGGCCTGCGGCCCGGATGTGCGGTGCGGGCGGGCTACCCGCTGCCGCCCACGGGCCCGACACAGCGCCCGGCCCAGCTCCGGCCCTCCTCGGTGGGCGGACCACCGGCGAGCGCGTCCTTCAGTTCGGTGAGCGCGGCGAGGTCCCGTGGGCTCAACTCCCGTGCGCCGTCCATGTACGTGGTCGCGTGCGCGGGCAGTTCCCGCAGCAGTACGACCGAGGTCCCGGCGGGCGCGGTCCACGTCCCCAGCACGCGGAATCCGGTGCCCGGCGCGAAGACGACCTCGCCGTCCGCCGCCAGATCACCCACCTCGCGCCCGGTCGTCGACCAGATCGCGTAGCGCACAGCGGTCCCGCCCTCCGCCGGAATCCGGGCCAACGCCCCTACCGGAGCCGGGTCCTGGAGCAGCGCGCCCACCCGCGGCTCGGCACCGTCCGCCGCGCCGCCGCGCAGGGCCACGCCCCGGTACGACGGCAGCCGCCGCAGCCCGGACGCCACGCACCCGGCGTACGCCTGAGAGCGCGCCTCCCCCGCCCGCAGGCCCCGCGCCAACTCCCTCTGGCACAGGGGCCCTTCGTCCGCCGTGAGATACGCGTGCACCGCGACCAGATCGAGCCGCGCCGCCTCCCGCTCGTCCCCGCGCAACGCGAGTTTCCGCTCCAACAGCCCGTCCACCGCGGCGGCGTGCCCCTCCCAGCCGTCCCCCACCAGCTCGCGGAACACCGCCCGTTGCCCGGCGGTGCTGACATGACCGGGCAGCACCAGCCGGGGCGTCTCCCGCCTGACGGCCAACGGGGCTGGTGGCTCCGCCTGTTCGCGCTGAGCGTCGGGTGCGGGTGTGGGTACGGATGCGGGGTCAGTGTTGGAGTCGGGTTCGAGCACGGGGTCGGGCACAGGCACGGGCACGGGGTCAGGTGAGACGACGAGTGCGCGTACGAGCGCCGAGCCCCGCAGGGGTGCGGTGATCGCGGATGCCGACCGCGTCGGACCCATCCCCCGGCTGTTCGTGCGCGGGCCGGGAACGGCCGTACGGCCCGCCTCGGCCGTACCGTCGGGCCGTTCACCGCCCCGCTCCCCCGGAGCACCCGGCGCGGAACGGTCGCGCGCGGCGGCATCCGCCTCCTTCGCCGGCGTGCGGACGGGTGTTGCGTCGGCGCCGCTGTCCTGGGCCGGGGACGCACTGTTGGTGGGCACACTCGCGGCGGCCGGACGGCGTACGGGCTCCGGTGCCGGTGCCGGTGCCGGTGCCGTCAACTCCCTCACGGCAGGCGGCCGTTCACGGGGAGCGTCGGGCGTTACGGCCACCGGCGCGGGCGGGCGCGGGGACGGCCCTGGCGCCGGGTCCGGGCGGGACGGGGTCTGCCAGGAGGGCGGGGCGGGGCGGGCGGCGGTGACGTAGCGGATGCCGCGTACGCCGTGTTCCGCCGCCAGGCGACGCAGGTCGGCCTCGCCGCCGGTGAGCCGTCCTCGCACGAGGAGGGTGGTCCTGGCGCGGGCCGTGGCGCCGAGGCCGGTGAGCAGGCGGGACAGCGCGGTGAGCAGGGAGGCGTCCAACCGCTGTCCGGGCGCGCCGAGTTCGATGGCGCAGGTCTCGGGGTCGACGGCGGGTCCCACGAGCGGGGGGCGGGGCGTGTCCTGGGCCCACAGGGCGAGGCCGGAGCGCGTCACCGTCGCCTGCCAGCCGTCCGTGAGCCGTACGGTGCCCGGTTCGGTGCCGCCGGGAAGCCAGTCGGGCGGGAGGCTGCCGAGCAGCCGGGGCATGGGTGTTCTGCCCCGCGCGTCGGTCGGGAGGCACGCGACGGCGGTGACGTACGGCTGCCAACTCGGTTCGCCGTCGCGGCCGATCAGGGTCGGGCGGGGTACGGCGCCGGGCGGCGCGTGGTCGGCGAGCAGCGGCAGGCCGGTCAGGACGTCGACCCGGCTGTCCAGCGTGTCGGCGACCGTGTGGGCCAGGCGCAGCAGGTCGGCCTGTCCGCCGGGGGCGAGGCGTACGCGGGCGCGGTGTTCCGCCGGGAGCGCGGACAGGACGGCGGCCACCTCGTCGGCGGCGACGTCCTCCGCGTGCGGCGCGCCGACCAGCACGACGGCGTGCGCGGAGTCGAGCGGCACCGCGAAGCACAGGTCGTCGGGGCGCGGACCGGGAGCGTCGGCGGGGCGGATCACCAGGCCCGCCGGTATCTGCTCGACCACGCAGCCGCCCGATGTCCGCGTGGGCACGCGGCCGACGGCCTCCTGCCAGGCCGGTGCGGGCGCGCGGGGGCCCAGCCTCCGGGGCGCCTCGCCGGGCGCGAAGCGCCACCAGCCGCCCTCGGGACGGTCGTCGCCCCGGACGAAGAGGCTGCCGCCGGGCGTGATGAGAACGACGCCGTCCGGCGCGAACACCTCGAAGCCCCAACCGTCGGCGATCCTGCGGGCGGTGCCGGGACGGCCGGGCCGGTCGTCGCCCGCGCCGGACAGGACGAGGCGGACGCGGCGGGTGCCCTGCGCGCGCAGCGAGTCCAGGAGGGTGACCAGGCGCGGCCAGTGGCCGCCGCCCTTGCCCTGTCCCGCACCCTCCGAGCCGACCATGACGGTGACGATGTCCGCCTCGGCGCCGAAGGTGTGGGCCACTTCGGCCAGGACTGCCATCGGGAAGGAGTCGTCGTCCACCGAGCGGACCAGGAGGACGCCGTCGATGTCCTCGACGAGGGGGGCGGGGACGGACTCCGCCGCACGGGCGGCGCGGCCCGTACCGGCCGTAGCGCTCGTACTGCTCGGACGGGTCGCGCCGCCCGAACCGCTCGCGCCGCCGCCCTTGCGGGACAGGCGGGAGGCCCAACGGCTCATGCCTCGCCCTCCCCGTGATCCCCGTACCGTGCCGTCGTGCGCGACGGCGACCGCGGCCGTCCCGCGCCCTGCCGGCTCATGTGGCCGACCCGCACGGCGTCAGCGCGCGAGCGACCGGACAACGATGTCCGTCACCTCGCGCCGTACCGGACGCGTACCGCTCGCGGACGTAGGGGAGACACCCCACCACCTGCCCTCCCCTGCCCAATCCCGGCCGACCGGAACGACGTTGCCCGGCAGCCGGTGTCCTGCCTATTCCTGTGGAGCGATAATTGGCCCTATTGGTTGGGTCATTCAGGCATCCAGATATATCAGACCCCAATGGCACCACGGTGTCGGACCGGCCAACGCCGCGTGGCCGCCCGCCGCAGGACCCGGCCGAAAGCACCGCGGCCGACCGCCCTGTCGGCCTTCCCGCCCCTCGCGTCCCTATCCCTCCGGACGCTCAGCACGGGGCCCAATCGTGCTCAGATGGTGACCAACTCCTGCTCAGCCACGGGGAATCGGGGATCGCCGTCAGTAACATCGCGTCCCGTCCCCCGCTTCCCGCACCCGAGTGCCGTCCCGGCTCCCGTGATCGTCCACAGGAGAGGTCCGTGTCAGCGGCATTGCCATGCCTATTGACCTGTTTGGCGAGAAGTTCATTCGCTCCGTCCCGGCCGAGGAGCAGTTCAGCTATCCCGTGAACGTCGTTCTCTCCCTCCGCCGCGAGCGGACCTCGGCCCTGCTGCGCGCCCTGCGCGCCCACCACCTGCTGCCCGCGCTGTGCCACCCCTGGGGTTCGGAATCCGCCTACGGCACGCTGCTGCGCGGGGCCGGGACCCCCCTCACCGTGCTGGACGTCCCGAGCCCGCGCGGGACCGGCGATCTGGGCCAGCGCGTCCACGCCCTCAGCCACCTCTCGTCCGTGGTCGTGCTGGTGCCCGACCGTACGGACTCCGTGGACCTGTTGCTGGCCGGCGCCGCCAACGTCATCCCGCGCGACACGGACCCCCGTGAACTGGCCGGCCGGATCCTCGCCGAACGGCGGTGGCTCGACACCAGGTCATCGCCCCGCCGGCCGCTGCCGGACGCGCCGCGCCACGGATCGCCACGCCCCCGACGCGGCACCCAGCAGGTCCTGTTCGACATCCTCCGCACCACCGCGCGCCCCTGGTGCTGCCACGACCTGTGCCTCCTGCTCGGCGCGGCCGACGAGCCGATGACCCGCCGCGCCTTGCAGGCCCGGATCGTACGGCTCAACGAGCGCCTGGCGCCTGACGGCGTATCAGTCGACTGCGCCTCCCAGTGGGGCCGCACCACCTTCAAGGGCCTCACCGCCGAACCGCCAAGGGAGGAAGCCCCGTTGAGGCCCGCGTGAGGCCCGCCCGAAGCCCGCGTGAGGCCCTCACGGGGGCGGGCCTCAGGCGGTACGCGCCGCCAGGATGCCTTCGACGCCTTGAAGGAAGGTCTCGGAGATGAGCTCCGGGTCGAAGAGGCAGCCCGCGGCCATCGCTCCGTCGCGGAGCATGACGAGGTGGCGGCCGGCCGCGTCGGCGGGGTCGTAGCCGACCCGGGCCAGCAGGTCCGTGACGGTGTCCAGGAACCACTGGCGGTGGGCCAGCACGGCCCGGTGGATCGGGTGGGCGGGGTCGGGGTACTCGGCCACCGCGTTGAGGAAGGCGCAGCCGCGGAAGCCCGGGGACCGGATGCCCTCGGTGATGGACCGGGCGACGGCCCGTACCTGGTCGGCCGCCGATCCGGCGCCCGCGAGGGCGGCCTCGGCCTGCGCGCGCAGCCCCCGGTCGGCCTGGTCGAGATAGGCGAGGACGAGTTCTTCCTTGCCCGAGAAGTGCCGGTACAGCGTCGCGCGGGTGACCTGCGCCTCCGCGATGACGCGGTCGACGCCGACGGAGTGGATGCCCTCCGCGTAGAAGATCCTCGTCGCCGTGCCGAGCAGCCTGGCCCGCGCTTCGGACGTGCTGCCGCTTTCTGTGCCCCGACTCATGGGTCCGAGCGTACCAAAGCGATGAGGGAGAACGTTCGGTCTTGACAGCGGCCGCGGCGGGCCTTTAGATATTCACGAGACCGAACGTTCTCCCTCATGGCTCCCTCGTGGGTGGTACGCCCTCGGCGCCGCCGCCCCTCGCAGCTCCCCACGCCCTTACCGGAAGGCACCCCCATGGACACTCTCGTCGGCACCGCCGCCCCCACCAGCGTCCCCGTGACCCTGCGGAAGCTGTACCTCGTACGGTTCGCCTTCGCCGCCGTCTGGGCCGCCCTGCTGTTCGCGAGCGGCGACTCGCTGAACCCGCTGAGCGGGGCGCTGCTGGTGGTCTATCCGCTGTTCGACGTGGCCTGCGCCGTCGTGGACGCCCGCTCGGTCAACGCGAACGCGGGACCGGTCCGCGGCCTCTACGTGAACATGGCGCTCAGCGCCCTCACCGGTGTCGGCCTCGCGATCGCCGCCGCCTCCGGCATCCCCGCGGTCCTGCGCGTCTGGGGCGCCTGGGCCGTCACCGCGGGCCTCGTCCAGCTCGTCGTCGGCGCCGCCCGCCGCCGGATGGGCGGCCAGTGGCCGATGATCGCCGGCGGCGGCATCTCCGTCCTGGCCGGGGCGTCCTTCGTGGCCCAGGCGGGCAAGGACGATCCCTCCCTGCGCAACCTCGCGGGTTACGCCTTCCTCGGCGGGGTCTTCTTCCTCGTCTCCGCGCTGCGCGTCAAGCGCGCCGACAAGCCCGCCTGAACGCCCCTGGCCCGGCAGCGCGTTGTCGCGACCACGCGTCGTCGCGGCTACGCGTCGTCGTGCCGGGCGGCCAGGATCCCGATCAGCCGCGCCCGTTCGGCCTCCGTCGCCCCCGGCAGCGTGATGCGGTCCCCGCCGACCTCCAACACGACCGTCGTGTCCGGCCGTTGCCGCGCCAGCCAGCCGCTGACCGCCGTGATCAGCGTCGTCAGCACGCCCCCCGACGCCGCCAGCGTGATCACCAGGGCCGCCCACGAATGCGCGTCCCCCTTCGCCCCCTCCGGCGCCGCCCCGCCCCGCGGGCGTACGTCCCGTACCCCGTCCTCGTCGCCCGCCAGCAGCTCCGCCCGCAACCCCCGCGCGGCCCGCTCCACTTCCCCGTCGTCCGCCCCGTCCCCGGGCACCACCCGCACCACCACTTCGACGCCCACGCTCTCCCCCAACTCCCCCGACTCCCGCACCGACCCGACCCCGCCATTCTCCCCACCCGCCCCTCAAGCCGCCCAATCCCGCAGCCCAGCGGCCGGGTTACCGCGAGTGCGAGGCGAGCGAGAGCAGCAGATGCGACGATTCAGGATGCTGGAAGTCCGAGTGCGCCCCGGCGGGTGAAAGCCGGGTCCCCCAGCCACCCCGGTAGAGCCATCCCGCGTCCACGTTCACGATGCGGTGGTCGAGATCGTCCAGCCGGTACGCGGTGCGCGTGGTCCGCAGCCGGATCGAGGACTGCGGTACGGGCGTCCTGCCGACGCCCGAGTGACCGATCCCCGACGCTCCTTCCGCCCGCAGATGCCAGAAACCCGTCGCCCGGTCCCAGCGGGAGTGGGTGAGCACCAGCGGACCGCGCAAGGGCGCGCCCGCCCGGCCGGCGGCGGGGAACAGCGAGGTGAAGGAGTCGGTGAACGCGTCGCGCGGCGCGGCCATCTGGAAGATCAGCATGCTGTCGACGGTGAAGGGCCGCCGCGGGTCGGCGGCGGCGCTCCAGCCGAGTACGCGTGGCCGCGCGGGCCGTTCCGTCGCCCACTGCACGGCCTCGCACAGGAACCGGCCGCCCAGCGAGTGCCCGACCAGATGCAGGTACTGCCCGTGCCGGTTGGCCAGCACCGCGGGGTCCGCGGGGTCGGCCCTGTGCGTGTCGAGGTAGCCGAGGAGGTGGGAGAGCACATACGGCGCGTGGCCCGTCCCGGCCGCGCTCATGGCGTGCGCCCGGTCCCGGACGGCGAGGAATCCGCCGAGCGAGACACGGCTGGACGAGGGCCAGCGCACGACGACGACCCAGGGCCGGTAACCGTCGCCCACCCCGGGGTACATCCGTCCGCGCGCCGCCCGCAGGGTGATCGCCTGCCGTACGAGGGCCGCCGCGCGCCGCGACGCCGCTTCGGGAGCCGTCTGCCACCCGTGCGCGTACACGTAGATATCGGTGGCGCGCTCCGGGATGCGCAGATTCTGGGCCAGGTACGCGCCGACGCGGTCGGTCGGCACGGGCGTACGGGTGCCGGGGACGAGGAGCCTGCCGCGGTCGTCGAGGTCGATCTCCCGTACGACGACGTCGGGGCCCGCGCCCCGGCCGCGCTTCCCCGTCCTTATCACGCCGCCTTCCCCAGGCTGCTGTCGATGCCGCAGTGCAGCGAGTAGACGAGGGCCAGCGGGTTGTGGAACTCGGTGGCGAAACGGCGGACCAGGATCAACGCGATCTCGCCCGCGGTGTGTTCGCCGGCCAGATAGAGCTCCAGGAAGGCGTACGCGTACTCGGTGGCGAAGAGCTGCGGCACTTCGATCTGGGGTCCCAGCACGCCGATCGCGCCCATACCCACGAACGCCTTGCCGAGGTGCTCCAGTTCCGTACTGCCCGCCGCCTGCCCGGTGTGACAGGCGTTGAGCAGGATGAACGGCGTGAAGCGCCCCTCGCCCCGCTCGTAGCGCCGCCGTTTGCGCTTGAGCAAGGACGCGTCGATGTCGGTCTGGTCGGACAGCCTGACCACGAGATGGGGCTGGGACGAACCGTTGGCCACGAAGTGCCCGTGGCACCAGAAGTAGATGACCTCGTCGTCCAGCACGGGCGAGCCGAGATCCCGCAGGAAGTCGTCGGACCGCTCGCACACGGTGAGTTCGGTCTGATCGTCGAGGAGCTTGTGGACCTCACGTGCCCGGCCGACGGTTTTCAGCAGGATGTCGGTGTTGATCCGGGCGACGGGCCGCGGGCCCTTGCGCCGCCACTCGCGCTGCGGTGCCACGTGGTTCTCGCCGGTCTGCTCCACCTGGTGCCGGTGGCCGAGGAACGCGTTCCACGAACCGTCGCTCTCCCGCTCGGGATCGGTGGCCATCATCGTCCACGGCAGATGGACGTCGGAGTGGAACGTGACGCGCAGGGACTCGGCGCCGCCGAGCTTCCCGAGCAGGAAGTCCCGCACCGCGGTCAGCTCGTGGCCGGGCCCGCCGAGCAGGTCCACGAGGAGTTCGTGACCCTCCTCGACCAGGAACCGGGTGAGTTCTTCCGCGACCTGGGCGAGCTGGGAGAGGTCGGCCTCCTCCGTCAGGGGAAAGCCGCCGACCGGGGCCGTCCCGTCGTCGGGCGACTCGTAGTTGATCAACCGGTCGCGCCACAACGAGCGCAGTCGGGCGCCCGCGTTGACCGCCCCGGTGGCGCTGGTCGACAGGCGCGCCGAGTGGACGCCCGCGTTGGGCGACCGCTCCTTCGGCGCGAGGACGGTGAGGTGCAGCTCGTCGGTCCGCTCGCGGTGGAGCGACACCACGAGGTCCAGCGGTGGCACCGCGGGCGCGCCCTGCCGCTGCTCACCGGCACGCGGCGGCAGCACGGAATAGTGCGACGACGGATCGTCCAGTACGTCGACAACGGCGTCTTGAGGGAATGGCATCGGTCTCTTCCTGCTGTCCCTTGTACCTGCACTGCACCTGCACCTGCACCTGCACCTGCACCTGTGGAGCGGCGTCTCTACGAAGCGTCCGGAACGTCGAAGCTCGCCTCGACCTCCTGGAGCACGACCCCGTATTCGCGGTCGTACACGGTGAATCGGATGCGGTGCACTCCGGGCTCCACCGCCGTGAAGTCGAAACGCGGGGGTTCGGATCCCGGTGAGTACTCCGCCGTCGCGGGAGTGACGTATGCCTGCGTCCTGGCGGAGAGCACGAGGAGCAGCGTCGGCGGGCCCGCCTCGGATTCGCCCGCCTCGGCCTCGGTGTCCGGGCCGCCCGTACGCTCCAGGCGCCATTCGATGGAAGCCGCCCGGCCGACGCGCGGCTCGGTGAGGATTCTGACTCGCGGCACCCAGTCGCGGCTGGCGCGGGCGAAGCGGCGGCGGAGCACGGCCAGTCCGGGATGTTCACGTCCGAGCACCTTCTCCCACGCGCGGAGGATGCCGGCGAATTCGCTTCTCGGCACCTCGTCGCCGCGATGGACCCGGGCGAGGGCCAGTTCGCCGCGGGTTTCCAGGGTGGCCGGGTGGTGGGGCCCGAACACCTCCTCGCGACCGGCGTGGACGCCTTCCAGCAGTTCGACGGCGGCGGCCCAGTCACCCGACTCGCCAAGGGCCCTGGCCACGTTCTCGGCCAGTGCGGGATATCCGTCGCGCGGCCGGTGCGCCGCGGTGACCACGGTGGTGACGAAGTCGCCGCGTTCGTCCGGCGACCGGTGGGCGCGGCCCAGCGCCCTGACGCTCTCGGGGTGCCCCGGTATCCACAGGCGTGCGCGGTCCGCGAAGAGCTGCTCGTACGCGGCCACCGCCCGCTCCGGCTCGCCCGCCTGGAGGAGCGCGTAGGCCAGGTCGACGCGGGAGTCGAGCACCAGCGGATGGTCGGGGCCCACCCTGCGAAGGCGTTCTTCCACCAGGCGCTCACAGGTCTCGACGGCCCGGTCGGGCAGACCGGTCTCCGTGTGAACGAGCGCGAGTCTGCTCAGGGCACGCAGCGTGGCCCGATGGGACGGCCCGTGAACGCGGCGGAAGTCCTTTGCGATGTCGGTCAGTTGACGGATCGCCTCGGCCACGTCGCCGTTGTCGCGGTGGGCGAAGGCGAGATCCGTGCGGCATCCGAGGACGCTCTCGTGGTCGGGGCCGTTGATCTCGGCGAGGGTCCTGATCAACTCCCCCAGTTCGGCGATCGCTTCCTCGTACCGGCCCCGCAGCCGGTCCACCCGGGCCAGGCTCCGCCGGTTGTCGAGGACGTCCTGGTGCCGCTCGCCCTGCACGGCGACCCGGTCGGCGATCAGCCGGCGCAGGTGGTCCGCGGATGTCGCGTACTCCCCCGCGTCCCGGTACACGAAGGCGATCCGGCCGCGAACGGTGAACGTACCGACGTGGTCGTCGCCGTACAGCCGCGCGCGGTCCGCGACCAGCGCTTCCAGCGTCCGGATCGCCTGGTGATGGGAGCCCGCGTCCCACTGGACTTGGGCCAAGTGGCGTCGCGTGTCCAGGACTTCGGCGTGGTCGGGTCCGAAAATCCGCTGATAGTCCGTCAGCAGGGTCTCGATGTCGGCGATCGCGCGGCGGTAGTCGAGCGCCGCCCGGTGGTCGTACGTGAGGTACTTACGCGAGAGGAGCGTGGCGTGGTGGCCGGGGCCCTGGATGCGTGTGCGGTCCTCGACCAGCCGGGTGTCCCACTCGACGGCCGACCGGTGATCCGCCGCCCAGCGCAGGGCATGAGCCATGTCCTCGCGCGCCTCAAGGGTGTAGACGTGCTCCGCGCCCTGAAGCCGGATACGGTCCGCCACCAGGCTCTCGCACTGCTCCTTCCCCTGTTCGTTGTTCTCCGTGAACAGGTGAGCGAAGGCCCGCCACATACGGGCGTTGAGGGTCTCGCTGTGGTCGGGGCCCTGGACGCGGAGCCGCGCGGCCACCGCCTCCTCGTAGCAGGCGAGGGATCTGGCGTAGTCCTTCGCGGTCCGCAGCGTTGACGCCACGTCCTCCCTGGCGGCCAGTGTCGCCAGGTGGTCGGGCCCCTGGACGCGGAGGCGGTCGGCGAAGAGAGTCTCCAGGTCGGCCAGGGCCCTTCTGACGTCGCCCGCGTCGCGACGGACGACGGCGAGGCCCCTGCGCGCGTCCAGCACCTCGGGGTCGTCGACGCCGTCGGCCCCCGTACGTATGCGGATCGACAGCTCGTAGAGGCCGATCGCCCGCGCGTGGTAGCCGGCGGCACGGCAGGACTCGGCCAGATTCTCGCGGGTGCCCAGGACGGACGAGTGCCGCTCGCCCTGGACGCGTATCCGGTCGTCGAGCAGCGCCTCGAAGGCGGGGATCGCCCGCTCGTGGTCGCCGACAAGCTTGTGGGTGAAGGCCAGACCTTCTCTGGCCTGGAGAGTGTCGACGTGGTCGGACCCCTGGACGCGGGTGCGCGCGGCCGTCAGATCCTCGAAGACCGTGGTCGCCCGCGCCCAGTCCCCCGCCGCCCACAGCGCGTAGCCGAGCGAGGCCCGCGCGGACAGCGCGCTGGGGTGGTCGGCCGGCCGCAGCCGGTTCCACGCCTCGACCAGTTCCGTGGCCAGGCGGACCGCTTCGGCGTGGTCCCGCGCGGCCCTGCGGCTGTCGCGCAGAGCTTCTTTGGCGCTGAGGACATCGGGGTGGTCGGGGCCGAGCGTACGGGCCCGTTCTTCGGTGATCTCCTCGAAGTCCGCCGCGGCGCCCGGGTAGTCGCCTGCCGCCCTGCGGGCGAAGGCGAGCGAGGAGCGGGACATCAGTACGTCGCGGTGGTGCGCGCCGAGAGCCGCCGCCTCGTCGGCGACCAACCGCTCGTACACGGCGACGGCTCGGCGGTGGTCCCCCGACAGGCTGTGCAGATAGGCGAGGTTCGCGCGGCTGCCGAAGGTGCTGGGGTGGCGCGGCCCGAGCACCCGCTTATGGTCGGCCGCCAGCGCGGTGCCGGCCTCGACGGCCGCGCGGAAGTCACCGACATCGCAGTACGCACGCGAGAGCCAGAGGCGGGTGAGCAGGGTCGCGACGTGGTCCCCGCTCCTGATCCGGGTCTCGTCCGCGACGAGCCGTTCCAGATCCCGGACCGCCTGCCGGCTGTCCCCCGCCAGGTTCCTGGTGTTCGCCAGCGACCTGCGGGCCTGGAGCGTCCGTGCGTGGTTCTCGCCTCTGACCCGGGCGAACTTCTCGACGAGTTCCCCGTAGAGCTCCTCGGCCCTCGGGTAGTCGCGGGCCGTCGAGTGGACGTAGGCGAGGTCGTCCACCGCTTCGAGGGCGTCGGGGTGGTCGGGCCCCAGCACTCTGACGCAGTCGGTCACCAGCTTTTGGGCGTCCGCCTTCGCCGCGTGCGCGCCGTGCGCGTCGACCAGCGCGTACAGCAGGTCCCGGCGGCTGCCCAGCGTGTCGGGGTGGTCCGCGCCCTGCGTGGCGGCCCGGTCGCGGGCCACCTCCGTCCACAATTCGAGTGCCTTGACGTCGTCGCCCGCCGCCGCGTGGGCGTCGGCCAGCCATCCTCTGCTGGTCAGGGTGTGCGGGTGGTGAACGCCGAAGAGGCGCTGACGGTCGGCGACCGCCTGGGCGTACGTCGTCAGCGCGGTGCCGTGGTGGCCCGCCTGGAGGTGGGCGTACGCGAGGTTGCTGCGGCTGGCGAGGGTGTCCGGGTGACTGTCGCCGAGGACTCGGGTGCGGTCCCCGACCACGGCCTCGAAGTCGCGGACGGCGTCGGCGTACAGACCGGCGCGCTGCCGCGCGTAGGCGAGGGCGTTACGGCTCGACAGCGTGGCGGGGTCGTCCTCCCCGAGTTCTTCGCTCCGCTGGAGGGTGACCACGGCGTACTCCGCGACCGCGCGCGGCGCGTCGCCCGCCTTGCGATAGGCGTACGCCAGTCCGTCGCGCGAGGCCAACGTGGCCGTGTGGAGCGGCCCTTGCAGCCGTGACCGCGCCTCCCACACCTCGCGGCGCAGCCGTACGCCCTCCTCGGGGTCCCCGACCTTGCTGTGGGTCACCGCCAAGTCGTCTTTGCTGTCCAGCGTCTCGGCCGCCTCGGCGCCCAGCAGCCGGGTCTGCCCGTCGACCACGGCCGTCAGCAGCGGCAGCGCGAGGACGCGGTGCTCGCGCGCGACGAGGACGTGCGCGGCGCGGCGGTAGAGGGCGATGACCTCCAGGGTCGGTTCGTCCGAGGGTTCGGTGGCCGCGAGAGCCTGGATGTGGGGGAGGTTGGCCGCCCAGAGGCGGTGGTCGTCTTCTTGGGGTGGGGCGGCTTCGGTTCGGGCGGCTTCGGCCAGGGAGGCTTCGGTGATGCTCCGGGCCAGGACGTGCTTCGCGCGGGCGCGGTGAACGGCGCCGTCGGATTCGGCGCGCAGCATCGTACGCAGCAGGCGGTGCACGGTGATGGTGCCGTCCCCCGGGGTCACCAGAGCGTAGGCGGAGAGCACGTCCAGCGCTTCGCGTACGTCGTGTCCCTCGTCCTCGAGCGACCGCAGCATGTCCGTGGACAACGGCTCCGGCCCGTACCAGGCCAGCAGTTTCAGCAGGTCGACCGCGAACTCCCGCTTGCGGCGGATCGCCGGGAGACCCAACTGCCAGATCCGGCGGATGATGTCGGCCGCGGACTCGTCCACGGCGCCCGCGTCCCACAGGGCGTCGGGCGTCCGTCCGAGCCGCGTGCGGTACTCCTCGAACCCCAGCCCGGTCTGGCGCAGATACGCTCCCGCCTGCGCGAGGGCCAGCGGCAGCCGTCCCAGATCGGCGGCGAGCAGCCGCGCCTGGTCCCGTTCCGCGCCGCTCGCGCCGCCGTACGGAAGAGCGCCCTGGCAGAGCAGTTCGGCCGCCGAGTCCGGGTCGAGGACGTCGAGGCGGATCGCGCGCGCCGCGGAGTGCCACCCGGAGGCCCTGCGGGTGGTGACCAGTTGATGCCCGTACCCGAGCAGGCGGCTGATCCGGGGGTTGAGGTCCACGGGGTTCTCGGCGTTGTCGTAGACGACCAGCCAGCGGTCGCGGTGGTGGCACAGCCACCTCAGCGCCCACTCGGTACGGACCTTGGGCTCGGCGGTCAGCGCCCACGACGGGTGGAGGAATCCGGCCAGGTCCCCGAAGGCCGCGTCGATCTGTTCCTCGGTCTCGGCCGACACCCACCAGATCACCCGGTAGTCCGCGCCGGAGTTCCTGGCGTAGTCCAGCGCGAGCGAGGTCTTGCCGACACCTCCGAGCGCGCGCAGTGTGTCCGCCTGGCAGACGACGCCGACGCCTTCGGTCAACGCCTCTCGCATTTGGGCGAGTTCGCCGCCGCGTCCGACCAACTCCCTCATCGCCGTGCGGGGAAGATTGGTCAGCGGCTCCTCGGGAAGCACACCGGCGATGGCGTCCTGGGCCGCCTGCGGCACCACGGTGGCGCGCTGCTCCGTATGCGGATTGCCCCCTTGGTGATCGGTCTGGGAGGCGTTCCCGCCCTCGAAGCCGCCCTGGCCTCTGCCCCGCAGGGCAGGCCACGCGCCGATCTCCCCGACCATGTCCATCTCAGCGGGTACGCCTGAACTCTAACCAGGACGTTAACCAGGCTTCCGACACCGAACCCACCACGTTTTCCCCCCTGCGCCCCAAGATCGTGTCCCCTGAGCTGATACACCCTCAACTGTACGGTTTCGCAAGGGCCGTTGTCAGGCAAGCGGTCAGGATCGGGCCATGGGGCAGGAACGGCTCCCGCAGGACTCGGCCCGCCTGCTCGACCACGCCGGTTCCGCCGTCACAGGGCGCTGTTGCTGTCACAGGGCGCTGTTAACGTGCGCCCATGCCCCACTCGGACGACCTGCTCCGCCGGATCGCCCAGGACCCAGCGCTGGCCGCGACGCTGGAGTGGCACGGCGACTTCGACATCGAGCGCCGCGATGCCGCGACCCGCCTGCGCGCCACCGCCGCCCGCACCGCCCCGCCACGGCCGACGGCCGGCAGCCGCCGTTGGGCCGTGCGCCATCGGGCATGGCGCCGGACGCGACCGCGCGCACCGCGTGGTGCGTCGCGGTTCGGACGGTAAATAGCACTACGCCGCCGAGCGGGTCGAGTGTGCGGCCTCATGTACGCGTCAGCGCGCGAATCGCGTGGCGATCTTCCTACTGTCGGGAGTATGCGAACTACTTCACTCGCCCCGGCCCTGGTCTGTGTCACGACCGTGGCGGTCGCCTGCCTGGTGGCCCTGCCCTCCGCCGAGTCCGCTTCCGCGGCCCCGAGAGCGGCGATCGGCAATCCGGTCGAAGGCAACCAGGGTTTCGGCACCATCGTCGAGCACGACGCCCTGCTGGGCAGCACCGAGACCGAGGGCACCGTCGCCATGGGCGGTGACCTGTCGTTCGGCCCCGGCTACAACGTGGCCATCCACACGCCCGGCACGTTCACCGACACCGGCGACGCCCGGCCGACCGCGCTGTTGGTCAACGGCCGCGTCAACACGGCCGACAGCGCCCCCGACGGCGTGTTGCGCGTGGAGAACGGCGGCTACGTCAAGATCGGCGATCCGACCGGGGTGTCGTTCCTGGACCGGGACTCCAACGGCGCCGCGGTCTCCACCCGTGTCGTCCCGGCCGACGCCGGCTACGACGCCACCCCGCGGATCGAGCTGACCACCGGTCAGCCGTCCGCGTCGGTGGCTCCCCACCCGGACCTGATCGACTTCCCGTCGCTGTTCACCACGTACCGCGGGCGCGCCGCGGCGATGGACGCCTGCGCGACGAACGTCACCCTCGACGACGCCCAGGGTGCCCCCCTCGACCCGCAGTCAGGTCTCGCCGACGGCACCCAGGCGTACGTCACCCTGACGCCGGGACAAACCAACGTCCTGCACATCACCGGTGACGACCTGAACCGTCTGTCCGTCCTGACCTTCCGGAACCAGCCGAGCGCGGACACGCCGTTCGTCGTCGTGGTCGACACCACCGGCACGGGCGGTGACTACTCCTGGCAGAGCGTCCAGCTCGCCGGGGTCAGCGGTCCCCAGGCCCCCTACATGCTCTGGGACTTCCCCGACGCCACCTCGATCGACATGGTCTCCGGCGACAGCCTCGAGGGCACCGTCTACGCGCCCGGTGCGGACTTCACGGACCTCGACTCCTCCAACATCGAGGGCGACATCGTGGTGCGCTCGCTGAAGGCAGGCCCCATCGACGGCAACGGCGGATACGTGAACGCCGGCGAGATCCACGACTTCCCCTTCGACGGCGACATCAACTGCGGCACGGCTCCGACCACCCCGCCCACGACGACGACCGACACACCCGTCACGCCGACGACGCCCCCGACGACGGTCCCGACCACCCCGCCCACGACCCCGCCGACCACGTCGCCCACGACGCCTCCCACGACCCCGCCCACCACGTCGCCCACGATGCCTCCCACCACGCCGCCGACGGCTTCGCCCACCTCCTGCCCGCCCTCGGACAAACCCACCTCCGGCTACGGCCACTGAGTCCCGGTCCGCCCACCGGGACCGCACGGTAAAGCTCCGTAACTACGGTCTCGTCGGCAGGTGATCCAACACACCGACCTGGAAGCATACTGGAGTATGGTTGATGTATGGCTACCAAGAAGGTGACTATCACTCTCGACGAATCTCTGGTTGAAGCCCTGGCCGGAGCCGCCGAGGAAGAAGGCATTCCGCTCTCCCGCCTCGTCGCCGGAGCAGCCGAACGTGAGCTGCGCCTGCGGGCCGGCCGGGCGGTCATCCAGGAGTGGCAGGCAGAACACGGCTCCTTCACCCCGGAAGAGCTCGCCGCGGCCCGCGCGGAATTGGCCAGCGCCGACGCCGAGTACCTCAGCAGCCCGGGAGCCTCCGCCGCGTGAACATCCCTTACCTGTATGACGCCGGCGTACTGATCGCAATCGACAACGACGACCGGCGTATGTGGGCACGCCACAGCCTGGCGCTGGACGACGGCCGGGACATCCACGTCCCGTCCGTCGTCGTCAGCCAGGCATGGCGGGACTCCCGCCGCCAAGTGCGGCTCGGCAAGTTCCTCGCCGGGTGCCACGTCGTGCCCGTCGGCCTCGAAACCGCCAAAACCGCAGGCATTCTCTGCGGCAAGGCCGGCACCTCCGACATCGTCGACGCCACCGTCGTGACCATGGCAACCAGCCTCGGCGCCATCATCTGGACGTCGGACCCCAACGACATCCGCAACCTCATCGACGCCCAGGACGTCAAACCTGCCCTCGTCATACGCGCTGTCTGACCATCGACGATCTCGTCAACCGCCGTCGGCGGTCACAGGATCGTCGGTCGTCGCCGACAGGGCTGGCCCCCCCTCGAACCAACCCCGCCTGACCTGCAAGTTTGCGAAATGGTGCCACCTAGGCCAAGAAAACCCGCTAGACGTTGAAGCGGAACTCGACCACGTCGCCGTCCTGCATCACGTATTCCTTGCCCTCCATGCGGGCTTTGCCCTTGGCGCGGGCTTCGGCTACGGAGCCGGTGGAGACGAGGTCGGCGAAGGAGATGACTTCGGCTTTGATGAAGCCCTTTTGGAAGTCGGTGTGGATGACGCCGGCGGCCTCGGGGGCGGTGGCGCCGCGCTTGATGGTCCAGGCGCGGGATTCCTTGGGGCCAGCGGTGAGGTAGGTCTGGAGGCCGAGGGTCTCGAAGCCGACGCGGGCGAGGGTGGCGAGGCCGGGCTCCTCCTGGCCGACGGACTGGAGGAGTTCGAGGGCTTCGGCGTCGTCGAGTTCGACGAGGTCGGACTCGAGCTTGGCGTCGAGGAAGATCGCCTCGGCCGGGGCCACGAGGGCGCGCTGCTCGTTCTTGAACTCCTCGTCGGCCAGCTCGTCCTCGTCGACGTTGAAGACGTAGAGGAACGGCTTGGTGGTGAGCAGGTGCAGCTCGTGGAGGAGGGTGCCCTGCTCGGTGCCCTTGGTGATGCCGCGGGAGAAGAGGGTGTCACCTGCGGCCAGGATCTCCTGGGCGGCCTCGGCGGCGGCGAGGACCGCGGCCTTCTCCTTCTGGAGGCGGGCCTCCTTGGTGAGGCGCGGGATCGCCTTCTCGACGGACTGGAGGTCGGCGAGGATCAGCTCGGTGTTGATCGTCTCGATGTCGTCCTTGGGCGAGACGCGGCCGTCGACGTGCACCACGTTGTCGTCCTTGAAGGCCCGGATGACCTGGCAGATCGCGTCGGACTCGCGGATGTTCGCGAGGAATTTGTTGCCCAGGCCCTCGCCCTCGGAGGCGCCGCGGACGATGCCCGCGATGTCCACGAAGTCGACGGTCGCGGGCAGCACCCGCGCCGACCCGAAGATCTCCGCGAGCGTGCCGAGGCGGGCGTCGGGGACACCCACGACTCCGACGTTCGGCTCGATCGTGGCGAACGGGTAGTTGGCCGCCAGCACGTCGTTCTTGGTCAGGGCGTTGAAGAGCGTCGACTTGCCGACATTCGGCAGACCGACGATTCCGATGGAGAGCGACACGTGGAGACTTCCCGGAGCGGTGGGCTGGTGGGTGTTCGGACGGCCACCAGTCTACGGGCCGCCGCCGTACCGCCCGGCCGTCCGTCGAACACCGGCCCGAGGGCGTCCGTCGAACACCGGCCCGAGGGCGTCCGCGAAAGCCTCACCCCGCCCCGGAGGGGCAAAGCGCGTGTCCCGCCGTGCGATCACCCGACTGCCATGCCTACTGTAAGTATGTGGACCAACACAGTGTGCGATCAGGTGCCGCTCCGGGACCCGGCGGAGAGGCCACAGTCGGGGTGTACCGCGCCCCGCGCCCCCGGCAGGCGGTCATGGCCACCGCGGTACGGCAGACCGTCCACCGGCTGCGTACCGCCCAGCGGCCCAGGCCACGGCTGACCGGCCTCGGCACCGGGCTGCTGACCACCGCCGTGACGGTCACGGGCGGCGGGATCGACGTCCTGCTCTTCGACGGCCCCGGCGTCTTCTTCGGCCTGGTCTTCGTCGCGGTGTGCGCGGCGGCGGCGGTGTACGTACGCCCGTACGACCTGGTGGCGGCCCCGGTGGCGGCGCCGATCGCCTTCGCCGTGGGCATCGCGCTGACCGCCGACAGCGGGGGCGGCGGCCTGGCCGGTCATCTGCTCGGCGTCTTCACCGGGCTGGCGCTGATGACCGGCTGGCTCTACACCGGGACGGTACTGGCCGCCGCGATCGTCGGGATCAGAGCTTTGCGGCTGCCATCGCGGCGCCGACGATCCCCGCGTTGTTCTGGAGTTCAGCGGGAACGATCTCGGCGCTGATCCCCTTCACCAGGGGCAGGAACTTCTCCGACTTGCGGCTGACGCCGCCGCCGATCACGAACAGGTCGGGCGAGAAGAGCATCTCCACGTGCGCCAGGTACTTCTGGAGCCGGTGCGCCCAGTGCTCCCAGCTCAGGTCCTCGTCCTCGCGGGCCTTGACCGACGCCTTCTTCTCCGCGTCGTGCCCGTGCAGCTCCAGGTGGCCCAGCTCCGTGTTGGGCACCAGATGGCCGTCCACGAACAGGGCGCTGCCGATGCCGGTGCCCAGCGTCAGCATGATGACCGTGCCGCCCCGGCCGCGGCCCGCGCCGAACGTCATCTCGGCGACACCCGCCGCGTCCGCGTCGTTGAGCACCACCACGGGCAGGCCGAGGCGGTCGCCGAGCATGCCGCGCGCGTCGAGGCCGACCCAGCCGCCGTCCACGTTGGCCGCCGTACGGGTGGTGCCGTCCACCACCACCCCGGGGAAGGTCACGCCGACCGGGCCCGACCAGCCGAAGTGCTCGATGACCTGGTGCACCCCGTCGATCACCGACTCCGGGGTCGCGGGCTGAGGGGTGTCGATCTTGTAGCGGTCGTCCGACAGGGCGCCCTGGTCCAGATCGACCGGAGCGCCCTTGATTCCCGTACCACCGATGTCCACACCGAACATATTCATGGCCCCCAGATTAGAGGTGACGGGAAAAAGTCACCTCTTGGCGGATTCCCCGGCGGCGGCCTCGGCACGCAGATCGCGGCGCAGTTCCTTCGGCAGTGAGAACTGGATGGACTCCTCGGCGGAGGTGACCACCTGGACATCGGCGTAGCCGCGCTCGGCCAGCCAGTCCAGGACGCCGTCGACCAGGATCTCCGGGACGGACGCGCCGGAGGTGACGCCGACGGTGGTGACGCCGTCCAGCCAGGCGTCGTCGCACTCCTCGGCGAAGTCGACCAGGTACGAGGCGCCGGCGCCGGACTGGAGGGCGACCTCGACCAGCCGGATGGAGTTGGAGGAGTTGCGGGAGCCGACCACGATCAGCAGGTCGGCGTCGGCGGCGATCTGCTTGACCGCGACCTGGCGGTTCTGGGTGGCGTAGCAGATGTCGTCGCTGGGCGGCGAGAGCAGGTTGGGGAAGCGCTCCTTGAGCGCGTCCACGGTTTCCATCGTCTCGTCCACCGACAGGGTGGTCTGGGAGAGCCAGACGACCTTGGACTCGTCGCGGACCTCGACCTTGGCCGCGTCGGCGGGGCCGTCGACCAGGTGCATGTGGTCGGGCGCCTCGCCCATCGTGCCGACGACCTCTTCGTGGCCGTCGTGGCCGATCAGCAGGATGTCGTAGTCGTCCTTGGAGTAGCGGACGGCTTCCTTGTGGACCTTGGTGACCAGCGGGCACGTCGCGTCGATCGAGGCGAGGCTGCGCTGGGCGGCCTCCTCGTGGACGACGGGGGCCACGCCGTGCGCGGAGAAGATCACGATGGCGTTCTCGGGCACCTCGTCCGTCTCGTCGACGAAGATCGCGCCCTTCTTCTCCAGCGTCTGGACCACGTATTTGTTGTGCACGATCTGCTTGCGCACATAGACCGGGGCGCCGTACTGCTCCAGCGCCTTCTCGACGGTGATCACGGCCCGGTCCACGCCCGCGCAGTACCCGCGGGGGGCGGCGAGGAGGACGCGGCGGGGGCTCGTAGCGGCAGTCATGGGGTCCATCGTACGGGGGCGCTGATCGCATACGCGGGGGCGTACGGGAGCACACACCTCCCGGGGCCTGTCGGTGCCGCCGACTACGCTGCGGGCATGGCTCTGAACACCTCGGCGCAGACGCCGATTCCCGTCGGTGAGGTGTCGCGGCTGATCGGCGGCTGGATCGACCGGCTGGGCGCGGTGTGGGTGGAGGGGCAGATCACCCAGTTGTCGCGGCGGCCGGGCGCGGGCGTGGTGTTCATGACGCTGCGCGACCCCTCGCACGACGTGTCGATCACGGTGACGTGCTTCCGCGGTGTCTTCGAGCAGGTCGCGGACGTGGTCGGCGAGGGCGCGCGGGTGGTGATGCACGCCAAGCCCGAGTGGTACGGGCCGCGCGGCCAGCTCTCGCTGCGCGCGGTGGAGATCCGCCCGGTCGGGGTGGGCGAACTGCTGGCGCGCCTGGAGCAGTTGAAGAAGACGCTGGCGGCCGAGGGGCTCTTCGCGCTGGACCGCAAGCGGCCCATACCGTTTCTGCCGCAGCTCATCGGCCTGGTGACCGGCCGCGCCTCGGCGGCCGAGCGGGACGTGCGGGAGAACGCGCGGCTGCGCTGGCCCGCCGTCCGCTTCGAGGTGCGCAATGTGCCGGTGCAGGGCGCGAGCGCGGTGCCGCGGGTGATCGAGGCGGTACGGGAGCTGGACGCGCATCCGGATGTCGATGTGATCGTGGTGGCGCGCGGCGGCGGCAGCGTCGAGGACCTGCTGCCGTTCTCCGACGAGGAGCTGGTGCGTACGGTCGCGGCCTGCCGGACCCCGGTGGTCTCGGCGATCGGCCACGAGCCGGACTCGCCGCTGCTCGACCTGGTCGCCGACCTGCGGGCGTCCACCCCGACCGACGCGGCCAAGCGGATCGTGCCGGATGTGCGCGAGGAGCTGGCGCGCGTCCAGTTGGTACGGGACCGGGCGCTGCGGGTGATGCGCGGGCTGCTGGACCGGGAGGAGCGCGGCCTGGAGGCGGCGCTGAGCCGTCCCTCGATGGCGGCGCCGTACGGGATGGTCGACGGCCGCGCGGCGGAGGTGGCCGACCGGGTGGACCGGGCCCGCCGTACGCTGCGCCATCTGCTGGAGCGCGCCGACGCGGACCTCTCGCACACCCTGGCGCGGGTGGTCGCGCTGTCCCCGGCCGCGACGCTGCGCCGCGGGTACGCGGTGCTCCAGCGCGAGGACGGCTCGGTGGTACGGGACCCGGCGGAGGTGGCCCCGGACGACGCGCTGCGGGCGCGGGTGGCCGAGGGCGACTTCACGGTCCACGTCACCGGCCCTGTCCCACCCCCCGCCTAGGCTTGCCCCCATGGCAGACACGACAGGCAGCACCGATACGGCGGACCGGGAGAGCGGCGGCGCGGCCCTCGGGTACGAACAGGCGCGTGACGAGCTCGTCGATGTCGTACGGCGGCTGGAAGCGGGCGGCGCGACCTTGGAGGAGTCCCTGGCCCTGTGGGAGCGGGGCGAGGAGCTGGCCAAGATCTGCCGCCGCTGGCTGGAGGGCGCGCGGGCCCGGCTGGACGCGGCGCTGGCGGCGGAGGAGGAGGGCGGGGAGGCGGCGGAGGCGCAGGGGGCAGCAGGAGCCGCACAGGAGTGACAGGGGTCACGGTTGCCCCAAGGAATGGTTGAACGTTCACCCAGGTTGCTCGGAGTGTTCCGACGCGCCGCCCCCCGGCGCGCCCCCTCGCACGACCGAAAGACCTGAGGATCCGCATGACTCTCGTGCTCGACACCGCCGCCCAGGACCTGCTCTTCCGTGAGGCCCGCACCGCCAACACGTTCACCGGGGAGCCGGTGACCGACGAGCAGGTCCAGGCCATATACGACCTGGTGAAGTACGCGCCGACCGCGTACAACCAGCAGCCGCTGCGCGTCGTGCTGGCCCGTACCGACGAGGGACGCGAGCGCCTGGTGCGGCACATGAACGAGGGCAACAAGGCGAAGACGTCGACCGCGCCGCTGGTGGCGATCCTGGCCGCGGACAACGAGTTCCACGAGGAGCTGCCCAGCCAGCTCCCGGCCTTTCCGCAGGCCAAGGACGTGTTCTTCACCGAGCGCCCGGTCCGCGAGCAGTCCGCCGCGCTGAACGCCGCACTCCAGGTCGGCTACTTCATCATCGGCGTCCGGGCCGCCGGTCTGGCCGCCGGCCCGATGACCGGCTTCGACGCCGACGGCATCAACAAGGAGTTCTTCGCGGACGGCGAGCACTCGGTGCTGGCCGTGGTCAACATCGGCAAGCCGGGCGAGGCCGCCTGGTACGACCGCAACCCGCGCCTGGCGTACGAGCAGGTCGTGACGACCGTCTGATCCGTACGACCGGCCTCCGGTAGGACGTATGTCCGTATGACCGGCCCCCCGGTAGGACGTATGTCCGTATGACCGGCCCCCCGGTGGGACGTATGTCCGTATGACCGGCTACCGGTTACTGGCCGCCGCGCTCCTTCAGCGCGGCGGCCATCGTCGTCAGCTCCGCGTCCTTGCCGGTGCCCAGCACCACCGTGGTGACGCCCTGCTCCTTGCGGACCAGCGCGTTGTACTTCGGCCCCGCGTAGCGCTCCCAGACCAGGCCGCCCGCGGTGACCGTACGGCCGCCGTCGCGGTGCGCGCCGAAGGTGACGTCCTTGATGTACGGCTCGGCCGCCGCGTTGCTCTGCTCGACGCCCACGTACTGCTCCTCGGGGTCGACGAAGCCGATGTGCCAGGTCACCGCCTGCGGGTCGGCCGCGCTGTAGGTGACCGAGGTGGGCCGCCAGGTCGCGGGCAGCCCCTCGGGCCCCGCCACCTTGTACGGCGCGTCGCGGCGCGCCTGGCCGAGCTCCACCGAGAAGGTGATCGGCTTGGTCGGGTCGGCCTTCGAGTCGTGCGGGATGAACACATAGATGAGGGCGGCGACGGCGCCGATCACCGCCATCGACAGCACCAGGTCCCGCACGGTCTTGTTGCCACGTTTGTCTGCTGCCACCCGACCATCGTCCCCCATGCCGGGAACGGCCCCGGACGCCGGGGTCCGCGCCCTCGACGCGCCCCGGCCCGCAGGGGCCACCAGGCGCTCATGTGACGTGCACCCTGCTCATATTCGCGCCGAACCGATAAGGTCGAAGCACCCTCATATTCCGGCCGTCCTCGTACAGAAAGGTGCGCGTGATGACCGAACAGCATTTGCCGCCCCAGCTCGAAGTGAGCCCGGAGGCCCCCGACCGCAACCTGGCACTGGAACTCGTACGCGTCACCGAGGCCGCCGCCATGGCGGCCGGACGCTGGGTCGGCAGGGGCGACAAGAACGGGGCCGACGGCGCCGCGGTGAACGCGATGCGCACCCTCGTCCACACCGTCTCGATGAACGGCGTCGTCGTGATCGGCGAGGGCGAGAAGGACGAGGCGCCGATGCTCTACAACGGCGAGCGGATCGGCGACGGCACCGGGCCCGAGTGCGATGTCGCCGTCGACCCGGTGGACGGCACGACGCTGACGGCCAAGGGGATGCCGAACGCGGTGGCGGTGCTCGCCGTCGCCGACCGCGGCACCATGTTCGACCCCTCGGCCGTCTTCTACATGGACAAACTGGTGGCCGGTCCCGAGGCCGCCGAGTACGTCGACATCACCGCGCCGCCCGCGGTCAATGTGCGCCGGGTCGCCAAGGCCAAGGGCAGCGCGCCGGAGGACGTCACCGTCGTGGTGCTCGACCGGCCGCGGCACGACGGCATCGTGAAGGAGATCCGCGAGACCGGCGCCCGTATCAAGTTCATCGCCGACGGCGACGTGGCGGGCGCGATCATGGCGGTGCGCGAGGGCACCGGCGTGGACATGCTGCTGGGCATCGGGGGGACACCCGAGGGCATCATCGCGGCCTGCGCGATCACCTGCCTGGGCGGCACGATCCAGGGCAGGCTGTGGCCGAAGGACGACGCCGAGCGGCGCCGGGCACTGGACGCCGGGCACGACCTGGACCGGATTCTGCACACCAAGGACCTGGTCAGCGGCGAGAACGTCTTCTTCGTCGCCACCGGGATCACCGACGGCGAACTGCTGCGCGGGGTGCGGTACCGCGCGGAGACCGCCACCACCTCGTCGCTGGTGATGCGCTCCAAGTCCGGCACGATCCGGCAGATCGACTCCACGCACCGGCTGTCCAAGCTGCGGGCGTACAGCGCGATCGACTTCGACCGGGCGCGCTGAGGCGCTCACTCCCGCGCTTTCGGTACGTCGGCTGCCGCCCGCCGCGGCGCACTCGGGCCCCGTATTCCCGGATGCGGCGCGGCGGGCGGCGATGAGCCGACAAACCGCTGAGCTACTGAACTGCTGGGCTGCTGGGCTGCTGAGCCGTACGGTCAGCCCGCGGCGGCGATCTGCGGGTCGGGGCGCTGGAGTTCGACCTCGCGACGGCGGCGGCGGGCCAGCACCACGCGGCGCTCGGCGGCGGTCATGCCGCCCCACACGCCGTACGGTTCCGGCTGGAGCAGGGCGTGTTCGCGGCATTCGAGCATCACCGGGCAGCGCGCGCACACGCGTTTGGCCGCCTCCTCCCGGGACAGGCGAGCGGCAGTGGGCTCCTTCGACGGGGCGAAGAACAGCCCCGCCTCGTCACTGCGGCAGGCGGCCTCCGAGTGCCAGGGCCCGCCCAGATCCCGCGGATGACCGGGCGGGTAGGCGGTGTCCGTGACGGGCTCGATCGGTTGAAGCACGGGATACTCCTGACGACGGCTCGGCGATTGCCACCCTGGCGCGTCACCGACCACTCCCCCGGCGGGCGCGGATCTCAACGGCGGCAGTGCGGCGGCGTGCTCGAACCCCTACCCGCTGTACGCGACTTCATGCGCACCGTGTTCGCCCCGCGCGAGAGCCGCGCAAGCCTGTGACCTGCGGATGGCGGAAACACGCACGATGCTTGGCGCACTTACGCACCATCAATCACAGCCGTTACGGAGTCGGGGGGCGTGAAACAGCCGCTGCCCGCTCGCCCGCGCACGACGCCGCTCCGCCCCTGCGCCGGAGGCTCCCCCGGCCCGGTCCCGCGCCTCAGCTCTCGAGGTTCTTCTTCGTCCAGTCCTTGACCTTCTTGCCGCGCTTGGCCTTCGCCTCGACGCCGCCCCAGAAGGCGAAGCCGTCGATGCGGACCACCGGCGCGTCGGCGTCCGGCGCCTCGAACGCCTTGACGTCGGAGCCGCCCATGATGCCGACGACTCCGCCGCCGCGCAGCGTCACGTTCTCCGGCAGCTTGACGCTGACGCCGCCCATGATCGCGGTGCAGTGGATGACCAGTTCGGGCGAGGTGAAGGTGGCCTCGGTGAGGTCGATCTCGACGCCGCCCATGATCGCCACCGCGGTGATCCGGTGGCCGACGCGCCAGCGGCCCTTGCGCTCGGCCCCGCCGAGGATGCCGACCAGGTTCGGGTTCTCGCCGCTGGGGTCGGGGGCGTAGTGGTAGCCGCCGCGGGCCGCGGGGGCGGGCGCCGGGGCGGTGGTCCTGCCCACCGGCAGATCCCGTACCAGCGGCTCCAGTTCGCCCATCGTCTTGGCCGCGTAGACCTGGTCGAGCCGCTCGGAGTGCTCCGACGAGTCCAGCCGGCCCTCGGCCAGGGCCTCGCGCAGGATGTCGGCGATTCGGTCCCGGTCCGCGTCCGACGCCCGCAGGTCCGCTTCCGCGGTGGGCTTGCCCGTACGCACCGGCTGGGGCTGCTCTTGCGCGCGTTTCTGGAGCTGCGATTCGTCCACGTCCCTACGGTACACAGACGCGATAGATCGCGACTACCCCGAAGTCTCCCTGAGAGCCCGCGGGACAGGCCCTAAGGGTCCGGCCCGCCCGGCCGGTCGGGGGCGTTCTAGAATCGGGACGCCGCAGCGCTGCCGCCGAGTGAGGAATGCCCCATGCCTGAGTTCGCCTACACGGATCTGCTTCCCCTCGGCGAGGACCCCACCACGTACCGCCTGCTCACCGCGGAGGGCGTCAGTACCTTCGAGGCGGGCGGGCGTACGTTCCTCACGGTCGATCCGGAGGCGCTGCGGCTGCTCGCGGCCGAGGCGATGCACGACATCTCCCACTACCTGCGTCCGACCCACCTCGCGCAGCTCCGCCGCATCCTGGACGACCCGCAGGCGAGCCCCAACGACAAATTCGTCGCGCTCGACCTGCTGAAGAACGCGAACATCGCGGCGGCCGGCGTGCTCCCGATGTGCCAGGACACCGGTACGGCGATCGTCATGGGCAAGCGCGGCCAGCGGGTCCTCACCGCGGGCGGCGACGAGGAGGCGCTCTCGCGCGGGATCTACGACGCCTACACCAAGCTCAATCTGCGCTACTCGCAGATGGCCCCGCTGACGATGTGGGACGAGAAGAACACCGGCTCCAACCTGCCCGCGCAGATCGAGCTGTACGCGACGGACGGCGGCGCGTACAAGTTCCTCTTCATGGCCAAGGGCGGTGGCAGCGCCAACAAGTCCTTCCTCTACCAGGAGACGAAGGCGGTGCTCAACGAGGCGTCGATGATGAAGTTCCTTGAGGAGAAGATCCGTTCGCTGGGTACGGCGGCCTGTCCGCCGTACCACCTGGCGATCGTGGTGGGCGGGACCAGCGCCGAATTCGCCCTGAAGACGGCCAAGTACGCCTCCGCGCACTACCTGGACGAGCTGCCCGCCGAGGGCTCGGCGGCCGGACACGGCTTCCGGGACAAGGAGTTGGAGCAGAAGGTCTTCGAGCTGACGCAGCGGATCGGGATCGGGGCCCAGTTCGGCGGGAAGTACTTCTGCCACGACGTGCGGGTGGTGCGGCTGCCGCGGCACGGCGCGTCGTGCCCGGTCGCCATCGCCGTGTCCTGCTCGGCGGACCGGCAGGCGCTGGCGAAGATCACCGCCGAGGGTGTCTTCCTGGAGCAGTTGGAGACGGACCCGGCGCGTTTCCTGCCGGAGACCACCGACGAGCATCTGGACGACGACGTCGTACACGTCGATCTCAACCGGCCGATGGACGAGATCCGCGCCGAGCTGACCAAGTACCCGGTCAAGACCCGGCTTTCGCTGTCCGGGCCGCTGGTCGTGGCCCGCGACATCGCGCACGCCAAGATCAAGGAGCGGCTCGACGCGGGCGAGGAGATGCCGCAGTACCTGCGCGACCACGCCGTCTACTACGCGGGCCCGGCCAAGACCCCCGAGGGGTACGCCTCCGGCTCCTTCGGGCCGACCACCGCGGGCCGGATGGACGCCTACGTCGAGCAGTTCCAGGCCGCGGGCGGCTCCTTCGTGATGCTCGCCAAGGGCAACCGCAGCAAGCAGGTCACCGACGCGTGCGCCGCCCACGGCGGCTTCTACCTCGGCTCCATCGGCGGCCCCGCCGCCCGCCTCGCCCAGGACTGCATCAAGCGGGTGGACGTCCTCGAATACGCCGAACTCGGCATGGAAGCCGTCTGGAAGATCGAGGTCGAGGACTTCCCCGCCTTCGTCGTCGTGGACGACAAGGGCAACGACTTCTTCCAGGACCCTTCCCCCTCCCCCACCTTCACCACCATCCCCCGCCGCCAAAACGCCTGACCCCTGCGGGAAGCCCGCAGACCACGGCCCTGCCACCACCCCGCGCGGGGGGCGCGGCAGCCGCGGCGGCGGCAGCGGCGTACGCGCCCGGCGCGGGAACGGGGCGGGTGCCGGTGCCGCCCTGCGGGAAGCTCTCGGCGTACAGACCTGCCACCCGACGGCGGGTACGCCCCCTGGGGGGGCGGTGAGGTAGCCGGAGCCCCGGCAGCCCGCGGACGCGGACGGCGCGCGCGGGAATCGGGTGCGGGCTCGGACGGCGCGCGCGGGAGCGTTGCCGGTGGTCCCATGGCGAGGGTGACGCCACCCGCCCGCGCCTCAGGCGCGGCCCGGCGGGGCGACCGCCACGTACGCCAGCGCGCGGCGCCGCGGCGCCGGGGGGTGATTGGTACAGGCCAAGGGCGGGGCTCCGCCCCGGGGGGTGGACCTTCACGAAATCCGCAAGAAGTGGAGGGCTCGCAGGCCAGGGTGGTCGGGGGGTGGCGGAATGCCCGGCTCGCGCAGAGGGGGCGATTCATCAACCGTTGACATGTCCTTAGCGGGAGCGGAACATTCCGTACCTGGGAGAGCGCTCTCCCAACTGACGGCCCGTCATGACGCCTGCCGCCACGTCGTGCCGTCAGCCCCCCATGCGCACCATCAAGCAGGAGGTCTCCATGGCACGGAGGACCAGAAGGATCCCAGGGCTGCTCATAGCCCTGTCACTGGCCGCGACCGGACTCGGTATCGGCGGGGTCGCGATGACGACCGGAAACGCTTCCGCCAGCACACCGGCGGCTGCGAGCGGCACCGCCGACCACGCCGGGATGCCCGGCATGGCGATGCCGCTGGCCGGCAACGGAATGGCGTCAGGCGACGACCCGGACGGCGACGGCTACATCATGGCGAACCCGCCGGTCACCGGCGTGACGCCCTCGACGTACGAGCCGCCGCACGCGTATTTCCACGAGTTCCAGGCCCAGTGCGCCCCCACGCACACGGCGCCGGACGACCCGATCGTCTTCCCGGGCCAGCCGGGGGCGTCGCACGACCACACCTTCATGGGCAACACCAGCACGAACGGCAACTCCACGACGGCCTCGCTGGAGACCGGTAACACGGTGTGTCTGGCGCCCGGCGACAAGTCGGCGTACTGGATGCCGAGTCTGTTCAACGGCACCCAGAAGATCCTGCCGGTCGGCACGCAGACGATCTACTACAAGTCCGCGATCAACGACTACACCAGCGTGCGCCCGTTCCCCAAGGGCCTGCGCTTCGTGGTCGGCAGCCCGACGCAGACGCAGTCGGAGTTCCAGAACCTCAAGGGCACCGTCGAGGGCTGGGAGTGCGGGAACAGTTACCACAACTGGAACATCCCGGTGAGCTGCCCCAACACGCCTGACACGCAGCTCAACATCCGCCTCCAGGCCCCGAGTTGCTGGGACGGCATCCACCTCGACGTGCCGGACCACAAGAGCCACATGGCCTACCCGGTCGCCGGCGGCGCCAACGCGAACGTCTGCCCGGCCGACCACCCGGTCGCCCTGCCGATGATCGAGTTCAAGATGGCCTGGCCGGTGAACGGCGACATGTCGCAGGTCCACCTCTCCAGCGGCCAGGGCTTCTCCTTCCACTACGACTTCTTCAACGACTGGGACGCCCCGACCCTCAACGCGCTGGTCACCCACTGCATCAACGGTGGACTCCAGTGCGACGCCCGCGGTTACGACCAGTCGCAGCCCCAGAAGGGTGCGGCTCTGAACCAGAACTACCAACTGCCGTAAGCCCGGACACCGCGCTCTCCCGCGCGGGCCGGGCTTTACCCGACCCCGTGGGAGAGCGCTCTCCGGAAACCTGTCCCCCCAACACACAGGTGATCTATGAACAGCCCCGCACTTCCCCCCTCTCACCCCCCCACAAGCAGCACGACCGGCACACCCGGCTCACCGGCCACCTCCGTCTTCTCCCGGCGCGCGGCCCTCGGCGCGCTGGCGGCCCTCGCGGCCACCCCGGTACTGGCGGGCCGCGCCTCGGCGGGCACCGCGTCCGGCGCTCCCGGCGCGTCCAGCGCGAGCGGTACGAAGGCCGGTACGCGCGCCGCCGCCGCGGACCCCGACTTCGGCCCCAACGTCCTGGTCTTCGACCCCTCGATGCCGATCGCCGACATCCAGGCGAAGGTCTCGGACGTCTTCCGCCGCCAGGAGTCCAACCAGTTCGGCACCGACCGCTTCGCGCTGTTCTTCAAGCCGGGCACGTACGAAGGACTCGACGTCAACGTCGGCTTCTACACCCACGTCGCCGGGCTCGGCCTGTCCCCCGACGACGTCGACATCCACGGCCTGGTGCACGTCGAGGCCGACTGGATGCAGGGCAACGCCACGCAGAACTTCTGGCGCAGCGCCGAGAACCTGTCGGTCACCCCGACCGGCGGCTCCAACCGCTGGGCGGTCTCGCAGGCCGCCCCGCTGCGCCGCGTGCACATCCGCGGCGAGGTCCCGCTGTGGAACGGCTACGACGGCTGGTCCAGCGGCGGCTTCATGGCCGACTGCAAGGTGGACGGCCGGGTCGTGTCCGGCTCCCAGCAGCAGTGGCTGACCCGGAACAGCGCGCTCGGCGAATGGGCCGGTTCCGTATGGAACATGGTCTTCGTCGGCGTGGACGGCGCGCCGCCGCAGAACTTCCCCGACCCCTCCCACACGGTGGTCGACAGCGCCCCGGTGATCCGGGAGAAGCCCTTCTTGTACGTGGACGGGTCCGGCGCGTACCAGGTGTTCGTGCCCGCGCTGCACAGCAACGCCCGCGGGGTGACCTGGAACGGCGGCGCGCAGGGCGAGTCGATCCCGCTGACCGACTTCCACATCGCCAAGCCGGGCGACTCGGCGGCCACCATCAACTCCGCGCTGGCGCAGGGCAAGCACCTGCTG
The DNA here is from genome assembly GCF_014596445.1 of Streptomyces sp. CBMA29. Lineage (GTDB taxonomy): Bacteria > Actinomycetota > Actinomycetes > Streptomycetales > Streptomycetaceae > Actinacidiphila. Next base: position 6,587 of record NZ_MECL01000071.1, on the reverse strand, counting down.
GTCACACCGGGTGTGTACGCGCTCGACCAGACCGTGGAGGTGACGCGCGCGGGCACGGTCGTACTGGGCCTGGGCATCGCCACGCTGCTGCCGGACAACGGCATCACCGCGCTGTCCGTCGCCGACGTCGACGGCGTGAAGATCTCCGGGCTGCTGATCGACGCGGGCGCCACGAATTCCGCGGTGCTGGTCCGCGTCGGACCGCAGGGCGCCAGCGGCGGCCACGCGGGCGACCCGACGCTCCTCCAGGACGTGTTCGTGCGGATCGGCGGCGCGCAGGCCGGCAAGGCCACCGTCAGCGTCGAGATCAACAGCTCCGACGTGATCGGCGACAACCTGTGGCTGTGGCGGGCCGACCACGGCAGCGGTGTCGGCTGGGACGTCAACACCAGTGACACGGGCCTGGTCGTCAACGGCGCGCGCGTCACGATGTACGGCCTGTTCGTGGAGCACCACCAGAAGACCGAGGTGCTCTGGAACGGCGACGCCGGACGGACGTACTTCTTCCAGAACGAGATGCCGTACGACCCGCCCAACCAGGCCGCCTGGATGGACGGTTCGCGGCACGGCTACGCCGCCTACCAGGTGGCGGACTCGGTCTCCTCGCACGAGGCGTGGGGTCTTGGCAGCTACTGCCTGTTCCTCGCGGACCCGAGCGTCGTCGCCGACAGCGCCCTGCTGGTGCCGAACACGTCCGGGGTGCGGCTGCACGACATGGTCACCGTCTCGCTCGGCAACGACGGGACGATCAGCCATGTCGTCAACGAGACCGGTGACCCGGTGAACAACACCAACTCCGGTATCTCCTACCTGGTGAGCTACCCGTGACCCCCTCGGAGGACGAGATGCGCGCACATGTGATCAGGAGGACGGCCAGGCGCGGCCTGGCGCCCCTCGCGGTGGCGGCACTGGTCGCGGCGGGACTCGCCGTCGTGCAGGCCCCGGCCGCGCAGGCGGCGGGCAGCGTGGTCAAGGTGACCGGCTCGCAGGGCAATTGGCAGCTCACCGTGGACGGCGCCCCGTACACCGTGAAGGGTCTGACGTGGGGTCCGCAGCCCTCGCAGGCCGCGGCGGACCTGCCGGACGTGGCGCGGATGGGCGTCAACACGATCCGTACGTGGGGCACGGACGCGAGCAGCGCGCCGCTGTTCGACGCGGCGGCGGCCAACGGCATCAAGGTGATCGCCGGTTTCTGGCTCCAGCCGGGCGGCGGTCCTGGCTCGGGCGGCTGTGTCGACTACCTGACGGACACGACGTACAAGAACAACATGCTCGCGGAGTTCCCGAAGTGGGTGAACACCTACAAGGACAACCCGGGCGTGCTGATGTGGGATGTCGGCAACGAGTCGGTGCTGGGCCTCCAGAACTGCTACAGCGGTGACCAGTTGGAGCAGGAGCGCAACGCGTACACCTCGTACGTCAACGAGTTGTCGAAGGCGGTGCACGCGGCGGACCCGAACCACCCGGTGACGTCGACCGACGCGTGGACGGGCGCGTGGCCGTACTACAAGCGCAACACCCCGGACCTGGACCTGCTGGCGGTCAACTCCTACAAGGACGTCTGCAACGTCAAGTCGGCGTGGGAGAGCGGCGGTTACGACAAGCCGTACATCATCACCGAGGGCGGCCCCTCCGGTTCGTGGGAGGTGCCGAACGACGCGAACGGTGTGGCGGACGAGCCCACCGACCAGCAGAAGGCGGACGGTTACACCAACGCCTGGAACTGCGTGGCCGGTCACCCGGGTGTGGCGCTGGGCGCCACGCTCTTCCACTACGGCAACGAGGACGACTTCGGCGGCATCTGGTTCAACCTGGTGCCCGACGGCCTGAAGCGGCCCTCGTACTACGCGGTCAAGCGCGCGTACGGCGGGAACACCTCGGGTGACAACCTGCCGCCGCTGGTGACCGACATGACGGTGGACAACGCCACTTCGGGCGTGCCCGCGGGCGGCACGGTGACGCTCCACACCTCGACCTCCGACCCGGAGAACGACCCGATCACGTACCAGGTGCTGTTCAGCAGCATCTACATCGACAACAACGGCGCGCTCACCCCGGCCGCGACCACGCAGAACGGCGGCACGCTGACGGCGAAGGCGCCGGAGAAGGTGGGCGTGTACGAGGCGTATGTGCGCGCCACCGACAACCACGGCAATGTCAGCTACGGCTCCAAGTCGGTGCGGATCGTGCCGCCGAAGCCGAACGGCACGAATGTCGCGCTCAACAAGCCCGCGACGGCCTCCACGTACCAGACCGACCCGACCGGCGGCTGCCCGTGCACGCCGTCGAACGCGGTGGACGGCAACGCCGCGACCCGCTGGTCGAGCGACTGGAGCGACCCGCAGTGGATCCAGGTCGACCTGGGCGCCCGCACGAGTTTCAACCATGTGCAGCTCTCCTGGGAGGCGGCGTACGCCAAGGCGTACGACATCCAGACCTCCGACGACGGGCAGAACTGGACGACGGTGAAGTCCGTGACCGACGGCAACGGTGACATCGACGATCTCGACGTCTCCGGCACCGGCCGCTATGTGCGCCTGACGGGCACGCAGCGCGGCACGGGTTACGGGTACTCGCTGTACGAATTCGGCGTCTACAACTAAGCGGAGAGGAGGTGCGCTCATGTCGGACTCCCTGATCGGCTCGGACTCCCGCATCGACCGGGCCCAGCCGTACGCGCTCAGCCTGTTCCGTATCGTCGTCGGGCTCCTGTTCACCTGCCACGGTGTGGCGTCGCTCTTCGGCGTGCTCGGCACGGCCGAGTTGTCGGCGGGCCGGTGGCCGGGGTGGTACGCGGCGCTGATCCAGCTCGTCGGCGGGGTGCTGGTGCTGTTCGGCCTGGCGACCAGGCCGGCCGCGCTGATCGGCTCGGGGTCGATGGCGTTCGCGTACTTCGACGTCCATCAGCACCGGGGGCTGCTGCCGATCGAGAACGGCGGTGAGGCGGCGGTCTTCTTCTGCTGGACGCTGCTGCTGATCGTCTTCTCGGGGCCGGGCGTCCTGGCGCTGGACCGGCTGCTCGCGGACCGCAGGTCGGCCGCGCGGGCGGCGCTCGACGCGCAGGAGGCGCAGGACGGGGGGAACGGCCGGCTGGCCATGCCCGCCTGAGGCTGCTCGCGGATCTCACGCGGGCCCGTACGGGCTCGTACGGGCTCGTACGGCTCCGCGCGGATTCGGCCGATCTCGCCACGGGGAGACAGTGCCCGGGAACACCCAGGTGTTCCCGGGCACTGTTATAGACATGAGCGAATACCGGATCGAGCACGACTCGATGGGCGAGGTACGGGTGCCCGCCGAGGCGAAGTGGCGGGCGCAGACGCAGCGCGCGGTGGAGAACTTCCCGATCTCGGGGCAGCGGATCGAGCGGGCGCACATCGCGGCGCTGGCCCGGATCAAGGCCGCCGCCGCGAAGGTCAACGCGGAGCTGGGCGTCCTGGACGAGGACACCGCCGAGGCGATCCGGGAGGCCGCGGCCGAGGTCGCCGAGGGCCGCTGGGACGAGCACTTCCCGGTGGACGTCTTCCAGACCGGTTCCGGCACCTCCTCCAACATGAACACCAACGAGGTGATCGCCACCCTGGCCACCGAGCGCCTGGGCCGTGACGTCCACCCCAACGACCACGTCAACGCCTCGCAGTCGTCCAACGACGTCTTCCCGTCCTCCATCCACATCGCGGCGACCGCGGCGGTGACCGGCGACCTGATTCCGGCGCTCACCCGTCTGGCGGAGTCCCTGGAGGCGAAGGCCGCGGAATTCGCGACCGTCGTGAAGGCGGGCCGCACGCACCTGATGGACGCCACGCCGGTCACCCTCGGCCAGGAGTTCGGCGGCTACGCGGCGCAGGTGCGGTACGGGATCGAGCGGCTACGGTCGTCGCTGCCGCGACTGGCGGAGCTGCCGCTGGGCGGCACGGCGGTGGGCACCGGCATCAACACCCCGGCGGGCTTCCCCGCCGCGGTGATCGCGGAGGTGGCCCGCGCGACCGGGCTGCCGCTGACCGAGGCCCGCGACCACTTCGAGGCGCAGGGCGCCAGGGACGGCATCGTCGAGACCTCGGGGCAGCTGCGGACGATCGCGGTCGGCCTCACCAAGATCGCCAACGACCTGCGCTGGATGTCCTCGGGGCCGCGTACCGGACTGTCCGAGATCGCGCTGCCCGACCTTCAGCCCGGCTCGTCGATCATGCCGGGCAAGGTCAATCCGGTGATCCCGGAGGCGGTGCTGATGGTGGCGGCGCAGGTGACGGGCAATGACACGGCCATCTCGGTGGCGGGCGCGGCGGGCAACTTCGAGCTGAACGTGATGCTGCCGGTGATCGCCCGCAACATCCTGGAGTCGGTCCGGCTGCTCGCCAACGTCACGCGGCTGCTGGCGGACCGCACGGTGGACGGGATCACGGCGAACGCCGAGCGGGCCCGCGAGTACGCCGAGTCCTCGCCTTCGGTCGTCACACCGCTGAACCGTTACATCGGGTACGAGGAGGCCGCGAAGGTCGCGAAGAAGGCGCTGGCGGAGCGGAAGACGATCCGCGAGGTGGTGATCGAGTCCGGTTACGTCGAGCGCGGTCTGCTGTCCGAAACGCAGCTCGACGAGGCGCTGGACGTTCTGCGGATGACGCATCCGTAACAGTGCTTCCGTAAACTCTGTTCATGACAGCCGAAGCCGATCTCTCGACCCGCGCCGGGGAGCGCCACTTCTGGACGCCCGGCGCGCAGGTGCTGTGGCGTTACCGGGGGAACGGCACGGACGCGGTGCACATCTGCCGTCCGGTGACCGTGGTGCGCGACGACGCGGAGCTGCTCGCGGTGTGGATGGCGCCCGGTACGGCGTGTGTGAAGCCGGTGCTGGCGGACGGGACGCCGGTGCACCGGGAGCCGCTGGCGAGCCGGTACGTGAAGCCGCGGGCGGCACGGGTCGAGCAGTGGTGGGGCGCCGGGGTGCTGAAGCTGGCGCGGCCGGGCGAGCCGTGGTCGGTGTGGCTGTTCTGGGAGCCCGGGTGGCGGTTCAAAAGTTGGTATGTGAACCTTGAGGAACCTCGTCGGCGCTGGTCGGGAGGGGTGGACTCGGTGGATCACTTCCTCGACATCTCGGTCCACCCGGACCGCTCCTGGCGCTGGCTGGACGAGGACGAGTTCGCGCAGGCGCAGGCGGACGGGCTGATGCCGGCGGAGCTGGCGGGGCGGGTGCAGCGGGCCGGTGAGCGCGCGGCCGGGGTGGTCAGGGCCTGGGGTCCGCCGTTCTGTGACGGCTGGGAGGACTGGCGGCCCGACCCGGCGTGGCCGGTGCCCGCGCTGCCGCCGGACTGGGACCGGCGGCCGTCGTAGAGCGGCGGGACGAGCCGGGGGTACGGCCGCGGTGCGTACGGTAGGGGGCGTAAGCGGGCGTAAGCCGTGGGGGACGGGAGTGAACCTCCGAGCCCCTTGTTGCGTCCCTGACCCCCAACCGTAGGATCGTGCTCCGGAACACTGCGCAATTGCCGATCGCGGCCTAGAGTTTGACGCTACGTCACAGCGACGCGACACAGCCATTCGTACAGCCATTCAGCAGCAGCCATCCAGCAGCAGTCAGGGAGGCCCGGAGCGGTGGGAACCGGCGGCTACGAGCACATGGGGATCCCCCCTGCCGACGATCACGAGGATCAGGGCAGGGACCGTACCGGCCAGGCCGAGGCGTTCGACGCGATCGGCGACCGGTACGACGAAGCGTTCCCGCACAAGGACGGCCAGGTCAGGGCCGGTGAATGGCTCATCGAGACGCTGCCCGCCGGTGCCCGCGTGCTGGACCTCGGCTGCGGTACGGGACTGCCGACCGCGCGCCAGTTCACCGACGCGGGGCTGCGGGTGACCGGCGTGGACCTGTCGTCCGGGATGCTCGCGCAGGCGCGGGTGAACGCGCCCGAGGCCGACTTCGTCCAGGCCGACTTCGCCGACCTCACCGAGGGCGGGCCGCTGGCGCCGGGAAGTTTCACGGCGGTCGCCGCGTTCTTCTCGCTGCTCATGCTGCCCAAGGACGAGATCCCCGGCACCTTGCGGGCGGTCCACGCCCTGTTGGAGCCCGGCGGCCTGCTCGCCGTGTCGATGGTGGAAGCCGATCTGGACAATGTGCCGATTCCGTTCCTCGGTCACACCATCCGGGTATCGGGTTATCTAAGGGATGAACTGCGCCATGTCGTGGTGGACGCGGGCTTCGAGGTGATCAAGGAGGATTCGTACGCCTACGCACCGGCGAGCACCGACGTGCCGCCGGAGGAGCAGATCTTCCTCTCCTGCCGACGCGCCTGACCAGGCCCGACCCGCCGCGGCCAGCGCGTGGCGCACAGACGGATGGAACGACTCGCGTGACCACGGACCCGCCCCGTACGCCCAGGAACCACGCCGCGCCTCCACCGGACCCGCGTGGCGGCTTCGCCGTGCCCGAGACGCCTCCGGGACCGAGCACCGCTTCGGGCATCGGCTCGAACGCGGGGCACCACGAGCTGCCCCGCGCCGCCCGCGACTTCGAGTCGGCGCGCGGTCTGGCCTCGGCGGCCTCCGCCACGCCCCCGCGCCCCGGCGGGGCCCGCCCGCACGACGAGAACGAGCCGGAG
>NZ_MECL01000070.1 GCF_014596445.1 Streptomyces sp. CBMA29 | reverse complement strand
GGAGGCGCTGGCGCGCGGCCCGGTGCTCGTCCAGGTGCCGCGCCGCGGGTACGTACCCCGGCTCGCCTGCGACAACTGCCGCGAACCCGCCCGGTGCACCGCCTGCGCAGGGCCGCTCGAAGTACGCGAGCAGGGCGGCACCCCGCACTGCGGCTGGTGCGGGCGGCCCGCCGCCGACTGGCACTGCCCCGAGTGCGGCGGCTTCCGGCTCCGCGCCCAGATCGTGGGCGCGCGGCGCACGGCCGAAGAGCTGGGGCGCGCCTTCCCCAAGGTGCCGGTACGCACCTCGGGGCGCGACACCGTCCTCGCCTCGGTCGGCGCGGCCCCCGCGCTGGTCATCGCCACTCCCGGCGCCGAACCCGTCGCCGACACCGGCTACGCGGCGGCCCTGCTGCTCGACGGCTGGGCCCTGCTGAACCGGCCGGACCTGCGCGCCGGTGAGGAAGCGCTCCGGCGCTGGGCGCACGCCGCCGCCCTCGTACGGCCCGCGGGCGACGGCGGCACCGTCGTCGTCCTCGGCGAGCCGACCCTGCGGCCCGTCCAGGCCCTCGTCCGCTGGGACCCCGCCGGGCACGCCCTGCGCGAGCTGGCCGAACGGGCCGAGCTGCGCTTTCCGCCGGTCTCCCGGATGGCCTCGGTCGTCGGGCCGCCGGCCGCCGTGGTCGACCTCCTCGACACCTTGCGGCTCCCGCCGGGTACCGACCAGCTCGGGCCCGTGCCCCTGCCCGTCCCCACGTCCGGCCCCGGCCGCACCCGCCGCCACGGGGAGCCGCCGCCCGGCGAGCAGTGGGAGCGGCTTCTGCTCCGCGTCCCCCCCGGCACCGGCTCCGCCCTCGCCGCCGCCCTCAAAGAGGCCCAGATCGCTCGCGCCACCCGAGGCGTCTCCGACCCGGTCCACATCCGCATGGACCCCCCCGACATCGGCTGACCGCCTCCCGCGGAGGGTTCCCCCGGCCGCCCACCCCCAACGGTCCCTCCTCAGAGCGCGGCCCGCCGTGGCCGGCCGCGCAGTTCCCCGCGCCCCGCCGGGGGAGCGAGCCCGCTGCGCGGCTGCCAGCGCACGAGGGTGCCCCGTCAGGGGCGCGGGGAACTGCGCGACAAGCCACGGCGGACCGTCGGGTGGGATCGGGCCGTGGAGGGGGGATCCACCCCCGGTGGGTGGCGTGGGGTGGGGGGTGAGCTGCGGCTCACCCCCCACCAGAAGCGCGCCGCAGGCGCGCTGTGCTCGACCTGTCGGCGTGGCGAGCGGCGGCGGCGGGACTGCGGCGCGGGTGGGGGCGGAGGATCAGCCGTTGCGCGGCCCGGGGAAGGACGTGACGGCACCCTCACGGTCCTCGCGGGACTCAAGAGCTTCGCGCGGCTCGCGCGATTCCAGGGCGCCCAAGGGGAGCGCCCCCGGCATGGAACGGGCGGCGGGGACGGACGCGAGGGGCGCGGGGCTGCCGGTCACCACCCCGTGCCCGGAGGCGGCCTGCTCGTCGGGTCCGGGAGGCGCGCTGCGGCGCCCGCCGTACCGGCGGTGCACGGCCTGTTTGGTCACGCCGAGCGCGGAGCCGACGGCGTCCCAGGAGAACCCCAGGGAGCGGTCGAACTCCACGGCCGCGGTGACCAGGGTCTCCACGCTGTCGCGCAGCTCCTGGGCGAGCCGGACGGTCGGGGCGGGCGCGCGGCCGTACACGACGAATCCGGCGGTGGGGCCGCTGCGGCGCGGCCGGTAGACGTTGCCCAACTGGGCGGTCAGGGTCCGCAGCGCGTCCACTTGGCGGCGGACCCTTTCGATGTCCCGCACCAGCAGGTGCAGGCTGGCCCGTGCCTGGGCGTCAGGGGTTGCGTGGTCGGGCATCAACAAGCCTCTCCAACCGGCGGTTACTTAAGGAATGGGCCGTGTGCATTGACCCGAATTCGGGCAAACTCTCTTGACCAACGCGCCAGCCGCCCATGGAGTCACGCAGCAAGGGGCGCAGCCCACCCCTCGGGGGGCGCGCGGCCGGGCGTGCACCCCCGCCACGCCGGGCCGAACGCGCCTCTAGAATTGACCCCTGCCCCGTCCCCGGGGCGGTCAGGACGGCCGGCACCCGGCGTCCGGAGCCGCCGCCGTACGCCCGTCCAGGAGACCGCCGCCGTGTCCGTCAAGCCCATCCGCCTCTTCGGTGACCCGGTGCTGCGCATGACGGCGCAGCCGGTCACGACCTTCGACAAGGAACTGCGCACCCTCGTACAGGACTTGACCGACACCATGCGGGACGCGCCCGGCGCGGGCCTGGCGGCGCCGCAACTGGGCGTCTCCCTGCGGGTGTTCACCTACTTCGTCGAGGGCGAGCTGGGCCACCTGATCAACCCCGAGCTGACCCTCACCGAGGACGAGCAGGACGGCCCCGAGGGCTGCCTGTCGCTGCCGGGCCTGACGTACGACTGCAAGCGCGCGTACGGCGTCGTCGCCAAGGGCTTCACCATGTACGGCGACCCGGTCACGATCGAGGGCACGCAGCGGCTCGCCCGCTGCATCCAGCACGAGACGGATCACCTGGACGGGGTCATCTTCATCGACCGGCTCGACACCGAGCGGCGCAAGGCCGCGCTCAAGGCGATCCGCGAGGCGACCGAGGGCCCGGACGGCATCTGGCGGGTGCCGGGCGAGAACAGCGTGCCGCAGGTGAAGATCTCGCCGCACGACACCTTCGGGCGCGGTATGTGAGCGCCCGCGCGCCGCTGTCGGCCGTCCCGCCCGTGAACCACCATCGAGAGGCACACCCCGCACGATGAGGCTCGTCTTCGCCGGCACCCCCGAGGTCGCCGTACCCGCACTGGACGCACTGCTGGCCTCCGACCGGCACGAGGTCGTCGCCGTCGTGACCCGGCCCGACGCGACGGCCGGGCGCGGCCGCAAGCTGCTGGCCAGCCCCGTCGCCGAGCGGGCGGCCGAGGCCGGGATCGAGATCCTCAAGCCCGTCCGCCCGCGCGACGAGGACTTCCTCGCCCGGCTGCGGGAGATCGCCCCCGACGCCTGCCCGGTCGTCGCCTACGGCGCGCTGCTGCCCAAGGTCGCGCTCGATGTCCCCGCGCACGGCTGGATCAATCTGCACTTCTCGCTGCTGCCCGCCTGGCGCGGCGCCGCGCCCGTGCAGCACGCGGTCATGGCCGGTGACGAGGTCACCGGCGCGTCCACCTTCCTCATCGAGCAGGGGCTCGACTCCGGGCCCGTCTACGGCGTCCTCACCGAGGAGATCGGCCCGACCGACACCAGCGGCGACCTGCTCACCCGGCTCGGCCGCAGCGGCGCCGGGCTGCTCGTCGCCACCATGGACGGCATCGAGGACGGCCGCCTCGTCGCCCGGCCCCAGCCCGCCGACGGGGTCACCCTCGCACCCAAGATCACCGTCGAGGACGCCGCCGTCGACTGGACCGCGCCCGCGCTCCGGGTCGACCGCCTCATCCGGGGTTGCACCCCCGCGCCCGGCGCCTGGACCCTGACCTCCGGCGAACGCCTCAAGCTCGGCCCCGTCCGGCCCCAGCCCGACCGCGTCGACCTCGCCCCCGGCGAGCTGGGCGTCGCCAAGAACGCCGTGTACGTCGGGACGGGGAGCCACGCCGTCCTCCTCGGGGAGGTGCAGCCGCAGGGCAAGAAGCGGATGGCTGCCGCCGACTGGGCCCGGGGCGCCCGTATCCCCTCCGGCTCCCGCCTCGGAGCCTAGGACGGGTTCTTGCCGCCCTATGGCGGCCCCTGCGATCTCGTTGTCGGCTGGCGTCCAGCGCCGGTTGCCCGCCGGCGGCGGGCGACCTGTCCGTGGCGCGGACGGATTCCCACCTGGACGGGCTGTGCGGGCGGGAAAACCCCGCGCTGGAGGCGCTTAGGGTGGAGGGCGACCGACCTTCGTAAAAATCGGAGCACTTTTACACGTGAACGACCAGCCGCGCCGCCGCCCGCAGGGCAAGCCGTACCGCCGACCCCAGCGTGACCCCGTCAGGATCCTGGCGTTCGAGGCGCTGCGGGCGGTGGGGGAGCGGGACGCGTACGCGAATCTGGTGCTGCCGGGCCTGCTGAAGGCCGCGGAGGCGGAGGCGGTGAAGAAGGGCCGGGAGTTCGACCGGCGGGACGCCGCGCTGGCGACGGAGCTGGTCTACGGGACGCTGCGGCGGCAGGGAACGTACGACGCGGTGATCGCGGCGTGCGTGGACCGGCCGTTGCGCGAGGTGGACCCGCCGGTGCTCGACGTGCTGGCGCTGGGCACCCACCAGCTGCTCGGGACGCGTATCCCGACGCACGCGGCGGTGTCGGCGAGCGTGGAGCTGGCCAGGGTGGTGCTCGGCGACGGGCGGGCGAAGTTCGTCAACGCGGTGCTGCGGAAGGTCTCCGCGCACGACCTGGACGAGTGGCTCGAACTGGTCGCGCCGCCGTACGACGACGACCCCGAGGACCACCTGGCCGTCGTGCACTCGCATCCGCGCTGGGTCGTCTCGGCGCTGTGGGACGCGCTCGGCGGCGGCCGGGCCGGGATCGAGGACCTGCTGGCGGCCGACAACGAGCGGCCCGAGGTGACGCTGGTCGCGCGCCCCGGCCGGTCGACCGCGCGCGAGCTGATGGAGTCGCTGCCGCCGGACACGACGGAGCCGGGCCGCTGGTCGCCGTACGCGGTACGGCTGGCCGAGGGCGGTGACCCGGCGGGCGTGGACGCGGTCCGCGAGGGGCGGGCCGGTGTGCAGGACGAGGGCAGCCAAC
>NZ_MECL01000069.1 GCF_014596445.1 Streptomyces sp. CBMA29 | reverse complement strand
TCGCTCGCGGCGGGCTGCCGCACCGGAGCGGAGGCGGTGACCGTGGTCGGCGGGCGGCCGCAGGCGTGATCGCGGCCGTCGGACCGCGCCCCCTCCGTCACGTCGCGGACCGCCCGACCGGCGCCGTCAGATGGCGTCCCACGGCGCTGACTCGTACAACTCCCCCACCCTCGCCAGGAGTTCGGCCCGCGTCGGCAGCGTCACGCCGTCGATCTCCGAAATGACCGCCGTGCCACGCGAGTTGGCCAGGAAGGCGCCGTCGTACGACCCCACGTCGGTGAGCCGCAGCGGACGGCGGGCCTGCGGAACACCGGCACGCAGGAGCTCACGCTCCAGGATCTGGAGCGTGATGCCGCGCAGATACGGGGCGGCGTCCGGCCAGACGACGCTGTCGCCGTCGATGAAGCCGACGTTGGTGACGGCGCCCTCGGCGATCTCGCCCCCAGGACCGGCCAATAACGCCTCGTCGTAGCCTTCGGCGGCCACCTGGCGGCCGAAGTACGCCTGCCCGAAGCCGCCGACGTGCTTGAGGTGGGCGGCCGGGCGCTGGTAGGGCACCGACTTGAGGCGCTTGAGGCCGGGTTCGACACCGGCGGGCGGGCGGACGGCGACCATGACGGCGACCGGCTCTTCGCCGCCCTCCGCCGGCTGGAAGACGTTGACCCGCACGGAGGCGTCCGCGCGCCCCGACCCGGCCAGCGCGTGCCGTACGTGCGCCCGTACGCGCTCGCCGTCCAGGCCCGCGCCGAACAGCTCCCGCGTGGCGCCGTCGAGGCGTTCGACGTGGAACGCCAGGCCGCGCACCTTTTTGCCGCGTACCTGCATCGCCGTGAAGTGGCCGTAGCCGCCGAGCGCGGGCGCGAGAGCCTCCACCGTCGCGGCCCGGCCGTCGATCTCGATGAACGGTGATTGCGTCATGACCTCACCCTAGGCACGCCCGCCCTTCCGGCACACAGGCCCCTCAGGCGGCCGGCGCGGCCGTCAGATCCAGCTCGACCAACTGCGCGGTGAAGCCGAGCTGTGCCACTCCGAGCAGGGTGCTCGCGGTGTCGAAGGCGCCGCCCAGCGGTGAGGCGTTCAGGGCGTCCCACACCGTGGACAGCACCTCTCGGTCGTCGCTCACCACGTAGATCACCGAGCGCACGACGTCGCGCGGTCCGGCGCCGACGGCTTCGAGCGCCGTCAGGGCGTTGGCGGCCACCTGGCGGGCCTGGGCAGCGTAGTCGCCGCGGCCGACGATCCGGCCCTCGGCGTCGAGCGGGCACTGACCGGCGAGGTAGGCGGTCCGCCCGGCCTCGACGACGGTGATGTGGTGGTAGCCGGGGGTCTGGTGGAGGGCGGGAGGATTGACGCGGGTGATGTGGGCGCTCATGGGTGGTGAGTCTGCCGGGGCGCGGGGGCCGGGGCCCACCCGTTTTCGGCTCCCGGGCAGCTCGGGCGGCCCGGCCACCGGAGATTTGGGCGGGGGCCGTCGCGGTGTCGGTGGCGGGTGGAATCATGTGCCGCAGCGGACGGAACCGGCATCCGTGGTGACACGCGCATCGGCCACAGCGGGATCAGCACCAGGACCGGCATCGGGAACGGCATCAGGATCAGCATCAGGAACGGCATCGGCGGGAGACGGGGAGCCATGGACGCGGACGGGGGTGTCGGGCAGGAAGAGGCGGGGGCGCGGCAGGCGCCGGTCGGCAGGCAGGCGCGGAAGGTGTCCGGCCGGGCCGCGAAGCTCGTCGCGTCGGCTCGTACCGTCACCGCGGACCACACACGGGTGCGCGCGGATGTGCGGGCCGCGCTGGTCCCGCTGCGGGAGGTACGGGTCCGCCGCGAGCTGGACGGCATCCCGGTCGCCCGGCTCAAGGACGTCACCGAGGGCAGGCTCCGCCTCGGCGCCATGGAACAGGCCGGATACGACACGGTCGGCAAGGTCTTCGGCGCCCGGTCGTACGAGCTGCGGCTGGTCCCCGGCGTGGGCGCGCAGAGCGCGGACCAGGCCATAGCGGCGGCGCGCCAGATCGCCTCGGCGGCCGAGGAACACGTGGCCGTCCGTATCGATCCGGCCGACCGGGACGACCCGGACACCACCGCGCTGGTGACGGCCCTCAACCGGCTGGTCAACGCGGGTCCCGAGATCCCGCGGGCCGTGGAGACCGCCGCGCGCGTGGACGCCGAACTGACGCCGCTGCTGGCCGCCGCCCGCCCGGCGGGCGCCCGGCTGCGGATGCTGCTCGCGGGCAGGCGCGGGCGGCTGCGCGCGCAGGACGCCGTGCGGCGGATCGAGGAGTCGCTGGCTGAGCACACCGCCGACGGCACCGGGCTGCTGCTGACCCAGGCGAGCACCGACCTGCTGCGTCCGGCGGCGCGCGCAGCCGAGGCGTGGCTGGACTTCGAGGTCAGGCCGTCCGAGTACACCGTCCTGCTCGCGGAGATCGCCGAACTCGCCCCGGACATCGACGCGTCGGAAGGCTTCCTGCCGTCGTCGGTCTCCGAGCGGGTGCGCGGACAGCGTCTTGACGACACGCACCGCCGGGTGTCGCTGCGCGGCTACCAGGCGTTCGGCGCGCGCTTCGCGCTGGCCCAGCGGCGGGTGATCATCGGCGACGAGATGGGTCTGGGCAAGACCATCCAGGCCATCGCTGCCCTGGCCCACCTGCGGGCGGAGGGCCGTACGCACTTCCTCGTCGTCTGCCCGGCGAGCGTGCTGGTCAACTGGTCGCGGGAGATCGAGTCGCGCAGCGCCCTGGACGCGTACCGGCTGCACGGCCCGTACCGCAAGGCGGCGCTGGCGGACTGGGCGAGGGACGGCGGCGTCGCCGTCACCACATACGACGCGCTGAATTCGCTGGACGTGCCCGACGCGGTGCCGCTGGGGATGCTCGTCGTGGACGAGGCCCATTATGTGAAGAACCCGGACACGCGCAGGTCGCGGACCGTCGCACTGTGGACGGCCAGGACCGACCGCGTGCTGTTCCTGACCGGCACCCCGATGGAGAACCGCGTCGAGGAATTCCGCAGTCTGGTGCACCACCTCCAGCCCGATCTGCTCCCGCACATCCGGCACAGCGACGCGGTCGCGGGCTCGCAGGCGTTCCGCAGGGCCGTCGCCCCGGCCTATCTGCGCCGCAATCAGCAGGACGTGCTCACCGAACTGCCGGAGCTGGCGCAGTCCGACGAGTGGGAGGAGTTCAGCCGTACGGATCTGGCGGCCTACCGGACGGCGGTCGCGGCGGGGAACTTCATGGCGATGCGGCGCGCCGCCTACGCGGCGCCCCACCGTTCGGCGAAGCTCCAGCGGCTGCGCGAACTGGTGAAGGAGGCCGCGGAGAACGAGCTGAAGGTCGTCGTCTTCTCCTTCTTCCGGGACGTGCTGACCACCGTGCACGACGCGCTCGGCCCGGCCGCCTTCGGCCCGCTGACCGGGGCGGTCGCCGCCACCGAGCGCCAGGAGATGGTCGACGCCTTCGCGGCGGCGCCCGGCCACGCGGTGCTGCTCAGCCAGATCCAGGCGGGCGGCACCGGGCTGAACATGCAGGCCGCCTCGGTGGTGATCCTCTGCGAGCCGCAGGTCAAGCCGACGCTGGAGGCCCAGGCCATCGGCCGCGCCCACCGCATGGGCCAGATCCGCCACGTGCGCGTGCACCGGCTGCTGATCGCCGACAGCGTCGACCAGCGCATGCTCGACATCCTCGGCACCAAACAGGTGCTCTTCGACGCCTACGCGCGCCGCAGCGACCTCGCGGAGTCGACTCCCGACGCGGTCGACATCTCGGAGCAGTCGCTCGCGCGGCGGATCGTGGCGGAGGAACAGATGAGGCTGTCCCTCACCAAGTGAGTTCGTCGTGCCGGACCTCTGCGGTACCGTGATCAGGTCCTGTCGTCTCCGATAGAGGTGGACGTTGCGCATCTGAGGTCCGCGATCATCGCGCGGTACGGCCTTCGCTTCGCCGTATACGCGTCACGTGGCAGTCGGCGTTCCCGCCGCGCCGTGACGTCCGCGCAGATGCGACCTCGGTGCCCTGAGCCGTCCGTCACCTCACGGAGGCCCGCACCCTCCTTCTGTCCGGCCCGGTCGCCGCGTGGTGCTCGCATACGAAGCCCCCCGTCCACCGCGCTTTCGACTGCGAGACCCACCATGGCCCATCCCACCGCCACGCCCACCGCCACCCCGCCCGGCGCGTCCCTGACCTGCTCGGGGCTGTCCTTCCACTGGCCGGACGGCACGCCCGTGTTCGACGGCCTGTCCCTGACCATCGGCCGCGGCCGTACCGGGCTCGTCGGCGCCAACGGCGCCGGCAAATCCACGCTGCTGCGGCTCCTCTCCGGCGAACTGCGCCCCGCGCGGGGCTCGGTGAGCGTCGGCGGCACCCTCGCCTGCCTGCCGCAGAACATCACACTCGACACCGGCCTCCGCGTCGACCAGGCGCTCGGCATCGCCGAGCGGCGGGCCGCCCTGCGCGCGATCGAGGCCGGGGACGTGGGCGAGGAGCACTTCGAGACGGTCGGCGACGACTGGGACGTCGAGGAGCGGGCGCTGGCGACGCTCGGCACGCTCGGTCTCGGCGGCATCGGCCTCGACCGGGCCGTCGGCGAGATGTCCGGCGGCGAGACCGTACTGCTGCGGCTGGCCGCGCTCCTGCTGGAGCGCCCCGACGTGCTGCTGCTCGACGAGCCCACCAACAATCTGGACCTGGTGGCCAGACGGCGGCTCTACGAGGCCGTCGACTCCTGGCGCTCCGGCGTGCTGGTCGTGGTCAGTCACGACCGTGAGCTGCTGGAACGCGTGGACCGGATCGCCGAGCTGCGGTCGGGGTCGGTGAACTGGTACGGCGGCGGCTGGTCGGCGTATCAGGAGGCGCTGACCGCGCAACAGGAGGCGGCCGGACGGACGCTGCGGGCCGCGGAGGCCGATGTACGGCGGCAGAAGAGGGAGTTGGAGGAGGCGCAGATCAAGGTGGCCCGGCGCCAGAGGCAGGACAGGAAGCTGGACGCGCAGCGGCGGGCGCCGCGGATCGTCGCGGGTGAGAAGAAGCGGTCGGCGCAGGAGTCGGCGGGCAGGCTCCGCGGCGTGCACGAGGACCGGCTCGACGAGGCGCGCGAGCGGCGCGAGGAGGCCGCGGACGCGGTCCGTGACGACGCCGAGATCCGGGTCGACCTCCCCCACACCGCCGTGCCCGCCGGCCGTACGGTCCTGAGCCTGCGCGCTCTGCGCCCCCGGTACGGCCGGCTGCTCGACGGCACTTTCGAGGTACGCGGCCCCGAGCGCGTCGCGCTGGTCGGGCGCAACGGGACGGGGAAGACCACGCTGCTGCGCACCCTCGCCGGTGAACTGGCGCCGCTGTCCGGCGAGGCGGTCTGTCACGTACCGCTGCGGTTCCTGCCGCAGCGACTCGACGTGCTGGACGAGGAGTTGAGCGTCGCGGCGAATGTGGCCCGGCTGGCGCCCGGCGTCACCGACAACCACATCCGCTCCCAGCTCGCGCGGTTCCTCTTCAAGGGCGCGCGGGCCGAGCGGCCCGCGGGCGCGCTCTCCGGCGGCGAACGCTTCCGCGCCGCGCTCGCCGCGACGATGCTCGCCGCTCCCGCGCCCCAACTCCTCATGCTGGACGAGCCCACCAACAACCTCGATCTGGCCAGCCTGCGCCAACTCACCGGCGCGCTGGACTCCTTCGAGGGCGCCCTGCTCGTCGCCGGCCACGATCTGCCGTTCCTGGAGTCGATCGGTGTGACGCGCTGGCTCCTCGTCACTGACGAGCTCCAGGAGACGACCGCGGAGGAGGTGCGCGGGCTGCTCGGAGCGCCCGAGGCGTAGAGACGGGCGCAACCGGAACGGCAACCGGAACGGCCACAAGCCGGGACGGCCACAAACGGCGTTCTCAGCCCCTGAGGCCCTGAAATCCTGAGGGCGCCGAGCTCGCTGAGTGCCCTGACGCTCCTCGGGCCGGGGAAGCGACCGGGGCACCGCCCGCTCAGGGCTGGATGTTCTCCAGGTCCTCCAGGAGACCGGGGTGCGTCGGCTCCCAGCCGAGCACCTTCCGGGTGTGGGCGCTGGACGAGGGCTGGTCGCCCGCGAAGATCGGGCCGAGAGTGCCGTACGTCTGCGCGGGCACGGACTCGACCGGCAGGTTGAGTCGGCGGCCGATGACCGCGGCGATGTCGCGTACCTGGTCGCCCTCGTCGGCCACGGCGTGCCAGGCGGTCCCGGCCTCCGCACCTTCCAGGGCGAGCCGGAAGAGCACCGCCGCGTCGAGCGCGTGCACGGCGGGCCAGCGCTGGGTGCCGTCGCCCGGGTAGCCGGAGACGCCGCTCTGGCGCGCGATGTGGGTCAGCAGACCGGCGAAGCCGCCCGCGCCCTCGTTGTGAACCGTACGCGGCAGGCGCACGGCCGAGCTCCTGACCCCGCGCGAGGCCAGGTCCAGGACCGCCGTGACCGCGCGACCGCGACCGCCGACGGGTCCCTCGACGGGCACCGAGTCGCTCTCGACGGAGGCGCGGCCCGGCACGTAGGGCGTGCCGGAGGCGGTGACGAAGGGGCGGTCGCTGCCGACGAGCGCCTCGCCGAGGGCCGCGAGGGCGGCGGTCTCCTCTGCGACCGCGTTCGCGACCGCTTCGGCGCTGCTGAAGTCGTTGGCGAACGCCAGGTGGATCACCCCGTCGGCGCGCCCGGCGCCGGTACGCAGGGCGTCCAGGTCGGCGAGGTCTCCCCTGACGGCCTCCGCCCCGGCCGCCTCCGCGGCTCGCGCGGACGCGTCGGAACGGGTGAGTGCGAGGACGGTGTGGCCGTTGCCGAGCAGTTCGGCGACGACGGCGGAACCGATCAGACCGGTGCCGCCGGTGACGAAGACGCGCATGGAAACACTCCCACAAGTGACGGGACTCTTGTCCCATCACCGTAACAGACCGATGGGACAAGAGTCCCATCAGATAGGATGACCTCATGAGTCGGTGGGAACCAGGGGCGCGCGAACGCCTCGTCGTGGCCGCCGTCGACCTGTTCACCGAGCAGGGGTACGACGCCACGACCGTCGCGCAGATCGCGGAACGTGCCGGGGTCACCAAGAGCACCTTCTTCCGGCACTTCCCCGACAAGCGCGAGCTGCTGGTCGCGGGGCAGGAGACGCTGAGCCGGCTGCTGGCCGAGGGAATCGCCGAAGCACCCGCGAACGCCAGCCCGTTGGAGGCGGTCGCCGCCGGTCTCGCCCGCGCCTCCACCGCGATGGGCTCCATGAACCGCGACTTCGCCCCCCGCCTCAAGGCGGCCGTCGCCGCCAGCGCCGAGCTCCAGGAACGCGACGCGCTCAAGAGCGTCAGCCTCGCCAACGCGATGACCACCGCCCTGGCCGCCCGCGGGATCCCCGGCCCGACCGCCGCCCTCGCGGGCGAACTCGGCCTCCTCGCCTTCAAGCGGGGCTACGCCGTCTGGTCCGACGGCGACCGCGACGCCGAGGACGACCTGGGCGGGCACCTCGTCACGGCCCTCGATGAGCTGCGCGCGGCGAGCGCGTCGCTGGGCTGAACCAGAAACAGGGCTGAACCGGAAACAGGCCGGATCCGGAAACGGGGCGGGCCTGCTCGCTGGAGTGCGGTTACTTGCCCGCGCCGACCGCGTTCATGTGGATCTGAGTGGTCTGGACGTTCTCGTCGGGGTTGTCGAGCGGGATGTTGACGGTCGCGCCGACGCTCGTGGAGTGGGTCTCGTTGGGCGGCGTGACGGTCATCGTGGTGAACGTGTAGCCGCTGCCACCGCTGTTGTTGAACGGGTAGTACAGGACGGCTTCGGTGCGCTCGCCCGGAGCCAGCTTGACGGTGGGCACCTCGCTGCCGGGGCGGCGCGCGACGTTCACGGTGTCCGTGCCGCTTTTGAGGTCGATGCCCGCGAAGCCGTGCATCGTGCAGGAGCTGGAGCCGGTGTTCTTGAAGTGGATCAGCTCCATGCCCTCGCCCGAGATGCCGTGCTCGGCCGAGATGGCCAGGTTCGAGGTCTTGCACATGGTGCCGGCCGCCGACCCGTCGTTCGAGGAGCCGCCGTTCGACGACCCGGAGCCTCCGGTCGTACCGCCGGAACCGTCGCTCGAACCGCTGCTGGAGCCGTCACCGGAACCGCCGGAGGAGGAGCTGTCCTGGCCGGGCGCGGCACTGGGCGACGACGTAGCGCCGGGGGCGCTGGGCGACGCCGTCGTGCCGGAGGCGCTGGAGTCGTCGGGGCCACAGGCCGTGAGCGACATTCCGGCGGCCACGACGACGAGGGCGAGAACCGAGAGCCTCTTGCTGCTGCGCATTGCTTCTCCGTAAGTCGGATGCCGGCCCGCCCGTCGCGGACCTTCTGCGCTGATGGAGGCGCCCGGGAGGGGTGGCGGTTGCGGGGGGAATCCCACCGGGACGCCCCCGTGACACGCGAGAAGCATGATCAAGACAGACGGAATGCGGTCGTCGCATCCGTCACAGAAATCCCCGGCGGCCCGGTGAGCACATCGCCGCACCGGGCCGGTGGTCAGTCGTCGTAGCTGAGGTTCCCGTGCTCGTCCATCGTGGGGTGGATCTTCGACGGGCCGTACGGGTCGACGTCGGAGGGGCGGGGCGGCTCGGGGCCGTCGGCGCCGACACGGATCAGCCGTGCGACGCGGGCCACGGAGAACTGCCTGCCGCCGACCTCGAGTTCGTTCGCCCGGCCGGCCGCGCGGAACGCCTCGGCGGCGCGGGCGTAGTCGGCCTCCTCGGCCGCGTCCAGCTCGTACATCCGGGGCCACATGGTGGTCAGCGCGTCGGCCAGCGCCCGGCGGGCGGCGTGCGGGGTGGCCAGGATGTTGATGGCCGGTTCCCAGCCGACGTCCGTCCGCTCGACCACCCGGAACGCCGCCGGGAGCAGGACGACGCCCGGGTGCGTCCGCAGCGCGGACCGCGAGTCGGCCCGTACGTCGGCGGGGTAGCGGAGGCTGCGGTAGTGCAGGTCGCGCAGCGCGAGGCGTTCGGCGCTCGCCATCACCCCGGTCGCGGCGGCGTGGTCGATGACGACGTGGCCGTCAAGCGCGGGGTCCGCGGCGCGGTCGTCCCAGTCAAGGACCGCGGGATCGGGGTCGGTGGGGCGCGGTGGTTCGACCTTGCCGCCGTGGGTGTAGAAGAACTCGTCGCCGCGGACGACCCGGTAGCGGGTCCCGGCCACGGTCAGCTCGTCGAGGGGTTCCGACTCCAGACGGTCGACCGCCGACAGCAGCTCCCGGCGCAGCGCCGGGTCGTCGGTGTCGTCCTTGGCCCGGAACCACAGGCGGGAGTTCAGGGCGTCGCGCGCCGCCTGGGGGAAGCCGTCCGTCATGGGGGTCAGCAACCGCCATCCGGCGTCGCCTGGTTCGCACGCCGCCAGGGCGAAGAGCGGGCCGCGGACGATGTAGTGCCCGTACCGTTGCGCGGCGTCTCTGCGGTCTGCCTCGGCGGCCAATTCGACGGGGTGGCCGCCTAGTTGGACGTTCATGATCAGGTTCTCTGACGCTGTGGGTTCGTCCCCGCTCATGGAGCCATTGTCCCCACACCTGGGCGGCGGCTGTCAGCGAATTGCCTGACAACACACCCACTCGCACGCCACACGCGCGTGACATCGTTGTCAGCAAGCGGCTGAAAAAGGCCGCCCGAAGGCGGCCTCGTCAGGAAAAAATGTGTGTCCGAGGGGGGACTTGAACCCCCACGCCCGATAAAGGGCACTAGCACCTCAAGCTAGCGCGTCTGCCATTCCGCCACCCGGACGGGGTGTGGCACCGCGACCCGCGGGGCCGTGGTGACGGGGTCAACGATACCAAGGATTCGGAGTGCTTCTCACCTGGGATTGCGGTGGGCGGTCCGGCCGGGTGCGGGGCCCGGACGGACGCTGCGGGGCAGGTGGGGGCGGGTAGGGGTTCAGGTGGCGATGCCGATGGCCTGCTTGACGGTGGCGGGGTCGCGGAGGGCGTGGAGCATGAAGTGGGCGACGTCGGCGCGGGAGGCAAGGGCGCCACCCCGGAGATTCTGGTCGACGGCGGTGCGGTAGGTGGCGGAGAGCGGCTTGTCGGTGAGGCGGGGCGGGCGGACGGAGGTCCAGTCGAGGCCGCTGTCGCGGAGGATGTCCTCCATGAGGGCGAGGTCGGCGAAGTGCTTGCCCAGGAAGAGCTTGCCCACGGGGGCGCCGACGTAGCGCATGAGGGGGCCCTCGCCCGGGTCGTGCCTGGGCGGGTTCGGGCGGCCGGGCGACGGGGTGGTGGAGACCGGGGCGGCGCTGACGACGACGATCCGGCGGGCGCCGGTGGCCTGCATGGCCTCGACGATGGCGCGGGTGCCGACCGAGGTGATGCCGGTCTGGGCCCGTGAGCTGGGGCCGAAGGCGGACAGGACGCCGTCGGCGCCCTCGACGGCGCCGCGCAGCGCGTCCGCGTCGGGGTGGGTGAGGTCGGCGGTGACGGAGTGGACGTCCCGGGTGAGTCGCGCCGGGTTGCGGACGACGGCCGTCACGTCGTGTCCCGCGTCGACCGCCTGGTCGACCAGGAGCCGGCCGATCCCCCCGGTCGCCGCGAAGATCGTGAGCTTCATGTGGTGGCTCCCTGTGTGTGCGTGTGCTGTGCCGGGTTCAACGCGGCGCCCCACCACCGGGTTTCGGGGTGCGGGCGCCGGGCACGTGACGCACGGTCAGGAGCTGCCGTTCACGGCGGCCGTTCAGGAACCGTTGTTCGGGGCCTGCTTCGGACGGGCGGCGATGGCACGGTGGTGCCGTACGACCTCGTCGATGATGAAGTTGAGGAACTTCTCGGCGAAGGCCGGATCGAGCTTGGCGTCCTCCGCGAGGCGGCGCAGCCGGCCGATCTGGTCGGCCTCGCGGGCCGGGTCGGCGGCCGGAAGGTGGTGGGCGGCCTTCAGCTCACCGACCTGCTGGGTGCACTTGAAGCGCTCGGCGAGCAGGTGCACCAGCGCCGCGTCCAGGTTGTCGATGCTGCCGCGCAGGGCGCGGAGTCTTTCCAACGCCTCCTCGTCGCTCACCAGTGAGTGCTCGGCGGTCGGCTGGTCGCTCATCTCGGTCTGCCATCCTGGTCGGTCCGTGGTGCTCAGCGGCGAGTTCCCGATCACCCTACCTATGTCACCCTTGAGGCATGGGACGGGTCACCGAGCGGCGCCGCGTACTGCGGATCAGGGACGGTGTGGCGGGGCACCGCGCGGACACACTGGTGGCGGAGGAGCCGCTGGAGATCCGGCTGAACGGCAAGCCGCTCGCCATCACCATGCGCACACCCGGCGACGACTTCGCGCTGGCCACCGGTTTCCTGGTCAGCGAGGGCGTGCTCGCCGCGGCCGACGACGTCAGGTCGGTGGTGTACTGCGCGGGGGCGGCAGCCGACGGCGTGAACACGTACAACGTCGTGGACGTCCGGCTCGCGCCCGGCGTCCCGCTCCCGGACATCTCGCTGGAGCGGAACGTCTATACGTCGTCGTCCTGCGGGTTGTGCGGGAAGGCCAGTCTGGACGCGGTGCGTACGGCGACGCGGCTGCCGATCACCGATCCGGACTCCCCCAGGCTCACCCCGGCGCTGCTGTCCTCGCTGCCCGACCGGCTGCGCGCCGCGCAGGCCGTGTTCGACCGCACCGGCGGGCTGCACGCCGCGGCCCTCTTCGACGAGCACGGCGAACTGCTGGACGCGCGTGAGGACGTGGGGCGGCACAATGCGGTGGACAAGCTGGTCGGCCGGGCGCTGCGCGAGGGCCGGCTGCCGCTGGCGGGACACATCCTCATGGTCTCGGGCCGCGCCTCGTTCGAACTGGCGCAGAAGGCCGTGATGGCGGGCATACCCGTACTCGCCGCCGTCTCGGCCCCCTCCTCGCTCGCCGTCGATCTGGCCGCGGAGTCCGGTCTCACCCTCGTCGGCTTCCTGCGCGGCGACTCCATGAACGTGTACGCGGGCGAGTCCCGTATCGCGCTCGCGGCAGAGCGCACCGGTTGACCGGGTGACCGGGTAATCGGTTCACCGGGTGATCAGGTCGCCGGGTGAACCGCTGAACAGGACCGTCGGCGGCCCAGCACGTCAGCGGCCGATGTCCCCGTCGTACCGCTCGCGGATGATGTCGGCGTGGCCCGCGTGCCGTGCGGTCTCCTCGATCATGTGGACCAGCACCCAGCGCAGGGAAGGCGGCGGGGTCTCGCGCAGGGAGCGGGCGCCGGGGCGTTCGAGGTCGGCGCAGGCGGCGACGGTCTCGTTGCCGCGCAGGGCGGCGGCGCGGTAGGCGGCGATCAGTTCGGCGCCGGTCTCGTCCTCGGACGGCGGGATCTCGTCGTCCCGCAACGGGAGGTCGGCGCCCTCGTAGGCCCAGACGAACCAGTTGAACTCGACGGCCGTGAGGTGTTTGACCAGGCCGAGGAGACTGGTGCCCGAGGTGACGCCCGGCGCCTTCGCGACCTCGTCCGGCACGCCTTCCGCCTTGGCGACGACGGCTTCCCGCAGATAGTCGAGGAAGGTCAGCAGCGTCGTCGGCTCATCCGCGTTCAGCCCCGGCGGGCGCCGGTCGCCACGGAGCGGCGGCGTCGGCGGGTCCGGCTCCTCCCGCTGGTCTCGTGGCGTCGTCGTCCCGGTCATCGCGCCACGCTACCTCCGCGTCCGGCTGCCGTGCCCAGCGTTTCGCGATCACCGCGCAGACCATGAGCTGCATCTGGTGGAAGAGCATCAGCGGCAGTACGGCGAGCCCGGCGCCGGACCCGAACAGCACGGTGGCCATGGGCAGTCCGGACGCCAGGCTCTTCTTGGAACCGGCGAAGACGATGGTGATCCGGTCGGCGCGGCCGAAGCCGAGGCGGCGCGCGCCGAAGGAGGTGAGACCGAGCATCAGGGCGAGCAGCAGCGCCTCGAGGGCGAGCAGTTCCGCCAGCCGCGGCACCGGGACCTTGTGCCAGATGCCCTCGGCCATGCCCGCGCTGAAGGCGGTGTAGACGACCAGCAGGATCGACCCGCGGTCGACGTAGCCGAGCACCTTGCGGTGCCGGGTGAGGAAGCCGTTGATCCAGCGGCGCAGCACCTGCCCGGCGACGAAGGGCGCGAGCAGTTGGAGGGAGATGTCGAGCAGCGCGTGCGCGTCGACGCCGGAGTCGCCGCCGATGAGGGCCGCGGCCAGCAGCGGGGTGAGGACGATCCCGGCGAGGCTGGAGAAGGACCCGGCGCAGATGGCGGCGGCGACGTTGCCGCGGGCGATCGAGGTGAACGCGATCGAGGACTGGATGGTGGACGGCAGCACGCACAGGAAGAGGAAGCCGGGGTAGAGCTGCGGCGCCAGGACGTACGGGACCAGGCCGCGGGCGGCCAGGCCCAGCAGCGGGAAGGCGACGAAGGTGGCGGCGAGCACTGTGAGGTGCAGCCGCCAGTGGCGCAGCCCGGTCAGCGCCTCGCCGGTGGACAGCCGGGCTCCGTAGAGGAAGAAGAGCAGCGCGACCGCGCCGTTGGTGGCGTGGCTCGCGGTGTGCGCGGCGGTCCCGGTCGCGGGCAGCAGCGCGGCGAAGGCGACGGTGGCGAGCAGGGCCGCGATGTACGGGTCGACAGGCAGCCGCTTGAGCGGCCTCGACCGCTTCGGGGCCCGCGGCGCGGTGGCCGTCGCGGGCTGCGGCGCGGAGTCCGTCTCCGCCTGCGGCGCGGTGGCTGTCGGGTCCTGCGGCGCGGTATCTGATGGCACCGCTCCAGCATGATCGGGGGGCTGGCGATCGGGAAGCCCGGTTGCCGTACTCACTGTCATCACGGAACGCGATAGCCGGACTAGACTGGCGGGCATGTTCGATCCCGTGCAACTGCGGACCTTTCTCGCCGTGGCGCAGACGCTGAGCTTCACGCAGGCCGCGCACCGGCTGGGGCTGCGGCAGTCCACGGTGAGCCAGCATGTGCGGCGCCTGGAGGAAGCGGCGGGCTGCCGGCTCTTCGTCCGCGACACCCACGGCGTGGAGCTGACCGAGGACGGCGAGGCGATGCTCGGCTTCGCCCGGACGATCCTGGAGGCGAACGAGCGCGCGGCCGGATTCTTCACCGGCACCCGGCTGCGCGGACGGCTGCGCTTCGGCGTCTCGGAGGACTTCGTGCTGACCCGGCTGCCGGAGATCCTGGAGGGCTTCAGGCGCGAGCACCCCGAGGTCGACCTGGAGCTGACCGTCGAGCTGTCCGGCACCCTGCACCAGTGGCTCGACGCGGGACGGCTCGACCTGTGCCTGGCCAAGCGGCAGGGGCCGAACGGCCCCGGGCGGCTCGTGTGGCGCGACAAGCTGGTGTGGATCGGCGGCGAGCGGCTGCGCCTCGACCCGGACCGTCCGGTGCCGCTGATCGCCTTCCCGCCGCCCGGCATCACCCGCGCCCGCGCGCTGGAGGTGCTGGAGCGCGACGGGCGGGCCTGGCGGGTGGCGTGCACCAGCGCCTCGCTCAGCGGTCTGGTCGCGGCGGCCCGCGCGGGCCTCGGCGTGATGGCGCACGCGCAGGGCCTGGTGCCCGCCGGACTGGTACGGCTGCCCGCCCGGTCCGGGCTGC
>NZ_MECL01000068.1 GCF_014596445.1 Streptomyces sp. CBMA29 | reverse complement strand
CCGGCGACTGCCGCACGCTCCTGCACCAGGCCGCGTCGCGCCCGCCCGCCGACCTGGCCACGATCGCGGGCGACCTGGCCAACGCCGGTCGCCACGAGGAGGCGGGCGAACTCCTGCGGACCCTCGCCCGGGGGCGTCCGCCCGAGGACGCCGCCGCCGTGGTCAGAGCCCGCCCCGGCCTGGCCGTTCCCGTCCTGGACGCCGCGGAGTCGGTCTCCACCTCCCGCCGCCGCGACATCGTGGCCGCCCTGCGCCGCGCGGGCCTGCCTGGCGGCTGACGCGTACGCGCGCCGCCGAACGGGTTCCCCGAGGGGGAAACGTGATCGTCTTCGCCCGGTAACGGTAGCGGTCTTGCCACAGTGGGTAGGGCGCTTCTACGTTCTTCCCCACGGCTGGGATCTACGGGCGTAGAACGGGACTACCGGCGTGAAGCTGCCACGTCTGAGGAGCTGCTCATGAGCAATGTCGTGCGTGCCGCGCTCGTCCAGGCCACCTGGACCGGCGATACGGAATCGATGATCGCGAAGCACGAGGAACACGCCCGAGCCGCCGCCGCGCAGGGCGCGAAGGTGATCGGCTTCCAGGAGGTGTTCAACGCCCCCTACTTCTGCCAGGTCCAGGAGGCCGAGCACTACCGGTGGGCGGAGCCCGTCCCCGACGGCCCGACCGTCCAGCGGATGCGGGCGCTGGCCCGCGAGACCGGCATGGTCATCGTGGTGCCGGTCTTCGAGATCGAGCAACCGGGCGTCTACTACAACACCGCGGCCGTGATCGACGCGGACGGCACCGTCCTCGGCACGTACCGCAAGCACCACATCCCGCAGGTCAACGGCTTCTGGGAGAAGTACTACTTCAAGCCGGGCAACCTCGGCTGGCCGGTCTTCGAGACCGCCGTCGGCCGGATCGGCGTCTACATCTGCTACGACCGGCACTTCCCCGAGGGCTGGCGCGCCCTGGGCCTGGCGGGCGCCCAGATCGTCTACAACCCCTCGGCCACCAGCCGCGGCCTGTCGGCGCACCTGTGGAAGCTGGAGCAGCCCGCGGCGGCCGTAGCCAACGAGTACTTCATCGCCGCGATCAACCGGGTCGGCCGCGAGGAGTACGGCGACAACGACTTCTACGGCACCAGCTACTTCGTCGACCCGCGCGGCCAGTTCGTGGACGGCACCGCCTCCGACACCAAGGAGGAACTGCTGGTCCGCGACCTGGACCTGGACCTGATCGACGAGGTCCGGCAGACCTGGGCCTTCTACCGCGACCGCAGGCCCGACGCCTACGGCGACCTGACGGAGGGCTGAGCGATGGTCACCGCCACCGAGAGCGCGCACGCCGCGCTGCACGCCCGCCACCGCGCCGTCCTGCCCGATTGGCTGGCCACCTACTACGCCCGGCCGATCGAGCTGACGCACGGCGAGGGCCGCCACGTCTGGGACGCCGAGGGCAACCGCTACCTGGACTTCTTCGGCGGCATCCTCACCACGATGACCGCGCACGCGCTGCCCGAGGTCACCGCGGCCGTCACCGAGCAGGCCGGGAAGATCCTGCACTCCTCGACGCTCTACCTCAGCCGCCAGGCCGTGGAGCTGGCCGAGCGGATCGCCCGGCTGTCCGGCATCCCCGACGCCCGGGTCTTCTTCACCACCTCGGGCACCGAGGCCAACGACACGGCCCTGCTGCTGGCCACCGCCTACCGCCGCTCCAACCAGGTGCTGGCGCTGCGCAACAGCTACCACGGCCGCTCCTTCACCTCGATCGGCATCACCGGCAACTCCGCCTGGTCGCCGACCAGCCTGTCCCCGCTCCAGACGCTGTACGTGCACGGCGGGGTGCGCAGCCGCGGACCGTACGCGCATCTGACGGACGCCGAGTTCACCGCCGCGTGCGTCGCGGACCTGGAGGACATCCTCGGCCAGGCCAACGGCACGGTCGCCGCGCTGATCGCCGAACCCGTCCAGGGCGTCGGCGGTTTCACCTCGGGTCCCGACGGGCTGCTCGCCGCCTTCAAGCGGGTCCTGGACCGGCACGGCATCCTGTGGATCACCGACGAGGTGCAGACCGGCTGGGGCCGTACCGGCGACAACTTCTGGGGCTGGCAGGCGCACAGCGGGTCCGGCGCGCCCGACATCCTCACCTTCGCCAAGGGCATCGGCAACGGCATGTCCATGGGCGGCGTGGTGGCCCGCGCCGATGTGATGAACTGCCTGAACGCCAACTCCATCTCCACCTTCGGCGGCAGCCCGATCACCACCGCGGGAGCGCTGGCGAATCTCACCTACCTCCTCGACCACGACCTCCAGGGCAACGCCCGCCGGGTCGGCGGCCTGCTCAAGGCCCGCCTCACCGCGGTCTCCGCGGGCCTGGGCATCGTCCGCGAGGTGCGCGGACGCGGCCTGATGCTCGGCGTCGAACTGGTCGAGCCGGGCACCGACACCCCGTCCCCCGCGGCGGCCTCCGCCGTACTCGAAGCGGCCCGCGCGCACGGCCTGCTGATCGGCAAGGGCGGCCTCGCGGGGAACGTCCTGCGGATCGCCCCGCCGCTCTCGCTCACCGTCGCCGAGGCCGAGGAGGGCGCCGACCTGCTGGAGGCGGCCCTGAAACAGGCGCAGAGCGAACTCGCGGACCAGTCATCGAGCGAATCCGAGGGAGGGACGGCGCAGTGACCGCGACCCGTACCGTGATCCGCGGCGGCCTCGTCATCACCGCCGCCGACGAGATGCACGCCGACGTCCTGATCGAGGGCGGCAGGATCGCCGCCCTCGCCGCCCACGACAGTGAGACGGCGGCGGGCTGGACCGCCGGCACCGTCATCGACGCCACCGGAAAATACGTCATCCCCGGCGGCGTCGACGGACACACCCACATGGAGATGCCGTTCGGCGGCACCACCGCCTCCGACACCTTCGAGACCGGCACCCGCGCCGCCGCCTGGGGCGGCACCACCACCATCGTCGACTTCGCCATCCAGGGCGTCGGGAAATCGCTCCGCTCGGGGCTCGACGCCTGGCACGCCAAGGCCGACGCGCAGTGCGCCGTCGACTACGCCTTCCACATGATCGTCTCCGACGTGAACGAGCACTCGCTCAAGGAGATGGACATCCTGGTCGAGGAGGGCGTGACCAGCTTCAAGATGTTCATGGCCTACCCCGGCGTCTTCTACAGCGACGACGGGCAGATCCTGCGCGCCATGCAGCGTGCCGCGGGCAACGGCGGCCTGACGATGATGCACGCCGAGAACGGCATCGCGATCGACGTCCTCGTCCAGCAGGCCCTCGAAGCCGGGAAGACCGACCCCCGCTACCACGGCGAGGTCAGGCACGCCCTGCTGGAGGCCGAGGCCACCCACCGCGCCATCCAGCTCGCCCGCGTCGCCGGCGCCCCGCTCTACATCGTGCACGTCTCCGCGCAGCAGGCCGTCGCCGAACTCACCGCCGCCCGCGACCTGGGCCTCAACGTCTTCGGCGAGACGTGTCCGCAGTACCTGTTCCTGTCCACCGACAACCTCGCAGAACCCGGCTTCGAGGGCGCCAAGTACGTGTGCAGTACGCCGCTGCGCCCCCGCGAGCACCAGGCCGCGCTCTGGCAGGGCCTGCGCACCAACGACCTCCAGGTGGTCTCCACCGACCACTGCCCGTTCTGCTTCACCGGGCAGAAGGACATGGGCGTCGGCGACTTCTCCAAGATCCCCAACGGCATGCCCGGCGTGGAGAACCGCATGGACCTCCTCCACCAGGGCGTCGTGGACGGGCACATCAGCCGCCGCCGCTGGATCGAGATCGCCTGCGCCACCCCGGCCCGGATGTTCGGCCTCTACCCGCGCAAGGGCACCATCGCGCCGGGCGCCGACGCCGACGTGGTGATCTACGACCCGCACGCCGAGCAGGTCATGTCCGCAGAGACCCACCACATGAACGTCGACTACTCCGCCTACGAGGGCAAGCGGACGACCGGCCGGGTCGAGACCGTGCTGTCCCGCGGTGTGCCCGTGATCGAGGACCGGTCGTACGTGGGCCGGGCCGGCCACGGCCAGTACACGCCGCGCGGCATCTGCCAGTACCTGATCTAGCCCTCAGCCTCACAGAAGGGAGCGGCGTCATGGATTTTGGCCTCGTCCTCCAGACCGATCCACCCGCCTCGAACGTCGTCGGCCTGATGCGCCGCGCCGAGCGCAACGGCTTCACGTACGGCTGGACCTTCGACTCCGCCGTGCTGTGGCAGGAGCCGTTCGTCATCCACAGCCGCATCCTCGACCACACCGACCGGCTCAAGGTCGGCACGATGGTCACCAACCCCGGCACCCGTACCTGGGAGGTGACCGCCTCCACCTTCGCCACCCTCAACTCGATGTACGGCAACCGCACGGTCTGCGGCATCGGCCGCGGCGACTCGGCGATGCGGGTCGCCGGACGCAAGCCCAACACCCTCGCGCGGGTCGGCGAGGCGATGACCGTCATCCGCGATCTCGCCGAGGGCCGCGAGGCCGTGGTCGACGGCACACCGCTGCGGCTGCCCTGGGTCGAGAACGGCGAACTGCCGGTCTGGATGGCCGCGTACGGCCCGAAGGCGCTGGCGCTGACCGGCGAGAAGGCCGACGGCTTCATCCTGCAACTCGCCGACGTCTACCTCACCGAGTGGATGGTGAAGGCGGTACGGGACGCGGCCGAGAAGGCGGGCCGTGACCCGGCCTCGGTCACCGTCTGCGTCGCCGCGCCGGCCTACGTCACGGCCGACGACTCGCCCGAAGCCCTCGCGCACGCCCGCGAACAGTGCCGCTGGTTCGGCGGCATGGTCGGCAACCACGTCGCCGACCTCGTCAGCCGCTACGGCGAACACTCCGACCTGGTGCCGGAGGAACTGACCGAGTACATCGCCCAGCGGCACGGCTACGACTACGCGCACCACGGCCGCTCGGGCAACCCCGACACCGCCTTCGTGCCCGACGAGATCGTGGACCGCTTCTGCCTGATCGGCCCGGTCGACCGGCACCTGGACAAGCTGCGGGCCCTGCGGGACCTGGGCGTCGACCAGTTCGCGGTCTACGACATGCACGACGCGAAGGAGGCGACGATCGACGCGTACGGCGAGCACATCATCCCGGTGCTGGGCTGAATCGCGCGGCCGGGGCCCGGCGCGTGGCTGACCTGGGGGAGTGGGTCCGCGGCGGCGCCGCCGCGGCTGCCCGCACCGGGGGGAGAGCCGTTGTCCACAGGGCGGGAACCGCGCGGCGCCAGGGTCTGATTGGATGGCGGCATGGGCAATGAGGTCGGTGCGGTATCGGGTGACGCGGCGGGCGTGGACGGCGCCGGCGACGGCGTGGACGACGCACTGCTCGCCGCCGTCGAGGACGTGATCAGAGCGGTGGTCGCCACCGAGGTGGTGCCGCGCTGGCGGCGGCTCGGCGACGACGACATCTC
Source organism: Streptomyces sp. CBMA29 (assembly GCF_014596445.1). GTDB lineage: Bacteria > Actinomycetota > Actinomycetes > Streptomycetales > Streptomycetaceae > Actinacidiphila. The sequence continues at coordinate 36,542 of NZ_MECL01000068.1, read as the reverse complement.
GCGCAAGAGCGGCCCGTACGACCTGGTCACCACCGCCGACCGGCGCGCGGAGGAACGGCTCACCGAAGAGCTGACCGCGCTGCTGCCCGGCTCCGTCGTGGTCGGCGAGGAGGCGGTCAGCGCCGACAGCGGCGTACTGGAACGGCTGGGCGGCGACGAACCGGTGTGGGTGGTCGACCCGGTCGACGGCACCTCCGCCTTCGTCCGCGGCGAGGACGGCTTCGCCACCCTGGTCGCCCTCGTGCACGACGGCGTACCGCTCGCCTCCTGGACGTACGCTCCGCAGCGCGGCCTGTTCGCCACCGCGCGGCGCGGCCGGGGCGCGCATCTGGACGGCGAGCGGCTGCACACCCGCACTCCCGAGGCGGGCGAGCCGCTGCGGCTGTCCACCTCCAACCCGGTCTACCGCACCGGCTACGAGCGCGACGCCCTGACCCGGCTGGACGCCTCGGGCGCGGTCTGCACCCCCTGCACCTGCGCGGGTCTGGCCTACCTGGACGTGGCCCGCGGCGCGATCGACGGCGTCGCCTTCTTCTGGGAAGCGCCCTGGGACCACGCGGCGGGACTGCTGCTCGCCACCGAGGCGGGCGGCGTCAGCCGCACGGCGTCCGGCGTGCCCTTCTCGATCCCCGGCGGCAACGAACTGCCCTTCACCCTCGCCCGCGACGAGGCCACCGCACGGCAGGTCACCGAGCTGATGGCGGCCGGAAGGTGAGCCGCGCGGTCGTGGCCGACGCCGTCGTCGTCGGCGCGGGCCCCAACGGACTGACCGCGGCGGTGGAGTTGGCCCGCGCCGGGCTCTGCGTGCAGATCTACGAGGCCGCCGACACCGTGGGCGGCGGCGCCCGCACCGAGGAGCTGACGCTGCCGGGCTTCCGGCACGACCCCTGCTCCGCCGTGCACCCCTTCGGCATCGGCTCGCCCGTCTTCGGCGCGCTGCCGCTCGCCAAGCACGGTCTGGAGTGGCTCCAGCCGGAAGTCCCGATGGCGCACCCGTTCCCCGACGGCACCGCCGCCGTCCTCGCCCGCACGGTCGGCGAGACCGCGGCCTCGCTCGGCGCGCGCGACGCGGGCGCCTACCGGCGGCTGCTCGCGCCGTACACCGGCCACTGGGACGCGCTCGCCGCGGACTTCTTCCGGCCGCAGTGGGCCGGGATACCGCGCGACCCGTACCGCTTCCTGCGGTTCGGCCTGACCGGCGCCCCGCCCGCCGCCGTCCTCGCCCAGCGGTTCCGCGATCCCAAGGCGCGGGCGCTGATCGCCGGGCTCGCCGGGCACGCGATCACCCGGCTCACCCAGCCGTTCACCGGGGCGATGGCGATGATGTTCGCGCTCGCCGCGCACGAGAACGGCTGGCCCGTCGCCCGCGGCGGCTCCCAGGCCATCTCCGACGCGCTGGCCGGGCACCTCACCGAACTGGGCGGCGTCATCCGCACCGGCGTCACCGTCCGCAAGCTCGACGAGCTGCCGCCCGCCCGCGCCTATGTCTTCGACACCTCGCCGACCGCGCTCGCCCGGATCGCCGGGCTCGGCGACGCGTACCGCGGCTACCGCTACGGCGCCTCCGTCTTCAAGATCGACTACGCGCTGGACGGGCCGGTGCCGTGGACGTCCCCCGACGCGCGGCGCGCGGGCACCGTGCACATCGGGCCCAGCTACACCGAGATCGGCGACGCCCTCAACCGGGCCGTCACCGGGCGCCCGCCGCAGACGCCCTTCCTCATCACCGCCCAGCCGTCCGTGGTCGATCCCTCCCGCGCGCCCCAGGGCAAGCACGTCTTCTGGGCCTACGGACACGTCCCCCACAACTGGCACGGCGACGCCACCGATGCCGTCGAGCGCCAGATCGAGCGCTTCGCGCCGGGCTTCCGTGACCTCGTCCTCGCCCGCGCCGTCACCGGGCCCGCCGGTCTCGCCGCCCGCAACGCCAACTATGTCGGCGGTGACATCGCCTGCGGCGCCTACTCCGGACTCCAGTCCGTCATCCGGCCCCGCCTCGCCGCCAATCCCTACACCACCATCCGCCCCAACCTCTTCCTCTGCTCCTCCGCCACCCCGCCCGGCCCCGGCGTCCACGGCATGCCCGGCCACCACGCCGCCCGCGCCGTCCTCCACCACCTCCGCCGTACCGCTCGCCGCTAACCCCGCAGCGCGGCGCCTATGCCATGGGCGGTTCGCCGATCCTTTGGGGGCGCTGGGGGCACCTCCCGGCCGAAGGCTGGGGGAGGAACTGCGCGCTCAGCCACAACGGTGGCGCGGGCGAGAAACCGGCCCCAGTGGGGCAGTCGCTGTGTGTTTTCGGGCCGCAGGCCCGGTGGGGGCTGGTCGCGCAGTTCCCCGCGCCCCCAAAAAAAGGCCCTGCGCCGGCTCGGCGCACGGAGCGGCTCGGGCTAGGGGAGGGGCAGAGCGCAGCGGGTTTCGTGGATGAGGCGGGCCGTCGAGGCCACGGTGACGGAGAGCTCGTCGGCAGAGAGCCCGCTGCGGCCCAGAAGGGCACCGACCTCCTCGGCGAACCCCGCGGGAGCCCCGGGAAGCACCGCAGCCGCGGGAAGGGCCCCCTTCTCGTTCAGGCACCACACGCGGTGCCAGGCGTGCAACGCCTGCGCGAGGACACCGAAGGCCCGCGACAGGCAGAGGGACACGTGAACATGGTCTCCGCCGGCGGCCGACTTCGCGGCGGCGGCAACCGTGAACTCCGCCTCCCACGCGGCCTCGACCAGCGCGCGCCGCAACGCCTCGGGATACACCCGCGTCTCGGCCCGGAGCGCCGCCAACTCCCCGGCGGTGTCGGCGAGTACGTGCCCGAGGGCGACCTCGCCCGGATAGCAGGGCGACCAGAAGCCGAGCGGGTGCCCCGGCTGGATGCCGACCTCGTAGCGGCCCTCGCGGCAGTCCTGCCACACCCGCCGGACGCGGTCGATGTCCCGCAGGATCCAGTCGACGGCGACCCCGTCCACGCGCAGCCACGCCCCTGCGTTGACCCACGGCCCCCACCCGCCCGGCGCGGCCACCTCCACCGGTTCCCCGGTGAACTCCCGCGCGAGCGCGGCCAACGCGGCCACATCAGGCTCGCCCCGGTAGTACACGCCGAGGTCCCAGTCCGAGTCCGCCCGGTGCGTCCCGCGCGCCCTGCTTCCCCCGAGCAGCACCCCGACCACCCCGGGCACCTCCCGAAGCGCGCGGGCCATGCCGGCTACGGGAACGTCCGGCGCGGCGGCGAGGACGTCGGGCAACGTCGGCTGATCAGCATGCATGCCGTGACGGTACGGGACGGCGGCCCGGCCCCGCGCGCCTATTTCCGCTGCCCGCGCGGTGCCCGAGGCGGTGCCCGAGGCGGTGCCTTGCCACGGTGCCGCGCCGTATCTATCCTTACTCACCAGTAAACTTACTCTGGAGTCAGGAAGGCCCGACATGGCGGCGCTCGACGATATCGACCTCGAACTCCTCGACTTCGGCTCGGTCGAGCCGAAGGAATTCGCGCGGATCGTACGGGACCTGCCGCCCCGCCGGATCGCGGAGTTCATGAACGGAGCGCAGCGCCGACGGGTCCTGGACGAGGTCTTCCACCGGATGGGCACCCTCTTCAAGCCGGAGTCGGCGGGCCGCCGCGACGCCCTGATCCGCTGGCGGATCACGGCGGGGGACGAGGCGCCCGACGTCTACGAGACGCACATCGCGAACGGCGCCTGCGCCGTCACGGCCGAGGACACCGGGCGTACGCCGCAGCTCACCCTCACGATGGCCGCGCCCGAATTCCTCAAGCTGGTCTCGGGCAACGCCTCGGGCCCGGCGCTGTTCTTCACCCGGAAGCTGAAGGTGCAGGGGGACATCCGGCTGGCCGGCGGCCTGACCTACTTCTTCGACATCCCCAAGCCCTGACCGCCCGCGGCCACGTACGCCCGTACGGCCGCGACCGCCGTCCGCTCGTACGGTCGCGGCTGCGCGTCCGGGCCGAGCACGGCGCCGGTGACCAGCCGGAACAGCAGCGCGCGGACGAGGAGTTGGGCCCACGCGGCGGGGTCGGGGACATGGCCGTCCCCGACGGGGCCGAGCGTGAGGACCGCGGGCCCCGCCCCGTACCAGAGCAGCGCGTCGACCACCACGACGGCCGCCGCCCAGTCGGCGGGGTACCAGTACGGCGGCCAGTCGATGACCGCGGGCGGCAGGCCGTCCGCGAAGAGCACGTTGCCCAGCAGATCGCCGTGCACGACCTGCGGCTCCGGTGCGGCGGACGAACCGAACGGCCGCCGCTCGGCGGCCAGTTGTGCGATGAGCGCCGCCACCTCGGCGTCGCCGTCGCCCCCGTCGTCCAGCGGCGACTCCTCCCAGGCGACCCGGGCCGCGTACGACCACGGACCCTCGCGCGCGTCGAGGAAGCCGGGGCGCGGTACGTCCGCGAGCGCCGCGTGGAAGGCGGCGGCCGTCCGCAGCACATCGGCGGGCCGCCCCGGGTCGGACCGGCCGGCCACGTACTGCCACGCCTCCCAACCGTCCGCCGTCCAGCCGCCGTTCGCCGCCCGGACCGGCCGCGCGACCCGGAAGTGCGGCGACGCGGGCAGCGCGGTCAGCACCTCGGCCCGCCACGCGGTCTCGGCCACGAGCCCGGTCGGCTTGAGCACCACCTCGCCGTCCCGCCAGGTCTGCCCCTGCCCGCCCGGCAGCGGCACCGGCCGCCCCGGCCCACCGAATGCCGCGAGCACGGCGGCCGACGGCGGGGCCGACCCGGATGGCTGTGTGGATTCGGTCATGGGGCAAGATCCTAGGTCGGGGTCACGGACCCGGCGACGCGATAACGGGGAGCGGTGGACAGCATGACGGAACCGGCAACCGAAGGCACGGACACGGCCGCGCCCCACCGCGTCCTGCGACGCGCGGCCCGCGTCGCGATCCTCGCCCCGGACGGTTCGATCTTCCTCTTCCGGTACGACAATCCGGAGGTCGGCGTCCACTGGGCGATGCCCGGCGGCGGCCTCGAAGGCGACGAGACGCACCGCGAGGGCGCGGTGCGCGAGGCGCGCGAGGAGACCGGGTGGACCGACATCGAGCCAGGTCCGCTGCTCTGCACGTGGGAGCACGACTTCACCCGCGTGGACACCCCCGTACGCCAGCACGAGCACATCTACGTGGCGTACGCACCGCACCGACCCCTGGCCGGTGACCTCGCCGAAGCGCACGGCGCGGACCGCATCCTGCACGGCCGTTGGTGGACCCCGGCCGAACTCGCAGCCACCGACGACGCGTTGTGGCCGCCGCGGCTGCCCGCGCTCCTCGCCGACCTGCGCGAGCACGGCCCGGCGGAACCCGCCCCCGACCTCGGCCACGTACCCAACGGGCCACGCCGTACGACCGGTTGACGCAAGACGTCAACTGCCGCCCGCGCGGCGGCCGTTCTCCAGCTCGACGGGACCGGCGCCCGCGGCGAGCGCGGCCAGGGCCGCGTGGATACGGCGGGCGGCACCCGGCGAGAAGTAGGAGTCGATCTCGGCGGCCGGGACCAGCTTCCAGGAGTCCAGCTCCTCCTCCTGGAGCCGTACCGCCGCCAGCCGCGTCTCGTCCAGCACGCCGCCGTCGTAGAGGTAACTGGCCAGCGGCGGCCTGCCGGGCCCCGTCACCCAGTCGACGGCGAGCAGCGGGCCCGGCTCGATGTCCAGACCGATCTCCTCCGCGCTCTCCCGGCGGGCCGCCTGCCGCGGTGTCTCGTTCCGGTCGGACTCGATGGTGCCGCCCGGCAGCGTCCAGGTCCCGTCGTCGCGGTAGTTCGGCTCGACGATGAGAATCCGGCCGTCGGCGGACCTGAAGAGGGTGTTCGCTCCCGAAATGATCTTCGGCAGCCCTGCGATGTACGTGGCGAAGTCGGTCGTCGTCATGCCGCCAACCTACGGCCACGGGCCGCGCGGCGGACTCGCGAACCGGTGGTCGCGCGGTGACACAGCGCGGTGCGGCATGGGCAGGAGACCCCGGCCGGGATAGGGTCCCACCGGCGCGATGTTCCGTTTTCGGATGGGGAGTACGACAGTGTCCGACGCTGCAACAAGATCCACGGGACGTGTGCTGATCGCCGCGGACAAGTTCAAGGGCTCGCTGACCGCGGTGCAGGTGGCCGCGCATGTCGAGGCGGGGCTGCGCAAGGGCGCGCCCGGTGTGACCGTCACCTCCGTGCCGGTCGCCGACGGCGGTGACGGCACCGTCGAGGCCGCCGTCACCGGCGGTTTCGAACGGCGCACGGTACGCGTCACCGGACCGCTGGGCGAGCCGGTCGACGCCTCGTACGCGCTGCGTGACCGTACCGCCGTGGTCGAGATGGCAGAGGCGTCCGGACTCCAGCACCTGCCGTCCGGCGTCTTCGCGCCGCTCACGGCGACCACGTACGGCACCGGCGAGCTGCTGAGGGCCGCGCTCGACGCGGGCGCCCGCACCATTGTGCTGGGCGTCGGCGGCAGCGCCACCAACGACGGCGGCGCGGGCATGCTCAGCGCGCTCGGCGCCCGGCTGCTGGACCGCGACGGCGCGCCCGTCGCGCCCGGCGGCGGCCCGCTGGCCGGGCTCGCCACCGCCGACCTGTCCGGGCTCGACCCGCGGCTGGTCGACACCGAGATCGTCCTCGCCAGCGACGTCGACAACCCGCTGCTCGGACCCAAGGGCGCAGCCGCCGTCTACGGGCCGCAGAAGGGCGCCTCCGAGGCCGATGTCGCCACGCTCGACGCCGCCCTCGGGCAGTACGTCGACGTCCTCGCCCTCGCCGAAGGTCCGACCGCCTCCGCTGCGGCCGACGCCCCCGGCGCGGGCGCCGCGGGCGGCATCGGCTACGGGGCCCTCGTCGGCCTCGGCGCCACCTTCCGGGCCGGTATCGACGTCATGCTCGACGTCCTCGGCTTTGAGGCCGCCCTCGACGGCGTCGACCTCGTCATCACCGGCGAAGGCTCCCTCGACGAGCAGACCCTGCACGGAAAGGCGCCGATCGGCGTCGCCCAGGCCGCCCGCGCCCGTGACATCGACGTCGTCGCCGTCTGCGGACGTCTCGCCCTCAGCCCCAGCGCCCTCGGCTCCGCGGGCATCCGCCGCGCCTACCCGCTCTCGTCCCTCGAACCGGACCCGGCCGTCTCCATCCCCAACGCCGGCCCTCTCCTCGAACAGCTCTCAGCCGAGCTGGCCCGCGACTTCCTGACCTAGCCCCTGCGGCCACTGGGCCGGTGCGGGCATGCGGAAACGACTGCGGCCCCTCCGCCGAGAGCGGAGGGGCCGCGGGCCGTAGGAGCACCGGGGGGCTCGCCCCCGGAGGACATGTCAGCGCAGAGCGTCGGCCCTGGCCTCACGACGATTGGCCCGCATCGTGTTGACGCGACGCGTGGTCGCGAAGCAGGGGATGACCGCCGCCGCGACGCACTGGAGGGCGGCGCCCGTCTGGAGGAGCAGGTGGCCGCCGGGGACGTCGAGGGTCCAGGCGGTCAGGCAGCCCATGCTGATGAGGATCCAGCCGAGGGTGATGACGGCGAGGCGTCCGCGCGGCTTGGGGTACTCCACGCGGCTCACCATGAGCCAGGCGATGCCGACGATGGCGACGACGGTGGGGATGAAGGGCAGCTCCAGCAGGACGACGGAGACGACCGTCATCGCCCCGAAGGGGCTGGGCATGCCCTGGAAGACACCGTCCCTGATCGTGGTGCAGGAGAAGCGGGCGAGCCGCAGCACCACGGCCAGGACGACCATCACCGCGGCGGCGGCCGACACCTTGCCGTGGGCGTCGTCGGCGACCAGACCCCAGACGACGACGAAGTAGGCGGGCGCGAGGCCGAAGCTGATCAGGTCCGAGAGATTGTCCAGCTCCGCGCCCATCGCTGAGCTGCGCAGCTTGCGCGCGACCAGCCCGTCGAAGAGGTCGAAGACGGACGCGAGCAGCATGAGCGTCACCGCCGTGGCGGCGCTGTGCTTGGACATGCCGCCGACGGTGGTGCCCATCAGGTGCGGGACCAGGACTCCGGTGGTCGTGAAGTACACGGCCATGAAGCCACAGATCGCGTTACCGAGGGTGAGCGCGTCGGCGATGGACAGCCGGGTGGACAGCGGAAGGTCGGCGACCTCGTCCTCCAGCTCGGTGACCCAGTGCGACTGCGCCTGCACCGGAGTGTGAGTATGGGCCTTTGCCTGCGTGTCGGGTTCAACCACGGTCAAGGCGAGTCACCCCAGCCGTGGTGGTCTGCCCGACCTCGACGTCGGGCTCGATGCCCTCCGGCAGGTACACATCGACCCGCGAGCCGAACCGGATCAGGCCGATCCGCTCGCCCTGTTCCACCTTGCAGCCGCGCGGCACGTACGGAACGATCCTGCGCGCCACCGCGCCGGCGATCTGCACCATCTCGACATCGCCGATCTCGGTGTCGAAGTGCCAGACCACCCGCTCGTTGTTCTCGCTCTCCTTGTTGAACGCCGGTACGTATCCGCCGGGGATGTGCTCGACGGAGGTGACCGTGCCCGCCAGGGGCGCGCGGTTCACGTGGACGTTCAGCGGGCTCATGAAGATCGCGACGCGGGTGCGGCCGTCCTTCCACGGCATGATGCTCTGCACCACACCGTCCGCCGGACAGATCACACGGCCCTGGGCGATCTCGCGCTCGGGGTCGCGGAAGAACCACAGCATGCCCGCGGCGAGCGCGGTGGCGGGGACGGCCACCGTCGCCCAGCGGCCTGAGCGGCGCGCGCGGGCAAGGCTTACCGCCGCGGTGGCGACGGTCGGGAGGAGCCACGGCGACGCTCCGCGCGCGAGTCGTACGCCGACAAGACCGTCGCGTGGTGCAGAGGAATGGCTGTGGGGCATGGAAGACCTTCGTAGCGGAGGGTGCCGCGAATTACTTCTGGGGACGGCGGCTTTAACCCGATGGTATCGGTTGACACGGGCAACTCGGCAAGCTCAAGGGCGAGTCGATGGCTGGTTCCCGTGCCGCGACGGCTCACGCAGTGTGACCTTCCCCTCGGGTAAATGTCAATAAATACGGATATTCTTCCTTCGGTTATCCCTGGAGACGGTACTCCTCCAGCAGTCGTCGCCCGATGATCATTTTCTGGATCTCGGCGGTCCCCTCGCCGATCAGCAGCATCGGCGCCTCCCGGTACAGCCGCTCGATCTCGTACTCCTTGGAGAAGCCGTAGCCGCCGTGGATGCGGAACGCGTCCTCCACTACTTCCTTGCAGAACTCCGCGGCCAGGTACTTCGCCATCCCGGCCTCCAGGTCGTTGCGCTCGCCCGAATCCTTCTTACGTGCGGCGTTGACCATCATCCGGTGCGCGGCCTCCACCTTGGTGGCCATCTCGGCGAGCTTGAACTGGATCGCCTGGTGCTGTGCGATGGGTTTGCCGAAGGTGTGCCGTTGCTGTGCGTAGCCGATGCCCAGTTCGAACGCCCGCTGTGCCACACCGCAGCCGCGCGCGGCCACATTGACCCGGCCGACCTCGACGCCGTCCATCATCTGGTAAAAACCCCGGCCGCTCTGTCCGCCGAGCACCCGGTCGGCCGGAACCCGTACGTCCTGGAGGATCAGCTCCGTGGTGTCGACGCCCTTGTAGCCCATCTTGTCGATCTTTCCGGGCACGGTGAGGCCGGGGACCGACGCGTTGGCGCCGAAGCCGGGCTCCTTCTCGATCAGGAAGGTCGTCATCGACCTGTGCGGCGGCGCGTCCTGCGGCTGCCCCTCGTCGGTCCTGCACAGCACCGCGACCAGATTCGACGAACCGCCGTTCGTCAGCCACATCTTCTGGCCGTTGACGACATACGCGTCCCCGTCGCGTACGCCCTTGGTGCGGATCGCCGACACGTCGGAGCCCAGTTCCGGCTCCGACATCGAGAAAGCGCCGCGCACGTCGCCCGCCGCCATACGCGGCAGGAAATGGTCCTTCTGCTCCTGTGTGCCGTGCTGTTTGATCATGTAGGCGACGATGAAATGGGTGTTGATGATGCCGGACACACTCATCCAGCCGCGCGCGATCTCCTCGACCGTCAGCGCGTACGTCAGCAGCGACTCGCCGAGGCCGCCGTACTCCTCGGGAATCATCAGGCCGAAGATGCCCAGTTCCTTGAGCCCTTCGACGATGTCCGTCGGATATTCGTCGCGGTGCTCCAACTCCGTGGCGACCGGCAGGATCTCCTTGTCCACGAAGGAGCGGACGGTGGAGAGGATCTCCTCCTGGACGTCGGTCAGCCCGTCGGTCTGCGCGAGGCGGCTCATGACTCAGCTCTCTCCCAGCTCGGGACGGCCGGGCTGTTCCCCGCCGCGCTCCTCGATGTACGTGGCGGTCGGCACCAGCACCTTGCGGCGGAAGACGCAGACCAGGGTGCCGTCCTGCTTGTAGCCCCTGGTCTCCACCTCGACGATGCCGCGGTCGTTCTTCGACGTCGACGGGCGCTTGCCGAGCACCGTCGTCTCGCCGTAGACCGTGTCGCCGTGGAAGGTCGGCGCCACGTGCTTCAGCGACTCGATCTCCAGATTGGCGATGGCCTTGCCCGAGACGTCGGGCACCGACATGCCGAGCAGCAGCGAGTAGACGTAGTTGCCGACGACGACATTGCGGCCGAAGTCGGTGGTCTTCTCGGCGTAGTTGGCGTCCATGTGCAGCGGATGGTGATTCATCGTGAGGAGGCAGAAGAGGTGGTCGTCGTACTCGGTGACGGTCTTTCCCGGCCAGTGCTTGTAGAGCGCACCGACCTCGAACTCCTCGTAAGTGCGGCCGAACTGCACGTCATACCTCCAGCTTTTCCAGCTTGTTCGCGAGCCGGATCTCGTCCACGATCCGGCCGATGATCCCGGTGATACCGAAGTCCTTCGGGGTGAAGACGGCCGCCACTCCGGCCGCGATCAGCGCCTTGGCGTCCGCCGAGGGGATGATCCCGCCGACGACCACGGGGATGTCGTCCACCCCGGCCCTGCGCAGCCGCTCCAGCACGTCCGGCACCAGAGCGGCGTGCGAACCTGACAGGATCGACAGACCCACGCAGTGCACGTCCTCGGCCACCGCCGCCGACACGATCTGCTCGGGTGTCAGCCTGATCCCCTGGTAGACCACCTCGAAACCGGCGTCGCGGGCGCGTACGGCGATCTGCTCCGCGCCGTTGGAGTGCCCGTCGAGACCCGGCTTGCCGACCAGCAGCCGCAGCCGTCCGCCGCCCAGCTCCTTGGCCGTCTCGGCGACTTTGCGCCGCACCTCGGCCATCGGGCTGCCCTCCTCGGCGGCCACCACGACCGGCGCGCTGCTCACCCCGGTCGGCGCCCGGAACTCACCGAACACCTCGCGCAGCGCCCACGACCACTCGCCGGTCGTCACTCCCGCCCGCGCGCACTCCAGCGTCGCGGGCATCAGATTGGCGGTGCCCGCCGCGGCCGAGCGCAGCGCGGTCAGCGCCTCCCGCGCGCGCGACTCGTCACGCGCCGCTCGCCAGTCGTGCAGCGCGGCCACCACCCGCGCCTCGTTGGCCGGGTCGACGGTCATGATGGCGGTGTCGAGGTCGGCGGTCAGCGGACTGGTCTCGGTGGACTCGTAGACGTTGACGCCGACGATCTTCTCCTCGCCGGACTCGATCCGGGCCCGGCGTTCGGCGTGCGAGGACACCAACTCCGACTTCAGGTAGCCCGATTCGACCGCCGCCATGGCGCCGCCCAGCTCCTGGATGTGCTCGATCTCGGCGGTGGCGAGCGCCACCAGCTCCTCGACCTTCGCCTCGATCACACGGCTGCCGTCGAAGATGTCCTCGTACTCCAGCAGGTCGCTCTCGTGCGCCAGCACCTGCTGGATGCGCAGGCTCCACTGCTGGTCCCAGGGCCGGGGCAGGCCCAACGCCTCGTTCCACGCCGGGAGTTGCACCGCGCGGGCGCGGGCGTCCTTGGACAGCGTGACGGCCAGCATCTCCAGCACGATCCGCTGGACGTTGTTCTCCGGCTGCGCCTCGGTCAGGCCGAGCGAGTTGACCTGCACGCCGTAGCGGAAACGGCGCTGCTTGGCGTTCTCGATGCCGTACCGCTCGCGGGTGACGGTGTCCCAGATCCGGCCGAAGGCGCGCATCTTGCACATCTCCTCGACGAACCGCACACCCGCGTTCACGAAGAAGGAGATCCGCGCGACGACGTCGCCCCTGCGCTCCTGCGGCACCTGCCCCGAGGCGAAGACCGCGTCCAGGACGGCGATCGCCGTGGACATCGCGTAGGCGATCTCCTGCACCGGCGTGGCCCCGGCCTCCTGGAGGTGGTAGCTACAGATGTTGATCGGATTCCACCTGGGGAGGTGGTTGACCGTGTACGTGATCATGTCGGTGGTCAGCCGCAGCGACGGGACCGGCGGGAAGACATGCGTCCCCCGCGACAGGTACTCCTTGACGATGTCGTTCTGCGTCGTGCCCTGGAGCGCTGTGAGGCCCTCCTCACCGAGTCCCTGTTCCTCGGCGACCACCTGGTAGAGCGCCAGCAGCCACATGGCGGTGGCGTTGATGGTCATCGAGGTGTTCATCCGCTCCAGCGGGATGTCCTGGAACAGCCGCCGCATGTCGCCGAGATGGGCGATCGGCACGCCGACCCGGCCGACCTCGCCGCGGGCCAGCACGTGGTCCGCGTCGTAGCCGGTCTGGGTCGGCAGGTCGAAGGCGACGGACAGGCCCGTCTGGCCCTTCTCCAGATTGCGCCGGTACAGCTCGTTGGACGCCTCCGCGGTCGAGTGCCCCGCGTAGGTCCGCATCAGCCACGGCCGGTCCTTGCGACGCCCTGTCATCGGGCTTCCCCGGCAGGGGAGTCGGGGACACCGGACGTCGCGTCGCGGAACAGGTTGATCGAGGGCAGGTGCTTGGCGCGCAGCTCCGGGTCGGTGACGCCCATGCCCTCCTCGGGGGCCAGCGCGAGGACGCCGACCTTGCCTTGGTGGAGATTGCGGTGCACGTCGTACGCCGCCTGCCCGGTCTCGGCCAGCGTGTACGTCCGCGACAGCGTCGGGTGGATCTTCCCCTTGGCGATCAGCCGGTTGGCCTCCCACGCCTCGCGGTAGTTGGCGAAGTGCGAGCCGACGATCCGCTTCAGGCTCATCCAGAGGTAGCGGTTGTCGTACTCGTGGGTGTAGCCGCTGGTGGACGCGCAGGTGACGATCGTGCCGCCCTTGCGGGTGACGTAGACCGAGGCGCCGAAGGTCTCGCGGCCGGGGTGCTCGAAGACGATGTCGACGTCCTCGCCGCCGGTCAGTTCGCGGATCCGGGCACCGAACCGCTTCCACTCGCGCGGGTCCTGGTGGTGCTCGTCCTTCCAGAACCGGTAGCCCTCGGCGCTGCGGTCGATGATCGCCTCCGCGCCCATCGCCCGGCAGATGTCCGCCTTCTGCGGGCTGGAGACGACGCAGATCGGGGTGGCGCCGCCCGCCAGCGCGAACTGCGTGGCGTACGAGCCGAGTCCGCCGCTCGCGCCCCAGATCAGCACGTTGTCGCCCTGCTTCATGCCCGCGCCGTTGCGCGAGACGAGCTGGCGGTAGGCCGTGGAGTTGACGAGTCCGGGCGCCGCGGCCTCCTCCCACGTGAGGTGCTCCGGCTTGGGCATGAGCTGGTTGGACTTGACCAGCGCGATCTCGGCGAGGCCGCCGAAGTTGGTCTCGAAGCCCCAGATCCGCTGCTCGGGGTCGAGCATCGTGTCGTTGTGCCCGTCGGCGGACTCCAGTTCCACGCTCAGGCAGTGCGCGACGACCCGGTCGCCGGGCTTCCAGGCGTTGACCCCGGCGCCGGTGCGCAGCACGACGCCCGCCAGGTCGGAGCCGATGACGTGGTACGGCAGGTCGTGCCGCTTGGCGAGCGGCGACATCCTGCCGTAGCGCTCGAGGAAGGAGAAGGTCGAGACCGGCTCGAAGATCGAGGTCCAGACCGAGTTGTAGTTGACCGAGCTGGCCATCACCGCCACCAGGGCCTCGCCGGGCCCGAGTTCGGGCAGCGGGACCTGGTCGAGGTGGAGCGAGGTGCGGGGGTCCTTCTCGCGGGTGGTGAGTCCGGCGAACATCTCGGCCTCGTCCTTGCGGACGGTGACGGCGCGGTAGGACTCCGGCAGCGGGAGGGCCGCGAAGTCGGCGGCCGAACTGTCCGGCGCGAGGATCGCGTCCAGGATTTCCTTCATGGTGTCTGACCTCCGGCGAAGCGTGCTGCTGCTGCGTTGACGCTTGAGGGAACGCAGGGGCGGATGGCGGGGGGTGCCGTCGTCGGTCCGGCGGGAACGGCGGTGGAACTGACCATGTGCGCGGTGGCGCGGGGATACCTGTGACGCAGGCGGGTCCGGGCCTTGGGGACAGTCGGCGTACGCGGGATATCCGTACGCCGGCCGCCCGGACTACCGTCACGGTATGGCACGCAGTGCCAGTCGTAAAGACACTGCGTGCCAAAAATTTGTCTCACGTGTCACCGGGACGCCACAAACGAGCGGCAGCGGCCGACCGGGGTTCCGGTCGGCCGCTGCCGTGGTCGCGGGTGCGGTGGGGCGGGCGCTCGTGCGCCGGGCGGGCGCCGACGGCACCCGGGGCGCTCAGCGGCGCAGGGCCTGCTCTATCGTCCGCAGAATCTCGGCCGGGGAGGCGTCGGTGCGGGCGACCGCGACCACCACCTCACCCTGCCGCGACACGGTCGCCGTAGGCTCCACCGCGACCCGCGACGGTATCCGGCCCGCGCCGATGCCACTGCCGAAGGTGGCCTTGATGACGTCGAAGGCGTGGTTGAGCTGCGCCTCCACATCGCCCTTGCCGTCATTGCGCAGCCAGCGCCGCAGGACGTGATTGTGCGCCGCGACCACCGCGGAGGCGGCCACCTCGGCCAGCAGCGGGTCGTCGTCACCGTCCCGGTGCGCGCCCTCGTCGAAGTGGCCCAGCAGATAGCGGGTGAACAGCCGCTCGTAACGGGCCACCGAGGCGATCTCCCGCTCCCGCAGCGTCGGCACCTCGCGGGTCAGCCGGTACCGCTCGACCGACACCTCCGGCAGGTGCGCGTACATCCGCAGCACCTCGGTGATGCCCCGGCACACCGTGTCCAGCGGGTGCTCGTACGGCTCCGCGGAGTCCAGCACCGCCTGCACCCGTACCAGCGTGTCGTCGTGGTCCGGGAAGATCGCCTCTTCCTTGGAGCGGAAGTGCCGGAAGAACGTACGGCGCGCCACCCCGGCCGTCGCCGCGATGTCGTCGACCGTCGTGGCCTCGTAACCCCGCTCGGCGAACAGGTGCATGGCCGCCGACGCGAGGTCCTGGCGCACCCGGTGGCGCTGGGCCGCGGCGCGGCGGCCGTTCGCGGTCTCCGGCGGGTCGGACTTCGCGGGCTGGGACATGTGGGGAACGTAACACGACGCGGCCCCCCGTCCGGCGGCCGGGGGGAAACGTCCCCAGTCCGCCGGACGACCGCCGTCCGACCTGCGCTCACGCCCGCCGGACGGCGCGCCGCCGGTGCCGGCGTGGCGCTCGGCGCCGTGTCCTGTTCCACTGCCGGGGCGCGCCTCAGCGCCGGGCATACTCGCGGAAGCCGCGGCCGGTCTTACGGCCCAGACAGCCCGCGGACACCAGGTGTTCCAGCAGCGGCGCGGGCGCCAGGCCCGGATCGCGGAACTCCTCGTGCAGCACCTGCTCGATCGCCAGCGACACGTCAAGGCCCACCACGTCGAGCAGTTCGAACGGGCCCATCGGATAGCCGCCGCCGAGCTTCATCGCCGCGTCGATGTCGTCCACGCTCGCGTAGTGGTCCTGGACCATCTTCACCGCGTTGTTGAGGTACGGGAACAGCAGCGCGTTCACGATGAAACCCGCCCGGTCGCCGCAGTCCACCGCGTGCTTGCGGACCGCGTCGCACACCTGGTGCACCGTCGCCCGCACGTCGTCCGCGGTCAGCACCGTGTGCACGACCTCGACGAGCTTCATCGCGGGCGCCGGGTTGAAGAAGTGCATCCCGACGACGTCCTGCGGGCGCCCGGTGGCCCGCGCGACCGCGACCACCGGCAGCGACGAGGTGGTGGTGGCGAGCACCGCGCCCGGCTTGCAGACCTTGTCGAGCGTCTGGAAGAGCTGCTGCTTGACCGCCAGGTCCTCCGCCACCGCCTCCACCACCAGGTCGGCGTCGGCGAAGGAGTCGTACGCACCGGACGGCGACACGCGCGCCACCGCCGCGTCCCGCTGCTCCCGGGTCAGCCGGCCCTTGGTGACCGAGCGGTCCAGCGACTTCGCCAGCCGCGCCACCGCCGACTCCGCCTTCTCCTGCGTACGGGCGGCCAGCACGACGTCGAAGCCCGCCTTCGCGAAGACCTCGGCGATACCGGTCGCCATCGTGCCGGAACCCGCGACGCCCACCGCGCGCACCGGCCGCCCGGCCGGCCGGGTGTCCCCGGCTCCCGGCGTCTGCGCGTCCGGCACCACGACCGCGCTGCCCGGCGCCTGGTAGCTGTAGAAACCGCGGCCCGACTTACGGCCCCGCAGCCCGGCCGCCGTGAGCTGCTTGAGCACCGGCGCGGGCGCGTGCAGCCGGTCGTGGGACGCCTCGTACATCGCCTCCAGAACGGTCGTGGCGGTGTCGACGCCGATCAGGTCGAGCAGCGCCAGCGGGCCCATCGGCAGCCCGCAGCCCAGCCGCATCGCCGCGTCGATGTCCTCGCGGGTGGCGTACCGCGCCTCGTACATCGCCGCCGCCTGGTTGAGATAGCCGAAGAGCAGGCCGTCGGCGATGAAACCCGGCCGGTCGCCGACCGGCACCGGCTCCTTGCCGAGGCTCAGTACGAGGGCGGTGACGGCCGCGGTGGTCTCCGGCGACGTCAGGACCGTCGACACGACCTCGACCAGCTTCATCGCGGGCGCGGGCGCGAAGAAGTGCAGCCCCAGCACCCGCTCGGGGCGGGAGGTCTCGGCCGCCAGCCGGGTCACCGACAGCGCGTTCGTGCCGGTCGCCAGGATCGCGTCCGGCTTGGCCAGCCGGTCCAGTTCCGTGAAGACCTCGCGCTTGATGTCGTAGCGCTCGTCGACCACCTCGATCACCAGATCCGCCTCGGCGGCGGCCCGCAGATCGGGGAAGGTACGGAAGCGGGCCAGCGCGTCGCCGCGCTCCGCCTCGGTGCTCCGGCCGCGTTCCACGGCGCGCGCCGTGGAACGCTCCAGCGCCGCGACCGCGCGGCGCGCCGCGCTCTGGTCGATGTCGATGCCGATCACCTCGTGACCGGCGCGGGCCATGACCTCGGCGATGCCGGTGCCCATGGTGCCCAGGCCCACGACGGCGACGGTCGCCAGGGGCGTCGCGCTCGCGGCGGGGGGTGAGGATGCGGTTGCTGACGATGAGGGTGTGGACGGACGGTCCATCGCGTGACTCCAGACGCTGGGGAGACCGGGGCGCGCCACGCGCGCACACGGCTGAAGGAGTGAGGTGGAGTCGCGGGCCGGAAGTGCAGGGGTGCGTGCCCGCGCGAAGAGAGGGGCGAGCCCTGTCCCGGGGCCGCGCCGCGATGATGCCGAACCGACGAAATTCCCGTCCACGGCGGCTGCGTCACCGACCTCCGTGCACGTCCCCCGAGCGTAACCGGCGAGTAACATCCCCGCCAGTCCTGTGCCCATGTGATGTGCGCCGCCCCCATCTGAGCCCCCCGCCTCCGGCGCGGCCCGCCCCTTCTCCGTTCGGCTTGCGCAGGTGGGTGCCTTTTAGGGGCGCGGGAAAAGCGCGCTGCGCCGGCGAAGGGCCTGGTTTTTAGGGGCGCGGGGAACTGCGCGCTCAGCCAGCGCGGTGGCGCGGGCGAAAAACCGGCCCCAGCGGGGCAGACGGGAGCGCTTCGGCTCAAACGCCCGGTGGCGGACAACTCGGCTTCTAGAGTGGGGAGATGGACGTCGAGACCCGTGAACGCCTCGCTCGCAAGCTCACCGCCTCAGGTGAACCGCTGGAGGAGAGGGAGGCGGCGGCCGTGGAGTTGGCGGAGGCGGGAGACCGGCGGGCGTTCGAGACGCTGGCGCTGTTGTTGAACTACCGGGACGAGTCGCGGGCGAGCCGCGCCGCCGAGGCGCTGGCGCGGCTGGCGGACCCGCGGACCGGGCGGGCGGCCGCCGCGCTGGCCACCAACGAACTGCGTGTCGCGTACGCGCTGCCCGCTATCCGCCTCCTGGTACGGATGCGTGCGCCCGAGGCCGTACCGGCGCTCACCGTCACCCTGGAGCGGCTGCTCGCCGGGCCGAACCCCGCGCCCCACGAACGCATCGCGCTGGCCTGCGTGGAGGGCCTGGGCACACTGTGCGCGCGGGAGGCGCCTCCCGCCGCCCGGCACGCGCTGCGCGCCGCGACCGCCCACCCGCCACTGGCCCCGGCCGCCTACGCGGCGCTGGCTGACGTCTAAGACGTGTCCCGCGCTCGGGGATCACAACAGCGTGAGCTGGGTGGTTCCGGCGGCGGGCTCGACCGTGGGCCGTGCCGCGGGCACCCCCTCGGGCTCCGCCTCGCCCGGCTTCCGGAAGCGCCGGGTGCCTTCGCGATGCGCGGGCCCGCAGCCGAACTCCGTGGCGAATTCGTGGACTTGGCGGGTGACCCGGCGCTGGTACCACGTCGGGGCGTACGCGCCGCCCGCGTACATCGTCTCGTAGCGCCGTACGAGACGCGGGTGGTGCCGGCCGAGCCACGCCATGTACCACTCGCGGGCGCCCGGCCGCAGATGGAGGACCAGGGGCGTGATCGAGGCGGCGCCCGCCGAGGCGATGGCGCGGACGGTGGCCCGCAACTGCTCGGGGGAGTCGCTGAGGAAGGGCAGGACGGGCGCCATCAGCACGGTGGGCGGCAGCCCGTTCGCCCGCAGGGTGCGGCAGACCGCCAGCCGGGTCTCGGGGGAAGGCGTACCCGGCTCCACGCCGCGCCACAGCTCGCCGTCGGTGAAGCCGACCGACAGGGCGATGGACACATCGGTGACGCCGGCGGCCTGCCGCAGCGGTTCCAGGTCGCGGAGGATCAACGAGCCCTTGGTGAGGATCGAGAAGGGGTTGGCGCGGTCGCGCAGCGCGGCGATGATGCCGGGCATCAACTGATACCGGCCCTCCGCGCGCTGGTAGCAGTCCACGTTCGTGCCCATCGCGATGTGCTGGCCCTGCCAGCGCGCCGACGCCAGCTCCCGGCGCAGCAGCTCCGGCGCGTTGGTCTTCACCACGATCTGCGAGTCGAAGTCGATCCCGGTGTCGAGATCGAGATAGCTGTGCGTCTTGCGCGCGAAGCAGTACACACAGGCGTGGCTGCACCCGCGGTACGGATTGACCGTCCACTCGAAGGGCATCCGGGACGCCCCCGGCACCCGGTTGATGATCGACTTCGCCCGTATCTCGTGGAAGGTGATGCCGCGGAAGCCCGGCGTGTCGAAGGTCCGGGTGACCGCGTCGGCGCCGAAGAGCGCGGGCGCGCCACCGGCCGCCGCGTCGTCGCCGCTCAGATGGTCCCAGCGCATCGCGCCCTCCTCCGGTCGTTTCCGGCCGGCCGTCTCCGGTCGCCCGTCCGTCCACAATAGAACACAGATTCGATAAACGCGTGTGGTTGGCTTGTACGGCGCGCAGGGAAGGCGCGCGACCTGGCACGGACCTGAGGAGAAGTCATGGCGCTGGTCGAGGCCACCACGGAGCGGATCGTCGACGCGGAGCCGGAGCGGGTGTACGGCGCCCTCGCCGACTACGCGGGCACCCGCGGCCGGGTGCTCCCTGAGCAGTTCAGCGAGTACGAGGTCCGGGAGGGCGGCCACGGCGCGGGCACCGTCGTCCACTGGAAGCTCCAGGCCACCAGCAAGCGGATCCGCGACTGCCTCTTCGACGTCTCCGCGCCCGCCGCGGACACGCTGGTCGAGACCGACCGCAATTCGACGCTCGTGAACACCTGGACGGTCACCCCGTCGGGCGAGGGCCGCAGCAAGGTCGTCGTCGTCACCACCTGGCAGGGCGCGAGCGGCGTCGGCGGCTTCTTCGAGTGCACCTTCGCGCCCAAGGGCCTCGGCCGTATCTACGACGCGCTGCTCGCCTCGCTGGCCGCCGACATCGAGAAGAAGTGAGGCTGTAGCTGAGTGAGGGGAGTGAGGCTGAGCTGAGTGAAGTGAGGGGAGTGAAGTGAGGGGGAGCGAAGCCCCTTACGGTGCCGCCGGTTTCGTGATCGTTCACTGATACGGGTGGTTTCGCGTACTTCCTGAGAATCGTCGCGCTTGCTCGTCGTTGTCGCTTAATGCGGGAAACGGTGGCCAGTCAGGCGCGACGAGGGGAGTGGCAGTGGGTGGCAGCACGCTGATCGAGCGTCCGGCGGCCGTGGACGACGAACGGCCGGGGGAGGGGACCGGGGGCGCGGCCGAGGAGGCGGGCGGCGGCGTCGCGGGACCGCCCGGCGGCAACGGCGCCGCGGTCGACCTCACACCGCGCCGGGTCCGCCTGGTCTTCCTCGGCCTGATGCTGGCGCTGCTGCTGGCCGCGCTCGACCAGATGATCGTGGCCACCGCCCTGCCGAAGATCGTCGGCGAGCTGCACGGCCTCGACAAAATGTCCTGGGTCGTCACCGCCTACCTGCTGGCGTCCACCATCGGACTGCCGATCTACGGCAAGCTCGGCGACCTCTTCGGCCGCAAGATCGTCTTCCAGTTCGCCATCATGACCTTCGTCATCGGCTCCGCGCTGGCCGCCTGGTCGCGCACCATGGACGAACTGATCGCCTTCCGCGCCATCCAGGGCATCGGCGGCGGCGGACTGATGATCGGCGTGCAGGCGATCATGGCCGACATCGTGCCGCCGCGCGAACGCGGCCGCTACATGGGTCTGATCGGCGCAGCCTTCGGCCTCGCGTCGGTCGCGGGACCGCTGCTCGGCGGCTTCTTCACCGACCACGCCTCCTGGCGCTGGTGTTTCTCGATCAACGTGCCCTTCGGCCTGGTCACCCTCGTCGTGATCAGCCTCGTGCTGAAACTCCCCAAGCCCGCCGTCCGGCCCCGCCTCGACGTGCTCGGCGCCCTGCTGCTCGCCGTCGGCTCCACCTGCCTGGTGCTCGTCACCACCTGGGGCGGCTCCAAGTACGGCTGGCAGTCCCGGGAGATCCTCGGCCTCGGCGCCGGAGCCGTGGTCAGCGCGCTGCTCTTCGTACTCGTCGAGCGGTTCGCCGCAGAACCGGTCATCCCCTTGCGGCTGTTCCGCGACGGAGTCTTCAACACCACCGCCCTGATCGGCGGGATCGTCGGCGTCGCCCTGTTCGGCGCCGCCAGCTATCTGCCGACCTTCCTCCAGATGGTCGACGGCGCGAGCGCCACCGGATCAGGGCTCCTTATGCTGCCGATGATGATGGGCGTCGTCCTCGCCTCCGTCGTCGGCGGGCAGTTGATCAGCAGGACAGGGCGCTACAAGATCTTCCCGATCGTCGGCGGCGCCCTGTCGACGGCCGGCATGTACCTGCTGTCGCTGATGGACGCCGACACCCCGCAGGCCGAGTACAGCGTCTACATGGCCGTACTCGGCCTCGGCATCGGCCTGATGCTGCCCGTGCTGGTGCTCGCCGTGCAGAATTCGGTCCGCCCCTCCGACATCGGCGCGGCCACCAGCGCCAACAACTACTTCCGGCAGATCGGTGGTTCGGTCGGCGCGGCCGTCTTCGGCACGCTCTTCGCCGACCGCCTCGCCAAGCGCCTCGCGGTCGAACTCCCCAAGGGCGCCCACCTGCCCGACGCGCAGTCGGTCACCCCCCAACTGGTCCGCACCCTCCCCGCGTCCGTGCGCGACGGCTACGTCAACGCGTACGCCGAGGCCATGCCGCGGATCTTCCTCTACCTGGTGCCGGTGCTCGCGCTCGGCTTCCTCTTCGCCTTCCTCCTCAAGGAGAAACCCCTGGTGACCCAGCACGGCCCCGCTTCCCCGACGACCACGTACGACGGCGACACCGCCACGGACACCCTCACCGGCGCCGACGGCGCGCCCGGCTTCACCGTGACCGACCCGGCCGTGCCGGGCGCCCGTAAGAGCTACGCGGGCGGTGTGCCCGTGTGCGGCACCGTCCAGCACTCCGACGGCAGTTCGGTCGGCCGCGCCGCGCTCACCCTGATCGACGTCACGGGACGGCAGATCGGCCGCGGCGCGACCGCCGAGGACGGGCGGTACGCGCTGAGCACCCCGGGCAGCGGCAGCTATGTGCTGATCGCCGCCGCGGGCGGCCACCAGCCGCAGGCCGTCAGTATCACCGTCGCCGACCGACCGGTCGAACTCGACGTGGTGCTCGGCGGCGCCGGACGCCTGGCGGGCGCCGTGCGCACCGCGGACGGCACCCCGGTCAGGGACGCCATCGTGACGCTGACCGACATCCGCGGCGACGTCGTGGCCACCTCCCGCAGCGGACGCGAAGGCGCTTACGTACTGAGCGAGTTGGTGGCGGGCGAGTACACGCTGGCGGCCAGCGCGCCCGCCTTCAGGCCCGCGGCGCTGCCGGTGTCGGTGCAGGCGTCGCGGGAGACCCGGCAGGACGTGGAGTTGGCGGGCGGCGCGGTGCTGCGCGGGACCGTTCGTGCCCCCGGCGGGCGGCTGGTCGAGGACGCGCGGGTCACGCTGCTGGACGCGGCGGGCAATGTCGTGGACTCGGTCACCACCGGCCCCGACGGGCACTTCCGCTTCGTGGACCTCGCCGCCGGTGAGTACACGGTGATCGCCGCCGGTTACCCGCCCGTCGCCACCGTCCTCCAGGTCGCGGGCGGCGGCAGGACCGAGCGGGACCTCCAGCTCGGACACGCCGACTAGGCCACGCCGACTAGGCCACACCGACTGGAACAGCGCCGCCGCCGTACCCGCCGCGGACGCGCGGTCGTATGCACCGCCGTACGGAACGGGCGGTGACCCTCCTCCAAAAGAGTGAGGGTCACCGCCCGTTGTCGTTCCCGGACACCGGGGCTGTCGAGCGCCGGTCGGCCGGCCGGTCGTACAGCACAGTCGGTCGTACAGCACAGTCGGCGGTTCGGCCGGCCGGCGGTTCAGACAGCTGGCCGGTCAGCGCCGGGCCGGTGTCGTGCGGACCGGCCTGCCGCTGCCGTCCACGTCGTCCTTGTTGCACTGCGTGCCACGGATCAGCGCGTACGTGCCGCCGATCCGGTACGTGCCGGGCGAGGGCGCGTACAGCCGCGTCCAGTCGCCGTCCTGGATGAGACAGCCGTGCTTGTTGTCGTTGGCGCCCTCGATGCCCAGCACCGGCGACCACGGAATGCGCAGGATCACCGAGCCGCTGGTCGGCATCGTCACGGTCAGCTCGGCCGGGCTCGCCTCGTCCACGATCGCGGGCGGATCGGCCAGCGGATCGGCGTTCGCGACCTTGTAGAGCTTCCAGTAGTCGTCGTGCCAGACCGGCGTCAGCCAGTTCTGGCCCGCCGCCACGATCTTCGCCTCGGCCACCGCCGCGCCGTCCGGAGTGTCGGACGGCAGTACCACGTATCCGACGCTCCAGCGCTGGAGCCACTGCCGGTAGGTCTCCGCGGTCAGCGTGCCGTCGTAGAAGAGCGGATTGCGCTCGACGTCCGCCTGCCGGTTCCAGCCGCGCGCCAGGTTGACGTGCGGGGCCAGGCCCGACGCCTCCCAGTGCGAGCGCAGCGGTACGACCTCGACCCGGCCCTTGTCCGCGCGCACCTTGGTGAGCTGCGCGATCAGCGGCGCCGCGTGCTCGACCGTGGACGCGGGCGCCGAGGTGTTCACCAGGTCCACCACGGGCTTGGAGATCTGCCAGCCCGCGACGCCCAGGAAGGCCAGGTACAGCATCAGCGCCATCCGGCCGCCCCTGGTCCACGCCATGGCCACGATCAGCAGCACGGTGCCGCCGAACAGCAGGGCCAGCCGCTCCACATTGCTGCCGATCGGCGACGGGATGATGTACGTCAGCGCGACACCGGCCGCGTAGATCCAGCTCCCGACGCGTACGACGCGCCATTCGCGCGGCACCACCAGGGCGATCACCACGGCCGTGGCGAACGGGATGATGGCGAAGAACCACTTGAAGGGCTGCACCCCGTAGAAGGGGAAGAGCAGCGAGGTCGCGCCGACCACCAGGGGCGGGCAGACCGCCATCACATACGCGTCCTTGCGGCGCCCGGTGAGGAACAGCGCCGCCGCGACCACCAGGATGAAGAGCCCCGCGACCGGGCTGCACATGGTGGCCAGCGCGCCCATCAGCGTGGCGGTCAGCAGTCGCGGGGTGCGGCGCGCGCCGGCCGGCGGGTCGGTGGGGAACAGCAGCAGTGTGGCAATCAGACCGAAGAGGACGCCCAGCGCGAAGGTGACCCGCCCGGAGAGCACGTCACCCCAAAGAGCGAACGCCGTCCACAGCGCGGGCAGCATCGGACGCTTGATCCGGGCGCGGATCAGCAGTAGCGTCGCCGCCGTCGTGGACAAGGTGCCCGCGATCACGGCGGTGGTCCGCACGCCGAGCCCGGCCATGATGTACGGCGACAGAATGCTGTACGACGCGGGATGCATGCCGCCGTACCAGGACAGGTTGTACGAGGCGGAGGGGTGGGCCCTTATGAAATCCGTCCAGGCGTACTGCGCGGCCATGTCGCCGGAGTCCTTGGCCAGGAAATAGGCCCAGATCACGTGCAGGACCGCGGCGAGCACCGTGGCGGCCACGACAGGATTGCGCAGGTCGACCCGCCGGAAAAGGGCCCCCGGTCCCCTCATGGCGGTCCAGCGCGCAGGCTGCCAGGTGGTCACGTGGCCTCTTCCGGTCGCGGATGCGGTGCGCCCCGGCCGGTATCCCTTCCGGCGAGGGGGTCGAACTCCACCGACGTGAGAGAGTTCGAACAGAGGGTTTGGACGCTAGCACGGGCAGTTTGGTTGCTCGCGCGCGGGCGTGCGCCCGGATTCGTACTTTCCCTCCCCTGGCACCCGGTCCGGTCGTACCGTGGTCAACGGCATCGTAGATCTTGTGCCGGGGCGGTTCCCACCGCATTCCGGCCGCGGACCGCGGGGCCGAGGGAAGGAGCCCGACGAACCATGGACCGCCGTCAACCGCCGGAGTCGTCCGGACGTATCCCGCTCGCGGTGATCGTCGTGGACGCCGCGGGGCTGGTGTCGCACTGGAGTACGGGTGCGCGCCGGCTGTTCGGCTGGACACGGGAAGAGGCCGTCGGGCGGAACGCGCTCGACCTCTTACCGGTGGGCGGCGCCCTCGACGAGCCCCCGGACGCCGACCTGGGCAGCGGCACGGCGGGCACCGCGTATCCGTACGACGTCACCGGGCCCGACCTGGAGTCCTCGCTGGCCGGTGCCAGGTCCTACCCGACGGCGGGCCGCGCCCGTTTGTACGACTGCGTGCGGCGCACGGAAGGCGTCGGCGAGGGCGGCGGCGAGGGCGACGGCGACGGGCGCATCCCCTTGGACGTGCTGTGGTGGGCCTACCCGCTGGTCGGTCCTGGCCCCGAGCGGCTGCTCGTGCTGGCCACCGACGCCTCCTCCGCGGCCGGTTCCTCCGCCTCTGCCGGGACGTCCTTCGCCGGGACGCGCTCTGCCGGGACGCCCTCCGCGGTGACCGACCCCGACGTGGCGGAGACCGACGCGTCGGGGACGGCGGACTGCTCGGAGCGGATAGCGCCCGGCTTCGCGCTGCACACCGAATTCCCCGGCTCCGACCAGCTCGCCAAGCGACTGCCGGAGATCCTGCCGAGCATGAATCCGCTGGAGAGCGGGCGGATCGTGGCGCAGGTGCTGGAAC
Organism: Streptomyces sp. CBMA29; assembly: GCF_014596445.1. Classification (GTDB taxonomy): domain Bacteria; phylum Actinomycetota; class Actinomycetes; order Streptomycetales; family Streptomycetaceae; genus Actinacidiphila. Next base: position 10,873 of record NZ_MECL01000068.1, on the reverse strand, counting down.
TGGGCTATCCGGTGCTGGAGATAAGCCAGCACGACCGCGTGCCGGTCACCCCGGACTGGGGTGTGCCGCGCCGGGCCGAGCGGCAGATCAGACGGCGCGCCGCCGAGGCCGCCGCGGCGGCCGAGCCGCAGGCTGCCCCGGCCGACGAGTCGACGCCCGACCTCGAATACGCGGCGGTCCGCGAGCACCTGGAATTCCTCAACGAGGTGAGCGGCCGGATCGGCACCTCGCTGGATCTGGCCAGGACCATTCAGGAAGTCAGCGCGGCCGTCGTGCCGCGCTTCACCGATGTGGCGGGCACGTATCTGCGCGAGCAGGTGCTGGCGGGTGAGGGCTTCCCCGACGGGCCGCCCGATGTCACCACCATGTGGTACCGCGTGGCGGTCGAGCACACCGACGAACCGGGCCGCTGGGACGACGTCGTGCCGGTCGGCGAGTCCATGCCCTTCCCCGCGCAGACGCCGTTCTTCCAGTGCATGACCACCGGCGACCCGGTCCTGGTGCCGCGGATCAGCGAGCCGATGGGCAACGCGATCGCCGCGCAGTTCCCCAAGCGCGACATCAGCCCGCTGATCAACAACCGCTCGATGCTCGTCGTCCCGCTCAAGGCGCGCGATGTGGTGCTGGGCTTCATGATCCTGCTGCGCCACCGCGAGCGGGCGGTGTTCAACGACATGGACCGCGTGACGGGCGCGGAACTGGCCGCCCGCGCCGGGCTCGTCCTCGACAACGCGCGCATGTACACGTATCAGGAGAATGTCGCCGACACCCTCCAGGACAGCATGCTGCCGCACATCGCGCCGCGGATGCCGGGGTGTGACGTGGCGACCCGCTATCTGCCGGGCGAGCGGCTGGGCCGGGTCGGCGGCGACTGGTTCGACAGCATCAAGCTGCCCGGATCGCGGCTGGCGCTGGTGGTCGGCGACGTGATGGGCCACGGGCTGAACTCGGCCGCGATGATGGGCCAGTTCCGTACCGCGGTGCAGACCATGGCCGGGCTCGACATGCCACCGGCCCAACTGCTCCGCAATCTGGACGACTTGGCGCAGCGGCTCGGCGAGCAGTATCTGGCGACCTGCCTCTACGCGGTCTACGACCCGGTCGAGTCCGATCTGCTGATCGCCAACGCGGGACACATCCCGCCGGTGCTGGTCCGCGCCGCAGACGGCCGCAGCGAGCTGCTCGACGTGCCCACGGGCGCGCCGCTGGGCGTCGGCGGGGTGCCGTTCGAGACGGTACGGGTGCCGGTCGCGCCCGGCGACCGGCTCATCCTGTGCACCGACGGCCTGGTGGAGGTGCGCGGCCAGGACATCGGCACCGGTCTGGCCGCGCTGTGCGAGAGCGCCGCGCACCCGGCCGCGTCGATGGACGACGCCTGCGACACGATCATCCGCGCGCTCAACCCGCGCGGCGGTCGCAAGGACGACGTGGCGCTGCTGATGGCCCGGCTCAACGGCATCCCGCGGCGCGACGTGACGACCTGGGAGCTGGAGCCGGACCCGCGCGAGGTGGCGCGGGCCCGCGCCCTGGTCCGCGAGACGCTGCTCGGCTGGGACCTGGCGGAGATCTCGGAGACGGCGGAGCTGCTGGTCGGCGAGGTGGTCACCAACGCGGTGCGGCACGCGCACACCCGGCGGATCGGGCTGCGGCTGGTGCGCGCGGGCGCGCTGCTGTGCGAGGTGACCGACGACGACCACGCCGTCCCCGTCCTGCTGAGCGCCGGACCCGACGACGAGGGCGGGCGCGGCATGCGGATCGTCAGCAGGCTCGCCCGCGAGTGGGGCACCAGCCGCTTCGCGCAGGGCAAGTCCGTCTGGTTCGAGCAGCCGCTGCCGGGCCGGAGCCGCTGATTCCGCCGCTGCCGTCGATTCCGCCCGAGGTGTTGGTTCCGCCGGCGCGGTCGATTCCGCTCTGGCCGTTGACTCCGAAGTGACGGTCCGGTAGCTCCTGATGCGGGCACGGTCGGCGGCCGTGCCTCTGCCTTTATCTACGATCGCGGTCCTGGGGAGTGGTGAGTACGCGTGAACGTGTCCAGCGGGTATGAGCAGGCGTGGGAGAGTTTCTGGCAGGACGCGCCCCACGAGCCGGGCGGAGTCTTCTGGGACTCCGCCCCCGAGCTCGCGGCGGAACAGCACCACCCCCACTTCCGGGCGTACTTCGACCCCGGCCTTCCGGTGGTGGACCTCGGCTGCGGGAACGGGACGCAGACCCGCTTCCTGGCCGAGCGGTACGACCGGGTGGTCGGCGTGGACCTCTCGCGGGAGGCGATCGACCGGGCCAGGCGCGACGATCCGCACGGGGCGGCGGAGTACCAGCGGCTGGACGCGGTGGACACCGACGCGGTGGAACGGCTGCACGAGGAGATCGGCGACGCCAACGTCTACATGCGCGGGGTGCTGCACCAGTGCGAGCCGGAGGACCGCGCGGGGCTGGCGGACGGCATAGCGGTGCTCACCGGGCACCGCGGCCGGGCCTTCGCGCTGGAGCTGGCGGAGGCGGCCAAGCCGGTGCTGATGGGGCTCGCGCAGGGGCCCGCCGGGCCGCCGCAGAAGCTCGGGGCGATCTTCGCGCACGGCATCGCGCCCGGGGAGGTGTCGGACGCGGCGCTGCCCGAATTCTTCCGGGCCGCCGGGCTCGATGTGCTGGCCGACGGTGAACAGCCCTTGGTGACAACGGAGTTCAGGGTGGACGGGACACGCATAGAGATTCCGTCGAAATGGCTGGTGGCGGGCCGTACCGGCTGATTCCCCCGTCCGCTTCAGTGGTCTGGACCACTGAAGTTATCCACAGGCCGGGCCCGGCCCTGGTGCGCCCTCCGGCCGCCGCGTAACGTGACGCAACATGAAGATCCTGATCTCGGCGGACATGGAAGGCGCGACGGGTGTCACCTGGCCCGCCGACGTGCTGCCCGGCAGCGAGCAGTGGCAGCGCTGCCGCCATATGTTCACCTCCGACGTCAACGCCGCCGTCGCGGGCTTCTACGACGGCGGCGCGGACGAGGTGCTGGTCAACGAGGCGCACTGGACCATGCGCAATCTCCTGCTGGAGAAGCTGGACGAGCGCGCCCAGATGCTCACCGGCCGCCACAAGGATCTCTCCATGGTCGAGGGCGTCCAGCACGGAGACGTGGACGGCATCGCCTTCGTCGGCTACCACACCGGCGCCGGGACCGAGGGGGTCCTCGCCCACACCTACCTCGCCAACTCCATCACCGGCGTGTGGGTCAACGGCGTCGCCGCCAGCGAGGGCAGGCTCAACGCGCTGGTCGTCGCCGAGTACGGCGTCCCCGTGGTGCTGGTGACCGGCGACGACAGGACCGGGATCGACGCCGAGGGGTACGCGCCGCAGGCCCGTACCGTCGCGGTGAAGGACTACGTGTCGCGTTACGCGGCCGTCTGCCGCCCGCCCGCGCGCACCGCCGCCGACATCAGGGCCGCCGCCAAGGACGCCGCCGCGCTGGCCGTGCGCCACGAGCCCGCGCAGGCCGGGCCCTTCACCGTCGAGCTGGAATTCGACGCCGTTCACCTGGCCGGGGCCGCCACCGTGGTGCCCGGCGTGGAGCGGACGGGGGAGCGGCGTGTCGCCTACACGCTGCCCACGATGTACGAGGGCATCAGGGCCTTCAAGGCGGTCACCACACTCGTGTCGCAAGCGGTGGAGGAGCAGTATGGCTGAGCGGACCGCCGAGGCAGACGTCCGGCACGACGCCGTGGACGCGCGGGCACTCGACGAGGTCGTGACCTTTACGTCCGACCTCATCAGGATCGACACCACCAACCGCGGCGGCGGCGACGGCAACGAACGGCCCGCCGCCGAATACGTCGCCCAGCAGCTCTCCGACGCCGGGATAGAACCGCAGATCGTGGAGTCCGCGCCCGGCCGCGCCAACGTACTCGCGCGGATCGCGGGCAGCGATCCGAACGCCGACGCGCTGCTTGTCCACGGCCATCTGGACGTCGTGCCCGCCGAGGCCGCCGACTGGACCGTGCACCCCTTCTCCGGCGAGATCAGGGACGGCGTCGTCTGGGGCCGCGGCGCCATCGACATGAAGAACATGGACGCGATGGTGCTTGCCACCGTCCGCGCCTGGGCCCGTACCGGACACCGCCCCACCCGCGACATCGTGCTCGCCTTCACCGCCGACGAGGAGGACAGCGCCTCCTACGGCTCCGGCTTCCTCACCGACAAGCACGCCGACTTCTTCGAGGGCTGCACCGAAGGCATCAGCGAATCCGGCGCCTTCACCTTCCACGCCAGTGACGACCTGCGGATCTACCCCGTCGCCGCGGGCGAGCGCGGCACCGCATGGCTCAAACTCACCGCACACGGCAAGGCGGGCCACGGCTCCAAGGTCAACCGGGACAACGCGGTCAGCCGACTGGCCGCCGCCATCGCCAGGATCGGCGAGTACGACTGGCCGGTCCGGCTCACGGCCACCGTCACCGCCGCGCTCACCGAACTGGCCGCGCTCTACGGCGTCCCCGCCGACCAGGCCGCCCTGGACGACGTCGACACCCTCCTCGAACAGCTCGGCGCGGCGGCCGACCTGGTCAGGCCCACCGTCCGCAACAGCGCCAACCCGACGATGCTGCAAGCCGGTTACAAGGTCAACGTGATCCCCGGCTCCGCCACCGCCTACGTCGACGGCCGCATGCTGCCCGGCGCCGAGGACGAGTTCGCCGCCACCATGGACCGGCTCACGGGACCCGACGTCGACTGGGAGTTCCACCACCGCGAGATCCCGCTCCAGGCCCCGGTCGACTCCCCGGCCTACGCCGCGATGCGCGAGTCGCTGGAACACTTCGACCCGCAGGCGCACGTCGTGCCCTACTGCATGTCCGGCGGCACCGACGCCAAGCAGTTCTCCCGGCTCGGCATCACCGGCTACGGCTTCTCACCGCTGCGGCTGCCCCCAGGCTTCGACTACCAGGCGCTCTTCCACGGCGTGGACGAGCGGGTGCCCGTCGACGCGCTGCACTTCGGCGTCCACGTCCTCGACCGCTTCCTGCGCGCCACGGGAACGGGGGCCGGAGCGTGACCACGACCACCGGGAGCACCGCCCGGCACGGCGCCTGGCCCTCACCCGTCGACGCCACCACGGCCGCCGCGCACGACGGCGGCCCCGAATACGTCGGCATCGTCGGCGACGACGTGTGGTGGACCGCGCCCCGCCCCGCCGAAGGGGGCCGCCGCGCGCTGATCCGCCGCAGGCCCGACGGCACCGAGGAATGCCCGCTGCCCGCGCCCTGGAACGTCCGCAGCCGCGTCATCGAATACGGCGGCACCCCCTGGGCGGGCGCCGTCGTGGACGGCGCCCCACTGGTGGTCTTCGCCGACTTCGCCGACCAGCGGCTCTACGCCTTCCGCCCCGATGCGCCGCAGACCCCGCCGCGCCCGCTGACCCCGGTCGGCGCCGTCGGCGGCGGCCTGCGCTGGGCCGACCTGACCCTGCACCGCGAGCGCGGTGAGGTCTGGGGCGTCCTGGAGGAGTTCACCGGCGACAAGCCCACCGACGTACGCCGCGTGCCCGCCGCCGTACCGCTCGACGGCTCCGCCGCGGACGACCGCGCGGCCGTACGTGAACTGGCCCCCGCCACCCACCGGTTCGTCACAGGTCCCCGCCTGTCGCCCGACGGCACGCGGGCCGCCTGGACCGCCTGGGACCACCCGTCGATGCCCTGGGACGGCACCGAACTGCGGATCGCCGACGTCACCGCCGACGGCGCCTTCACCGCCGCACGCACCCTGATCGGCGGCCCCGAGGAATCCGTCACCCAGGTCGGCTGGGCGGCCGACGGCACCCTGCTCGCCGCCACCGACCGCACCGGCTGGTGGAATCTGCACCGCGTCGACCCGGCCACCGGCGAGGCCGTCAACCTCTGCGCACGCCAGGAGGAATTCGGCAACGCGCTGTGGAAACTCGGCCACCACTGGTTCGCCCCCCTCGACGACGGCCTGATCGCCGTCCTGCACGGCGTCGGCGCCCTGCGGCTCGGCCTGCTCGACCCCGCCACCGGCGAGGTCACCGACGCCCCCGGGCACTGGACCGAGTGGAATCCGACCCTCGCCGCGTCCGGCAGCCGCGTCATCGGCGTCGCGGGCAGCGCCCGCACCTCGTACGAACTGGTCGAGCTGGACGTCAAGACCGGCCGCACCCGCGTCATCGGCGCCGCGCACCACGACACGGTCGACCCCGCCTACGTGCCCGACGCCCTGGCCAGGACCTTCACCGGCCCCGGCGGGCGCGAGGTGCACGCGCAGGTCTACCCGCCGCGCAATCCGCTGGTCACCGCCGAGGGACCCGCGCCCTACGTCATCTGGGTGCACGGCGGACCCACCAGCCGCGCCGCGATGGTCCTCGACCTGGAGATCGCCTACTTCACCTCCCGCGGCATCGGCGTCGCCGAGGTCAACTACGGCGGCTCCACCGGCTACGGCCGCGCCTACCGCAACCGGTTGCGCGAGCAGTGGGGCGTGGTGGACGTCGAGGACTGCGCCGCCGTCGCCGAGGGGCTGGTCGCCGAAGGCGTCGCCGACCCCGCGCGGCTGGCCATCCGCGGCGGCAGCGCCGGCGGCTGGACCAGCGCCGCGGCCCTGACCACCACCGACACCTACGCCTGCGGCACCGTCATCTACCCGATCCTCGACCTGCGCGGCTGGTCGCGGGCGGGCGGTGAGACGCACGACTTCGAGTCGGAGTACCTGGAGTCGCTGATCGGGCCGCTCGACGAGGTGCCCGAGCGCTACCGCGACCGCTCGCCGGTCCACCACGGCGACCGGATAGACGTGCCGTTCCTGCTGCTCCAGGGCCTGGACGACGTGATCTGCCCGCCCGTGCAGTGTGAGCGGTTCCTGGAGGCCGTCGCCGGACGCGGCATCCCGCACGCGTATCTGACCTTCGAAGGCGAGAGCCACGGCTTCCGCCGCCTGGACACCATGGTCACCTGTCTGGAGGCCGAACTCGCCCTCTACGGACAGGTCTTCGGCTTCGCACCGGAGGGTGTCGCGCCGCTGGAGCTGCACACATGACGGCGAGTTCTGCCGCTGCCGCTGCCGCTGCCTCCTCCGCTTCCGCCGCCGACGCCTTTGTGGGACGGGGGCCCGGAGACGGACCGGGGCAGGCGGCCGCCCCGGCCGGGGCGCCGGTGCCCGCGCTGATCCGCCCCCGGCGGCTGGCGCCCGGCGACCGGATCGGCGTCGTGGCGCCCAGCGGCCCCGTACCGCGCGAACGCCTCGACGCGGGCCTCGACATCCTGCGGAGCTGGGACCTCGACCCCGTCGTGGCACCGCACGTCCTGGACGACCACCCCTCCGGTTACCTCGCGGGCACCGATCGGGCCCGCGCCGACGACCTCCAACAGGCTTGGTGCGACCCGTCGTTGGCGGCCGTGCTGTGCGCCCGCGGCGGCTACGGCGTCCAGCGCATGGTCGACCTGCTCGACTGGGACGCCATGGGGGCGGCCACGCCCAAGGCGTTCATCGGCTACAGCGACATCACCGCGCTCCATGAGGCGTTCGCGACCCGGCTCGGCCTGGCCACGCTGCACGGCCCGATGGCGGCGACCGAGACCTTCCTCAAGGACGGCCCCACCCAGGATCACCTGCGGCGCACCCTCTTCACCCCCGAGGAGACCGTGACGCTGACCTCCCCGACCGCCCGCACCCTGGTGCCGGGCCGGGCTGGCGGGGTCACCCTCGGCGGCTGCGTCAGCCTGCTCGCCTCCGACCTCGGCACGCCGTACGCCCGCACGTCCGCCGCGGGCGGCATCCTCGTACTGGAGGACATCGGCGAGGAGCCGTACCGGCTCGACCGGATTCTCACCCAACTCCTGCGCTCCGGCTGGCTGGACGGGGTCGCCGGGATCGTCCTCGGCTCCTGGCAGGACTGCGGCCCCTACACGGACGTACGGGCGCTGATCACCGACCTGCTCGGCGGGCTCGATGTGCCGATCGTCGAGGAATTCGGCTTCGGGCACTGCGAGTCCACGCTCACTGTGCCGCTCGGAGTGCCCGCCCTGCTGGACGCGGACGCCGCCACGCTCACCTTTGACGTGCCCGCGCTGGTGTGACGCGTAGTTCTTACGGAGCGCTGACGCCCCGACCCGGCGCGGCCCCGTCCACCGGACCGGCCGGGACCTCACGGTCGAGGACGTGGTGCGCCGGCTTCGCGCAGGGCGTGTTTTAGGGGCGCTGGGGGCACCTCCCAGCGGTAGCTGGGGGAGGAACCGCGCGACAAGCTGCGATGCTGCCGCAGGTCACCACCCGCCCCGGCGGGGCAGTTCGGTTGTCTTCGGGCAGCCGGCCAGGTGGGGGGTGGGCCGCGCAGTTCCTCGCCCGGCCTTCGGCCGGGAAGTGCCCCCAGCGCCCCTGAAAACACGGGGCACCGTTCATCGCTGCTGCGGCGGGTGCCGGCGCGACCCTAAAGGCACGGGCTGACGCCCGTCGAAGGGGCGGGGTAGGGCCGGGGGCGTCAGAGGGGGGCGGCGGGGAGGACGACGTCGAAGCGGCAGCCGCCGGGGACGTTGTGCACGGCGGCCCGCCCGTGGTGCGCCTCGACGATGCCACGGACGATGGCGAGCCCGAGTCCCGCCCCCGCCGGAGGCGTCCGCGCCCCGGTCCCGCGCCACCCGGTGTCGAAGACGCGGGGAAGGTCGTCGGCGGGGATGCCGCCGCAGCCGTCGGTGACGGAGAGCACGACGGAGCCGGAAGCGGTGTCGCGCCGCGCGGAAACGGCGACGGTGCCGTCCGCGGGGGTGCGGTGGATGGCGTTGGCCAGGAGGTTGGCCAGGACCCGCGTCATCTCACGGCCGTCGACCTCCACCGGCACCGGCTCGACCCCGTCGCCCACGAGCCGTACACCGTGCTCGCGGGCCAGCGGATTCGCGCCCGCTATGGCGTCGCCGACGAGGTCGTACATCGACATGCGGGTGGGGGAGAGCGCGAGAACGCCCGCCTGGATGCGGGAGAGTTCGAAGAGGTCGCCGACCATGCCGCTGAGCCGGTCGACCTCGGCGCGTATCTGCTTGTGGTAGCGGGCCGGGTCCTCCGCTATGCCGTCCTCCAGCGCTTCCGTCATCGCCCGGAGTCCGGCGAGCGGCGTCCGCAGATCGTGCGAGATCCACGCGACCAGCTCGCGGCGCGACGCCTCAAGGGCGCGCTCGCGCTGGCGCGAGTCGGCCAGCTTGGCGCTGGTGACGGCCAACTCGCGTCCCAGCTCGGCGAGTTCGGCCGTGGGGGCATGCGCGGGAGCGGCGAAGGCGTCGCCGTCGCCGAAGGCCCGCGTGGCGGCGGCCAGCGCGCGGCTGCCCGCCACGACCCGCCGCCCCAACAGCAGCGTGACGCCCAGCGACACCACGGCCGCTATCCCGCACACCGTCGTGACCACACCCAGGTCGTGCTGCGACAGAAACATCGCCCACGCCACCGACAGCGTCCCCGCGAGCATCGCCGCCACCGTCACGACGGCGACCACGGCGAGCGACAACGCCACCGATCGGTGCCGCAGCAGCCGCAGGGCGACCGCTCCGAGCACCCCGGCCGCCCCCGCCCCGGCCGCCGCGTAGGCAGCGATGAGCACCACGTCACGCATCGTGCCCCCTGCCCGAAGCCGAAGCCGAAGCCGAAGCCGCGCCCGCGTCCCCGTCGTCCACCGGATCGTCCACCGGATCGTCCGCGGGGTCGTCGGACGGGTCGAAGCGGTAGCCGACGCCCCACACGGTGGTGATCAGGCGGGGCCGGGCGGGGTCGGCCTCGATCTTCTCGCGGAGGCGGCGGACATGGACGGTCACGGTGGAGAGGTCGCCGAATTCCCAGCCCCAGACGCGGCGCATGAGTTCCTCGCGGCCGAGGACGCGGCCCGGGTGGTGCAGGAAGAAGGCGAGGAGGTCGAATTCGCGGATGGTGAGGGGGAGTTCGGCGCCATGGCGGGTGGCGCGGCGGGCGGCCGGATCGAGGGCGAGGGAGCCGGAACGGAGCCAGGCGCCGGGGGTGGAGGCGGGGGCGGGCGGGCTGCCCGCGCGGCGCAGGACGGACTCGACGCGGAGCACCAGCTCGCGAGGGCTGAACGGCTTGGTCACGTAGTCGTCGGCGCCGACTTCGAGCCCGAGGATGCGGTCGTCCTCGTCGCCACGGGCGGTGAGCATGACGACCGGCACAGGTCCGTTCTCGCGGATGCGGCGGCAGACCTCGAGGCCGTCCATGCCGGGCAGCATGAGGTCGAGGACGACCAGATCGGGCCGGAGGGCTGCGGCGCGGGCGACGGCGGTGGGGCCGTCGGCGACGCGCTCGACGGCGAAGCCCGCCCGGTCGAGGTAGCCCGCGACGACCTCGGCGACGGTCGGGTCGTCGTCCACGACGAGGACCCGGCGGCGCGGGGCCGGGGCGGCGGGCACGGTGGGGCTGGTCATGCTGTCGAGTCTGACACCCGCCACGGACAGTGACGCCGGGCCGGAGGCCCGGGAGCGGTGCCGTCCGCGTTTCGTAAGGATCGCGGGTCCGTTTTGTCCCTTGCGTCTCCGTAGGGTGATCCGTGTGACCAAGCCATCGCCCACTGTGGCCGGCGTCCCCGGCGACATCCGCCCCGATGCCCGCCCCGGCCCCCGTTCCCCCGCCGTCGCGGACGTCGTCCTGCCCAAGGTCACGGGCACCTGGCGCGGCACCTGGCACGCGGTCCGCGACATGACGGCGGTGCTGAACGAGAAGGCCGGTACTGCGACGGTCGGCGGCGAGCCAGCCGGTCACGACGCCGCCGACGTCGCCGCCCTGGCTCCGGCCACGCACTTCGCCGCGGCCTGGCGCCGTCTCGCCCCCGCGAGCCGTACCGCCACCGCCACCGCGCCAGCCCCCGCCGCCGGTGCCGCCCGGTGACCACCTC